>NZ_JBWKLQ010000004.1:51612-211932 GCF_056429965.1 Streptomyces sp. NPDC046122 | reverse complement strand
TGGGGGGGGTGTCCTCCGGGACGGAAAGGAAGAGAGTTGTTATCGTGGGGACATCAAGGGGAAGAAACTTGGGGGGGACGAGGGAATTGGGGGAAAAGGGGGGGGGGGGGGGGGGGGCCCCCCCCCCCCCCCGCTCCTGTGTGCGTGCTCGCGCGTCAGGCGATACGGCCCAGCACGATCGGGTTCGGCGTGAAGTCCGTGCCCTCGGGGGACGTGAGGATCCCGCCGTTCAGGGCTTCGAGTGCGTACTCGAACTTCTCCGGGGTGTCCGTGTGCAGGGTCATCAGGCGCTGGCCGGCGGTGACCTTGTCACCCGGCTTGGCGTGCAGCTCGATGCCCGCGCCGGCCTGGACCTGGTCCTCCTTGCGCGCGCGGCCTGCGCCGAGGCGCCAGGCGGCCACGCCGACGGCGTACGCGTCCATGGTGGTGAGCACGCCGGACTCCGACGCGTGGACGACGTGCTGCTCGCGGGCGACCGGGAGGGCCGCGTCCGGGTCGCCGCCCTGGGCCGCGATCATGCGGCGCCAGACGTCCATCGCGGAGCCGTCGGCGAGGGCCCTGGCCGGGTCGGCGTCCTTCAGGCCGGCCGCGTCGAGCATCTCGCGGGCGAGCGCGAGGGTCAGGTCGACGACGTCCTGGGGGCCGCCGCCGGCCAGCACCTCGACGGACTCGCGCACTTCGAGGGCGTTGCCCGCCGTGAGGCCGAGCGGGGTCGACATGTCGGTGAGGAGGGCGACCGTGCGCACGCCGTGGTCGGTGCCGAGGCCCACCATGGTGGCGGCGAGCTCGCGGGCGTCCTCGATGTTCTTCATGAAGGCGCCGGAGCCGACCTTCACGTCCAGGACGAGCGAGCCCGTCCCCTCGGCGATCTTCTTGGACATGATGGAGGAGGCGATGAGCGGGATCGCCTCGACCGTGCCGGTGACGTCGCGCAGCGCGTACAGCTTCTTGTCCGCCGGGGCCAGCCCGTCGCCCGCCGCGCAGATGACCGCGCCGGTGGACTCCAGGACGTTCAGCATCTCCTCGTTGGAGAGCAGGGCGCGCCAGCCGGGGATGGACTCCAGCTTGTCGAGCGTGCCGCCGGTGTGGCCGAGGCCCCGGCCGGAGAGCTGGGGCACGGCCGCGCCGCAGGCGGCGACGATCGGCGCGAGCGGCAGCGTGATCTTGTCGCCGACGCCGCCGGTGGAGTGCTTGTCGGCGGTGGGGCGGGAGAGCTGGGCGAAGTTCATCCGCTCGCCCGAGTTGATCATCGCGGCGGTCCAGCGGGCGATCTCGACCCGGTTCATGCCGTTGAGCAGGATCGCCATCGCGAGGGCGGACATCTGCTCGTCGGCGACCTCACCGCGCGTGTAGGCGTCGATGACCCAGTCGATCTGCTCGGGGCTCAGTTCGCCCTTGTCGCGCTTGGTCCGGATGACGGAGATGACGTCCATGGAGTTCAGGTTCCTTCCGGGGTGCCCGGCGCCAGGTGCTGTGGGCCGAAGGCGTCGGGGAGCATGTCGGCGAGCGTGCGGATGCCCGCCGACGTGTCGAGCAGCAGCGCGGGGCCGCCGAATTCGTACAGCAGCTGCCGGCAGCGGCCGCAGGGCATGAGGAGGTCGCCCCCGCCGTCGACGCAGGTGAAGTGCGTCAGGCGGCCGCCGCCGGTGGCGTTGAGCTGCGAGACGAGGCCGCACTCGGCGCACAGGGAGAGGCCGTAGGAGGCGTTCTCCACGTTGCAGCCGGTGACGGTGCGGCCGTCGTCGACGAGGGCCGCGGCGCCGACCGGAAAGCCCGAGTACGGTGCGTACGCGTGCGACATCGCCTTGCGCGCCGCCTCCCGCAGGGCTTCCCAGTCGGCCGGTGCCGCGGCGCCCGTCACTTGCCCTGGCCCTTCCGGTACGGCATGCCGTCCGCCTTGGGCATCCGCAGGCGTTGCGCGGACAGGGCGAGGACCAGCAGCGTGGTGATGTACGGGGCGGCGTCCACGAACTGGCTCGGGACCTCGTTGGTCAGCGAGTACCAGACGAAGAGGAGCACGGCGGCCACCGCGGAGATCGCCGCGGGCAGGTACTTCTTCTTGTACAGCTGCCAGAACACGACGAGCAGCAGCAGGATCGCCAGCAGGAGCAGCATCGCGTGGACGTTCTCGGCGCCGCCGCGCAGCTTGAGGCTGTCGGTGAAGCCGAAGAGGCCCGCGCCGAGCGCCATTCCGCCCGGCATCCAGTTGCCGAAGATCATCGCGGCGAGACCGATGTAGCCGCGGCCGCCGGTCTGGCCCTCCTGGTAGATGCCGGTCGCGACGATGGCGAGGAACGCCCCCGCGAGGCCGGCCAGGCCGCCGGAGACGACGACGGCGATGTACTTGTACTTGTAGACGTTCACGCCCAGGGACTCGGCCGCCACCGGGTTCTCACCGCAGGAGCGCAGCCGCAGGCCGAACGCCGTGTGCCACAGGATCCAGATGGTGGCCGGGATGAGCAGCAGCGCGACGACGGTCAGCAGCGACAGGTTGGTGACCAGGCCGCCGAGGACTCCGGCGAGGTCCGAGAGGAAGAACCAGTGCTTGCCCTGGATGTCCCGCAACCAGTCGGAGAGCCCTGGAACGGTGATCTTGGTGATCTCCTCGATGCGCGGGGACTGCTTGGAGGAGCCGCCCTCGGCCTTGTCGAACGTGAAGTTCGACAGGTAGCGGGTGGCGCCCACGGCGAGGATGTTGATGGCCACACCGGAGACGATGTGGTTCACGCCGAAGGTGACGGTGATGACGGCGTGCAGCAGACCGCCGAGCGCGCCGCCGAGGATGCCGAGGGCGACGCCCGTCCACGGACCCCACTGGTAGCCGGCGTACGCGCCGAACCAGGTGCCCAGGATCATCATGCCCTCGAGGCCGATGTTGACGACGCCCGCGCGCTCGGCCCACAGGCCGCCGAGGCCGGCGAGGCCGATCGGGATGGCGAGCTGGAGCGCGCCGGAGACCTGGCCGACGGAGGTCAGGTCGTCGGCGCCGCTGATGATGCGCACCAGCGAGACCAGGGCGAGCCCGCCCGCGACGATCAGCAGGATGACGGGTACGGACAGCTTGCGGCGGGCGCTCTTCTTGGGCGCCGCGCTCACGGCGGAGACAGTGCTGGTACTCATTACGCCGCCACCTCCTCACGGTTCTTGCGGGCGGCTGCGGCGAGCTCCTCGCCCACCTTCTGCTGCTGGCGGCGGAGCCCGTAGCGGCGGACGAGTTCGTAACTGACGACGACCGCGATCACGATCAGGCCCTGCATGATCGTGGCGATCTCCTTCTCGTAGCCGTACTGGTCGAGCGCGGCGGACGCCTTGTCCAGGAACGCGATCAGCAGTGCGCTGAAGAAGATGCCGACCGGGTTGTTGCGGCCGAGCAGGGCGATGGTGATGCCCGTGAAGCCGATGCCGGTCGGGAAGCTGAGGCTGTACGTGTGGGTGTCGCCCAGCAGCGTCGGCATACCGGCGAGACCGGCCACACCGCCCGAGATGAGCATCGCGGTGAGGATCATCTTCTTGGCGTCGACACCGGAGGCCGCGGCGGCGCTCTCGCTGGCGCCGGTGGCGCGCAGGTCGAAGCCGAAGCGGGTGCGGTTGAGGACGAACCAGTAGACGATGCCGAGCGCGAAGGCGACGAACGTGAAGCCGTAGATCTCGCCCCCGTCGCCCATGCTGACGCTCGGGAACCAGCCGGACTCCGCGATCTCACCCGTGGTCAGGTCGTTGGAACCCTCCAGCTGCACACCGAAGTTGTCGGTGAGGATCAGCCAGGCGATCAGGCTGGTGGCGATGGCGTTGAGCATGATCGTCGAGACGACCTCGCTCACGCCGCGCAAGGTCTTGAGGACACCCGCGATACCGGCCCAGAAGGCGCCGGTGAGCATGGCGACGAGCACGATCATCGCGATGTGCAGCGGGCCCGGCAGCTCGACGGCCGCGCCGGCGAGCGCCGCCATCATCGCCGCGAGCCGGTACTGGCCGTCGACGCCGATGTTGAACAGGTTCATCCGGAAGCCGACGGCGACGGCGAGCGCCGCCAGGTAGTACGTGCCCGCCTGGTTCAGGATGAGCACCTGGATGTCGGCGTACTGCGCGCTCTCGACCATCAGCGTGTACGGCTCGAACGGGTCGCGGCCCGAGGCGAGCAGCACCACCGAGGTCAGCGCGATGGCGACGACCAGCGCGAGCACTGGGCCGGCGAGACCCAGAATCAGCCGGTCCTTGTCGAATTTCTTCATCGGTCCTCGTCCTCCGGGGCTGCCTCGAGGTGACCGCTGGCGGCGCCGGTCATGGCCGAGCCCAGCTCCTCCGGGGTGATGGTGGCCGGGTCGGCGTCCGCGACCAGGCGGCCGCGGTACATGACCCGCAGGGTGTCGGAGAGCCCGATCAGCTCGTCCAGGTCGGCGGAGATCAGCAGTACGGCCAGACCCTCGCGGCGCGCCTCGCGGATCTGGTCCCAGATCTGCGCCTGCGCGCCGACGTCCACACCGCGCGTCGGGTGCGCGGCGATGAGGAGCTTGGGGGCGTGGCTCATCTCGCGGCCGACGATCAGCTTCTGCTGGTTGCCGCCGGACAGCGAGGCCGCGGTGACCTCGATGCCGGGCGTACGGACGTCGTACTCGCGCACGATCCGCTCGGTGTCCTTGCGCGCCGCCTTCAGGTCGAGCAGCCCGCGCCGGGAGTTGGGCTTCTCGGTGACGTGGCCGAGGATGCGGTTCTCCCACAGCGGCGCTTCGAGCAGCAGGCCGTGGCGGTGGCGGTCCTCGGGGATGTACCCGATGCCGTCCTCGCGGCGCTTGCGCGTCGGGGCGTGCGAGATGTCGGTGGTGTCGAGGGTGATGACACCGCCGTCCGGGCTGCGCAGGCCCATGATCGTCTCGACGAGCTCGGCCTGGCCGTTGCCCTCGACACCCGCGATGCCGAGCACCTCGCCCTTGTGGATGGTGAGGGAGATCCCGGCGAGCACCTCGCGCACCGCGCCGTCCGGGTCGGTGGCGTTGAGCTGGAGGTTGTCGATGTGGAGCATCGGTACGTCGGTGACGGTCGACTCGCGGGTCTCCGGCGACGGGAGTTCGCTGCCGACCATCAGCTCGGCGAGCTGCTTGGTGGTGGTGTTCGCCGGGTCCGCGGTGCCGACGGTCGTGCCGCGCCGGATGACGGTGATGTCGTCGGCGACCGAGAGGACCTCGCCCAGCTTGTGCGAGATGAAGATGACCGTCAGGCCCTCGGACTTGAGCTCGCGGAGGTTCGCGAAGAGCGCGTCGACCTCCTGCGGGACCAGCACGGCGGTCGGCTCGTCGAGGATCAGGATGCGCGCGCCGCGGTAGAGGACCTTGAGGATCTCCACGCGCTGGCGGTCGGCCACGCCGAGGTTCTCGACCAGGGCGTCGGGGCGCACGTTCAGTCCGTACGCCTGGGAGATCTCCTTGATCTTGTCGCGGGCCTTGCTGCCGATGCCGTGCAGCTTCTCGCCGCCGAGAACCACGTTCTCCAGGACGGTGAGGTTGTCGGCGAGCATGAAGTGCTGGTGCACCATGCCGATGCCGCGCGCGATGGCGTCGGCCGGGCTGTGGAAGGCGGCCTGCTCCCCGTCGATGGTGATGGTGCCCTCGTCCGGCTTCTGCATGCCGTAGAGGATCTTCATCAGGGTCGACTTGCCGGCACCGTTCTCACCGACGAGGGCGTGCACGGTGCCCTTGCGGATGGTGATGTCGATGTCGTGGTTGGCGACGACGCCGGGGAAGCGCTTGGTGATGCCGTGCAGTTCTACGGCGGGGGGCGGGCTGGACGCGTTGATGACGCACTCTCCTTGGCGGAAAGGAGCGGGAGGGCGGGCGGGAGGCGGAGGCAGGAGGCAGGGCGCGGCGAAACTATCGTGCTGAGCGAACGTCTACGCGCGTAGCAACGCCAAATGAAGAAAAGACCGGGCAGGGAATGCGGCCCGGGGGCCGGAGAGGCGGCGGAAACCGCCTCACCGGGCCCCCGGGGTCACGTTCTGACCGGCAACCTTACGGGGCGGTCTGGACCTTGATCTTGCCGGAGACGATGTCGGCCTTCGCCTTGTCGACGGCGGTGATGAGGTCCGTCATCTTCTTGTACTCCGGGTTGGAGTCCGAGAGGCCGACGCCGTTCTCCTCGAGGCCGTAGCGGACCTCGCCGTTCTGCGGCTTGCCGTCCTTGACGGACTTGATCAGGTTGAAGACCGCGTCGGACACGTCCTTGGTGACGGACGTGAGGATCTTGGCCTTGTACTTCGCCAGACCGGCCTGGTTGTACTGGTCCGAGTCGACGCCGATGGCCCACTTGCCGTCCAGGGCGGCAGCCTCGATCGAGCCGGAGCCCGCGAGGCCCGCCGCGTGGTAGATCACGTCGGCGCCCTTGTCGAGCTGGCCCTGGGCGGCGGCCTTGCCGAGGTCGGGCTTGGAGAAGCCGTCGAAGTTCGGCGGCTGAGTCAGGTACTGCTTGAGCACCTGGACCTTGGGGTTGGTGTCCTTGACGCCCTGGGCGAAGCCTGCCTCGAACTTCTTGATCAGCGGGACCTCGACACCGCCGATGAAGCCGACCTTGTTCGACTTGGTGGCCTTGGCGGCGGCGACGCCGGCGAGGTAGGAGCCCTGCTCCTCGTTGAACACCATGTTGGCGATGTTCTTACCGGTCACCGAGGTGTCGTCGATGATGCCGAAGGTGGTCTTCGGGAACTTCGGCGCGACCTTCTTGATGGCCGGGGCGTAGGCGAAGCCGACGCCGATCACCGGGTTGTTGCCGGAGCGGGCCAGCTCGGTGAGGCGCTGGACCTTGTCGGCGTCCGACTCGCCCTCGGAGGGCTCCTGGTCGTTGCCCTTGATGTCCAGTTCCTTCTCGGCCTTCACGAGACCGGCGTACGCCGCGTCGTTGAAGGACTGGTCACCGCGCCCGCCGATGTCGTACGCGATGGCGGCGCTGGCTTCCTTCGAGCCGGAACCGGAGTCCGACGTCTTGCCACACGCGGTGGCGGAGAGTGCGAGAGCTGTGGACGCGATGGCCACAGTGGCAAGCCTGGTTACGCGGCGCAAGGGAGGGCTCCTTCGACCTGACCGAAGCGCCTCTGCCGGCGCTGGTTTCGCGGCGATCGTAACGCGCGTAGATGCCGGATAAGCGACCGTACGACAGCTGTTATCGGATCGTCGTGAACGAAAGCCGCCGTGGCTGATTACGAACGGTGTCCGTCAAGTAGCGCGGCAGCGGTGAAGAGTTCGACTCCGGCCTCGATCGCGGACTCGTCCACGTCGAAATCGCCACGGTGCAGGTCGCGTCGGGCGGTGTCACCCGGAGTGCGTACGCCCAGACGGGCCATCGCGCCCGGCACCTGCTCCAGGTACCACGAGAAGTCCTCGCCGCCCAGGCTCTGCTCGGTGTCCTCGACCGAGTGCAGCCCGCGCCGGGCCGCCATGGCGTCGGTGAGCAGCTCGGTGACGGCGTGCTCGTTCACGACCGGCGGGACGCCGCGGACGTAGTTGATCTCGGACTTGGCGCCGTGCAGGGTCGCGATCTCGTCGATCGCGGCGTGCACCAGGTCCGGCGCCTCGTGCCAGGCGTCGAGGTCCAGGCAGCGGACGGTGCCGGCGAGCACGGCGCGCTGCGGGATGACGTTGCAGGCGTGGCCGGACTCGATGCGGCCCCAGGTCACCGCGAGACCGGCGCGCGCGTCGACGCGGCGGGCGACCAGCGCGGGAACGTCGGTGGCGACCCGGGCGACGGCCGTCACCAGGTCGGTGGTGAGGTGCGGGCGCGCGGTGTGGCCGCCGGGGCCGTCCAGCGAGATCTCCAGCCGGTCGCAGGCCGAGGTGATCGGGCCCGTGCGCAGCCCGATGCGGCCGGCGTCGACCTTCGGGTCGCAGTGCACGGCGATGATCTTGCCGACGCCGTTCAGGCCGCCGGCCTCGATCACGCCGAGCGCGCCGCCGGGCATCATCTCCTCGGCGGGCTGGAAGATCAGCCGCACCGGCTGCGGCAGCAGGCCCTGGCGGTCGAGCTCCGCGAGGACCAGGCCGGCGCCGAGGACGACGGTGGTGTGCACGTCGTGGCCGCAGGCGTGCGCGCGGTCCGGAACGGTGGAGCGGTACGGGACGCCCGCCTTGGTGTCCGGGATCGGCAGCGCGTCGATGTCGGCGCGGAAGGCCAGCACGGGGCGCGCGTCGGCGCCGGCGGCGGCCGTGCCGATGTCGCAGACGAGTCCGGTGCCCGTGGGCAGCACGCGCGGCGTCAGGCCGGCCTTCTCCAGGCGGGCCTTGATCGCGGCGGTGGTGCGGAATTCCTGGTTCCCGAGCTCGGGGTGCATGTGCAGGTCGCGGCGGAAGGCGATCAGCTCGAGGCGCAGGGACTCGGGCAGCGTGCCGGGGAGCGGGACCATGCCCATGCCCGGCAGTGCTGCTTCTTCGGACTCGCAGATCAGCTGGCTCATCTCTGAAAGGGTAGGCGTGTTTGACGGGTAACCGGCCAGCGATCAACAAAACTTCAGCCGCATAGGGGAAAGAAAGTCGGTTGCGGGGCGCTTGGGCGCCTTCGGGGGCGGGTAAGCTCCGCCGTTCCCCTCCCCTTCGCGGCCTGGGGTTTTCCGTGCCGGGCAGGGGTGATGGCGACCGGCCGCCCGGCGGATGCGCCCCGGATGCCCGTGAGCAAGGTCATATATGTGGCGAACTAGACATTCACCCCAGGGCGGGCAGGCGCTGGACGTCCCGTGCCGTGGTGGTGACGCCCGTCAGGAAACCTTGCGCCCGGGGAGAGGCCGAGTCCCGCAGCCACAGCGGGTCGACATCGCAGACCGCGACCCGTACGCCGGTGCCCGCCAGGGCGAGCGGCAGGGTGTGGACCACGGTGGACGGGAAGCTGAGGATCAGCCGGCCGATCGGACCGCGCCGGGCTATGAGCTCCAGCGGCAGATCGGGGCGGACGATCTCCAGGCCCGTCTCCACGGCCAGCCGGTGCAGCTTGTCCGCGCTCTCGCGGCGGTGGGCGAAGTAGCGCGTGGCCCCGTGGGCGCGGGCCAGTGCGGTGACCGCCTCGACGTACCGGTCGGGGTCCACGACACCGGTCTCCACCAGGGAGGTCCCCACCAGGTCGGCGCCGCGCGAGACGCGCGGCGGACCGAAGCGGGCCCGCGTCCAGGCGAAGTCGTTGGCGGTGACGGCGACCCCCGGCGCCGCCTCCACGGGCATCGAGGTGAAGATCTCGACCGTGCGCGTACGGGACGGGGTGAGACGGCGGCGCGCGGCCCCCGAAACCGGCCCGAACACCAGGTCGCGCGGCCCCCGCCGGCCGCCGCGCCGGTGCCAGCGCACCAGGCGCTCGCCGCCGGTGAGCTGGGCCACGAACTCCATGGTCGCCGTGCCGTCGTCGACGACGACCAGCTCACGGGCCCGGGTGATCGTCAGCAGGAGCTGTACGTACCGCGAGAACGGGTCGCCGATCACGACGCGCCGCGCCCGGCGCAGGGCGCCCGCCAGACCGCCGATCGTCCGGAACGGCGCCCCCGCCCCGCCCCGGGCCTCCTCCCACCGCACCCGCATGCCCTCGTGGCGCGCGAGCTCCGCCATGCGGCGCAGCTGGCCGCGGGTCATGGGGTCGGTGGGCGACAGGACGACGACCGTCAGGTCGTGCGCCCGTGTCCCGGAGGCGGCTGCCTTCGCGTGGGCCCACTCCAGGACGTTCAGGAGCTGGACCGGGCTCTCGACGAAGGCGAGCGTGCCGGGGGCCTCGGTGGCGGGGGTGCCGTTCACGGCGACGTCGACCGTCTCTCCGGTCAGACCGCGACGGGCTCGCGGTCGGCGCCCTCGGCGACGACGCCCGCGACCCGGCGCAGCTTCTTCATCGGGCCGAGCTCGGACTCGTACACCTTCTTGACGCCGTCGCCGAGGGACGCCTCGATGGTGCGGATGTCGCGGACCAGGCGGGTCAGGCCGCCCGGCTCGACGGACGCGGCCTGGTCGGAGCCCCACATGGCGCGGTCGAGGGTGATGTGACGCTCGACGAACGCGGCGCCGAGGGCGACGGCGGCGAGCGTCGTCTGCAGGCCCGTCTCGTGGCCGCTGTAACCGATCGGCACGTTGGGGTACTCGGCCTGGAGGCTGTTGATGACCCGCAGGTTCAGCTCCTCCGCCTTCGCCGGGTACGTCGACGTGGCGTGGCAGAGCAGGATGTTGTCGCTGCCCAGCACCTCCACGGCGTGGCGGATCTGGCGCGGGGTCGACATGCCGGTGGAGAGGATGACCGTGCGGCCGGTCGCGCGCAGCGAGCGCAGCAGCTCGTCGTCGGTCAGGGACGCGGAGGCGACCTTGTGGGCCGGTACGTCGAACTTCTCCAGGAAGGCGACGGCCTCGGTGTCCCACGGGGAGGCGAACCAGTCGATGCCGCGCTTCCTGCAGTACTCGTCGATGGCGCGGTACTCGTCCTCGCCGAACTCCACGCGGTGGCGGTAGTCGATGTACGTCATGCGGCCCCACGGGGTGTCGCGCTCGATGTCCCACTGATCGCGCGGCGTGCAGATCTCCGGGGTGCGCTTCTGGAACTTGACCGCGTCGCAGCCGGCGTCGGCGGCGGCGTCGATGAGCGCGAAGGCGTTCTCGATGTCGCCGTTGTGGTTGATGCCGATCTCGCCGGTGACGTAGACGGGGTGGCCCGGGCCCGCGGTCTTGGAACCGAGGGTGCGGAGGCGCGAGTTGGTGCTCATGTGGTTCGTTTTCCTAACGGGTAGGTGGGGGAGGTGTCTTACGGGGTGGGGGTGAGGGACGGCCCGAGGATCCAGGTGGCGATCTCGCGGATCGCGCCCTGGCCGCCCGGGACGGTCGTGACGGCGCGGGCGGCGTCGCGGACGGTGTCGTGGGCGCCCGCGACGGCGACCGGCCAGCCCACCAGGGCCAGGCAGGACAGGTCGTTGACGTCGTTGCCGGCGTAGAGCACGCGCTCGGGTGCGACGCCCTGCTCCTCGCACCAGCGCTCGAGGGCGAGGTCCTTGCGGTCGACGCCGTGGAGCACGGGGATGCGCAGCTTGCGGGCCCGCGCGGCGACGACGGCGTTCTCCTCCGTGGACAGGATCAGCAGCTTGAGGCCGGATCTGCGCAGGGCCGCGATGCCGAGCCCGTCGCCGCGGTGCACGGCGACGAGTTCGCGTCCTTCGGAGTCGATCAGCACCCGGTCGTCGGTCTGGGTGCCGTCGAAGTCGATGACGACCGCGTCGACGTCCGCGCGGGTCGGAAGGGCGCCCTCCTCGACCCGCGGGTCGAGGAGGGGCGCGAGCGCCCGGGCGCGGGCCAGGTCGTGCGGGTCGTCGATCTCCAGGACGCGGGCCGGGTCCGTGACGACGAGGGCGGTCCGTCCGAAGAAGCGGTGCCCGGTCTTGCGGAACCCGGCGGCGTCCATGGCGTACGCCGCACCCGTCTCCAGGTAGTCCTGCGGACGGTCCTGGCGGCGGGGGCGGAAGTTCTTGTCGTGGTTGACCCCGACGGCGCCGGTGGTCGTGGCGTCCGGGGCGGCCCCGCGCCACACGAAGCCGTGGAACGGGGCCACCGTGTGCGCCGTGTCCGCGCCGTCCTCGGCGACCGCGGCGCAGACGCCGTCGACGTCCTCGCCGGTGAGGAACGGGCTCGTGCACTGCACCAGCAGCACCACGTCCACCACCGCGCCGTGCATCGCCTCGTGGGCGTCCATGGCGTGCAGTACGGCCGATTCACTGGTGGCCGTGTCACCCGCGATGTCGGCCGGGCGCGGCACGCAGTCCACCCGGCCGGCGTGGCCGAGGGCCGCCGCGGCGTCCCGTGCCGCCGCCGCGATGGCGGGGTCGTCCGTGGAGACCGCGACGTGCGTGACGCGGCCGGCCGTCAGGCACGCCCGGACGGCGCGCGCCACGAGCGGCGCTCCCCCGACGGCGGCGAGGTTCTTCGCCGGCACGCCCTTGGATCCACCGCGGGCGGGGATGACGGCCAGGACCCGGGGCACGGGCTCGGCCGTACTGAACTGCTGCTGCGGCTGGCTGCTCATAGTTCTCCCATGCGGCGGATGACGGGGGCCACGCGCTGCACCCCGTGGCGGTACGCCCCGCGCGCCGCCTCCCGTACGGCGTCGCGCAGGACGCGGCGTACGCCGGTGACGTCGGTGGTGGCGCGGGCGCCGTCGAGGCGGTGGCGGGCGAGGATGCCGGGGAGGTAGCCCGGCGCGGTGGCGCAGGTGTAGTACGGGGCGATCGGCGGGAGGCCGGGGCGCTCCAGGAGTGCGGCGACCCGCTCGCGTACGGCGTCGAAGGCCGTTTCGTACGAGCCGTCCGCGGCCACTCCCTGCCGCCGGAGCCACTCCTCGTCGGGGTGCGGGCGGTGGCCGGCGTCGAGCTGGTCCCAGGAGGCCAGGCATCCGGAGCCGAGGAAGTGGTGGTTGCCGAGGGTCTCGCGCACGCCCAGGTCGGTGAGGACGGCGGTCGGCACGCGGCGGTGCAGGGACTCCAGAGCGGCGGTCGAACTGACCGTGACGAGCAGGTCGGTGCGGTCGAGCGCCTCGCCCATGTGCCCGTAGACGAGGCGGAAGTTGGGCGGTGTGCCGCCCTCCAGCCGCGCGGCGAGCTTCTGGTAGGGCAGTTCCTCGATGTGCGTGGTGTGCTCGCCCGGCCTGCTGCGGAGCTTGAGGAGCACCTCGCGGCCGGGGTGCAGCCGGGCGTGCCGGACGAGGCGGCGCAGCAGGTATGCGCGGTCGGCGCGGGACTGCGGTACGGAGGGCTGGGCGGCGAAGACGACGGTGCCCGTCTCCGTGCCCGTGTAGCGGTCGCCGCCCAGGAAGGGCAGCGCCGCCTCGGTCACGGCCGAGGCGTCGGCGCCCACGCCCTCGTACACCGCGCGGAAACGTTCCGCGTCGTGGAGGGAGTTGGCCAGGACGATGTCCGCGCCGTGGCGCAGCAGCAGCCCGTCGGCCAGCTTCTCGTAGACGACGCCGACGTATCCGGTGCCGATGACCGGCCGGCGGCCGGTGCCCGGCCACAGCGGCGCGAGGCCGTGCAGCATCGCCTGCACGGCTCCTCCGACGAGGGCGAGCAGGACGACGTCGTACGGCTCGTGTTCGACCTCCGCGACGAATTCGGCGGCGGTCACCTCCCGCACGCCCTCGACCGGCACGCCGACCTCGGCGAGCTGGCGGGGTGTGGGGGTGGCCCGGCCGCGCAGCAGGAATCCGTCGACACGGGATTCCGGCGCGATGCGGCGGGCGGTGAGGGCGCCCCATTTCCATCGCGTGTCGGAATCGGCGATCACGGCGATCCGCAGGGCATTGCTGGTACTTGCTGGCACGTCGAAGAAACTAGGGAGGCATTCCGATTGACGGCCCAACTCAGCCGCAACAAACGGTTAACAGCACATCGACGATCGGATTCGCGGCCCGGAAAGCAGGCGGGTTAACCGTTCCGCCATTCTTCGTTCACCCGGCATCCCTCCGGGGGTCGCGGCGAATGCCGTGGCGCGCCCTAGCGTCGCCGGGGTGGTCAAGCTCTCTGTCGTCGTGCCGTTCTTCAACGTGCAGACATACGCCCCGGACACCCTTCGAAGCCTCCGCGCGAACGCGCGGGAGGACTTCGAGTTCATCCTCGTCGACGACTGTTCGACCGACGGAACGCCGGAGATACTCCGGCGCGCCGAGCGCGATCTGCCGGGGGCGGTCCTGGTCAGACACGAGACCAACGGCGGCCTGGCCACCGCCCGCAACACCGGGCTCGACGCGGCGCGCGGCGAGTACCTGGCCTTCCTCGACGGCGACGACTGGCTGGCCCCCGGCCACTTCGCGCGCCTGCTGGCCACGGTGGAGGAGCTGGGCTGCGACTTCGTGCGCACGGACCATGTGCAGTGCACCGGGCGCGCCCGTACGGTCCACCGCGTCCCGCACGGCGGGCGCGGGGTCGTGATGTCGCCGCGCGACGCGATCCTGCCCGCCGGCCGCTCCACCTCCGTCGACTACGCGTACGCGTGGGCCGGCATGTACCACCGCAGGCTCGCCGACCGGGGACTGCTGCACTTCACCGACGGCCTGCGCACGGCCGAGGACCGGCCGTGGATCTGGCGGCTGCACCGGGAGGCGGACAGCTTCGCGGTGCTCGGCGCGCTGGGCGTCTTCTACCGGCGGGGCGTCTCGTCCTCGCTGACGCAGATCGGCGACGTACGGCAGCTCGATTTCATCCGCGCCTTCGACCAGGTCGTCGAGGAGACGGCGAAGGACCCGGACGCGGACCGTCTTCTTCCCAAAGCCGTCCGCACGTACTGCGCCATCATTTCCCACCATCTGAGCGGCATCGAAAGGTTCGAACCGGCGGTGGCCCGGAAATTGCGGGCGATGAGTGCGGCGGCGCTCAGGCGTATGCCGCAGGATGTTCTCAAGGACGCACTGGAATCCATGGACATGGAGCGTTCGGGACGGCTGCGGCGGCTGCGCCGCCGGCCCGTGCCCGCGTCCGCCGCGCCGGGGGCGGCCGCCTGATGCCCACGACGCAGATCTTCTTCGCCTCCACCCTGTACGGCGCGGCCACGCTCGCCGCCGCGATCGACAGCGGCTGCTTCGGCCCGGCCGGCCGGCGTCTGCTGCTGGTCAGCAACAACGCCGCGACGCCCGAGACGACGCCCTCCGTCGACCGAATGCCGGGCTTCGAGCGGCTGCGGACCCGCTTCGACGGCGTGCTCTCGTGGAACGAGGCCGTCGCGCCCTTCCATCCCGGCGCCTGGTCGCCGCGCGTGGACGACGTCCCCCTGTGGGAACGGCACCTGCGGCTGCTGTGGGGGCTCGGCGACGACACGGTGGAGCTGGTCGTCGAGTCCATCCAGGTCGACCCGGCCCTGGCCCTCACCCAGTTGTTCACGGACGCGCCCGTCGAGGTCTACGCCGACGGGCTGATGAGCTACGGCCCGACCCGCAACAAGCTCGACCCGCTGGTCGGTACGCGCGTACGCCGCCTCCTCCACCTCGACCTGGTGCCGGGGCTGACGCCGCTGCTGCTCGGCGAGTTCGACGTACCGCCGGAGGTCGTGCCCACCGAGGCGTTCCTGAAGGTCCTGGCGGAACTGGCCGACGCGGAGGACGAGTCGGCGATTCCCGCCAGCGCGGCACTGCTGCTCGGCCAGTACCTGTCGGCGCTGTCCATCCTCACCGCCGAGGAGGAGGAGGACCTGCACGTCACGATGTTGCGCGGGGCCGTCGAGCGCGGGCACCGGCAGGTGGTCTTCAAGCCGCATCCCACGGCGCCCGCCCGCTGGTCGCGGGTGCTGGAGCGCGAGGCGCGGAAGCTGGGCGTCGAACTGACCGTGCTGGACAGCCCGGTCCTGGCCGAGGTGCTCTACCAGCGGTTCCGTCCGGCGCTCGTGGTCGGGTGCTTCTCGACGGCGCTGATGACGGCGAGCACGTTCTACGGGGTGCCGGTGGCCCGCACGGGCACGGACGTCCTGCTGGAACGCCTCTCGCCGTACCAGAACAGCAACCGCGTGCCGGTCACGATCGTCGACGCGCTGCTGCCCGCGCTGGCCGGGGACGACGGCCGTGCGGAAGAACCGGCGTCGCTGCCCTACCTGACCGGCCTCCTGCGGGCCGTCGGCTTCGCGATGCAGCCGCGGATCCGTGCGGACCTGCGCCCGGCGGCCGAGCGCTTCCTCTCCCAGCACCTCGGGGGCCGCACCTGGCGGTACTTCAAGCGCCGCCGGCTGACCACGCTCGCGCTGCCCGGCGCGGTGCCGCGGCAGTTCGCCTTCGTCCGGCGCAGCGCGGCGCTGCGGCGCGTGGTCCGCAGGGCCCGGTCGCTCAAGCGGGCCGCGCTGAAGAAGGCCGCGCTGGGCTGAGGGCGGGCCGTACGACGTGAGGGCGGGCCACTGACGATCAGTGGCCCGCCCTCACCCGTGTCCGCCTTCCGCGTCAGAACGCCGGGCGGCCCAGGATCACCCGCAGGTCCGCGGCGTTCGCCTCGGTCACCTTCCACAGCTCCTGCTGGCGGCCGTGCACGTCGGCCACCGACGCCGCGTGGTCGTCCAGCAGCCCCAGCGCGCGCTCGGTGAGCACCGCTCCGAGGTCCTTGTCGTGGACGGAGATGCCCCACTCGGGCCGGTCGATGTCCGACAGGAAGTACGCCATCTTCGGGTGCGAGATCAGGCTGATGACCGGCGTGCCGCAGCCGAACGGGATCATCCCCGCGTGGCCCCGCATCCCGATCACCAGCCTGGTCCGGGCGTAGGTGTCCCTGATCGCGTCGTTGCCGAAGTCGTACATGGGGATCACCGGCAGCGAGACGCCGTGTTCGCGCCGCAGGTCGAACGCGATCTTCTCGTCGTCGAGCGAGTGCGCCACGCACTTCACCTCGGCGTGGGCGCCGAGCGCCCGCACGGCCTTCGCCATCTCGGCGAGGAAGTGGCCGTAGTCGTGGCCGAAGCGCAGACCCGCCCTGTCGTACGCCGCGTTGACCAGGACGGTGTTCTCGCGGTGCTCGGGGTCCGTCCAGCCGTCCACCAGCTGCCGGGTGACGGTCGTCGGGCAGGGCTGGTAGCGCACCTTGTCGTGCAGCTCGGCGGGGAGCAGCGCCCGGACCTTCTCGATCGAGCCGTGGTTGCGGAGCCCGAAGAAGGAGGAGCGCTCGACGAGGGTGCGCAGGGCGGTGTTGAAGCGCCCGGCCCGGTAGGACTGGCCGTCGAAGGCGTTGAACCCGACCGCGTACACCACGACGGGTACCTCGACGCGGTTCAGCAGCGCGTCGGGGACGTTCCACTGCCAGGCGCTGTTGCCGTTGGGAGCGGTGTCCGGGATGAACAGTCCGCCGCCGCCGACGACCAGGCCGCGCCGGGCGTTGACGCGTTCCAGGGCCGCCTCGTCGAAGAGGCGGTGCGCGTGGACGGAGAGCCACCCGCGCGGGCCGGGGGCGGAGTCCGGGTCGACAGCCAGCCGCACGGTCTCCGGGAGCAGCTTGTCGCCCGCGTTGCCCTGCCGCTCCATGTAGAAGGCGACGTGGGCGAGCTGCTCGCCGGCCACGCCCTCCGGTGCGGCCTGCGGGTTCTCGGTGCGCAGGCGCATCAGCCGGCTCGCGCGGTGCGTCGGGTCGACCCGCAGCCCGTCGAGCGCGTACTGCCGCGCCGCCTCGTCGTCGCCGTGGATCCAGGCGATCTGCGCGAGCCGGCCGAAGGCCGTGGCGGCCCGGTTCGGGGCGGCGGTGGCCAGCAGCAGCTGCGCGCGGGCCTCGTCGTAGCGGGAGACGCTCATCAGGGCGTGGCCCAGCACCTCGTGCGGCCAGGCCGAGTCCAGCGGGATGTGCACGCTTTCCAGCACGTCCACCGCCTCCTGGTACTCCCCCGCCGCGATGTGGGCCGCGGCGACCCTGCGGGCACTCTCCACGTCGCCGGTGCGCCGGACGTGCGGGGTGCCGAAGTGCACGAGCAGGTCGTGGTGCGCGCCCTTGGCCTGCGCCATGAAGGCGGCGTGGAACTGCGCGTCCGACAGCTCGAACTCCCGCCAGCGCTCCTCCGCCTGTCCGTAACCCGCCTCGCCGCCCTGCCAGGGCTTGTGCCGCCCGGTGAAGTGCAGGATCGCGGTGCCGTCCGGCACGGGAAGGTCGCCGGACAGCCGCCGCTTGACGAAGTTGTAGCGGGCGTCGAGCTGGACGAAGTCCCCGTCGAGCACGGCGTTCAGAACGCCCTGGTCGTGCTTGTCGAGCTCGTACGAGCCGCTGCGGCCGGTGGCGTCGAGGCGCGCGCAGAACTCGTCGCTGAGGTACTCGCGCTGGATGACGAGCAGACCGCTGTTGAGCTTGTGCTGTCCGTAGAAGAACTGCGGCACGGCCGCCAGCCCCTCGCGCAGCTTCAGCAGCTCGCCCAGGTCCCCGAGGACCACCATGTCGGTGTCCAGGGTGATGACGGTGTCGTAGTCGCGGATGCGGAAGACATCGAGGATGAAGTAGGCCTTGCGCACCAGGTAGTTGTCCTGGTCGCCCTTGGCGTAGGCGTCGTAGCGGGCGGCGTCCACGCGGCGGAGCTCGACGCGCGGGTGCAGCGCCCGGATGCGGGCGACGGAGGAGGGCTTCAGATCGTCGTGCAGCACGATGAAGTCCTCGCACAGGCCCGGGTTCGACAGAGCGAGGCTGCGCAGCAGCGCGAGGAAGCCGGGCAGGTAGTTCTCGTCGACGAAACTGGCGAAGGCGATGCGGCGCTTGCCGGTGAGCGCGTTGGCGCGGGCGGGACCGGTGGCCGGGGCAGTGGATGTCATCGCAGGGATATCCTCATGTCACTGACGCTCTGGGCGCGTTCCATGACCCACGCCTTTTCGCTGGTGTATTCGTGCACGGACGTGATGGGCATCCGCATCGCCTCCTGGAGGCGGTACGCGCCGCTCTCGTAGAAGTCGAAGCCGATGAGGTCGAGCGTCGGGCTGACGTCGAGGAAGTCCAGCAGCCACAGCATGTTGAACCCGCTGGTGGGGATGGACGGCCACACCTCCGCGCCGACCCTGCCGACATTGCGCAGCGGCCAGCGCAGCGACTCGTCGCCGAGGTACTTCTGGGCCCCGGGCACCAGGCGGTTGCGCAGCGAGTGCTTCCAGTCGCCGGACACCCCGCCGAAGACGAGCCGGGTCGTCACCGGCCGCTCCCAGTTGAAGCCGTGCTTGTGGATGGTGACGTGGATGTCGGTGCGGCTGCCGGTCGCGGGCGCGTCGATCGTGTACGAGTTGAAGCGGACGACGAGGTCGTACGCGTCGATCTCGGGCCCCAGGGAACCACTGCCGACCCGTTGGCTGTTGGCGATCAGGCAGATGGATTTGCCCGCGATCTGGTTGCGGAACTCCCCCAGGCTGATCCAGTCGACGCCGCCGAAGGTGGGGTCGGGGACCGGCCCCCGCATGCGGTTGCGGCGCTGTTCGGCGTAGAGCGTGATCAGTTCGCGCAGCCCGGCGGCCCGGCCGCCGTTCGCCCCGATCCGCAGGTCGAGGTACTGGCTCACCGCCGCCTGGACGTCCCCCACCGGGCTGTGGTCGCGCTCCATCGCGAGCAGCGCGCCGACCAGGCGCGGTTCGGCCTGCTCCACGCTGCCGCGCGCGTGCAGCGCGAGCCCCTCGGCCCAGACGTCGGTGGCCGGTCCGGCGGAGTACGCCGCCGCCTCCGGGCACTCGCGCTCCAGCAGCCGCAGCAGTTCGTCCTGACGGCGGCCTCCCTCGCGCAGTCCGGCGATCCTGGGGGCCACCCCGAAGCCGTCGTCGTCCGTGAGGGCCAGGTAGCGCTCGTACGCCTCGATGGTGGCGGCCTCGTCGCCGAGGGCCTCCAGCGCCCGGGCCCGCAGCCGCCAGCCGGCGCGCGAGTTCCTGCGCAGGGTGAGCACGGTGTCGCTGATGAGCAGGGCCAGCCGCAGCTCGTCGTCGTATCCGCACTCCAGCGCCTTGCCGCCGACGGCCAGCAACGCGTCGAGCAGCTCACCGCTCAGCTCGTCGGCGGAGCCGGCGGGGGCCTTGGCGGCGCGCCGGAGCAGGGCCGTGGCGCCGGAGGCGGCCGGCGCCGGCGCGGGGGCCTGCGCCATCGCCCGGGTGGCGAGCACCTGCCGTAGTTTCTCGGCGAGTTCGGCGCGCCTGCGGTCGAGCCCCGCGACGAGCTTGCCGCTGTGCACGGCGCAGGCGCGCAGGCACGCGTCGAGCCCGGTCGGGTTGATCCCCTTGTTTCCCTCGGTCCCGGCAGGCGGCACGTTCGACGGCGCCTGGCCGTCCGGCGCGCCGGTGGGGTTCTCGCCGTCGCGCGGTCTCGGCCATCGGTTGCGGGCCTTCGTCATGATGCTCCAAGGTCATTCCGCCCCGCTGACAGATCGCGGGTCCGCGTCACCCTAGGAACCGCTGCCTACCGGGGGGTGAACTCCCCTTGTCGGCGAGGGAAATAGTCGGGCGCCGGGCGGACGGCCGCCGGGGGCCCGTCAGAACCCGGGCCGCCCCGTGTGCGCGGGCAGCGGGCGCAGAGCGTGCCAGCGCTCCGTCAGCCGTGACGCGAGCGCGTCGCTCAGGCGCCCCAGGGCGTGCAGCCGGTCGTGGTCGCGGGCCAGTGATGCGACCACGGTGAGCCGGTAGAGAAGCCGCTCCCGGGCGGAGGCGGGGCCCCAGCGGAAGTCCTCGGCGGCGACCCGGGCGAGATGGTCCACGGACCCGCGGCGGGCGCGTTCGACGAGGGCGTCGCCGGTGATGAGCCAGCCGGCGCAGGCGTCGGCGAGGTCACCGGGCACGTCGGCCCCGGTGAGACCGCGCCAGGTGGCGCGGTAGACGTCCTCCGCCTCCGCCGGCGCGGGGCCGGTGACCGACATGGCGCACCAGCAGGTCGGGAAGCCGATCCGGACATAGGCGAGCTCGACGAGGCCGTTGCCGAGCGAGGCGTGCTCGAAGTCGACGAACCGGACGCCGGTGGCGGTGCGCAGGTCGTTGCCCGGGCACGGGTCGCCGTGCAGCAGGGCGTGGTGGGGTGCGGGGTCGAGCCGGCCGAGGAGACCGGCGAGCTCGTCCTCGACGCCCGGGGGAAGGGGCACGCCGAGGGTGCGCGCGAGCTTCAGGAAGGCGTCGGCGTCGGCGCCGGTCGGCCCCGACCAGGCGGGCAGCGTGCCGGCGTCGGCCGGTCCGGTCAGCGCGTGCAGCCGGGCGAGCGACTCGGCGTACGCCGGCAGCCAGTCGTCGCCGGGCCCCAGGTCGTCCAGGTGCTCCAGGACCAGCACGCGGGCCGCCGGGTCCGCCCCGAGCAGCGCGGGCGCCACGCCGGGGGCGCCGGCCCGGGCGGCGAGCCGCAGGGCCGCCGCCTCGCGCGCGTACCGCCCGTCGGCGGCGACCCCGCCGCCGTTCCCCTCGACGGCCTGCTTGACGATCACGCGCCCGCCGCCGCGCACTTCCACCCGCCACACCCGTGAGCGCGGGCTGCTGTCCAGCAGGGCGGCGCGCTCGGGCGTGCCGACCAGCGAACGCAGCGTGTCACTGAGCGGCACGGTGTCGGTCATGCCGGCCAGCGTAGGGACGCCGGCCGGTCGTCGCCACGGGATAAGCGGTCCGCGCCACGGCGTGGACCGGCTTCGACGTACCGCGACGCTGCGCCGGCGTCCGCGCGGGCGTGCTCAGACGCTGCTGACCGACAGCTTCGCCGCGAAGCCCAGGAACAGGACGCCCGCCGCCGAGGTCGCGCCCGCCGACAGGCGCCTGCGGCGGCGGAAGGCGGCGGCCAGGCGGGTGCCGCCGAAGATCAGGGCGGAGAGGTAGAGCACGCTCGCGAGCTGGGCGAGGGCGCCGAGCAGGACGAAGGAGAGGGCGGGGTGGGCGTACGCCGGGTCGACGAACTGTACGAAGAACGAGATGAAGAACAGGATCGCCTTCGGGTTGAGCAGGCTGATCACCAGAGCGCGGCGGTACGGGCGCTCGGCGGCCGGAGCGGCGTCGGCGGCGGGCGCGCCCTGCTCGGTGCGCTCCTCCCGGGTGCGCCACAGCGACCAGGCCGCGCGCATCATGCCGATCGCCAGCCAGGTCAGATAGCCGGCGCCGGCGTACTTCACGATGCCGAACAGCAACGCGTTCGCCTGGAGCAGCGACGCCACACCGGCCGCGGACAGCACCATGAGCACCGCGTCGCCGCACCAGACGCCCGCGGCGGCCCGGTAGCCCGTGCGTATGCCTCGGCGCGCCGCGACGGACAGGACGTAGAGGGAGTTCGGTCCCGGCAGAAGAATGATCAGTACGAGCCCGACGAGGTAGGTCGGCAGATCGGTTACACCCAGCATGGGCGGAGTGTCGCATGCCCGTACGGCACTCCGCCTTTGTGTTTCATCCGGCAGGCGGCGGGACCGCCGACGGGGCCCCGCCGCCGGTCTCGTCCGGGGGGTCTCATCAGCCGGTCTCAGAAGGCGTCCGCCGGCCTCAGAAGGCGTTCGTCGGGACGTACGTCCCCCACACCTCGCGCAGCGCGTCGCAGACCTCGCCGACCGTCGCACGGGCCCGCAGCGCGTCCTTCATCGGGTAGAGGACGTTGTCGGTGCCCTCCGCCGCCTTCTTCAGCTCCACCAGCGCCGCGTCCACCACCGCCTGGTCGCGCTCGGCCCGCAGCTTCGCGAGGCGGTCGGCCTGTTGGGCCTCGATGGCGGGGTCGACGCGCAGCGGCTCGTACGGCTCCTCCGTCTCCAGCTGGAAGCGGTTGACGCCGACCACCACGCGCTCGCCGCTGTCCGTCTCCAGTGCGATGCGGTAGGCGCTGCGCTCGATCTCGTTCTTCTGGAAGCCGCGCTCGATCGCGTTGACCGCGCCGCCCATGTCCTCGACCTTCTCCATCAGTTCGAGAGCGGCGGCCTCGACCTCGTCGGTCATCTTCTCGACGACGTACGAGCCGGCGAAGGGGTCGACGGTGGCGGTGACGTCGGTCTCGTACGCGAGGACCTGCTGGGTGCGCAGGGCCAGGCGGGCGGACTTGTCGGTGGGGAGCGCGATGGCCTCGTCGAAGGAGTTGGTGTGCAGGGACTGCGTTCCGCCGAGGACGGCCGCCAGGCCCTGGACGGCCACGCGCACCAGGTTGACCTCGGGCTGCTGGGCGGTGAGCTGCACACCGGCGGTCTGGGTGTGGAAGCGCAGCATCAGCGACTTGGGGTTGTTCGCGCCGAACTCCTCACGCATGACCCTGGCCCAGATCCGGCGCGCGGCACGGAACTTGGCGACCTCTTCGAGGATCGTGGTGCGCGAGACGAAGAAGAACGAGAGCCGGGGCGCGAAGTCGTCCACGTCCATCCCGGCCGCCACGGCCGTGCGCACGTACTCGATCCCGTCGGCCAGCGTGAACGCGATCTCCTGCGCGGGCGACGCCCCGGCCTCCGCCATGTGGTAGCCGGAGATCGAGATCGTGTTCCACTTCGGGATCTCGGCCTTGCAGTACTTGAAGATGTCCGCGATCAGACGCAGCGACGGCTTCGGCGGGAAGATGTACGTCCCCCGCGCGATGTACTCCTTCAGCACGTCGTTCTGGATCGTGCCCGTCAGCTGGTCCGCCGGCACGCCCTGCTCCTCGCCCACCAGCTGGTACATCAGCAGGAGGAGCGCGGCGGGGGCGTTGATCGTCATGGACGTCGAGACCTTGTCCAGCGGGATGCCGCCGAAGAGCACCCGCATGTCGTCGATCGAGTCGATCGCGACGCCGACCTTGCCGACCTCGCCGCTCGCGATCGCCGCGTCGCTGTCGTGGCCCATCTGGGTCGGCAGGTCGAAGGCGACCGACAGGCCCATCGTGCCGTTGGCGATCAGCTGCTTGTAGCGGGCGTTCGACTCGGTGGCCGTGCCGAAGCCGGCGTACTGCCGCATGGTCCACGGCCGTCCGGTGTACATCGACGGGTAGACGCCGCGCGTGAAGGGGTACGAGCCGGGCTCGCCCAGCTTCTCACGGGGGTCCCAGCCCTCCAGGGCGTCCGGCCCGTACACCGGCTCAATAGGCAGTCCCGACTCCGACTCGCGCGCCATCTGCTGTGCCTCCCGCTGAACGTACTGGCTGGTAATGAACCGACCCTCGCGACGGACTGTAGCGGCGGGCGTGCGGCCGGTGGAGAGCCGCAGGCTGGGACCTTGCTCACAACGTCGCTCCTCCCATCATGCGGGCGCGTTCGCGACCGGCGGGGGCTTTCGCGACCGGCGGGGGCTTTCGCGACCGGGTGCAGCGGGAATCATCCCCGGGACGGCCGAGACACGGGGGCGGGGATGGACGTGAGGCAGCGCGGGAGCGGGCCGGGGCGGGCAGCGGTGGCGGTGGCGGCCGTGGTGGCCCTGGCCGCCGTCACGGCGGGCTGCCGGGCACAGGCGACGGAGGCCGGGCCCGGCGCCGCCGGGCGGGCGGCGGGGGCCCCGACGCGGGGTCCCGCCCACGCTCCCCCGGCGACGGCGTACGAGCCGCCGATGACCGGCGGGACGAAGGCGCCCGCCGAGCCGCCCACGGCGCCGAGGTCCGCACCGCCCGCCCCCAGGACCCTCATGGGGAGCGGGTCCGAAGGCGCCCGGGTACGGGAACTCCAGGCCAGGCTCCGCCAGATCGGCCACTTCACGCGCACGCCGACCGGCCACTACGGCTCCGTCACCGCCGCCGCCGTCTCGTCCTTCCAGTTCAAGCGGGGACTGCCCCGCACGGGCACGACCGACACCGTCACCTGGAGCAGACTCCTCGGGATGACCCGCGAGCCGGCGCGCGCCGAGCTGTACCCGGCGACCGCCCGTCCGGTGGCGAAGCCCGACCCGCGCTGCCTGACGGGCCGGGTCCTGTGCATCAGCAAGACCAGCCGCACGCTGTCCTGGATGATCGACGGGCGGGTCGTCTCGGCGATGGACGTGCGGTTCGGATCGCAGTACACGCCCACCCGCGAAGGGGTCTTCACCGTGTACTGGAAGTCCCGGCACCACGTGTCGACGCTGTACGACAGCCCCATGCCGTACGCCCTGTTCTTCAGCGGTGGGCAGGCCGTCCACTACTCGTCGGACTTCGCGGCACGCGGCTACAGCGGCGCGTCGCACGGCTGCGTCAACGTCCGGGACGAGGGGAGGATCGCGAGCCTGTTCGCGCAGGTGCGCGACGGCGACAAGGTCGTCATCCACTGGTAGGCGGCGACCAGCAGGAGAAGAAGAGTGGCGCGGGCGGGACCGGGGGAACGTGTCCCGCCCGCGCCTGTTGCGCGGAGCCGAAGGTACGGGGGGAACCCCGGCTCGTCGCGCTGCCGATGACCAGTCGGCTCACTCTCTACTGCGTCACCCACTCCAAAAACGTCACACCTGCGCGAGCGAAGATGAGAAAGCCCAGCTCAGCGGGGTTCAGCCGACGTGCATCAGGGCCGTGGCCGAGGCGACCGGCCCGGTGGCCGCCGAGGGCGACACGGTGTACGAGACGGCCGGTACACGCCGCTGCGCCCCGCCGGTGGCGTTCTCCCGCCCGCCGGTCGCCCCACCGTCGCCGGTCCGGCCTCTCCCACCGTCGTCGTAGCGGCCGTCTCCGTCACGGCCGCCGTTCTTGCCGCCGTCGGCGGAGCCGTCGTCCGCGCCGTCACGGTCGTCGGGGCCGTCCAGCAGGCGGTCGCAGAAGCGCTCCACCCGGTCGGCGCCCTTGGCGGCCTCTTCCAGGCGCCGCTCGTTATCGGGGGCGAGGCTGCCGGAGCGGTGGTCCCGGCACGCCTGGACGGTCTTGCGGTACCAGTCGTCGGAGCCCGGCACCGGGCCGTCCTCGCCCGTTCCCGGGGTGCCGGCGCCGGGCCGGCCGGGGGACGTGGGCGACACGGCGGTGTCCGGCCCGGCCGAGGGCTCGTGCGTACCGTCCGTTCCGCCGTCCCCGCTGTCGGGCTTCCCGTGCGCGTCGCCGGTGCCGTCCGGGGTCGGGCCGCCTGTGCCGCCGGGCCCGGGGGCGGTGGTGCCGGGGGCGGGCGGGGGCGGTGTCGCGGCGGCGGACACGGTGGACGCGGGGGCGGGGCCGCCGTCCCGGCCGAACGGGCTGGGCAGCACGCCGGTGCCCGCCGCCACCGCGACGCCGCCGAGCGCGACGCCCGCGAGGGCGCCCGCCAGGCCGATGCGCACGGGACGCGCCCAGCGCACGGGTACGGGCGCCGGGCGGCCGATGCGCACCGTGGAGAAATTCTCGGGAGAAGCGGCCCGGACCTTGCGGAAGGCGGCGAGCGCGGCCGCCTCGCCGGGGAGTTCGCCCGGCTCGTGGCCGCCGGCCCGGGCCACGCCGTCCAGGGCGGCGGCGAGGCGCTCGGCCTGGGCGCGCGCGTGATCACCGACAGGCCCGACGGGTTCTCCGCGCAGCAGGCGCTCCGCCGCGTCCTTGTCGAGCCACTCGTACCGCTCGTCGGCCATCACATGTCCTTCTGCGTCCGCACGCGCCAATGCGTCACACCGGCGGACGTGACCCGGGCCGCCCGGGGACCTCGCTGCGGCGGTACCGCGCCGAGCTCCGGCCGCCCCGCAACCGTACCGCCGGCGCCTTCCTCCCTCTCGCGGCTGTCGTCTGCACCACCCGCGCCGCTGCCGTCGCCGCCCTCGCCGCGAGCACCGGGGTCCGGCGCGTTCAGCAGCTCGGCCAGGCGCTTGAGGCCCCGGTGGGCGGCGGTCCGTACGGCGCCGGGGCGCTTGCCCAGGGTCTGGGCCGCGCTCTTCGCGTCGAGCCCGACGACGACGCGCAGGACGACCGCCTCGGCCTGGTCCTGCGGGAGCTGGGCGATGAGCGCGAGGGTGTCGCCGGTGGCGAGGGCCTCCATCGCCTCGCCGGCGGTGTCGGAGACGCCGGGCTTCGCGGCGAGTTCCGTCTCGTCGGCGCCGACGACGGGCCGCCGGCCGCGCATTCGGATGTGGTCGAGGGCGCGGTTGCGCGCTATGCGCGCCGCCCAGCCCCGGAACCGGTCGGCGTCCCCGCTGAACCGGTCGAGGTCGCGGGCTATCTGGAGCCAGGACTCGGAGGCGACGTCCTCGGCATCCGGGTCGCCGACCAGCGTTCGTATGTAGCCCAACAGCCGTGGGTGCACGGCGCGGTACACAGTACGGAAGGCGCTTTCGTCCCCGTCCTGTGCCGCGAGCACCGCGGCGGTCAGCTCCGCGTCGTCCCCCAGCACTCCCTCAACCTGTCCCGAGTCGCAGCTGGTCACCACTGCCGCGCAGCCCAGCGCGAGTCTGCACGCTACGGCGTCGGAAGGGGTCGCGTCCACGTCTTGTACAACGCGCAACCGTTCACTGACACAGAGCGGTGTGACAGAAAACGCATGCCCGGCGCTGAGAGTAGTACGGGCCGCCGCACGGTCCGCGGACGACGACCGGGGCCTCTCCTGTGGGGGGTGGCGGCCCCGGTCGTCCTTCCGCGGCCGGCGGCGGCCCCACCTCGTCCCCTCGTACGGAGATTCACGCCGCAGGAGACATCCGCCGTACGGGACGCCCCTTCCCCGCGTCCCGGCGGCCGTCGTCAGCGCGGGCCGGAACCGCTTCCGGCCTTGTCGCGGGTGCCGTCCCGGTGGCCGTCGCCGCCGCTGCCGCCCCGGTCGTTCTCCTCGCCGGCCGGTCGGCCGTCCTCCCCCGCTTCTCCCTCGCCCGCGGGCCCGTCGGGCCGTGCGGTCGTCCCGCCGGCCGGCTCCCCCGGCGGCTTCGGCGCCCCGGGGGCCGTGTCCGGCTTCGGGGCCTTCGCGCCTGCGGAGGCTCCGGTGTCCTGCGGCTGGTTCGTGGCGCCCTCGCGGCCGGCCCCCGGCCGCCTCTCCCCGGCCGCCAGCAGACCCTCGCAGTACGACTCGAGCGTCAGGCCCGCGTCGGCGGCGGCCGCCGTGAGCCGCTCGGTCGCCGCACCCCGGCCGGAGAGCGAGCGCCCCCGCGGCACGAGGTACGCGACGCAGTGCGCCACCTCGTCCCGCGCCCGCGCCGCGAGCGCCGCCCCGGAGGGGGTGGCGCCGGCCGAAGGGATCCGCGCCGCGTCCCGTTCCGCCGCACCGTCCCCGTGCCCCGCACCCGCCGTCGCCGGCGCACCGCCGTGCGGGGCGGTCGCCACCGGACCCGGGCTGCGGGAGTCGCCCCCGCCGATCCCGAACGGCGCCGGGAGCACCCCCGCGCCGGCGGCCAGCGCCGCTCCGCCCAGCGTCACCGTCACCGCCAGCGAGGCGAACGCCGCCCGCACCGGGAGGGCTCCGCGCCGCCGCCGTGCCGGCCGCCAGTCGTCGCGCCCGCGCGCTCCCCACCGGCGGCGTCCGGGCGAGGCGTGCAGGCCCGAGTCGCGTGCCTCCCGGTACGCGGCGAGCGCCGCCCGCGCACCGGCAGCGGCGTCCGCGCCGCCGGACCCTGGCGCCGACCGGCGTACGGCGGCCAGCAACGCCTCGGCCTCGGGAGTGGCCGGCTCCTCGCCCACCGCTTCGGGGTCCCGCGCATCGGCGGCGGCCCCGCGTCGGATCCGCGACCGTGCCTGCGCCAGTGCTCGTTCCGATGCCCGTCTCATGTCTCATCTCCCAGCGTGCGCGGCGCCGCAGACGTCACAGCGCCCGCCTCGTCGCCCGCCAGTTGCTCGGCCAGCCGTTTGAGCCCCCGGTATGCCGACGTCCGTACGGACCCGCTCCGCTTGCCCAGCACCCTGGCCGCCGCCGGTCCGTCCAGCCCCACGACCACACGCAGCAGCACCGCCTCCGCCTGTTCGCGCGGCAGCCCGGCGATCATCTCCAGCGCCTGCCCGGTCGACAGCGCCTCGATCGCGTCGTCGGCGGTGTCCTGCCTGCCGGGCAGCTCCAGCACGTCCTGCTCCATCAGCGACGTACGGGGTCTTCGCTTCTGCTTGCGCAGGTGGTCGAGCGCGCGGTGCCGGGCGATCGTCGCCGTCCAGCCGCGGAACCCCGCCCCGTCGCCGCGGAACCGCCCGAGGTCCCGGGCGATCTCCAGCCATGCCTCGGACGCCACGTCCTCGGCGTCTTCCCCCACGAGCCCCCGCACGTATCCGAGCAGCCCCGGATGCACGATCCGGTACGCCGCGGCGAAGCCTTGCTCGTCCCCCTGCTGGGCCCGCTCGACGGCAGCGCCCAGTTCCGCGTCGCACACCTGCGTACGACGCCGTTCCCCACCCCTGACCACACGTCCCTCTTCGTGCCGACCCGGCACTGGTCACCGTGCCCATGCCCCCTGGGAGACACCGGCCCCCCCTTGCTCTGCGCCCGGGGGCGGAGAAACGTCACAGGCTCGCCACCGTCCGGAGTCAGCCGCCCATCTGCGCCTTGATGTGGCCGATCACCTCGTTGAACTCCTCGGTGGGCGAGAAGTCGACGTACTCGCAGTCCTCGAGGGCCTCCGGCACGTGGCCGGGCGCCCAGTAGAAGGCCTGTCCCGCCTCGTAGACCTGCTCGCCGTCCTCGGTGCGCATCCTCAGCCGCCCCTTGAGCAGGTATCCCCAGTGCGGGCACTGGCAGAGGTCGCCGGGCAGGCCCTTGGCCAGCGGGCCCATGTCCGTGCCCTTGGGGAAGCGGGCGAAGGCGACGCTCATGTCGCCCCCGATCTCCCGCACGCGCAGCTCCACTCCGCCGCCTTCGATCGCGACAGGTGCGTCGTTCCGGGTCGTCGCCTGCATGTCTCCTCCACGGCGGACCGTTTGCGAGGCCGAAATCTCCGCCTCGTCCCAGTCTGTTCCCGAGCGCGCTGCCGTGCGACACGGAGCGTCTTCGGTGATGCGCGCCGCACGCCGATCCCCCGGCGTGACGTCTGAGCGGCGGGGCCCTCTTGCCGGGGGCGGCCGTTCAGCCGCTGCTGCGGGCCCGGCGGGAAGCCGCGGCCCGCAGGACGCGCTTGCCCTCGTTCGAGAGCTGGAGGGCGTGGTTCAGGCCGCCGCCCGAGACCTCCGAGAGCATGTCGAGCAGCTGGCACTGGCGGCGCAGTTCGCCGGCCGTGAGCGGGCTGATCCCGTCGGTCTCGCCGTTGCGGTACGCCTTCACCCGCTCCTCGTGGCCGCCGGGCGCCGCCCCGTCGAGCCGCAGGTGGACCTCCAGCACGGCCGCCGAGCAGTCCTCGGCCCAGGCGCGCAGCGCGGGCCCGTCGAAGGCGGAGGGGACCGCGGCGGCCATGCGGATGGCGAAGCCGGCGAGTTCGCCGGGGGCCGCGCCCGCGACGCGCTCGACGACGGTGGCGACCCTGCGCAGCCGGCCGAGCCACGCGTCGCCGCCCTCCACCGCGACCCACAGCGGCCGGAGCGCCTCGTCCGTGTCGAGCCCGATGCGCTCGGCGCCCTCGACGTACTCCAGCAGCGGCAGGCAGCGGTCCAGGCAGGCCACCGCGCTCGCCGCCAGGGTCCGCTCGTCGGCACGGCCGATCAGTTCCACCAGGGTCACGGTGCCTCCCTCGGCACTGCTGGGCCCGCTCGGTGCGGGCCTTCTCCTTCCGACTGCGTACCGGGCGGCGATTACGTCACAGTGCGCTCATCGCCGCTCACAGCCCCAGGCGGTCCAGGAAGCGCGCGAAGAGTTCCTCGGCCACCGGATCGGCCTCTTCGCGCAGCACCTCGAGCAGCGCGCCGGAGGCCACCGTCCGCCCGGTGGCGGCCGCCCACTCCACCGCCTTCGCCGCGGCCCGCTCGGGCGGCAGGAACAGGTCCTCCAGGACCATCCCGTCGGCGCTCAGGTGCCGCGCCATGGCCTCACGCCCCAGGCAGCCGAACCAGGACCCGTCCGCCGTCCTGGAGGTGGCGGCCTCCACGACCACGCAGGCGCTGTCCATGACGAACGCGAACAGCGCCGGCGTCCCCGTCTCCCCGCACACCCCGCGGGCGAGCGCCCCCATGTCACCGACCTGCGGCTCACTGGGCCGCGCCCACACCTGCCACCCGTCGCCCCGCGTCTCGTGGAGCGACAGCCCCTCCCGTACGTCGGCGAGCGCCGCCAGCTCGGAGAGCGGCCGCGCGCTCCGGCCCACGACGAAGTAACCCCAGAAACCCATGCCCCGGTCCCCCCACGGTTCCCAACAGTGCTGTCATATTCTGCCCGCATCAAGTGCCTCTGCGGGACGCTCGGTTGAGGCGGCGGACCGGGCTTCGGCCTTCACGGCCTGCATGCGCGTCAGCGCGCGCACGAAGAGGATCGCGAGCACGGCGGCCGCGATGTCGAGGAGATCGGCGACGATCAGCTGGTCGACGGCGTCCCGGATCGCGGCCGGCTCCTCGGCCCCCGCGTAACGCCTCACGGCGAACCGGGTGAAGAGCGCCGAGACGACCCACAGCGTCCACCACGCCGTGAGGACGGCGTGCGGCTCCTCCTTGCGGGCGTCCAGGCCGTGGGGGTCCTGCCTGCTGGCCGCCCAGACGTCCACGGCGACCCCTCGCGGGAGCCAGAAGTTTCCGATCGGGACGAACCAGGAGCCGATCGCCCAGCCGCGCCCCTTGCGCTGGAGGTCGGGCGCGAAGACGTCGGCGTCCTCGCGAACGCCGTGCCGTCGCCGGGCCCGTCCGCGTCGCCGCCGTCCGCCGCCCCCGCGGTGTTCCAAGCGCCGGCCCCTCCCCAGAGGCGTGGCGGTGGTGCGGACGCCGGCCGGCGGCTGCAAGCGGAACATACGCCGCCGCCGGCCGGGCCGTCCATCACGTATCGCGGGCTCAGCCCGTGCGCTCGGCCAGTGCCTTGAAGCCCTCCCAGCTGAGGGCCGGGGCGCCCGTGTCCCACGTCTTCTCGGCCAGGGCGCGCATCGGGAGGTGGATGCCGCGTGCGACCTGCTCCTGCGTCTGCGCGTTCGCCAGGTCGCACCAGATCGCCAGGCGGCCGCCGAGGATCTGGTCCGCGTAGCGCGCGGGCACCGGGGTGGTGCCCCGCAGGACCTGCGGGGTCCAGGACTCGTAGATGCGGCGGCCCGTCGGGTAGGTGAAGGTGTTGGGCTCGCCCAGCACGTAGTACAGGAACTCGTCGTTGGCGTTGACCACCTTGCGGCCCTCGCTCAGGTACTCCTGCGGCTGCCGCGCGCCGATCTCCTTGCCGGTCCAGTACTCGACCTCGCGGTCCTGGTCGGCCTTGACGACGCCGCCGGCGTGCAGGCCGTCGTTCCATGCCTTGAGGGTCTTGCCGTGCTTGCGCAGCGCCGCGGCGCGGTCGTTCAGCCAGCCGGTGGCGAGGTCCTGGACCTTCGCGTTCGGGCCGTACTTGCGGACCGCCTCGCCGGCGAGACCCGGGTACGAGAGCTCCGGGTTCCGCTTGAGCAGGGCCGCGTACTCGTCGCCGCCGAGGTGCACGTACCTGCCGGGGAAGACGTCGGCGTACTCGCTCAGCAGGTCGTCCACGATCCGGGCCGACCTGGGGTTGGCGATGTCCACCGCGCCGGGCGTCGCCACACCCCGCGTGTCGCGCAGCTGGAGGTCCGGATGCGCGCGCATGACCGCGCCGAGGTGACCGGGCGAGTCGATCTCCGGAATGACGGTGATGTGACGGCTCTCGGCCAGCTTCACGATCCGCCGCACCTCGGCCTTGGTGAGGTGCTGCTCGGACACGATCTCGGGGTGGCTGTCCGACTCGATGCGGAAGCCCTGGTCGTCGGAGAAGTGCAGGCCGAGCTGGTTGAGCTTGAGGTCGCCCATCTCGCGGACGGTGTCCTCGATCCAGTCGGCGGTGAAGTGCTTGCGCGCGGTGTCGAGCATGACGCCGCGCTGCGGCTTCGCCGGCCTGTCCCGTACGACGCCCTCGGACAGGCGGCCCTCGGCGGCCAGCGCCTGCTTGACGGTGCGGGTCCCGTAGAAGACGCCGGCCTCGTCGGCACCGGTGACGCGGACGCGTCCGTCACGCACGGTGAGGGTGTACGACTCGGGCGCGCCACCGGGGGCGAGCGCCAGCTCGATGTCCCCGGCGCGGCCGGCCCCGGCGGCCGAGTAGCCGCGCTTCAGTTCCTGGGCCAGGAGCCTGCCCTCGTCACCGAGCGCGCCGCGGTCGCCCGGGGCCACGACGACCCGCGTGGAGCGCTGCGGCTGCCAGCCGGGGCCGGAGGCGGCGTCGTAGTCCCGCACGGAGGGGACGGCGCTGGGCGCCTTCGTCGGTCCTGGCTTCGCGGACGGCTTCTTCGGCGGTGCGGCCGGTGGCGTCGGGGGGACCGCTCGCTTCGGCTGCGCGGCCGGGGTGGCCGGGGACGCCGAGGGTTCGGACGGTTCGGACCGGGCGGACGGCTCCGCGTGCGTGACGGTGGCGACGAGCGGGACGGTCAGGACGACCGCGGCTATGGCCAGCGGCCCACGGAATTGCGACATCATTGGACGAACGATGCCCAACCAACCCCCCAATAGTCCACCAATCGGGCGGTATGTGTGGCCAACCTCTCCCGTTAGGGTGAGGTTCGCGCCACCGTCGGACGGTTGTCCCGGAGCATCGCTAGGGTTCCCCTCTCCGCCCACTCCATTCGTCTCGCCGGCCCCATTTCGAGGAGCTCCCGCTGTCCAGCGCATCGCCGGGACGTACGGCCTTACCCGCACAGAACCGCGGACCCGCCCCCGCCGGCCCACCGGAACCCGACCCCGCCGCCGCGGCCGGGCTCGACCGGTTCAACGCCGCGTCCGCCGACGCCGCCGAGGCCGCCCTGCTCACCTGCTGCGCCAGCCCGCGCTGGGGCCGCCGCGTCGCCGCGCACCGCCCGTACCCGGATCTCGGCGCGCTGCTGGCGGCGGCCGACGAGGCGTCGTACGACCTGTCGCACGAGGAGATCGCCGAGGCGCTGAGCGGCGAGTCCTCCGCCGGCCCGCGCGCGGGCGCGCCCGCCGTCGCGCACACCGCGCTGCGCGCCGCCCACGCGGCGTACGAGAGCAGCTTCGGCCACGCCTTCGTCATCTGCCTCGACGGCTTCCGGCCCGAGGAACGGCTCGACCAGGTGCTCGCCGGGATCAGATCCCGGCTGGGCAACGAGCCGGACGAGGAGCGGGCGGTCGCCGCCGACGAGCTGCGGGGACTCGCCCGGGGACGGCTCGCCCGTCTCGTTTCCGATCCACAGAAAGCGGACGTTTGTCTGACAAAAACGGATTCTCCAGGTCACGGCGGCTGCACGGACCGGCCCGATAGCCCGTCCGTGCCCGTTTGAGTGCCACTTTGATCACACGTGTGGACCCCGCGCGAGCGAACCGACAACTCGTCGCTACGATGGCCGGGGCCGGTGGACCGTACCCGGCCGGGCCAGACCGACAGAGAAGCCGGCATGGCCCTGATCCCCGCTCCCGGAGGGTTTTTCCGTGCCGGCTGGAACGCTGTATCGCGGCCGGGAAGGTATGTGGTCCTGGGTGGCTCATCGAGTCACCGGCGTCCTCATTTTCTTCTTCCTGTTCGTGCATGTCCTCGACACCGCTCTCGTCCGCGTCTCTCCCGAGGCGTACGACGATGTCGTGGCCACCTACAAGACCCCGCTCGTCGCACTGCTCGAGTACGGCCTTGTCGCCGCCATCCTCTTCCACGCGCTGAACGGTCTCCGTGTCATCGCCGTGGACTTCTGGACGAAGGGCACGCGGTACCAGAAGCAGATGCTCTGGGCCGTCATGGCCGTCTGGATCGTGCTGATGGCAGGCGCCCTGTACCCCGTGCTCGGCCACGCCGCACGCGAAGTCTTCGGGAGCTGACGCACATGTCCGAGACCACCACTTCCGCTGTCGGTCCCGTCGAGGGCGAAAGCCTCTACGACGTGGACAACCCGGCTCCGCTCATCGAGCCGCCCCGCAAGCGCACCAAGAAGACCCCCAGGTCGACGCGCACCAACTTCGAGCTGTACGGCTGGCTGTTCATGCGGCTGTCCGGCATCGTGCTGGTCGTCCTGGTCCTCGGCCACCTGCTGATCCAGCTCGTGCTGGACGGCGGCGTGTCCAAGATCGGCTTCGCCTTCGTGGCCGGCCGCTGGGCCTCGCCGTTCTGGCAGACCTGGGACCTCGTCATGCTGTGGCTGGCGATGCTGCACGGCGCCAACGGCCTGCGTACCGTCATCAACGACTACGCGGAGCGGCCCACCACCCGCTTCTGGCTGAAGAACCTGCTGTACACCGCCACGGTGTTCACCGTCCTTCTGGGCACGCTGGTGATCTTCACCTTCGACCCGAACATCCGCTAGGCCCGGGGCTGAGGTAATCCACCCATGAAGATTCACAAGTACGACACCGTCATCGTCGGCGCCGGCGGCGCGGGCATGCGCGCGGCCATCGAGTCGACGAAGCGCAGCCGCACCGCCGTGCTGACGAAGCTGTACCCCACCCGGTCCCACACGGGCGCCGCGCAGGGCGGCATGGCCGCCGCGCTGGCGAACGTGGAGGAAGACAACTGGGAGTGGCACACCTTCGACACGATCAAGGGCGGCGACTACCTGGTCGACCAGGACGCCGCCGAGATCCTGGCGAAGGAGGCCATCGACTCGGTCCTCGACCTGGAGAAGATGGGCCTGCCGTTCAACCGCACGCCGGACGGCACCATCGACCAGCGGCGCTTCGGCGGCCACTCCCGCAACCACGGTGAGGCCCCGGTCCGCCGGTCCTGCTACGCGTCGGACCGCACCGGCCACATGATCCTCCAGACGCTGTACCAGAACTGCGTCAAGGAGGGTGTGGAGTTCTTCAACGAGTTCTACGTCCTGGACCTGCTCATGCAGGAGGTCGACGGGGTCCGCAGGTCCGCGGGCGTCGTCGCGTACGAGCTGGCGACCGGCGAGATCCACGTCTTCCAGGCGAAGGCCGTCATCTTCGCCTCCGGCGGCACCGGCAAGTTCTTCAAGGTGACGTCGAACGCCCACACCCTGACCGGTGACGGCCAGGCCGCGGCGTACCGCCGCGGGCTGCCGCTGGAGGACATGGAGTTCTTCCAGTTCCACCCGACGGGCATCTGGCGCATGGGCATCCTGCTGACGGAGGGCGCCCGCGGTGAGGGCGGCATCCTCCGCAACAAGGACGGCGAGCGCTTCATGGAGAAGTACGCGCCGGTCATGAAGGACCTCGCGTCCCGTGACGTCGTCTCGCGCTCCATCTACACGGAGATCCGTGAGGGCCGCGGCTGCGGTCCCGAGGGCGACCACGTCTTCCTCGACCTCACGCACCTGCCGCCGGAGCAGCTCGACGCCAAGCTCCCGGACATCACCGAGTTCGCTCGTACGTACCTGGGCATCGAGCCGTACACGGACCCGATCCCGATCCAGCCGACCGCGCACTACGCCATGGGCGGCATCCCGACGAACGTCAGGGGTGAGGTCCTCGCGGACAACACCACGGTCGTTCCGGGTCTGTACGCCGCCGGTGAGGTCGCCTGCGTCTCGGTGCACGGCGCGAACCGCCTGGGCACCAACTCGCTGCTCGACATCAACGTCTTCGGCAAGCGCGCCGGCATCGCCGCGGCGGAGTACAGCGCGACGGCCGACTACGTCGAGCTGCCCGAAGACCCTGCGTCGCTCGTCGTCGCGCAGGTCGAGCGCCTGCGCAACTCCACCGGCACCGAGCGGGTCCACGACCTGCGCCGTGAGCTGCAGGAGACGATGGACGCCAACGTGATGGTGTTCCGCACCGAGCAGACGATCAAGACCGCGGTCGAGAAGATCGGCGAGCTGCGCGAGCGCTACCTGAACGTGTCCATCCAGGACAAGGGCAAGCGGTTCAACACCGATCTCCTCGAGGCCATCGAGCTGGGCAACCTGCTCGACCTGGCCGAGGTCATGGCCGTGTCCGCCCTGGCGCGCAAGGAGTCCCGCGGCGGGCACTACCGCGAGGACTTCCCGAACCGCGACGACGTCAACTTCATGCGCCACACCATGGCGTACCGCGAGGTCGGCGACGACGGCACCGAGTCGATCCGTCTCGACTACAAGCCGGTCGTCCAGACCCGCTACCAGCCGATGGAGCGTAAGTACTGATGGCTACCCCGACTCTGGAAAAGGTCGACGACGCGAAGCCCGCGGCCGTCCCCTCTCCGTACATCACCGTCACGTTCCGGATCCGCCGCTACAACCCGGAGATCTCCGCCGAGGCCGAGTGGCAGGACTTCCGGATCGAGATCGACCCGAAGGAGCGCGTGCTCGACGGTCTCCACAAGATCAAGTGGGAGACCGACGGCACGCTGACCTTCCGCCGCTCGTGCGCGCACGGCATCTGCGGCTCCGACGCCATGCGGATCAACGGCAAGAACAGGCTCGCCTGCAAGACGCTGATCAAGGACATCAACCCGGAGAAGCCGATCACGATCGAGGCCATAAAGGGCCTCACGGTCCTCAAGGACCTCGTGGTCGACATGGACCCGTTCTTCCAGGCGTACCGCGACGTCATGCCCTTCCTCATCACGAAGGGCAACGAGCCGACGCGCGAGCGTCTGCAGTCCGCCGAGGACCGTGAGCGCTTCGACGACACCACCAAGTGCATCCTGTGCGCCGCGTGCACGTCGTCGTGTCCGGTGTTCTGGAACGACGGCCAGTACTTCGGCCCGGCGGCGATCGTCAACGCGCACCGCTTCATCTTCGACTCGCGCGACGAGGGCGGCGAGCAGCGCCTGGAGATCCTGAACGACAAGGACGGCGTGTGGCGTTGCCGCACGACGTTCAACTGCACGGACGCCTGCCCGCGCGGTATCGAGGTCACCAAGGCCATCCAGGAGGTGAAGCGCGCGCTGATCACGCGTCGCTTCTAGCCCTTCCGGCTGTACGTACGAAAGGCCCCGGCCCCCGGTTCTCACCGGAGGCCGGGGCCTTTCGCCGTCATGTGCCACTATCAGGACATTGCAGGCGCGCCGAGGGGAGCACCGGGAAGCATGAGCGATCAGAATCCGAACCCGTACGCGGCGGACGGCGATCCGCGGGGCGACTACCAGTGGGGCCCGGTCCCCGGCTACGGCTACCCCGGCCCCGCGCCCGGCCCCGGCGGGCCGCCGCAGTATCAGCCGGCGCTTCCGGGGGCGCCGGTGCCCGGGGGCTTCGCGCCGGCTCCGCTCATGTGGCTCGGGGACATCACCGTCCTGCCCGACTCCGTCGTCACGCCGTCCGGCACGATGCCGCTCAAGGGCGCGGTGTGGACGGTGACGGACATGTCCCGGACCGAGGAGCGGATGCCGGCGGTCGCGGTCGTCCTCGCCGTCGTGTTCTTGGTGTTCTGCCTGCTCGGTCTGCTGTTCCTGCTGATGCGGGAGAAGGTGACGACCGGCTGGATCCAGGTCACGGTCACCAGCGGCGGCCGTCACCACTCCACGGTCGTCCCGGCCCTCGGTCCGCACACCTTCCCCCTGGTCATGGGCCAGGTCAACTACGCCCGCTCGCTGAGCGCCTGAGGCGCGCACGGCGCACTGCCGCGACGCCCTCGGCGTACGCGCCGGGGCGTCAGCTCCCGGCCGGCATGTCGAGCGCGGCTCCGTAGAGGCGGGAGACCCGGATGCGGATCTCCACGCGGCGGTCGGGGTCCGGCTGCTCCTGGGACGCGGCGGCGGACTCGCCCGCCGGGTCGATGATCTCCGCCTTGCCCTCGGCGACCGCGAAGGACCATACGTCCGGGCCGCTGACGTGCAGCGACGCGTGCGGGTCGCGGCGCAGCTGGCGCACCTTGAGGCGGGCGGCGGTGGACGAGACGCTCAGGACCCGCTGCTCGGCGTCCCAGGAGTAGAGCACGGTGGACAGGTGCGGGTGGCCCGTGCTCCTGACGCTCGCGAGCACGCCGAACTGCTGCTGCCGCAGCAGGGCGGTCAGTTCGTCGTCCGTGAGCGCCCGGGGCGGCACACCGTCGTTCTTCGTGGGAGCGTTCGCGTTCATCGGGAGCGGCCTTTCGTGTGATGGTCTGTCAGACAGTAACGCCGCGAGGGGCCTTGGGTGCGCCGCCGCCCCGGGAGGCGCTGTCGCCCCGGCCGGCCGGCTCGGGGCGGGCGGGGCCGCGCAGCATCGTGGCGGCGACGGCGAAGGCGGCGCCCAGGAGACCGGCGCCCACCGCGCACCGTCGGCCACGAGGCTTTCGGTGGCGGTCTCTCCTGTCCGTCGGACGACGAGTGAGACCGTAGCAGATTGTTTCGTTAAAGACTATTTCTTTCGGTACCGCTCAGCCTTCACTTCCGGGACTGGCGCGCGCGGCGAGCCGGACGCGGGAGGTCTGCGGGGACGGCCAGACCGTCGCCGGCCAGTCGCTCGAGGGCGCGCAGCAGCACCTCCCGGTCGGCGTCGGGGAGTGCCGCCAGGGCCTCCTCGTGCACGCGGTCGACGATCTCCTGGCTGCGGACGGCCACGCGGGCACCCTCTTCCGTGACGGCGATGATCCGCGCCCGCCGGTCCGTGCTGGAGGGGCGGCGCTCGGCGAGGCCCGCCTTCTCCAGCGCGTCCACCGTCACCACCATCGTGGTCTTGTCCATGTCGCCGATCTCGGCGAGCTGGATCTGCGTGCGTTCCTCTTCGAGCGCGTGCACGAGGACGCAGTGCATACGGGCCGTCAGGCCGATCTCGGCGAGCGCGGCCGACATCCGGGTGCGCAGCACATGACTGGTGTGGTCGAGGAGGAAGGACAGGTCGGGTTCCGTGCGGGCGGGCGTCATGGCGGTCATGCAGCCAGCGTAACAATTCGATCCGTTGCGGATTATCCAAAAGAGGCGGATCCCCTCGCCAAGCCCCGCTTCGCAGCGGGCGACAGTCGCCTTGAACATGTTCAAAAAGAGGTCTAGATTCATTCCTGCCAGCCTTTTGAACACGTTCAAGAAGGGGTGGGGTATGGACCTCACTGTTGTCGCGTACGCCGTTTACCTGCTGATCAGCGTCGGGCTCACCGTCTGGGTCGCGCGCACCCTCAGCCGCAACGGACGCATCTTCATCGCCAGCGTCGTGCGCGGTGACGAGAAGCTCGCCGACGCCGTCAACCACCTGCTGGTGGTCGGCTTCTACCTCGTCAACCTCGGCTTCGTCACCCTGTACCTCAAGGCGGCGGAGACCGTCGAGAACGCCCGGGGACTCTTCGAGGCGCTCTCGGTGAAGATCGGCGTGGTCCTGCTCGTCCTCGGCGTCATGCACCTCGGCAACGTCTGGGTCCTCAACAAGATCCGGCGGCGCTCCGTCATGGAGCGCGAGCAGCTCCCGCCGGTCCCGCCGCAGGGCTGGACCACCACCGCCGCCGCCGGGGCGTGAGCGCGATGAGCGGGCTCCCGGTCAGCAGACTGACCGTGCTGTACGACGCCCAGTGCTCCCTCTGCGTCCACCTGCGGAACTGGCTGCTGCGCCAGCGTCAGCTCGTACCGCTGGACCTCGTGCCCGCCGGCTCGGTCGAGGCGCGGCGCAGGTACCCCCGCCTCGACCACGAGCGCACCCTGCGGGAGATCACGGTCATCGGCGACAAGGGCCAGATCTACGGCGGACCCGCCGCCTGGGTGGTCTGCCTCTGGGCACTGGCCGAACACCGCTCCAAGGCGAACTGGCTCGCCACCCCGGCGGGTGCCCCCTTCGTACGGGTGACGATGCTCGCGGCGGCCAAGTACCGGCAGGTGACGACGGCCGGTGCGCCGGGAGCGGGTGTGCCGGTGCCCTGCGACGACCGGTGCGCCGTACCCGGTTAGGCTCGGACACCGTGACTGAAGACAAGGCCCCCAAGAGCGAGCAGACCCGCACGCTCATCCTCGAAACCGCCCTCCGGCTCTTCCAGGACCGCGGTTACGACAAGACGACCATGCGGGCCATCGCCAAGGAGGCGGGGGTCTCCACAGGCAACGCGTACTACTACTTCGGTTCCAAGGAACACCTGGTCCAGGGCTTCTACGACCGGATCGCCGCCGAGCACCAGGCGGCGGTCCGTCCCGTACTGGACCGGGAGACCGACCTGGAGGTGCGGCTGGCCGGGGTGCTGAAGGCGTGGCTGGACATCGCGGCGCCGTACCACGAGTTCGCGGCCCAGTTCTTCAAGAACGCGGCGGACCCCGAGAGCCCGCTGAGCCCCTTCTCCCCCGAGTCGGAGCACGCCCGCGAGGCCGCCATCGCCGTCCACCGGGAGGTGCTCGCCGGCTCCAGGGCCAAGGTGCCCGAGGAACTGCGGGACATACTCCCCGAGTTGATGTGGCTCTCCCAGATGGGACTGGTTTTGTACTGGGTCTTCGACCGTTCCGAGGACCGGGACCGCAGCCACCGCCTCGCCGAACGCGGCGCCCGCCTCACCACACGCGGGGTCGCGCTCGCCCGCTTCCGGGTGCTGCGTCCGCTCGTCCGCGAGGTGCACGAGCTGTTCACGGACTTCCTGCCGGGCATGGCCGAGGCGGCGGCCGCCCGCGCCAAGGGCTGAGACCGCCGCCCGGTCCGGCTCCCCGGCGGGGGCCGGACCCCGGCTACGCCTGGCGGGACTCCAGTTCCACCACGGTGATGTCGGACTCGGCGCCCACCCGGACCGGCGGGCCCCACGCGCCCGCGCCCCGCGAGACGTACAGCTGCGTGTCGCCGTACCGCTCGAGCCCGGCGACCGTCGGGTTCGCCTGGGCGGCGATGTAGTTGCCGGGCCAGAGCTGGCCGCCGTGGGTGTGACCGGACAGCTGCAGGTCGACCCCGTGGCGTACGGCGTCGTGGATGACGATCGGCTGGTGCGCGAGCAGAACGGACGCGCGGGACCGGTCCCGGTCGCCCAGCGCCCGTACGAAGTCGGGGCCCTGGCCCTCCCGCTCGCCCGCCACGTCGTTGACCCCGGCGAGGTCGAAGCCGGCGATCTCGACGCGGTCGTTCTCCAGCGGCTTCAGTCCCAGCTCGCGCACGTGGTCGACCCACTGCTCGGCGCCGGAGAAGTACTCGTGGTTGCCGGTCACGAAGAACGCTCCGTGCCGGGCCTTGATCCGCGCCAGCGGTTCGGCGGCGTGGCCGAGGTCGGCCACGCTCCCGTCGACCAGGTCGCCGACGACCGCGACCAGGTCGGGCTGGGCGGAGTTGATCGTGTCGACGATCCGCTGGGTGTGCGCGCGTCCGAGGATCGGCCCGAGGTGGACGTCGCTGACGACGGCGATGCGGAACCCGTGCGCGCCGCGCGGCAGTTTCGCCAGCGGCACCCGGACCCGCTTCAGCCGGGGCCCGCGCAGCACTCCGTACGTTCCGTACCCCACGGTCCCCAGCGCGGCCACGGCCGCACCCGCGCCGACCACCCGCGAGACGAACAACCGCCGCGAGAAGTCCCCGGAGGCGGTGGATCCGGCGGGCCCGTCGGACGCGACCGCGGGCGTGACCACGGGGGGCGCGGGCGGTGCGGGTTCCGTCACGGTGTCCGTGCCGCCGGCGGCGGGGGCGGACGCGGAGACGGACGCGGAGACGGACGCGGACGTAGAAGCGGCAACGGCAGCGGGCGCGGACGACGCGTCGGCGGTGGCGCGCGTCGGCGGGTTCGGGCCGGTGCCGGCGGCCGGGCCGGGCTCCGGCGTCCCGGGAACGGGCCCGGCGGGGGGCGTCCCGCCGCCGCGCACCGCGGAGTCCCGGCGGCCCAGCACCCGGCGCAGCAGCGGCCGTACCGCCTCGCCGACCACCAGGGCCATCACCAGGTACAGCAGCACCGCCAGCCACAGGTACCCGGGCCACGCCAGCACCTGCTGCACCCGGAACGGCGCACGCGCCTGCGACGCGACGATCGTCCCGACGGACAGCAGCGGCAGCACGACGGCCGCGACGGTCCCCGCCCGCCGGGCGGCGCCGCCCGGCAGGGTCGTGTCGCGGACCAGCCGGCGCCACACGTACCAGTGGGCCCCGGCGAGCAGGCCGAGGACCGAAAGCGCGATGAGAACGAAGACGACGACCACTGTTATCCCTGGCTCCGCTCACGTCGCAGGGCCCGCACACCACGGAACCCGATCACCCCAACCGCCGTCCCCAGAAGAAAGGACGTGACGGCAAGCAGCAGATGCACCCAGAAGTACGCAGTCGGGTCACCCGCGTCGTCGAAGGCGAGCCCGCTGCCGTCCTTCCACAGATTTTTAACGAAAGTGACCCAGATGAACCAGCTCCACACCCCGAAGGCGAGCAGGAACCAGGAGACGGAGCGGCTGAGCTTCATGGAGCCAGTATCGCCGCCGGCCCCCGGGGCCCACTGCCGGGGTGCGGGCCGGGGGGCCGGCGCCCCTGCTGGGCCGACCCGGCCCGGCTCACGGCGGTTCACCGCCGCCATGTCCACAACCACAGACACGCCCTGTACGTTCACGTTCGTGTCTGCCGTCAAAAGGACCGCGCTGACGGTCCTCTCCGCCGCGCTGCTGCCCGCACTCACCGCACTTCCCGCGCAGGCGGCCGTCGCGGACGACAAGCCGGGCGCCAAGCAGCCGCAGCCGCCCGCGTCGATGTCGACGGTCGGCGGGGCCCAACTCGGCCTGCCCGGCACGCAGGTGCGTCTCGGTCAGGGCGCGCCGGTCCTCCCCAAGGAGGTGAGCGGCCGGTCGTGGATCGTCGCCGACGCGGAGTCGGGCGACGTACTCGCCGCGCACAACGCCCACTGGCGGCTGCCGCCCGCGTCCACCCTGAAGATGCTCTTCGCGGACACGGTCCTGCCCCGTCTGTCGAAGTCGCAGGTCTACAAGGTGAAGGACAGCGACCTGGCGGGCGTCGGCGCGGGCAGCAGCCTCGTCGGCATCAAGGAGGACCACACGTACTCCGTCCACGACATGTGGCTGGGGGTGTTCCTGAGGTCCGGCAACGACGCCGTGCACGTCCTGTCGGAGATGAACGGCGGCTGGACCAAGACCGCCCAGGACATGCAGGCGCACGCCGAGGAACTCCAGGCACTCGACACCACCGTCGTCTCACCCGACGGTTACGACGCCAAGGGCCAGGTCAGCAGCGCGTACGACCTGACGCTCATCGCCCGCAGCGGCATGCAGAAGAAGGACTTCCGGGAGTACTGCTCGACGACGACCGCCACCTTCCCCGGCGAGAAGAAGAAGGGGAAGAAGCGCGAGAGCTTCGAGATCCAGAACACGAACCGCCTGCTGACGGGAGCCTGGGGCGTCGAGCCGTACAAGGGTCTGGCGGGCGTCAAGAACGGCAACACCACCCACGCGGGCGCGACGTTCACGGGTGTCGCGCAGCGCGGCGAGCGGGTGCTGCTCGTGACGGTCATGAACCCGTCCGCCAGTGAGGGCAGCGCCGTCTACAAGGAGGCGGCCCGCCTGCTCGACTGGGGCTTCGAGGCGTCCGGCAAGGTCACGCCGGTCGGCGAACTGGTCCCGCCGAAGTCGGCCGACACGGGGCAGGGCGCGCCGGCCGCCCAGGGCAAGGGCGGCAGCGGCAAGGGCGCGGGCACCGGTGACACCGCCGGCGCCGAGGACACGCGGACGCAGCTCGCGGCGGACGACGACGGCGCGGGGGGCGGTGGCGTCGGCACCGCGCTCGCCGTCGCGGGCGGCGTACTGGTGGTACTGGCCACCGGAGTCCTCCTGGTCAACCGGCGCTGGCCGCTGCCCGCCCTGTCCCGTCGCCGGCGCCGGTAGGGGGCGCGCCGGGGGGAGCGGAGCGGCGGGGCGGGGGGCTGCCCTCGCCGCCGGCGGGGTCCTCGCCGTCCGCGTCGTCCGCGTCGTCGGTCCGGGCCTCGCGGTCCTCGTCGGTCCGGGCCTCGCCGTCCGTCCGGGCCTCGTCCCCGGACTCCGCGCCCTCCGCCGCCAGCTCGTCGGCGTGCCGCGTGGCCGTCCAGGCCGCGCAGCACAGCAGCAGCTTCGCCGTGAAGTTGATCCACAGCAGCAGGGCGACGGGGACGCCGAACGCGCCGTACATGCTCTTCGCCGCGACGCCCTTCATGTAACTGCCGAGCAGCACCTTGAGCAGCTCGAAGCCGACCGCGCCGATGAGCGACGCGGTGATCAGCCGGTGCCTCACCGGGTGCACCCCCGGCAGCAGCGTCAGGACGTACAGCAGGATCAGGAAGTCCGCCCCGACGGCGAGGACGAGCGCGGCGATCTGCAACAGCACGCCGCCCGCGCCGCTCTCGGAGACGCCGATCCGCTCGGCGGTCCAGCCGACGGCCGTCGAGCCGATCGAGGAGGCGGCCCAGGACGAGAGCCCGATCAGGCCGAGGCCGGCCAGCACCCCGCCGTCCTTGAGCTTGCGCAGGAAGAAGTTGCCCTCGTCGGTGTCGTCCAGGTCCCAGACCGCCCGCAGGCACTCGCGCATCGATCCGACCCAGCCGATGCCGGTGACGAGGAGCAGGGCTCCGGCGACGACGCCGATGGTGCCCGCGTTCTCCACGAGGGACGCGAGGTCGAGCTGGCCGGAGATGCCGGGAACCTGCTCGGCGATCTTGCTCTCCATGCGGCGCAGCCGGTCGTCGGAGAGCAGGGCCGCGCCGATCGCGGCGGCGACCGTGATCAGCGGGAACAGCGCGAGGAAGCTGATGAAGGTGATCGCGGCGGCCAGCCGGGTCCAGTGCACGCGGTCGAGCGTTTCGTACGTGCGCCACGCGTGCGTGAACGTCAGCCGGGTCAGGAACGGGCCGACGACGGGGAGGTTCTTCAGCCAGTCCATGACGTCTGTCTACCCCGCGGGGCGAAAACCAGTGTCCGTGTCCCCCAGAAGCGCAGCACCGTCGCGAGCGCCATGCCGACGACCGCTCCGGAGAAGGTGTCGGCGCGCACGGAGGTCAGCCCGAGTCCGTGGTGCGACACGGCGACGCAGAGCAACTGGACCGCCGCGCCGGCGACGTTGACGGCGAAGAAGACGGCGTACTGCCGCACCCGCACCCGTACGCCGGCCGCCGGCTCCCCCGCCGTCCGCCGCCGGCAGGCGCCGAGCGCGTTCCCCGCGTACGCGACCGTGCACCCGGCGACGAAGGACAGCGCCTTCGCCGTGAGCGGGTCATGGCCGAGCGGGCCGCGCAGCCAGACGAACAGCGCGAGGTCGACGGCGTACGCACAGCCGCCGGCCAGCGCGAAGGCGCGCAGTTCGGCCCAGGTCACGCCCGCTGTCGCCCCTTTCACAGATCGGCCACCGCGAGCCCGTACATCGCCACCCAGACCAGGCCGATGACGGCCAGCCCCCGGTCGCGCAGGACGACGTCCTCCGGGGCTCCGGCCGTCCCCCGGTCCGCGAACACGGCGTACCGCAGCACGGAGAGGATGAACGGGACCATCGACAGCTGGCGCCACGGCAGCAGGCTGCCGTTGGCCGTGCCGCCGCTCTCCAGCGCCCACAGGCAGTACCCGAGTACGGCGACCCCGGCCGCGAGCTGCCAGACGAAGCGCAGGTAACCGGTGGTGTATTCGCCGAGCAGAGCGCGTGTGGCGCCGCGCTTCCCCGGGCGGGCGGCCATCTGCACGGCCTCGGAGTAGCGCTTGGCGGCGACCATGAAGAGCGCGCCGAAGCCCGCGGTGATCAGGAACCAGCGGGAGAGGGGGATGTCCAGCGCGACGCCGCCGATCATCGCGCGCATCAGGAAGCCGGTCGTGACGACGACGAGATCCACGACGAGGACGTGTTTCAGCCACACGCAGTACGCGAGCTGCATGACGACGTACGTCGTGAGGAGCGCGGCCGTCATCGGGTTGCAGAGCAGGGCCGCGAAGGCCGCCGCGAAGACGGCGAGGAGCGCCCCGGCCGCGTACGCCACGGGCACGGGGACCTGTCCGGCGGCCACGGGGCGGCGGCACTTGACCGGGTGCGCGCGGTCGGCGGCGGCGTCGCGGGCGTCGTTGATCAGGTAGACGGCCGACGCGGCGGCGGTGAACAGCGCGAAGACGACCGCGAGTTGGGCGACGGCACCGGAGGAGGCCGGCTCGCCGGCGGCGACCGGTGCGGCGAGGACCAGTACGTTCTTGACCCACTGGCGGGGGCGCGCGGTGCGCAGCAGCCCGGCGGGCAGGCTGAGCGGCCGCCGTCCCGGCGCTCTCGGCGGCGCGGCGCGGCGGGGCTGGCCGATGACGGCGGTGGCGGGGTGACTGGCCGGGGCGGTGCGGGCGCCGGTGGGTCGGGTGCTGCGGGTCTGGGGGCCGCGCGTGCTCGGGCCGTGCTGGGTGGGGCTGTGGGTGCTGGTGGTACTGCTGCTGCGCTCAGGCATGGGCGGCGCCTCCTTCGGCCACGGTCGGGCGGGGGGCCACGCCCACGGGGACGGCGGCCCGCGCCGAGGCGGTGGCGCTCGCGCCGTCGGCGGCAGCGGGGGCGGTGGTGGCGCGGGCGGTGGCGCTCGCGCCGTCGGCGGCAGCGGTGGCGGCCGCGCGTGCGGTGGCGGACGGCTCCGTCATCCAGGCCGCGCCGAGCCCCGCGGTGATCCCGCCCAGCAGGGCGCCGGCCACCACATCCGTCGGGTAGTGCACCCCGACCACCAGCCGGGACACGCACATCGCGGCCGCCAGCGGCGGCACGAGCCGGCGGCCGGCGGGGCGCAGCGCCCCGAAGGCCACCGCCGCGGCGGCGGCCGACGCCGCGTGCGAGCTGGGGAACGAGTGCCGCCCCGCGGTGCTCACCAGCGGCTCCAGCGCGGCGAGTCGGGGGCGGGCGCGGCGTACGGCCAGTTTGAGGGCCATGCTCGCCAGGTGCGCCGTACCGATCAGCGCCGTGCCCCGCAGCCAGGCGCGGCGGCGCTCGTGGTCGGCCCCCGCGCCGACCAGACCGGCCGCGATCCACACGGCGCCGTGCTCGCCGCACCACGAGAGCCCCCGGGCGGCGGCCGCCACGCGTGGGTCCGTGCCGCAGTCCCGCATGGCCGACAGCAGACGGCGATCAACCTCTCGCATCTGTCACCCCTCTTCCCTAGCGGCGGCCCGGCCGGTCGGCCGGGCGCAGGCAAGGGGCAACGCTGCTCGGATTAAGCAGACTAGTCATGCTAATTGCCTTCGACACACCACCAATCACCCGTTCGCCCAGCACAACAGGCGATTTACGTCATAGTGATGTTTAGGGGCGATACGGTCCTTGTCATGCCTGTCGACACCGCCCCAGTGGAAGTGACCGGTTGGGGCCGCACGGCCCCGACCACCGCCGCCCGCGTGGTCCGGCCGCGCTCGTACGAAGAGGCGGCGGCCGCGGTGCTCGACTGCGCGGCGCACGGCGCGCGTGGCGGCATCGCGCGCGGACTCGGCCGGGCGTACGGCGACGCGGCGCAGAACGCGGGCGGCTCCGTCCTCGACATGACCGGCCTCGACCGCATCCGCGCGATCGACGCCCGGGCCGGTGTCGTGGAGTGCGACGCGGGCGTGAGCCTGCACCGGCTGATGGAAGTCCTGCTGCCGCTCGGCTGGTTCGTGCCGGTGACGCCCGGGACGCGGTACGTGACCGTGGGCGGCGCGATCGGCGCCGACATCCACGGCAAGAACCACCACGGCTCGGGGTCCTTCTCCCGTCACGTCCTCTCGCTCGAACTGCTCACCGCCGACGGCGAGGTGCGCACCGTTCCCGCCGGCACCGACCTCTTCGACGCCACGGCGGGCGGCATGGGCCTGACCGGCGTCATCCTCTCGGCGACCGTCCGACTCCACCCCGTGCAGACCTCGTTGATGAGCGTCGACACCGAACGGGCCGCCGACCTCGACGACCTGATGGCCCGCCTCACCGCCACCGACCACCGCTACCGCTACTCGGTCGCCTGGATCGACCTGCTCGCGCGCGGCGCGGCCATGGGGCGCTCCGTACTCACCCGGGGGGAGCACGCCCCCCTGGACGCGCTCCCGGCGCGCGCCCGCCGGGAGCCGCTCGCGTTCCGGCCGGGCAGGCTGCCGGCCGCACCCCGCTTCGTACCGGAAGGGCTGCTCGGCCGCGCGTCCGTGGGGCTGTTCAACACGCTCTGGTACCGCAGGGCCCCCCGCGCCCGGACCGGCGAGCTGCAGAAGCTGTCGGCCTTCTTCCATCCGCTGGACGGGGTCCCGCACTGGAACCGGATCTACGGGCGCGGCGGCTTCGTCCAGTACCAGTTCGCCGTCGGGTACGGGCAGGAGGAGGCCCTGCACCGGATCGTCGGCCGCATCTCGCGGCGGCGCTGCCCGTCGTTCCTCGCCGTGCTCAAGCGGTTCGGCGACGGCGATCCGGGCTGGCTGTCCTTCCCGGTGGCCGGCTGGACCCTCGCGCTGGACATCCCGGCCGGCCTGCCGGGGCTCGGCGCGTTCCTCGACGCGCTCGACGAGGAGGTCGTCACGGCCGGCGGCCGCGTCTACCTGGCGAAGGACTCCCGGCTGCGGCCGGAACTGCTCGCCGCGATGTATCCGCGGCTGCCCCGGTTCCGGGCGCTGCGCGCGGAGCTCGATCCGGGGGGCGTCTTCACGTCGGACCTCTCCCGCCGCCTTTCCCTCTGACCGACGGTCGCGGCCGTCGCCGTCCAGCCCCAGGAGCGCATCAATGAAGGACGCCTTCGGCACCCCCCAGTCCCTGCTCGTCCTCGGCGGCACGTCCGAGATCGGGCTCGCGACGGCCCGTCGCCTGATCGCCCGGCGCACCCGTACGGTCTGGCTGGCCGGCCGCCCCTCCCCCTCGCTGGAAACGGCGGCCGCCGGGCTGCGGGTGCTGGGCGCCGAGGTCCGTACCGTCGCCTTCGACGCGCTGGATCCCGTGGCGCACGAGGAGAAGCTCGGCAAGGTCTTCACCGAGGGCGACATCGACATGGTCCTGCTGGCCTTCGGTGTGCTCGGCGACCAGGCGCACGACGAGGAGCAGCCCCTGTCGGCTGTCCGGGTCGCGCAGACCAACTACACGGGCGCGGTGTCGGCCGGCCTGGTGTGCGCCAAGGCGCTCCAGGGCCAGGGCCACGGCTCCCTGGTCGTGCTGTCGTCGGTGGCGGGCGAGCGGGCCCGCCGTGCGAACTTCATCTACGGGTCGAGCAAGGCCGGCCTGGACGCCTTCGCGCAGGGCCTGGGCGACGCGCTGCACGGCACGGGCGTGCACGTGATGGTCGTACGCCCCGGATTCGTCCGCTCGAAGATGACGGCGGGCCTGCCCGAGGCCCCGCTGGCCACCACGCCGGAAGCGGTGGCCACGGCGATCGAGGTGGGGCTGCGGCGGCGCTCGGAGACGGTGTGGGTGCCGGGGACGCTGCGTGCGGTGATGACGGCGCTGCGCCACGTGCCGCGGCCGCTGTTCCGGCGTCTGCCGGTCTGAGCGCGGCCCGGCGGGGTCAGGAGCGGAGCGAGGGGGCCGCGGGCTGGTCGACCGGTGAGTTCTGGGCCGGTACGACGCCCGCCGCCCCGCCCCCGAACACGTACTCCCGGAGCTTGCGCCACACCCCGTCGGAGCCCTGCTCGTACAGCGCGAACCCGGCGCACGCCCACTGCGCCTCGTAGTCGGCCAGCTCCTCGTACGCCCGGTCCATCCCCTCCTCGGAGATGCCGTGGGCGACCGTGACGTGCGGGTGGTACGGGAACTGGAGCTCGCGCACCAGCGGCCCGGACGCGTCCCTGACCCGCTTCTGGAGCCAGGAGCAGGCCGCAGCGCCCTCGACGACCTGCACGAAGACGACCGGGGACAGCGGGCGGAACGTACCCGTGCCGGACAGCCGCATCGGGAAGGAGCGCCCGGACGCCGCGACCTGCGCGAGGTGCGTCTCGACGGCCGGCAGCAGCGCCGCGTCGACCTCGGTCGGCGGGAGGAGGGTGACATGCGTGGGGATGCCGTGTGCGGCGGGATCCCCGAAGCTCACGCGCCGCTCCTGGAGCAGGCTGCCGTACGGCTCCGGGACCGCGATCGAAACGCCGAGCGTTACGGTCCCCACGTCGTTCTCCTCCGTCGTCCGGTGCGTCCTGTGTGGCGCCTGTGTGTCCTGCCAGTGTGCAGTGTGGCGGGCGCGGAGGCCCTGTGACCAGAGTCCTTGGTCCGGAGTTCCGGCCCGCGTCCCGTGCTCAGTGCTTGGCGGGCAGCAGACCGACCTTCTCGTAGGTCTGTGCGAGGGTCTCGGCGGCGACCGTGCGGGCCTTCTCCGCACCCTTGGCCAGGATCGAGTCCAGCGTCTCCGGGTCGTCCAGGTATTCCTGGGTGCGCGTGCGGAACGGAGTGACGAAGTCCACGACCACCTCGGCGAGGTCCGTCTTGAGCGCGCCGTACATCTTGCCCTCGTACTTCTTCTCCAGCTCGTCGACGGTCTCGCCGGTGAGCGTGGAGTAGATGGTGAGGAGGTTGCTGACGCCCGGCTTCTCCACGGCGTCGTAGCGGATCACGGTGTCCGTGTCCGTGACCGCGCTCTTGATCTTCTTGGCGGTCACCTTGGGCTCGTCGAGCAGGTTGATGAGGCCCTTCGGCGTCGACGCCGACTTGCTCATCTTGATCGCCGGCTCCTGGAGATCGAAGATCTTCGCCGTCTCCTTGAGGATGTACGGCGCCGGGATCGTGAACGTGTCGCCGAAGCGGCCGTTGAAGCGCTCGGCGAGGTCGCGGGTCAGCTCGATGTGCTGGCGCTGGTCCTCGCCGACCGGGACCTGGTGGGCCTGGTAGAGCAGGATGTCCGCGACCTGGAGGATCGGGTACGTGAAGAGGCCGACAGTGGCGCGGTCGGAGCCCTGCTTGGCGGACTTGTCCTTGAACTGCGTCATCCGGGAGGCCTCGCCGAAGCCGGTGAGGCAGTTCATGACCCAGCCGAGCTGGGCGTGCTCGGGCACGTGGCTCTGGACGAACAGCGTGCAGCGGTCCGGGTCCAGACCGGCGGCCAGCAGCTGGGCGGCGGCTAGCCGGGTGTTGGCGCGCAGCCCCGCGGGGTCCTGCGGGACCGTGATCGCATGCAGGTCGACGACCATGTAGAAGGCGTCGTGGGATTCCTGCAGGGCGACCCACTGGCGTACGGCGCCAAGGTAGTTGCCGAGGTGGAACGAGCCTGCGGTGGGCTGGATGCCGGAGAGCACGCGAGGACGATCAGAGGCCATGAACTCATTCTCTCAGGTGTGGAACGCAACTCGGCTCTCCGGTGCGTCAAGAGGGTGAGGAGGCGGGAGGCGGCCCCGGAGGTCAGCCGCACCGGCGCCGACGCGGCCGCGGTGCTCGCGCGCGGGGCGGCCGGGAGGCCCGGGGCGTACGGGGAACCGGTGCGCGCCCGCGCGGGAATCGCGCGCGGGGCCGCCGTGGCCCTCCAAGCTGCGGCTGAGCGGGAGGACGCGGTGCGGGCGGCCTGCCGCGAGGCGTGCGGGTGGCCGGGGCGCTGCGAGGACGGTCCGGCCTTCCGTCCGTGGTTGCTGCGGATTGTCGCGAATGAGACGAGAAACACAGCGGGCCCGGCGGGTCGGCCGACGGACCGCCACACACCGGGAGGCGGCCCGCCCGCCGCTTCGCCGGCGCGTGGCGGACGTGGGCCCCGGGCCCTGTGGCGCCGGGCCCGGAGCCGCACGCCGGCGGCTTCCGGTCAGCCCGTCGCGAGGCCCGGCGCCGGGAAGGCGGCCATGAGGTCCGCGACCTCGGCGCGGATCGCGGCGAGTGCCTCCTCGTCGCCGGTGCGGGCGGCGGTGACGCCCCGGTCGATCCACTCGGCGACGGCCGGCATGTGGTCGGCGGTGAGTCCGCGCGACGTGAGGGACGGCGTGCCGATACGGATGCCGGACGGGTCGAACGGCTTCCTCGGGTCGTACGGGACGGTGTTGTAGTTGACGACGATGCCGGCCCGGTCGAGGGCCTTGGCCGCCACCTTGCCCGGCACGTCCTTGGGGGTGAGGTCCATCAGGATCAGATGGTTGTCGGTGCCGCCGGAGACCAGCTCGAAGCCGCGGGCGAGCAGCGCCTGCGCCAGCGCCCGGGCGTTGGCGACGACCGCGTGCGCGTAGTCGCGGAAGGAGGGCTGGGCCGCCTCGTGCAGGGCGACGGCGATGGCGGCCGTGGTCTGGTTGTGCGGACCACCCTGGAGGCCGGGGAAGACGGCCTTGTCGATGGCCTTGGCGTGCTCCTCGCGGGACATCAGCATCGCGCCGCGCGGGCCGCGCAGGGTCTTGTGCGTGGTGGTGGAGACGACGTCGGCGTGCGGGACCGGTGACGGGTGCGCGCCGCCCGCGATCAGTCCGGCGATGTGGGCGACGTCCGCGACCAGGACCGCGCCGGACTCCCGGGCGATCTCCGCGAACGCCGCGAAGTCGATGGTCCGGGGGAGGGCGGTGCCCCCGCAGAAGATCAGCTTCGGGCGCTCCTTGAGCGCGAGGTCGCGCACCTCGTCGAAGTCGATGAGCCCGGTGTCCTGGCGTACGCCGTACTGGACGCCGCGGAACCACTTGCCGGTGGCCGAGACGCCCCACCCGTGGGTGAGGTGGCCGCCCATCGGCAGGGCCATGCCCATCACGGTGTCGCCGGGCTCGGCGAAGGCGAGGTAGACGGCGAGGTTGGCGGGCGAGCCGGAGTAGGGCTGGACGTTGGCGTGCTCGACGCCGAACAGGGCCTTGGCGCGGTCGGTGGCGAGCCGCTCGACCTGGTCGATGTTCTGCTGGCCCTCGTAGTAGCGCCGGCCCGCGTAGCCCTCGCTGTACTTGTTCTGCAGCACGGTGCCGGAGGCTTCGAGAACAGCCTGCGAGACGTAGTTCTCGCTCGGGATCAGGCGCAGGGTGTCGGCCTGGAGCTGTTCCTCGGCGCCGACGAGTGCCGCCAGTTCGGGGTCCGTCGCCGACAGGGCGGGGTGGCTGAGCGGGAGCCGCGCAGGGCGGCTGAGCGGGAGATTCATCGTGTCCTCCGGGGCGACGGTCGGTGTCCGGTCGTGATCCCGGGGTGCCCAGGCGGGCGGCACCTCGTGCTGATGTTCCCGTACGGCTTCCCCGCGGTCCGTTCCGCGTACGCCAGTCGCCGTGCGTACCGACACCCTAGCGGCCGCACCGCCGCGCATGGTTTCTTCGTCCGGCATGCGAGCGACGATAGAAAGGGGCGGCTTTGCCGCCCCTCGCCGGATGGATTTGTTTCGACGATCGGAGAACCCGTGTCGACCACCCAAGCCGCCATCGCCTCTGCCGAGGCGCACAGCGCGCACAATTACCATCCTCTGCCCGTCGTCGTCTCGTCGGCGGACGGCGCCTGGATGACCGACATCGAGGGGCGCCGCTACCTCGACATGCTCGCCGGGTACTCCGCGCTCAACTTCGGCCACAACAACCGCCGCCTCGTCGAGGCCGCCAAGGCACAGCTCGACCGGGTGACACTGACCTCCCGGGCCTTCCACCACGACCGCTTCGCCGAGTTCTGCTCCCAGCTCGCCGACCTGTGCGGCATGGACATGGTGCTGCCGATGAACACCGGCGCCGAGGCCGTGGAGACGGCGGTGAAGACGGCCCGCAAGTGGGGCTACAAGGTCAAGGGCGTGCTCGACGGCACGGCGAAGATCATCGTCGCGGCGAACAACTTCCACGGCCGTACGACGACCGTCGTCAGCTTCTCCACGGACCACGAGGCACGGGCGGACTTCGGCCCGTACACGCCCGGGTTCGAGATCGTTCCGTACGGCGACCTGACGGCGCTCGACGCGGCGATGACCGACAACACCGTGGCCGTCCTGCTCGAACCGATCCAGGGCGAGGCCGGCGTCCTGGTGCCGCCGGCCGGGTACCTGGCGGGCGTGCGGGAGTTGACCCGCGAGCGGAACGTTCTCTTCGTCGCCGACGAGATCCAGTCCGGCCTCGGGCGTACGGGAAAGACCTTCGCCTGCGAGCACGAGGGCGTCGTCCCCGACATGTACGTCCTGGGCAAGGCGCTCGGCGGCGGAGTCGTGCCGGTGTCCGCCGTCGTGTCGTCGGCCGAGGTGCTGGGCGTGTACGGGCCGGGCGAGCACGGTTCGACGTTCGGCGGGAATCCGCTGGCCTGCGCGGTGGGGCTCGAGGTCGTCGCCATGCTGCGCACCGGCGAGTTCCAGCAGCGCGCCACCGAGCTCGGCGACCACCTGCACCAGCAGCTGGGCCTGATGGTGGGCGGCGGCGCGGTCGAGGCGGTGCGCGGGCGCGGGCTGTGGGCGGGCGTGGACGTCACGCCGTCGCACGGCACCGGCCGGGAGATCTCCGAGAAGCTGATGGACCGGGGCGTCCTGGTCAAGGACACGCACGGCTCGACGATCCGGATCGCCCCGCCCCTGGTGATCAGCAAGGAGGACCTGGACTGGGGTCTCGACCAGCTGGGCGCGGTCCTGGCCGGTTAGGCGGGGCCGGCGTCGGGAGGCGGGCGGCGCAGGTCGCCGCCCACGCCGGCGTCCGGTGTTCGCCGGGGGATGCCCCGGCGAACGCCGGACGCGGCGGGCGGTCCGTCAGAGGATGACGTGCGGCAGGAACCGGGCGTACTCGTCCGTGACGAGGCCCGAGGACTCCCGGATGCCGAGGCCCGCCGCCTCGTTCTCGACGACCCACGCGCCGAGCACCACCCGGTTGCCGTCGAAGTCCGGCAGGGGCGCCAACTCCTGGTAGCAGAAGCCCGGGCCGTCCGCGGCGGCGGCGCCCGGCTCCCCGCCCGGCGCGTGCACCGTGACGCCCGCGCCCTCGCGGCCGAGCAGCGGCTTGGCTACGTACCCGGGGCCGCCGGGGGCCGCCAGTTCGCGCGGGCCGTCGAGGTAGGCGGCGAGCAGGTTCGGGTGGCCGGGGTAGAGCTCCCAGAGGATCGCCAGCAGCGCCTTGTTGGAGAGCAGCATCTTCCAGGCCGGCTCGATCCACATGGTGGTGCCGGTGCCGCCGCCGTTGTCGAGGGTGTTCACGACGTGCGGGCCGAAGCGGTCGGTCGTCAGCCATTCCCAGGGGTAGAGCTTGAAACAGCTGCGGATGAAGCGCAGCCGGCCGTCGACGAAGCGGCCCGAGAGCCGGTCCCAGCCGATCTGCTCGACGGAGAGCGCCTCGGTTTCCAGTCCCGCCTGCTGCGCGGTCTCGCGCAGGTAGGCGACGGTCATCAGGTCCTCGCCGAGTTCGTCGCCGTCCGAGTGGACGAAATGCAGCGGCCCGGGCGGCAGGAGGTGCGCCTGGTGCTTCCACGCGTCGACGAGCCGCTCGTGCAGGGAGTTCCACTGGTCGGCGCCGGGGAAGCGCTCCTCCATCCAGAACCACTGCGGGCTGGCGGCCTCCACCAGCGAGGTGGGCGTGTCGGCGTTGTACTCCAGCATCTTGGCGGGGCCCGTGCCGTCGTACCGGAGGTCGAACCGCCCGTAGACCGACGGGAGTTCGGCGCGCCGCCGCCACGAGGCGGCGACGCGGGAGGCCAGCCGCGGGTCCGTGATGCCGAGGTCGGCGAAGCGGTCGTGCTCGACGATGTGCGCGGCGGCGGCCAGGCACATGGCATGCAGTTCCTCGACGGCCTCCTCCATCGCCTCGACCTCGGGGAGCGAGAACGCGTAGTACGCGCTCTCGTCCCAGTACGGGCGCAGCGACCCGTCGGGGAAGCGGGTCAGCGGGTAGACGAGGCCCTGCTCCTCGACGGTCCGCTGCCAGCCGGGGCGGGGTTCGATCGTGTGTCGCTTCATCGGTTCGTGCCTGCGTACCCGGGCCCCGGAGGCCCTGTCAGCCGCCGCCGGAGCCGGAGGAGCCGAAGCCGCCCCGGTCGACCGCGGACTTGTCGAAGCTGCCGTCGGTGACCTTGCCGTCGCTGACGCGGCCGCCGTAGTAGTACCTGCCGGTGCTGTTGCCGTCGTCGTCGCACTTGTAGTCCGGCAGCACTTCCTGCGTGACCGGGTCCACGCACCGCCGGTCCGGCTCCGACCCGCAGGCAGTGAGCGTCGCCGCGAGGACGCCCATGCCGCCGAGCAGGACCGTGCCCGACCTCAGCTTGCGTCGTCCAACCGCCATGTCCCGGCCACTCCCCCGTCGATCGAACAGATTCTCAGAACCGCCCGACAGACTAGAGGGCCCGCCGCCGCCGCCGGAACCGGGTGCGCGATCGTCCCCCCTCTAGAGTCGGTTTCGTGCTCCTTGGGATGATCTGCGCCCTCTCGTCGGCGGTCTGCATCGGTACGGCTTCCGTACTCCAGGCCGTCGCGGCCCGCGCCGCGCAGCCCGGCACCGGCAGCGGGGTCGACGTGACGCTGCAGCTGCGCGCCATGCGCCAGTGGCGCTATCTCGTGGGTCTCGCGCTCGACGGCCTGAGCTTCGCGCTGCAGATCGTCGCGCTGCTCACCATCCCGATCTACGCTGTCGAGGCGTCCCAGGCCGCGAGCCTCGCCGTGACGGCGGTGGTCGCCGCGCGCGTCCTGAGCGTCCGCCTCAGGGGCCTGGAGTGGACCGCGGTGGCCGTGGTCTGCGCGGGCCTGGCGATGATCGGGCTCTCCGTCGGCGCGGAGGGCGGAAGCGACGGCCCGCCGGCCCTGCGGTACGCCCTGCTCGGCGTCGCCTTCGCCGTGCTGTTCGCCGGCGCGGTGGCGGGCCGCCTGCCGGGCCGGGCCCGCGCCCTGGTGCTCGGGTTCGGCGCGGGCACGGGCTTCGGGGTGGTGTCGGTGTCCGTGCGGCTGATCGACGACCTGGCGCCGTCGGCGCTCGTGGTCAATCCGGCCGTGTACGCGCTCCTGCTGGCCGGCGGCACGGCGTTCCTCCTCCTCACGTCGGCGTTCCAGCGCGGCTCGGTGACCACGGCGACGGCGGGCATGGTGGTCGGCGAGACGATCGGGCCCGCCGTGGTGGGCGTGGTGTGGCTCGGCGACCGCACACGGGAGGGTCTGGCGGTGCCGGCGGCCGTGGGCTTCGCGGTGGCGGTGGCGGGTGCGCTGGCCCTCGCGAGGTTCGGGGAGGCGGCCGCCGAGCAGGTGACGGACGAGACGCCCCCGGCGTCTTCCGTACGGGACTGAGGCCCGCGACGGGAACTCTCCGCAATGGTTTATCGTTCATCTTTACGTGGGAAGGGACGCGCCGCCGCAAGGCGGCCGACGGGCCCGCCCACGCACGAGCCCCGGTCGGTCTCCCCCGTCCGGCCGGGGCTCCCCCCTCTCCCGGCGGCCGTGCGACCCCCGCCCCTCACGGCAGCGCTCGGCACAGGGCGTCCAGGGTGCCGCTCCACGCGCTGTCCGGCGGTGTGGCGTACCCCACGACCAGCGCGTCCCGGTCCCCCCGCACCGACGGATGGCGGAAGCTGCCGAGACCCGCCAGCGCCAGCCCCTGCCACGCGGCCGCCTGCACCACCGAGCGCTCCGTCCCGGCCGGCAGCTCCAGGACGGCGTGCAGCCCCGCCGCGATCCCGGTCACCCGTACGCCGGGCGCCCGCTCCGCCAGCGCCTGCACCAGCTGGTCGCGCCGCCGCCGGTAGCGCAGCCGCATCGCGCGCACGTGACGGTCGTACGCGCCGGAGCGGATGAACTCCGCGAGCGTGAGCTGGTCCAGGGAGCCGGACATCCAGTCGACCACGCCCTTCGCCGCCGCCACCTCCTCCGCCAGCGCCCCGGGCAGCACCATCCAGGCCAGCCGCAGCCCCGGTGCGAGCGACTTGCTCGCCGTCCCCAGGTAGACGGCGCGCTCCGGATCGAGGCCCTGGAGGGCGCCGACCGGCTGCCGGTCGTAGCGGAACTCGCCGTCGTAGTCGTCCTCCAGGATCAGCCCGCCGGTGGAGCGCGCCCAGTCGACGGCGGCCGAGCGCCGGTCCGGCCGCAGCGCGACCCCGGTCGGGAACTGGTGGGCCGCCGTCAGCAGCACCGCTCCCGCGTCCGGCAGCTCCCCCAGCTCGCCGGTGCGCGATCCGTGCGCGTCCAGTCCCAGCGCCGGGGTGCCGAGGCCCGCCTCGGAGAAGACCTCCCGGTGGAACGGGAGCCCGTACGACTCCACCGCCACCCCCCGTACGCCCCGCCGGGCCAGCACCTTCGCGACGAGCATCAGTCCGTGCAGGAAGCCCGAGCAGACGACGACCCGCTCCGGCGCGGCCCGCACGCCCCGCGCCCGCGCGAGGTACTCCGCGACGGCGGTCCGCAGCTCGGCGCGCCCCCGCGGATCGCCGTAGCCGAACGCGTCGTGCGGCGCGGCCGTCAGCGCGCGCCTGGCGGCCCTGAGCCACTCCGCCCGCGGGAAGGACGCGAGGTCGGGGCTGCCCGGCATGAGGCTGTACGCCGCCTCGCGCCGCGCGCCCCGGCGCGGCACGGCGGGGGCGACCGGCTGCTCGCGCGGCACGGCCCGCCGCGCGACGCGGGTGCCCGAGCCCTGGCGGGCGGTGAGCCAGCCCTCGGCGACCAGTTCGGCGTACGCCCCGGCGACGGTGTTGCGGGCGACGCCCAGGTCGGCGGCGAGCGACCGGGAGGACGGCAGCCGTGTCCCGGGGGCCAGCCTGCCCGTGCGGACGGCTTCGCGCAGGGCGTCCGTCAGGCCCGTCCGCAGCCCGGAGGCGCCGAGCTCCACATGCAGGTCGACACCGTAAGTGGCCCACGAATCCGTCACGGGAATGGACCATAGCGGTGCGCCAACGCCCCCGTAGCGTCGTTCCCATGACGACAGCGACGCACGCCACCCACCCGACGGCCCACGAGAACGCGCCCGAGCACCCGCCGCGCCTGGAATGGGCGAAGCTCGCCCCGGACGTCTACAAGGCCATGATCACGCTCGACGCCGCAGCGAAGAAGGGCCTCGACCCGGTCCTTCTGGAACTGGTCAAGATCCGCGCCTCGCAGATCAACCGCTGCGCCTTCTGCATCGACATGCACTCCAAGGACGCGCTGGCGGCCGGCGAATCGGTCGAGCGGATCGTCCAGCTGAGCGCCTGGGAGGAGTCCCGGCACTTCTACACGGAGAAGGAGGCGGCGGCGCTCGAACTCACCGAGGCCGTCACCGTCCTGACCGACGGCTTCGTCCCCGATGAGGTCTACGCGCGGGCCGCCGAGCATTTCGAGGAGGCCGAACTGGCCCGCCTGATCGCCGCCGTCACGGTCATCAACGCGTGGAACCGCTTCGGCGTGAGCACCCGCATGGTCGCCGGCCACTACACCCCGGGCGCCTTCACCCACTGACCGGCCACCGCACGGCAGCAGGACGAGGGGCCCGCCGCGGCTGCGACGGGCCCCTCGAGCGTGTTCGGCGCCCGCCTACTTCTTCGGCATCCAGGTCTTCCACGTCGACTCGTTCGCCTTGACCCACTTCTCGGCCGCGGCCTCCGGCGACAGCTTCTCGTCGGCGATCATCAGGGCGACCTCGTTCTGCTGCTCGGTCGTCCACTTGAAGTTCTTCAGGAACTCGGCCGCCTTGCCGCCGTTCTTCGCGAAGTCCGCGTTGAAGAACTTCTGGAGCGGCGTGTTCGGGTACGCGCAGGCGACCTTCTTCGGGTCGGCGTCGCAGCCTTCCTTGTACTCCGGCAGCTTGACCTCGACCATGTCGATCTCGGCGTTCAGCCACTGCGGCGTCCACCAGTACGTCAGGAAGGGCTTCTTCGCCTTTGCGTACTTCTTCATGGCCGTGATCTGGCTGGCCTCGGAACCCGAGTAGTTCGTCTTGAGGTTCAGCTTGAGGTTCTTGATGATCGCGTCGTCGTTGGTGACGTAGTCGGGCGACCCTTCGAGGATCTCGCCCTTGTCACCGCTCTCCGCGGTCCTGAACTCGTCGGCGTACTTGTTGAGGTTCTTCCAGTCCGTGACGTCCGGGTGCTCGTCCGCGAAGTACTTCGGCACGAACCAGCCGATGTGCCCGGTGACACCGAGATCGCCGCCCTTGACTACGGTTTTCTTGGTGTCGACGTACTGCTTCTCCTCCTTGGGGTGGCCCCAGTCCTCCAGGATCCCGTCGATGTCGCCCTTCGACAGCGCGTCCCACGCGAGTACCTCACCCATCTGCTGGGTCTTGACGGTGTAGCCGAGCTCCTTCTCCAGGAGGTACGCCGCGACCGCGGTGTTGGCCTGGGCGCCGACCCACGAGGGGACCGTCAGTTTCACGGTCTTCTTGTCGCCGGCCTCCTGGCTCTTGCCGGTCTCGGCGGCGCCGCACGCGCTGAGGGCGAGCAGGCCGAGAACGGCGGTGGCGGCGACGGCTGTGCGGGTGTTCCGCGTCTTCATGCGCATGGTGGGGGTGACTCTCTTCGTTCGCAGGATTGAGGCAGGAGGCGGGGCGGTCAGCCCTCGTCACGACGGCGCGAGCGGCCCGCGCCGGGCTGGGTGAGGCGGTCCAGTACGAGACCGAGGCAGACGATCGCGGCGCCGGCCGTCATGCCGACACCCATCTCGCCGCGTGAGAGGCCCTTGACCACGTCGTATCCGAGCGCACCACCGCCGACGAGGCCGCCGACGACGACCACGGCGAGGACCAGCACGACGCCCTGGTTGACGGCGAGCTGAAGCGCCGGGCGGGCCAGCGGCAACTGGACCTGGAGGAGTTGCTGCCGGGGTCCGGCGCCCAGGGAGCGCGCCGCCTCCAGGGCGGACGGGTCGACCTCCCTGATCCCCTGGGTGGTGATGCGGACCACGGCGGGCAGCGCGTACACGACGGCCGCGATGATCGCGGAGGCGCGCGTGACGCCGAACAGGGCGACCACCGGGATCAGGTAAACGAACTGCGGCATCGTCTGCATCGCGTCGAGCACCGGGCGCATCCACCGTTCGAACCGGCCCGCGCGCGCCGCCGCGATGCCGAGCGCGAAGCCCAGCAGCAGCGTCACGAACAGGGCCGCGATCACCTGGGAGAGCGTGTCCAGGGACTTCGTCCACACGCCGAGAACGCCCACGGCGCCCAGCGCGAGCGTCGAGGTCAGCGCGGTCGCCCAGGAGCCGACCAGCCAGGCGAGACCGGCGACCACCAGCAGCAGGGCCCACCAGGGCAGCCACACCAGCCCGTCGCGCAGCGGGTTGAGCACCCACAGCGTGAAGTTCTGTGACCACACCTCGGTGCCGCCGAGCACCGGGACGCCCGAGGCGAGGTGGTCGGTGATCCAGTCCTGCGCCCTGTTGACGGGCGTGGAGATGTCGTACGTCCAGCCTTCCGGCCAGGTCCGCGCGAGCAGCGCGCGGCCGGCGGCGGCAGCGGCCGCCGTGACGACCGCGACGAGAGCCCAGGCGCGCCAGCCGTGCAGCAGCGGCGAGCCGCCCGGCGCCGAGGCGCCGATGCGTTCGCCGGCCGCGGCGGTCGTGCGGTCGAGCCAGACGGCGATGAGCACGATCGGGATGCCGGCCGCGAGCGCCTTGCCGACGTCGACCGTGGACAGCGCCGAGTACACCTCTTCGCCGAGACCGCCGGCGCCGACGAGGGCCGCGATGACGACCATCGAGAGCGCCATCATGATCGTCTGATTGAGGCCGAGCAGCATCTCCTTGCGGGCGAGCGGCAGCCGGGCCGTCCACAGCCGCTGCCAACCGTTCGCGCCGAGCGAGGCCGATGCCTCCAGGACCCCGGCGTCGGCGCCGCGCAGGCCGAGCGCCGTGAGGCGGGCCATCGGCGGGGCGGCGTAGATGACCGTGCAGAAGAGGGCCGCGGGCGTGCCGGTGCCGAAGACGAGCACGAACGGCAGCAGGTACGCGAAGGCCGGCATGACCTGCATGGTGTCGAGCACCGGGCGCAGCATCCGGTGGAAGCGGTCGGAGAGCCCGGCCGCGAGACCGAGCAGGATGCCGAGCACGGAGGCGACCGCGACGGCGACGACCATCAGCGCGATGGTGAGCAGCGTGGCGTCCCACATGCCGAGCAGCCCGCACACGGCGAAGACGACGGCTGCGATGCCCGCCGTCTTCGCGCCGCGCCGGTCGAGTCCGGCGGCGCGCCATGCGAACAGCACCGCGAGCACGGCGAAGCCGACCCAGCCGAGCGCGTCGAGGCCGGTGTAGACGGCGTCGACGGCGTCGGTGGCCGTGTTGGACAGGTGCAGCAGGAAGTACAGGAACAGGGGGTGGGACTCGCGGTTGTCGATGACCCACGCGTTGGCGTCGTCGAGCGGGCCGGACACGTCGACGGTCAGGCCGGCGGGCCAGCTGCCGCCGCCCCACAGCACGGCGCCCAGCGGTACGAGCACGAACGCGGCGACGGCGAGCGGCAGGAGCTTGCGGCCCGCGCGGTGACGCAGGGCGGCGGCGAGGCGGCCGGGGCCCGGCACCGCCTTCCGTGCCGCCGTCTCCTTCGGGGGCGTGGTGACGGCCGCCGTCATGCGGCGACCGCCTTCGGGTCCGCGGAGCCGAGGCCCGCGACGACCGCGAGCAGCCTCTGGTGGTCGACGACGCCGATGCAGCGTCCGTCCTCCATGACGCGGGCGGGCGCGCCGGTACGGGCGACGGCCTCGATGGCGGCGGAGACGGTGGCGTCGGGGGCGACGGAGGCGCCGATCTCGGTCTCGGCCAAGTCTGCGGCGGGGCGCATGGCCGTGCGCACGGTCATGACCTGCTCGCGCGCCACGTCGCGGACGAAGTCCCGCACGTAGTCGTCGGCGGGTGCGCCGACGATCTCCTCGGGGGTGCCGAGCTGCACGATCCGGCCGTCGCGCATCAGCGCGATCCGGGTGCCGATCCGCAGCGCCTCGCTGAGGTCGTGGGTGATGAAGACCATGGTGCGGCCCTCTTCGCGGTGCAGGCGGACGACTTCCTCCTGCATGTCGCGGCGGATCAGCGGGTCGAGGGCGCTGAACGGCTCGTCGAAGAGAAGCACCTCGGGGTCGACGGCGAGGGCGCGGGCGAGGCCCACGCGCTGCTGCTGCCCGCCGGAGAGCTGTCCGGGACGGCGCTCCTCCATCCCCGCGAGGCCGACCTTCTCGACGACCTCGGCGGCCTTGGCACGGCGCTCCGCCCGGCCCATGCCCTGGATCTCCAGGCCGTAGGCGACGTTGTCGAGGACCGAGCGGTGCGGCAACAGGCCGAAGTGCTGGAAGACCATGGAGGCGCGGTGCCGGCGCAGTTCACGCAGCCGCGACTTGTCCATGGACAGGACATCCTCGCCGTCGATGGCGACGGCGCCGGAGGTGGGCTCGATGAGCCGGGTGAGGCAGCGTACGAGGGTCGACTTGCCGGAGCCCGAGAGCCCCATGACGACGAAGACCTCACCCTTGCGCACGTCGAAGGAGACGTCACGCACGGCGGCGGTGCAGCCGGTGCGGGCCCGCAGTTCCTCGGCGGACAGTTCGGCGTACTCGGCGTTCGCCGGCACGCGGTCGGCCTTCGGACCGAAGACCTTCCACAGGTTTCGTACGGAGAAGACCGGTTCGGCGTTCGTGTGTTCGGCAGCGGTCATCACGCATCACCTCCCGGTGTTGTGGTTTCTGCAAGCAGTTCGGCGCACTTCTCCCCGACCATCAGGACCCCGATCATCGGGTTCACGGCGGGCATCGTCGGGAACACGGAGGCGTCGGCGATACGGACGCCTTCGAGGCCGCGGACCTTCAAGTCGGGTGACACTACGGCGAGTTCGTCCTCGGAGTCACCCATGCGGCAGGTGCCCGCCGGGTGGTACACGGTGTGCGCGACCTTACGGGCGTACGCGCTGATGTCCTCGTCGGAGGTGACCTCGGGGCCGGGGCAGACCTCGCGCTTCAGCCACTTGGCGAGCGGCTCGGCCTTGGCGATCTCACGGGCGATGCGGATGCCGTCGACGAGCGTCCGGGCGTCGTAGTCGTCCTCGTCCGTGAAGTAGCGGAAGTCCAGCGCGGGCTTCACGGCCGGGTCGGCGCTGGTCAGGAAGAGGCGCCCGCGGCTGTGCGGCTTCGGGATGTTCGGGGTCATCGACACGCCGTGCTCGGGCCGCTCGTAGCCGAGGCGCTCCGGGTTGTCGGTGAACGGGATCTGGTAGAAGTGGAACATCAGGTCCGGGCCGCGGCTCGCCGGGTCGCGCCGTACGAACAGGCCCGCGTCGGAGTCCATCGCGGAGTTCTCGGGTATCGGCCCGTCCGTCTCCCAGACGATGACCGACTCCGGGTGGTCGAGCAGGTTCTCGCCGACGCCCGGCAGGTCGTGCACGACGGGAATCCCGAGCGCTTCCAGGTCCTCCCTCGGCCCGATGCCGGAGTGCAGCAGAAGCCGGGGGGTGTCCACCGCGCCCGCGCAGACCAGCACTTCGCGGCTCGCCTCGACGAGGACCTCCTCGCCGTCCTTCGTACGGACCCGCACCCCGGTCGCCCGGTTCCCGTCCAGCTCCAGCCGGTACGCCCAGGTCTCCAGCATGATGTGGAGGTTCGGCCGGTCGAGGAACGGGTGCAGGTACGCGACCGAGGCGGACGAGCGCTTGTTGTCCTCGGGGTGGTAGGCGAGGTCGAAGAAGCCGACGCCCTCGTGGAACGGCTGCTTGTTGAACCCCTCGACACGCGGCACGCCTATGGCGTCCTGCGCGGCGTCGACGAAGTCGCGGGCGATGGCGTTCCGGTCCTTCTCGCCGACCGGCACGATGTTGTTGCGCAGCTTGTGGAAGTACGGCGCCATGGCCTCGGCGCCCCAGCCCCTGGCGCCCGCGGTCTCCCACTCGTCCCAGTCGGACGGCAGGGGCTGGAAGGCGATGAGGGTGTTGTGCGAGGAGCAGCCGCCCAGGACCCGGGCGCGGCTGTGCCGGATGTGGGAGTTGCCCCGGGGCTGCTCGGTGGTCGGGTAGTCGTAGTCGAGTTCACCGCCCAGCAGGCCCATCCAGCGCCGCAGGGTGAGGACGTCGGGGCGGTCGACGTCGGTCGGCCCGCCCTCGATGACGGCGACGCGGACCGACGGGTCCTCGGTCAGCCGGGATGCGATCACCGAACCTGCGGTGCCGCCCCCGACGACGACGTAGTCGTATACGGGCATGGGTTACTGCTCCTCTTTCATGCGGCCTCGGTCGTCAGGCCGGTTTCGTGCGGCCTCGGTCGTCAGGCCGGCTGGTCCGTCCGGTCCGGGGTTCGAGGACCGGTGGTCCGGGGCGGGGGCCCCGGCTGCGGGAAGGGCGGACGGGTGGAACGCCTCAGCCCGCGAACCAGCGCACCGGGCGCGGGTCCAGGTTCTGGTAGATGTGCTTGGCCTCCCGGTACTCCGCGAGCCCCGAGGGCCCGAGCTCGCGCCCGACACCGGACTTGCCGAAGCCGCCCCACTCGGCCTGCGGCAGGTACGGGTGGAAGTCGTTGATCCACACGGTGCCGTGCCGCAGCCGCCCCGCGACGCGCCGGGCGCGCCCCGCGTCGGCCGTCCACACGCCGCCGGCCAGCCCGTACTCGGTGTCGTTGGCCAGGGCGACGGCCTCGTCCTCGGTGCGGAAGGTCTCGACCGTCAGGACCGGCCCGAAGACCTCTTCCCGTACGACGCGCATCTCGCGGTGACACTGGTCGAGGACGGTCGGCGCGTAGAAGTACCCGCCCTCGGGCCGTACGTCCGACGGCTCGGGACGGGCGCCGCCGGAGCGCAGCACCGCGCCCTCCTCCAGCGCGGAGGCGACGTACATCTCCGTCTTCGCCAACTGCTGCGCGGAGACGAGCGGTCCGCACTCCACACCGTCGGCCGTACCCCGCCCGAGGCGGATCCGCGCGGCCCGGCGGGCGAGCTCGGCGACGAAGCGCTCGCGCACCGATTCCTCGACGATCAGCCGGGAACCGGCCGAGCAGACCTGGCCGCTGTGGATGAACGCGGCGTTCAGCGCCTGGTCGACGGCGGCGTCGAAGCCCTCATCCGTCGCACAGGCATCGGCGAAGACGACGTTGGGATTCTTCCCACCCAGCTCCAGCGCGACCTTCTTCACGGTGACTGCGGCGGCCTGCATGACCTTCGTCCCGCTGGCGAGGCCGCCCGTGAACGACACGAGGTCGACGTCGGGGTGCTCGGACATCCGCGCGCCGACGGGGTCGCCGGGGCCGGTCACCAGGTTGGCGACACCGGCGGGCAGTCCCGCCTCGACGAGCAGCTCGACGAGCGCGACGGTCGTCAGCGGGGTGATCTCGCTGGGCTTGAGCACGAAGGTGTTGCCCGCGGCCAGCGCCGGGGCGATCTTCCAGCTCGCCTGGAGCAGCGGGTAGTTCCACGGCGCGATGAGCGCGCAGACGCCGACCGGCTCGTGGACGACGACGCTGTGGATGTCCGGCGAACCGGCGTCCACGACGCGGCCGCCGCCCTCACCCACGACCAGGTCGGCGAAGTACCGGAAGGCGTCGCTCACGCAGTCGACGTCGACCCGGCCCTCTTCCAGGGTCTTCCCCGCGTCGCGGCTCTCGAGGAGTGCGATCTCCTCGCGGTCACGCTGGAGCAGCTCACCGACGCGCCGCAGCAGCGCGGCGCGCTCGGCCACCGGGGTACGGGGCCACTCACCGGAGTCGAACGCCGTACGGGCGGCCGCCACGGCGGCATCGACGTCCGCGGCACCCCCCTCGGCGACGACGGCGAAGGGCTTGGCGTCCGCGGGGTCGATGATCTCGCGCGTGGCGCCGGAAGCGGCTGCCTGCCACTTCCCGCCCACATGGATGGTCTGTTGTCCCGACACGTCGCGTTTCGCCTTCCGTTCCCGATATGTACAGCCGGTAAAGACCGGCGACCGGGAGCCCTCCCCCCAAAGGCGATATCCATGCGCAGCACATGGCCGAAAGTGCCCTACATCACGAACAATGCCAGTCAAAAACGGTCAGAATATGTCATTCAACGGCAAGCGTTCGACTATCGCCCCCAGCACCTCACGCCGCCGCGACCACTCCCCCGGCCGCCCCGGCGACCAGTACGGCCCGCAGTCCATCCCCGCCGACGCGGAGCCCGCGCAACACCACGCCGCCCGCCGCCGCCGACGCGCGCTCGCCCCGCCTGCCGCGACGCCCACCGTGCACCACGCGGCTACCGCTCTCGACGCGAGCACGACGACTGCTGCCGCGGCGGCAAACGGCGAAATCCAGCCCCGCCAACTCCCGAGAGGGCCGCCCACCGGGCTCACCGAGGCCCGCCGGCCGCACTCCGCCGCAGGCGGCACGTGCGTGGACGCAGCGCACGAAGGGTTCGGGGACGGTGACGGGGGTCGCCGCTCTCGCAGCGCCGCGCCTCGTCGTTCCAGTACGGCGCGACCGTCCGTTCAACCGCCCAGCAACGCGCCGACCGCAGCGACGGCGGCGGCCCCGGAGGCCAGGAAGTCGACGCTCGGACCCGCCGCCACCAGCGCGTCACGCAGCCGGGCGAGGCGGCCGGGGGTGGCCTCGCCCGCGCCCTCGATCTCCTCCTCGGTGGAGACGAGCTCGGCGTCGAGTACGACGGTGGCGTCGGTGGCGACGAGCCGGTCCAGGTCCGCCCGAAGTTCGCGTACGGCGAGGAGCAGCTCCTCCTGCGCCGGGTCGCGGGACGGCACGGAGACGTTGTTGGTGTTGCTGACGGTGTTGCCGTTCCCGATGCCGATGGCGCTGTTACTCACGGTTCCGACATGGATTGACGGCTGCTCGTCAGAATTTCCCATTGCCCGCTCCCCCATCGTTGTCGTCTGCACTGCCGCTGTTGTTGCTGTTGCTGTCGTTGTTGTTGCTGTTCGTCGTGGTGACGGTGTTCGTGTCACCGATGCCAACTCGTCGATCGCCGCGTCCCGACAATCGTCGTCGAGGAAGACCTCCGCCCACAGCAACAGGGGCGCCTCACCCGCAGCGGTGGGAGGCACCATGCCCCCTTTCACTACACGAACAACCGCCTCCAGAAAGGCTGTTCGGTCGGAAAGGGCTGACACGGCGGCCAGGAGATGGGGGCTTTGTTGGGCCGGGGGCGGTGATTGCTTCTGATGTGGGGGCCGCCTTTCTGGAGGGTGGCGTCGGAGGCCCGAGCGCGTCGAGCCAGTCCGGCCAGGCTGTCCAGAGCGTTCGCCGGCCTCCTCATAGCTGCAACTTTTCCTTGCGGGCCACCCCGGCCCACCGACGCTCAAGCGCCCGGGGGCGGCCCCAAACCCCCCAGAACCAACCAGTGGTTCGAGTACCCCCGCCCCACCCCCGCAGCAACAACAACGCCCCCGGCAGCCGATTCCATCGACTACCGGGGGCGTTGACACATCAGCGCATCAAAACGCTCGCTGCGTCGCGTCTGGCCTCAGATCAGGCCGAGCTCGCGTACCGCGTCGCGCTCTTCCTTGAGCTCCTGCACCGACGCGTCGATGCGCGCGCGGGAGAACTCGTTGATGTCCAGGCCCTGGACGATCTCGTACTTGCCGTCCTTGCAGGTGACCGGGAAGGAGGAGATGAGGCCCTCCGGCACGCCGTACGAGCCGTCCGACGGGATGCCCATGGACGTCCAGTCGCCGGCCGCCGTGCCGTTGACCCACGTGTGCACGTGGTCGATGGCCGCGTTGGCGGCCGAGGCCGCCGAGGACGCGCCGCGCGCCTCGATGATCGCCGCGCCGCGCTTGGCGACGGTCGGGATGAAGGTGTCGGCCAGCCACTGCTCGTCGTTGACGACCTCGGCGGCGTTCTTGCCGGCGATCTCCGCGTGGAAGATGTCCGGGTACTGCGTCGCCGAGTGGTTGCCCCAGATGGTGAGGCGCTTGATGTCGGAGACCGTGGAACCGGTCTTCTTCGCGAGCTGCGACAGCGCGCGGTTGTGGTCCAGGCGCGTCATCGCCGTGAAGCGCTCGGCCGGTACGTCCGGGGCCGCCGCCTGCGCGATGAGCGCGTTGGTGTTGGCCGGGTTGCCGACGACGAGCACCTTGATGTCGTCCGCGGCGTTGTCGTTGATGGCCTTGCCCTGGGGCTTGAAGATGCCACCGTTGGCGGACAGCAGGTCGCCGCGCTCCATGCCCTTCGTGCGCGGGCGGGCGCCGACGAGGAGGGCTACGTTCGCGCCGTCGAAGCCGACGTTCGGGTCGTCGGTGATCTCGATGCCCTGGAGCAGCGGGAAGGCGCAGTCGTCGAGCTCCATGGCGGTGCCCTCGGCGGCCTTCAGGCCCTGCGGGATTTCCAGGAGACGCAGTTTGACCGGCACATCCGCGCCGAGCAGGTGGCCGGAGGCGATGCGGAAGAGCAGCGCGTAACCGATCTGTCCGGCCGCGCCGGTGACGGTGACATTCACGGGAGTGCGGGTCATGGCGATCTCCGTAAGACAGCTGGCGGTGGGGGTCCCTGCCCCTCGTTGCTGAATATCTCCGCCACGCCCAGGCGTCTGTTCGGCGTCTGAATCTTGACGTGAAGAGATATCCAGCGGTCAGGCTATCCGACCCTGGCAGCCCCGGTCTCCCGACCCCGTGTGGTGCGGCGCACATAACCCCCGAACGCCGGGCGGCCGCCCGCGCCAGGGGGGGGAGCGCGGGCGGCCGTCCGACCGGGGTGGTGTTCACCCGTGGGGGGATAACTTGCGCTTGCCCCGTTCCGGCGCGCGCATTCCCCCGTCCTTTCGCCTCTTCTCGGTCTTCACATGCCTTCACGGTTTGTGAAGAAGCTTCGCGACTCCTCGACCTTCTTCACCGCCCGCTCATGAGTGCCGGCCTGCTGATGAGCTGCTGATCAACACTCAGGCGGTCGTGCTCCCGAGCCCTACTGCTGCGTGGTGCAGCCCTTCACGCCCGTCGCGAGGGTGGCGCACGCCTTGGCGTCAGTGGCCTTGGTGACGGCCACCATGGGGGTGTAGGCGTCCTTGTCGGCGTCGACCAGGCCGTTCTGAGCCTTGGGCTTGTCGCTGCCGCCCGCCCCGACAGCGGCGTCCGAGGTGATGTCCACCTTGTCGCCGACCGTGGCCTGCGTGATACGGGCCCACGCCGCCCCGCACGTCTTGCTGTACCGGACCTCGACGAAGGCGGTCCCCACCGTCGCGCTGGCCGTCGTCTTGGCGAACTCGCCGCCGCAGCCCATGGTCTCGGGGTCCTCACCGGTGCAGTCGTTGCCGCTGCACTTGACGCCGGCGGGCAGCTCGGGGGCCGAAGTGGCCGGTTCGGCCTTCGGCTTGTCCTTCGCTACGGGGTCCTTGTCCGTGCCGCCGAAGTCGGTCAGGAATACGGCGGCCGCTATCACCAGCAGCGCGCCCACGACGCCTGCGAGGAACATAGTGGCCTTCCGGCGCCTGCGGTGGCCGTCCGGCGAACCAGGCCCGGATCCCGCCCCCGGTCCCCTGCCGTTCTGCTGCCGGGGCTGGCGCTGGTGCTGCTGGGGGGATATGACGAAGTCCTGCGGCGTGCCCGTCGGCGTACGCCCGGGCGTTCCGCGGCCTGGGCCGCCCGCGCCCGAGGCCGGGGCGGCACCCGGGCCGGTGCCCGAACCGAGGGAGTCCGCGCCGGGGCCCATGGCCGTGCCGGCGAAGCCGCCGCCTGCGGCCGGACCGTTCGGGTCCGTCGCGGTGCGGCGGCCCTGGCGGGCTCCCTTGGCGGGCGCAGGGGTCTGGTCGAACTCGCCCAGCGCGGCGCGCGCCTGCGAGATGCGAATCGCTTCCATCGTCATGTCGTGGCGCATCTCGGAACGGCTCCAGGCGCGCTCCGCGAGTTCCCACATGGTGGTCAGATGGCCCGCGTTCGTGCCGGTCACCTCGGCGAGCGCGAGAACCGCGCCCTTGGGCGCGAGCAGCCGCCCGTTCAGGTAGCGCTCCCAGGACGTCTTGCTGTACCCGGTCCGGTCCGCCACCGCGGCGACGCTGAGCCCGCTGCGGTCAACCAGCCGGCGCAGTTGGCTCGCGAACTCCTTGACCTGCGGATCGAGATCCTCCGGTAGAGCTTTCCAACGAGGCATTGCTTCCCCCCTTGTCCCCCCGTATGTGCCTGATGTGCCCCGTGCTCTCGCGCTCCCCCGCCACGCGCCCCTCCGCCGCCCGCGTTCCGGGCCAACAGGAGGGATGCGCGAAACCAGGATGTCAGTTCCTGGGGCAGGAGCGCACGGGAGCATCCGGGCGTCCGGCGCGCCCCTTGCGCGCCCCCACCCGATTCCCGGGAACAGTGTCCCACCGCCGGGGGGCGGCGCGATCCGTAGCCCCTTCTGTCACGCAGTGATCACGCGATGACGGAATGGTCACCTCCGTGCCACAGGGACCCGACAGCTCTTGATCGGAATTGACGCGTCCCTGACGCTGAAAGCCGTCCGACGCCCGTCCTTCCTCGGGGGAGAGGGCGGGCGTCGGACGCCACGCCGGTTCAGCGGACCGTGAAGCGGACCGCCGACTCCAGGAGCGGGATCTCCAGCCAGGGTCTGGGCTGCGCCATCAGCGCGAGCATGACGATGGCGAAGCCGAGCAGGCCGTACGTCGCCATGTCGGTGAAGCGCGAACGCACGGCGAGCATGCCCACCGAGGGGATGAACCGGCGGAGTACGGCGGCGGAGAGCAGCGACAGACCGATCACCAGCGTGCCGATACGGAAGCCGATCCCGAACGCGTCGACCGCCACGAGCAACAACCCCAGCGCGGTCGCGCCGAGCACCACGAGGAACGGCCACTGCCGGACGGGAGCCGCCGCGTCCCCGGGGGCGGCACGTCCGCCTCCCTCGGGACGCGCGGTGTCCCGGGTGAACAGGGGGAAGCGCCGCGTAGTGCGGACGGGGCCCTCCGGACCGGGGGCGCTGACTACACCCTTCGCCGCGGGTTCGGGTTCGGGCGCGGGGTCCGATGCGGGCGCGGAGTCAGGCGCCGGTTCGGGTGCGGGCTCCGCCACCGCTTCCGGTGCGGACTCCCGCGCCGGCGCACCTACGGACTCGGGTGCCGGTGCCGGGACGGACTCGGGTGTGGAAGTGGCGGTGTCCGTCTCGGGCTTGACGGCCGCTTCCTCCGCCTCGCCCGCCCTGCCGGTCCCGCGGGTCTCGTCGGTCCCGGGGGTCTCGTTGGACCCGCCGGCCCCGGGGGTCTCGTCGGTCCCGCCCGTCCGGCTCGCGACGTGCGGGCCCGTACCAACACCGGCACCGGCGGCCGTGCCCGCACCTGCGCCGGCGTGCACGGCATCGCCGGGGGCGTCGTTGGGGACGTCGCCGGGGGCGTCACCGGCGACGGCCGGTTCGTCCGGACTCGTAGCAGCACCCATCGGAGGCGGTTCCTTCCCGCTCAGCCCGTGGCCGCGTCGGCGGCCGCGCGCTCGGCCGCCTCGACGACGTTGACCAGCAGCTGGGCGCGGGTCATCGGGCCGACGCCGCCCGGGTTGGGGGCGACCCAGCCGGCGACCTCTGCGACGCCCGGGTGGACGTCGCCGACGATCTTGCCGTCCTCGTCCCGGCTGACGCCGACGTCGAGTACGGCCGCGCCCGGCTTGACGTCCTCGGGCTTGATGAGATGCGGCACACCGGCGGCGGCGATGATGATGTCCGCCTGCCGGAGGTGGGCGGAGAGGTCACGCGTACCGGTGTGGCACTGCGTCACCGTGGCGTTCTCCGACTTGCGGGTCAGGACCAGCGGCATCGGGCGGCCGATGGTGATGCCGCGGCCGACGACCACGACGTTCGCTCCCTTGATCTCCACGTCGTGGTGGCGCAGGAGCTGGACGATGCCGTACGGCGTGCAGGGCAGCGGGCCGGGCTCGCCGATCACGAGCCGGCCGAGGCTCATCGGGTGCAGGCCGTCGGCGTCCTTCGCCGGGTCCATCAGCTCCAGGACGCGGTTGGTGTCGATGCCCTTGGGGAGCGGGAGTTGGACGATGTAACCCGTGCACTCCGGGTTCTCGTTGAGCTCGCGCACCACCGCCTCGATCTCCTCCTGGGAGGCGGTCGCGGGCAGTTCGCGCTGGATCGACGCGATGCCGACCTGGGCGCAGTCGCGGTGCTTGCCCGCGACGTACCACTTGCTGCCCGGGTCGTCACCGACCAGCAGGGTGCCGAGCCCGGGGACGACGCCCTTGGACTTCAGCTCCGCCACGCGGGCGGTCAGGTCGGACTTGATCGCGGCTGCGGTGGCCTTGCCATCGAGAATCTGGGCAGTCATGCCCCCATCCTCGCGGATGGACCCGCCTCGATTCCAATCAGGCCGCCTTGGCCGAGGTTGCACTTGCACAACGCATGTGGAACTCGACTGGACAAAGACACGAGTGTCCTACAACGATGATCCGCGCAGTGCCGCGGACAGCGGCGGGGGGGCACCGCTGGTTTTGTGTTGTGACGTTCCTCCGCTCGGGCCGCGACGTCCCCAGCACTTCCAACGGAGGAACACCGCCATGAGTTTCGGCGACCCGAACAACCCGTACGGCCAGCAGCCGCAGCAGCCCCCGCAGGGCCAGCCCGGCTACGGCTACCCGCAGCAGGCTCCGCAGGGCGTGCCCCCGCAGCAGGGTTACGGCTACCCGCAGCAGGGCGCCCAGCAGCCGGGTCAGCCCTACGGCGCGTACCCGCAGCAGCCGGGCACCCTTCAGGCCAACAACGGTCTGATCAACGTCCCGGTTCTGGGCACCGTCCAGGTCGCCACGATGGGCCGCCGTTTCGGCGCGCGCGTCATCGACGCCGTCATCATCTCGGTGCTGTACTTCATCCTCAGCGCCGTCGGCGTCGCGGGAGCGGTCGGCGCCGCCGAGAGCGTGGAGAACTGCACCGGCCTCGACCCGCTGACCCCGGCGTACCAGGACTGCGTCAACAACCAGGCCGAGGCGGCCGGTGGCATGATGGCCGCGTTCTTCGGCATCATCCTCATCTTCTTCCTGGCCACGCTGCTCTACGAGTGGCTGATGATCTCCTTCCTGGGCGCCACGGTCGGCAAGCTGGCCCTCGGCCTGAAGGTCGTCAAGGAGAACACGGGCTCGGTCCCGGGCCTCGGCGGCGGCTTCATCCGCTGGATCATCCCGATGGCGGGCGCGCTCCTGTGCGGTATCGGCCAGCTCCTGGTCTACCTCTCGCCGTTCTTCGACAACTCGGGCAAGCTGCAGGGCTGGCACGACCGTGCCTCCGGCACCATCGTGATCAAGAAGTAACGCAACGCACGCGCGAGAGGCCGCGACCCGGCGGGGTCGCGGCCTCTCGCGCGTTCCGCGTCAGTGGAAGAAGTGGCGCGTGCCGGTGAAGTACATCGTGGCGCCGGCCTTCTCGGCGGCCTCGACGACCTGCTCGTCACGGACGGAACCGCCGGGCTGGACGACGGCCTTGACGCCCGCGTCCAGCAGGATCTGCAGGCCGTCCGGGAACGGGAAGAACGCGTCGGAGGCGGCGTACGCACCCTTGGCGCGCTCCTCGCCCGCGCGCTCCACCGCGAGCTTCGCGGAGTCGACGCGGTTGACCTGGCCCATGCCGACGCCGACGGACGCGCCGCCCTTGGCGAGCAGGATCGCGTTGGACTTCACGGCGCGGCAGGCGCGCCAGGCGAAGGCCAGCTCGGCGAGTTCGCCGTCGGACAGCGCCTCGCCGGTGGCGAGCGTCCAGGTCGACGGGTCGTCGCCCTCGGCCTGGAGCCGGTCGGTGACCTGGAGCAGCGCGCCGCCGTCGATCGCCTTGACCTCGACCTCGTCGGACGGGGCGTCGGGGCAGACGAGCACGCGGATGTTCTTCTTGCGGGCCAGCACCTCGACGGCGCCGTTCTCGTAGCCGGGGGCGACGATGACCTCGGTGAAGATCTCGGCGACCTGCTCGGCCATCTCCACGGACACCGGGCGGTTGACGGCGATCACACCGCCGAAGGCGGACAGCGGGTCGCAGGCGTGCGCCTTGCGGTGCGCCTCGGCGACGTCCGCGCCGACGGCGATGCCGCACGGGTTGGCGTGCTTGATGATCGCGACGCACGGCTCGGTCTGGTCGTAGGCGGCGCGCCGCGCGGCCTCCGTGTCCGTGAAGTTGTTGTACGACATCTCCTTGCCGTGCAGCTGCTCCGCCTCCGCGAGGCCGCCCGTGCCGGAGGTGTAGAGGGCCGCCGGCTGGTGCGGGTTCTCGCCGTACCGCAGCACGTTCTTGCGCGCGTACGTCGAGCCGAGGAAGTCGGGGAAGCCGCTGTCGTCGGCCGCCGCGTAGTCGGCGGCGAACCACGACGCGACGGCGACGTCGTACGCCGCCGTGTGCTGGAAGGCTTCGGCGGCGAGGCGCTTGCGGGTGGTGAGGTCGAAACCGCCGCCCTTGACCGCGTCGAGGACGTCGGCGTACCGCTCGGGGCTGGTGACGACCGCGACGGAGGGGTGGTTCTTGGCGGCGGCGCGGACCATCGACGGGCCGCCGATGTCGATCTGCTCGACGCACTCGTCGGCCGTGGCGCCGGAGGCGACGGTCTCCTTGAACGGGTAGAGGTTGACGACCACGAGATCGAAGGGCTCCACGCCGAGCTCCTCCAGCTGCGCGCGGTGCGCGTCGAGCCGCAGGTCGGCGAGGATGCCGGCGTGCACGCGCGGGTGCAGCGTCTTGACCCGGCCGTCGAGGCACTCGGGGAAGCCGGTGAGCTCCTCGACCTTGGTGACCGGGACGCCGGCCGCGGCGATCTTCCCGGCGGTGGAGCCGGTCGAGACCAGGGTGACGCCCGCCTCGTGCAGGCCGCGGGCCAGCTCCTCGAGGCCCGTCTTGTCGTAGACGCTGACCAACGCGCGGCGGATGGGCCGCTTCGTACCTTCGGCGGTCACTGGATAACTACCTTTCGTCCCTCAATGTGAAAGCCGTTACGGGCCAGGCGCCCCACGACATCGACGAGCAGCCGTCGCTCGACTTCCTTGATGCGCTCGTGCAGAGCGGCACCACCGTCTTCGTAATCCTCGTCCCGGACCTCGACCACGCCCTGCGCGATGATCGGGCCGGTGTCGACGCCGTCGTCGACGAAGTGAACCGTGCATCCGGTGACCTTCGCGCCGTACGCGAGAGCGTCCCGTACGCCGTGGGCCCCCGGGAAGCTGGGGAGCAGGGCGGGGTGGGTGTTCACGCAGCGGCCCCCGAAGCGCGCGAGGAACTCCTTCCCCACGATCTTCATGAAGCCGGCGGACACGACCAGGTCCGGCTCGTACGCCGCCGTGGCCTCGGCCAGCGCCGCGTCCCACTCCTCGCGGGTGCCGTAGTCCTGCACGCGGCGGACGAAGGTCGGCAGTCCCGCGCGTTCGGCACGTTCCAGCCCCGCGATGCCGTCCCGGTCCGCGCCGACGGCCACGACCTGCGCGCCGTACGCCGCCGGGTCGTCGCCGATGGCGTCGAGCAGGGCCTGGAGGTTCGTGCCGGAACCGGAGACCAGCACGACGAGGCGGGCGGGCGTGCCGGGGGGGCGGGGGGAAGCAGGCGGGGAGGCCACAGTGGGTCTCTTTCTCGCGGATGGTGCGGTTTGTAGGGTCGTACGAACGAGTCGCGTCCCCCGATACGGGGAACTCTACGAAGGCGTCAACCGTCGGCAACGATACCGGCACACCGAGCGGCCCCCACGGGACGGGTCCGTGGCCGGGAGGTAGCGTCAGGGGACAGGTTCGTTCTGCGGACTGGGACAATCCGTCTCCGGACGGGAACAGATCGACACACAAGACCCTCTGTGCACCGGGTCTGAGGGGAAGACGTTCACCAGATGACGGACCGACGCCGCCGCGAGGCTCTCCGCCTGCCGCTTTCCGCGACGCACGCCGGACAGCGGGGTTCTCAGTTGCTGCTGCGGGAACGCCAGTCCTCGTCGACCCCGCCGCCGTCGCCGCAGGGCGACGACAACCCCTTCGCGCCGCCGCCCGAGGGGCAGCCCGACCAGCCGTGGCAGCCGCGCAAGCCGGCGAACGACGGCGGTCAGGACGACGACGGGGAGCGGCAGGACGGCCCGCCGACCGGCCAGTGGAGTCCCCGCCAGCCGGGCCGCCAGAGCGGCGGGTTCGGCGGGCCCAAGCGCCCGGCCGACCCCGAGGGACCGGGCGGCAGCGGCCCCGGGCTGCGCTGGGATCCCACGGACCCCGCACAGCGCCGGGCGCGCTACGCGCTGCTGTCCGGCATGTGGGCCTTCTTCTTCGCGCTCTTCGACCTTCCCGAGGTCGCGCTGCTGCTCGGGGCGCTGGCCCTGTACTGGGGTGTCAGCGCGCTGCGGGCGAAGCCCGGCCGCGGCCGGGGCGGCGCCGCGGCCACCGACGCGCCCGCGTCCGCCGCGCCGGCGTCCGGCGGCAGGCCGCTGACGACGGCGGCGGTGAGTGGCCTGGTCACGGCGGTGCTGGCGCTGGTGATCGTGGCAACGACGTTCACGGTCCAGCTGGTCTACCGCGACTACTACACCTGCGTGCAGGACTCCCTGACGCAGTCGGCGCAGGCGTCCTGCAACGACCTGCTGCCGAAGCCCCTGCGGCCGGTCTTCGGCGTGAAGGAGTAGCTCGCTACCGCGGCCCGGCAGGCACGCCGGGCGGGTGGGACGGGCGCGGTTCGGCACGTACGCCGGGCGGGTCGGCTGGCATGCCGGGCGGGTTTGTCAGTTGGTTTCGGCCGGCTCGCTACCGCGGCCCTGCGCCGGACGGGCCCGCCGGTGGCCGCTCGTCCGGCACGCCGGGCGGGTCGGCCGGGGGTGGTTCGACGGGTACGCCGGGCGGGTTTGTCGGGGGCGGCTCGGTTGGTACGCCGGGCGGGTCCGCCGGGGGGTCGGCCGGCATGCCGGGCCGGTCCGCACGGGGCGGGTCGGCGGGCCGCGCCTTCGTGGGCCCCTGCTCCTCCGGGCTCGTGGAGGCCGCCGGGAACGCGGTCATCAGCCCGCCGGACGCTTCCTTCAGGGCCGCCCATCTCACCTCGCGCGAGCCGCTGTCGTGCCAGTCGGCGCCCACCGTGGCGCCGGGGTCGCCGACCGGCAGGAAGTCGGCCTCGCTGTCGTACGGTCCGGGGTCGCCGCCGGTCCCGCCGGGCCGCCACCACGGCGCGGAACCCGCCGTACCGCTGTCCCCGCCGTCTGCGCGGCGCGGCCGCCACCACCTGCGCCTCGTGTCGCTCGCCGCGGCCTCGTCGCCGGACGCGGGCCGCTCCGCCTCCGCTCCGGGCCTCCCCCGACGCCACCACCGGCACCTCGCCGCACCGGCTTCCTCCCCGCCGGCCCCCACCGCACCGGCCGTGCGCACCGCGCTCTCCACCGGCGCCCCACCGGCGGCCTCCGCCTTCGCCGCCCTCCGCCAGGAGCGAGGCGTCCGGTCGCGCAACCGCCATGCGCGCAGGATCAGCGCGGCCGGGACGCCCAGCGCCACGGTCCACACCGCCGCCGCGCCGCCCGTCAGCCACCACACCGGCCCGAACTCCGACAGTGCCCGCACGCCCAGCGGCCCCCCGGCCAGGGCCGCGAGTACCGCCGCCCCCGCCCCGCACCCCACGCCCGCCAGAGCCGCGGCGGCGGCCGTGTCCCGGGCGCTCCATGCCTCCTCCCGTACGGCGAAGGGCGGCGCGGCGGTGCGTACGGTGAACCAGGCGACCGCACCGGCCGCCGCCACCGGGACGGCCAGCGTCGCCCACTGCACGGGGGTGGGCCCCGTCCCGGCAGGCAGCGCCGCCAGCAGCGGGAAGTGCGGCAGCGCCGGCGTCCCCAGCACTCCTACGGGGGCGACGGTCGCGCCCGTACCGAGGGCGAACCCGGGGCCGAGTCCGTACGCCGCGCCCCACACGGCGGCATTGGGCGCCAGCGCCACCACCAGCAGCGCCAGCGCGAGGCGCCCCGACCAGTCCCCCGCGAGCTGGAAGAACACCGCCTGCGCCGCCCCGGCATGCCACACCACCGCTGCCAGTGCGACCAGCCCCCCACCGCCGGCCAGTCCCACGACCCCCGCCCCGGCGGCGCGCAGGGTGACCCGGAACCGGGGGCGCACGACCACGTCCCGCACGCCCTGCGGCCATCCCGCGAGCGGCAGCCCGCCCCCCGTCCACACTCCGCTCAGGGCTCCCAGGGCCGCGACGAGGGGCAGGTGAAGCGCCGCGCTCACGAGTTCCGCCGGCAGCGGCCCTCCGTACGCGTACAGGAACACGGCGGCGCCCACCGCCGCGTAGCCGCCTACCACTCCCAAGAAGGCGACCCCACCAGGGGCCCGCGAGCCGTTCGCCCCCTCCTCCTCCCCGTCCCCGTCGACCGCGTCCCGCGCGGCACGGTGAGTGAGCCACAGCGGCAGCGCGACGAGGAGCATCGGCGTCAGTCCGACGGGCGCGGGGAGCCCGGAGAGGGTGTCGTAGCGGACGAGTTCGACGCCGTGGGCGAGCAGCCACAGGCCGGCGGCGACCCGCAGGGCCCCGCCGGGGCCGCTGTCGGGGTGCGGCGAGCTGATCCACAGCACCGTCACCAGGACGGCGAAGGACCCGAGGCCGAGCCCCGCCGCGACCACCCCCCGCACGCAGCAGGCGGCCTGCGCCGAGGAGCGGCTGGGGAGGGACGGCACCCAGGTACCGCGAGGGGTCACGTGAGTCACCCGGCCATGCTGTCAACGACACGCGCTCAATCCGTGTAACAGGCGAATGACTGCCGTGTCGCTCAATATACGTTTATGTACTTTTTCGCCGGGAGTAGCGCTGCGGGGGGACTTTCGTGACGCAGAGCATTGAAACCGCCCCCGCCGACCCCCTGCCCTCTCCCACGGAGCGCCGCAGGCTGCGCGAGGCGAAAGCGCTGACGCAGGAGCAGGTGGCGGCGGCCCTGGGCGTCACGCGCGAGACGGTCAAGGCGTGGGAATCCGGCCGCTCGAACCCCAAGCGCCGCAAGCGGGCGGCGTACGCCAAGCTGCTCGCCGGCTACCGGGACGAGCTCGACGCCGCGCCGCTCGGCACAGTGCCGGGAGACGAGCCCGGACCACTCGACCCAGTGGCGGGAGGAGACGCGCCGGGGCGCTCCGCCCAGGGCGTGGAACGCAACCCGCCCGAAGAGGCCGACGTAACCGAACGTCCGGCGTCCGAGGAGACGCCCGGGCGCGGCACCGATCCCGAAGCCCTCGCGACCGCACCCCTGGGCACGGAAGCCGTCACCGACCCCCCGGGCACCGCCCCCGAAGCACCCCCCGGCACCGCATCCGCACCGCCCGCACCGACCCCCGCCCAGGCGTTCGACGACCTCTACGCCGACTGCGCCACCGCCCTGCTGCGCCAGACGTACGTCCTCACCGGCAACCGGCACCTGGCCCGCGAGTCCGTCGAGTACGCCTTCCGCCTGGCCTGGGAGCGCTGGCCCGCCGTGGCCAGGGACCGCCACCCCGAGAGCTGGGTGAGGGCAGCGGCGTACGAGTACGCGCTCTCCCCCTGGCACCGCCTGCGCCGCGCGCACAAACGCCGCGACCGCCGCCCCGCCGACCGCGACCGCCGGGTCCTGCTCCAGGCGCTTCTGTCGCTGCCGCCCGCCCACCGCCGCACACTCCTGCTGTACGACGGCCTCGGCCTCGACCTGCCCGACACGGCGGCCGAGACGGAGGCGAGCACTCCCGCCACGGCGAACCGTCTGCTCCACGCGCGCGCCGTGATCGCCCACCGCCTGCCGGAACTCGCCGACGCCGGCGGCCCCGCCGAACAGTCCGCGCTGCTCAGGGAACGACTCGGCCGGCTGGCCGAGATGGTCACGACGCCGCCGGTCACGCTGCAGTCCGCCCGGGCCGTACGCACGGGGAGCGAGCGCAGGACCCGGTTCTGGACGCGCGCCGCACTCTTCTTCACGGCGATGATCGTCAGCGCCACGGGTTTCACCCTGGTCACAGCCCCCACGCGGTACGAGCCCCCGCAGGCGCCCGGCGAACCGGTGCGCGGCGTCCCCATGCGCGCCGGCCCGCAGCCACTGACCCCCCAGGACGAGGAGCTGCGCAGCATGCTGCACGAGGCGCCCGTGACGGGGCCGCCCCGCCTGGTGCCGGAAACCCGCTGACCGGACGGCAGACGGCCGTCCTCTGACCGGTGCATACGAACGCGGACGGGCCCGTACCCCCTGAGCAGGGGATACGGGCCCGTACCGGGTCACCACCGCACCGCGCGCGAAGGCGGCGGCAGCGGCGGCGACGGACTAACCCGCCAGGATGGCGCGAGCCAGCTTGGCCGTCTCGGTCGGCGTCTTGCCGACCTTGACGCCGGCGGCCTCGAGGGCCTCCTTCTTGGCCTGTGCGGTGCCAGAAGAACCGGAGACGATGGCGCCGGCGTGACCCATGGTCTTGCCCTCGGGCGCCGTGAAGCCCGCGACGTAGCCGACGACCGGCTTCGACACGTTCTTCGCGATGTAGTCCGCGGCACGCTCCTCGGCGTCGCCACCGATCTCACCGATCATCACGATCAGGTCGGTGTCGGGGTCGGCCTCGAACGCGGCGAGCGCGTCGATGTGCGTGGTGCCGATGACCGGGTCGCCACCGATGCCGACGGCGGAGGAGAAGCCGATGTCACGGAGCTCGTACATCATCTGGTAGGTCAGCGTGCCGGACTTCGACACGAGACCGATGCGGCCGGGCTTGGTGATGTCGCCCGGGATGATGCCGGCGTTGGACTGGCCCGGGGTGATGAGACCGGGGCAGTTCGGGCCGATGATCCGGGTCTTGTTGCCCTTGGCGCCGGCGTACGCCCAGAACGCGGCGGAGTCGTGGACCGCGATGCCCTCGGTGATGACGACGGCCAGCGGGATCTCGGCGTCGATCGCCTCGACGACGGCGGCCTTCGCGAAGGCCGGCGGCACGAAGAGGACCGACACGTCGGCGCCGGTCTTCTCCATCGCTTCCTTGACGGAGCCGAAGACCGGGACCTCGGTGCCGTCGAAGTCGACGGACGTGCCGGCCTTGCGCGGGTTCACGCCACCGACGATGTTGGTGCCGTCGGCCAGCATGAGCTTGGTGTGCTTCATGCCCGTGGCGCCGGTCATCCCCTGGACGATGACCTTGCTGTCCTTGGTGAGGAAGATAGCCATGGTGTTGGAGTCCCTCGTCCCTTACTTCGCAGCCGCGGCGAGCTCGGCGGCCTTGTCGGCCGCGCCGTCCATGGTGTCCACGCGCTGAACGAGCGGGTGGTTCGCGTCGGAGAGGATCTTGCGACCCAGCTCCGCGTTGTTGCCGTCGAGACGGACAACGAGGGGCTTGGTGACTTCCTCGCCCTTCGACTTGAGCAGCTCCAGGGCCTGGACGATGCCGTTGGCGACCTCGTCACAGGCGGTGATGCCGCCGAAGACGTTGACGAACACGGACTTGACGTCCGGGTCGCCGAGGATGATCTCCAGGCCGTTCGCCATGACCTCGGCGGAGGCGCCGCCACCGATGTCGAGGAAGTTGGCGGGCTTCACGTTGCCGTGGTTCTCACCGGCGTACGCGACGACGTCCAGGGTCGACATGACCAGGCCGGCGCCGTTGCCGATGATGCCGACCTCGCCGTCGAGCTTGACGTAGTTGAGGTTCTTGGCCTTCGCGGCAGCCTCGAGCGGGTTGGCTGCGGCGTGGTCCACGAACTCCTCGTGGCCCGGCTGACGGAACTCGGCGTTCTCGTCGAGAGACACCTTGCCGTCGAGGGCGATGATGCGGCCGTCGGCGACCTTCGCGAGGGGGTTGACCTCGACGAGGAGCGCGTCCTCGGCGACGAAGGTGTCCCACAGCGTCACCAGGACCTCGGCGACCTGCTCGGCGACCTCGGCCGGGAACTTCGCCTGGGCGACGATCTCGCGGGCCTTCTCGATCGTCACGCCGTCGTTGGCGTTGACCGGGACCTTGGCGAGGGCCTCGGGGGTCTTCTCCGCGACCTCCTCGATGTCCATGCCGCCCTGTACGGACGCCATGGCGAGGAAGGTGCGGTTCGTGCGGTCGAGGAGGTACGAAACGTAGTACTCCTCGGCGATCTCGGGCGCGGTCTCGGCGATCATCACCTTGTGGACCGTGTGGCCCTTGATGTCCATCCCGAGGATGTCCGTCGCCCGGGCGACGGCCTCGTCCGGCGTCGCGGCGAGCTTGACGCCGCCGGCCTTGCCGCGGCCGCCGACCTTCACCTGCGCCTTGACGACCGACTTGCCGCCCAGCCGCTCAGTGGCCTCGCGCGCCGCCTCAGGCGTTTCGATGACTTCACCGGCCAGCACCGGTACACCGTGCTTGGCGAAGAGGTCCCTCGCCTGGTACTCGAACAGGTCCACGCGCGTCCGTCCCTTTTCTGGTGATCGCGGTTCGTTGCGTTGTCTCCATATGGGCGTGCCGCGAAGGGCAACGTGACGGCGCTGTCACAAGGGAGGCGTAACGGTGTCCGGTACGCGGCATGTCCGTCTCGCAGGTTATCCCCGTGGACCACAGGTCCCTAAATCGCAGATCACACCTGAGCGGTGATACCGGTCACAGCCGGTCACGGAGCGCACGTGCTACCGCGCGCCCCTCGGGGCGGGGCGGGAAACGGGACCGGGCGGCCTCCACCCCAATGGAGACCGCCCGCGCGGCGCCGGACCCGCCGGCCCGGTGCCCTTGCCCGCCGCTGCCGAACGGCGCTGTCAGATGCCCTGGGCGAGGTACGCCGCGTAGCCCGGGGTGACCGAGTCGGCGGCGTCCTGGGAGCCGGAGACCGCGTTGCCGGCGAGCGGGGTGGCGACGACGGTGCCGGACAGGTCCCGCGCGAACGGCTGGACGTCGGACACGACGCCGCCGGCGAACGGCGAGACGTCGCCGACGACACCGTGCGCGAGGGTGTGGGCGCTGCCGCCGACGCCGTACGCGACCGGCTCGACGTGGTCGGCCACGGTCTGCACGAGGGGCTGGACCGCGCCGTGGACGCCGCCCGCGAACGGGCCGACCTCGGAGACGACGTCACCGGCGAACGGCTGGACGCCTCCCACGACACCGCCCGCGAACGGCGTCACGTCACCGACCGCACCGTGGGCGAGGCCGCCGGCGTCACCGACCGCCTGACCGGCGACCGGCAGCACGCCGTGCACGGCACGGGCGGCGATGGGCGGCAGGGTGTCCTCGGCGACGGCGTGGGCGAGCGGGGTGGCGTCGGCGACGGCTCCGTGGACGTGGCCGGGGGCCTCGCTCCGGATCTCGCTCGGCGCCTGACGCGCATCGGAGGCGAACGCGGACAGCGGCCCGAAGAGGTAGTCGATCTCGGCGTCGACACCGGCGGCCCGGACGTCTACGGCGTCGGCGGCGACGGCCACGCCGTGGGAGACGTCGGCGTGGGAGACGTCGGCAGCGACGGCCTGGGGCGCGCCGGCCGCGTCGGCGACGGCGTCGGAGGCGTCGGCCGGGGACAGGGTGGCGGCCCCGGTGACCGCGCCGGTGGCTTCGCCCCGTGCCTCCGCCGTCGCGTCCTCGACGTCCGCTATGACGTCGGAGGCGGAGTCCGGGGAGGACAGCGGCACCGAGACGGGCAGCTCGGCCGCGCTCGCGGCGGCGGTGCCGAGGGCCCACATGCCACCGGCGGTTGCGGCGACGGCGATGGAACGGCGGATGTTCTTGTTCATGCTTGCGTCAGATCCTTCGAATTCATTCGGCTTTCCGGATACTCCGGATGGCGGGCAGACCTGTCCCGCCCCCGCGCGGCAGGTCATGGAGCGGGGACGGTCCGCCCTAGCCGGGGAATTCGAGGATGTCGTGCGGTCGGTCGTACGTCGGTGCGGCCGTCGCCGGCAGCGTGGCCCCGCGCACCAGACCGAACCGGGTGCCGCTCGTGATCGCGGCCGCGGGCTTGTCGCCGGAACGGGCGGAGTTGCCGTCACCGGCCGCCTGGCGCATCCCCTCGCCGCACGGCCCGGAGGGCGCCGGCACGGGCGCCTTGCCGCACTCCGCGCGGCCCGGACCACCGTCCGCGCCGTCGTGCTGCCGGACGAACGAGCCGTACGGGTACGCGCTCTGCCCGGCCGCCGTCGCCGCCGCCGCGCCGCTCGCGGATCCTCGGCCGGCCGCCTGGGGCGGCTGGTCGCCGGAGCCGTCGCGCACGGTCTGGGCGGGCTCCGCGGACGCGTCCGCGGCCCCGCCGGAAGGCGGCGTGGACGCCTCGGGCCCCGAAGGCGCTTCGGGTACAGGCAGTTCGGGGAGCGCGGGTACGGGCAGCGCGGGCGGCGCCGGTACTCCGGGAAGAGACGGGCTGTGTCCGGCGAGGCCGTCCTTCAGCTCGCCGACGGGCCGGGTGACGGTCCGTACGGCTTCGGCCACCGGCTCGACGACCTCCGGCACCGCGTCCTGCCGCGGCGCCCGCACGTCCACCGGGGTCACGGAAGCCACGGGGGCCTCCACGACCCCCGCGACGGCCGGAACCTCTGGGGCCACGGGGGCGGGTGCCGCCACCGTGTCGACCGCGGCGGCTGAGCCGTGCGGCAACGGCGCCTCGACGGCGTACGCCTGTCCGCCCCACAGGAAACCCAACGCCATCAGGCCCCCGAGGAAGAGCACCACCCGCAGCGCACGCCGCCGCCCCGCCCGGCGCAGTGCGCGCAGGGCGGCGAGGGGGTGGGCGACAACCAGGGCGGTCAAGGGAGAACGGCGCCTTCGCACAGGGGGACGGATCGGCAGAACGGATCGGGAGGACGGATCGAGGGGGGATGTGACGAGAGGGTGATGCTCGCATGAGCCTCCTGGGGTCACGCAAGTCGGATGTTACTGATGGGTCTCCACATCCGGTACGGGCAGGGGTCGTTTTTCGATCGCCGCGGCCATCACCTCCGGGAAGAGATCCGGCGTGCAGGCGAACGCGGGCGCGCCGAGGGCCGCCAGAGCCGCCGCGTGTTCCCTGTCGTATGCCGGGGCGCCTTCGTCGGAGAGCGCGAGCAGGGTCACGAACTGCACGCCCGACGCCTTCATCGCCGCGACCCGCTTCAGCATCTCGTCGCGTATGCCGCCCTCGTAGAGGTCGCTGATCAGTACGACGACCGTCTCGGCGGGCCGCGTGATGCGCGACTGGCAGTACGCGAGGGCGCGGTTGATGTCCGTGCCGCCGCCGAGCCGCGTGCCGAAGAGTACGTCGACCGGGTCGTCCAACTGGTCGGTGAGGTCGACGACGGCGGTGTCGAAGACGACGAGTCGGGTGTCGACCGCGCGCAGGGAAGCGAGGACGGCGCCGAAGACCGACGCGTAGACGACGGAGGCGGCCATCGACCCGGACTGGTCGATGCACAGGACGATTTCCTTCTTCACCGACTGCGACGCCCGCCCGTATCCGACGAGCCGCTCGGGGACGACCGTCCGGTACTCGGGAAGGTAGTTCTTGAGGTTGGCGCGGATGGTCCGGTCCCAGTCGATGTCCCGGTGGCGGGGGCGGCTGACGCGGGCGCTGCGGTCGAGCGCGCCGGTGAGGGTGGCCCTGGTGCGGGTGGCGATTCGCTTCTCCAGGTCCCGTACGACCTTGCGGACGACGGCGCGCGCCGTTTCCCGCGTCGTCTCGGGCATCGCCTTGTTGAGCGAGAGGAGCGTCCCGACGAGGTGCACGTCCGCCTCGACGGCTTCCAGCATCTCGGGTTCGAGAAGCAGCGCCGACAGGCCCAGGCGTTCGATGGCGTCGTGCTGCATGACCTGGACGACGGATGTCGGGAAGTACGTACGGATGTCGCCGAGCCAGCGCGCGACCGACGGGGCGGAGGCGCCGAGTCCGGCCGTGCGGCCCGACGGACGGCCGCTTGCGCGCCCGTCGCCGTACAGCGCGGCCAACGCCCCGTCCATGGCGGCGTCCTGGCCGGCCAGGACGCACCCGGTCCCGTCGGCCGCCTCCCCGCCCAGCACGAGCCGCCACCGCCGCAGCCGCTCCCCGTCACCGGGCCCACCCACGCGCACGCCGAAGCCCCCCACGCGCTCCGGCCGACCCGAGCCGGGGCCGCCCGCGTCGAAGCCCTCGGGGCGCTCCGGCCGACGCGTCCCTGCCGGGCCCGCGGCGGGCCGCGCCGCCGTCCCGGCTGGTATCGCCGGGGCACGGGGTGGGTCCGCCGCCAGGCAGCGGGTGCCGGCGGCCGTATGCCCACCGGCCGTGCCGGCGAGCGCCGGACGGGCCGGCGGTCGACCCGGCGCGGCCCCCTCCACCGCGGTCGCGCGCGCCACCGGCGGGTCCTCGTCCGCCGGGGCCGCCGCACCGAGGATCAGGGCCAGCACCGGCAGCACCGCGTCGGCCCGTGCCTGGTCGTAGCCGGGGCCGAAGCCGGGCGCCCCGGCCTGCGTCCGGGCCGGGTCGGCGGCGGACGGGCCGCGCCGGAGCAGTTCCCCCAAGGTGCGCCGCACTCCCGGCTCGTACGCCGAGAACGTGCGACGCAGCAGCGGCAGTACGCCAGTGAAGGCATCGCCGGGCACGCCGGTCAGCCAGGCGTCGACCAGGCCGAGGAGCCGCTCGTCGTGCACGAGCAGCATCCCGCCGCCGGACGCACCACCGACGAAGCCCTCGATCCAGGCCGCGGCGTCGGCCGGCGGCGTCCCCGGCGACAGGGCCAGCGACATGAGGCGCGCCGCCTCGTCCTCCGCGAGGCGCCCGTCGTCCAGCAGCAGCCGCGCGGCACGGCCGCGGATCACCCCGCCCACGCTGTCGCGTTCGGCGAGTCGGCGCAGCACCGCCGACCACCGTGCCCTCAGGTCGTGGCGCTCGCCCGGTGCGGTTGCGGCCAGGAGGCCGACGGCCGCGTGGACGCCGTCGAGATGGCGGCGCATCTCCGCCGCGCCGTCCGCGTCCAGCCCCGTGCAGGCGGGCGGCAGGCCCACGCAGATCCGCTCGGCGAGTCCGGCCGCGACCTCGCCGAGTGCCGCAGTGCCGGTCCCGCGCACATCGCCGTACCGCAGCGAGCGGGCGAGCGCGGGCAGCGCCTGGGCGAGGTGGCCGACGTCCGCGTCCAGCGCCGCGCGGTCGGCGAGGGCCCGCATGACCACCGGGAGGGCGTCGGGCAGCTCGGCCAGGAGGCACCGCTCGGCGAGTGCGGTGACGTCGGCGAGCACGGTGGCCGAAGCGGCGTCGGTCCCGGCCTTCGCGGTGGCGGCGGACAGCACCGTGGTGCCCCACACGCCCGCCTCCGCGACCCGCACCGACAGCTCGGGCTCCCAGCGCAGCCGCCAGGTCTCCCGGAACGTGCCCGTGCTCCCCCGCGCCTGCGCCGGCTCCCCCCAGCCGACAGACAGCAGCCGCAGCCGGTGCAGCAGCCTGCTGCGTGCCGCGTCGGTCGGCTTGCGCAGGTCGAGCTCCACCTCGCGTTCCCGTGGCTCGGGTTTGAGCCGCAGCGCGCGCTGCGCGCGGGTCAGGTCGCGCTGCAGCGGCACGGCGGGCGCCTCGTCCGGGACCTCACCGAGCACGTCGCCGACGACGAGCCGGTCGTGCACGAGAGCGAGCGGCACGTCGGAGCCCTCGCACATCACGGCCCGCACCGCGTCGGTCGTCTCGGTGAGCCCGGCGAGCGGCCGGCCGCGCATGACGGCGAGCGTCTCGGCCAGCCGTACGGCTTCGATGACGTGGGCCGGCGAAACGGTCCGGTCCTCGTCGCGCAGCAGCCCGGCGACCTTCGTCATCCAGCGCTCGACGGGCCGGTCCCGTGCGCCGAAGATGTGGCCGTACCAGCCGGGCGAGTCGATGCCCGCGCCGTACCCGCTGCGCCGGGCCAGCCTCCGGTTCGTCCACGGCACCCACGTCATCTCCGCCTTGACCTTGGGCAGGCCCTTGAGGACCGCGCGGTCGGCGGTCGCGGTCGCCACCTTCTCGCCGAGCGCCGGCAGGTGCCACGCGCCGCAGACCACGGCGACGTCGTCGCCGAACTCCTTGCGCGCGGCCCGCAGCTTCAGCCTCATGTACGCCTCGCGGACGCGGTCGCGGCTGTGCCCTCCGTCCCCGTACGTCTCGCGCAGGGCGCCCATCGCGTCCACGAGCGCCTCGAACGGCGCGAGCGGATCGGCGGTCCCGGCCCCCCGGTGCTCGACCACGTCCTCCCACCACCGCTCCGGATCGTCGTAACCGGCAGCCTCCGCGAGCGCGCCGATCGGATCCAGGGCGACGGCCGGCTGCTCGTCCGGCGCCGTCTGCCCCTCCGTGTCCTCCGTGTCCTGCCGCTCCCCCGCGTCCTCCGTGGTCTCCCGCTCCTCCGTCAGCGCCAGTGAGTGGGCCGCCGGGAGGTCGATGAACCGCACCGGTACGCCGTGCCCGAGCGCCCAGCGGAGCGCGACCCACTCCGGGGAGAACTCCGCCAGCGGCCAGAACGCCGCCCGGCCGGGGTCGTCCGTGACGTGCGCCAACAGGGCCACGGGTGGACGCATCGCCTCGTCGGCGGCGAGCGGCAGCAGCGCGTCCGCCTCGGGCGGCCCCTCGATCAGCACGGCCGGGGGCCGCGCCGCGTCGAGTGCGGCGAGCACCGCCCGGGCCGAACGGGGCCCGTGATGGCGCACGCCCAGCAGCAGGGGGCGTGGTGTCATCCCGAGACCTCCCTGCAGGCGCGGTAGAAGTCCTTCCAGCCGTCCCGTTCGCGGACGACCGTCTCCAGGTACTCCTGCCAGACGACGCGGTCCGCCGCCGGGTCGCGCACAACCGCGCCGAGGATGCCGGCCGCCACGTCGCCCGACCGCAGCACGCCGTCGCCGAAGTGCGCGGCCAGGGCCAGGCCGCCCGTGACGACGGAGATCGCCTCGGCGGTGGACAGCGTTCCCGAGGGCGACTTCACCTTCGTACGCCCGTCGGAGGTGACGCCGTCACGCAGCTCGCGGAAGACGGTGACGACGCGCCGGATCTCGTCGAACCCGTCGGGCGCGGGCGGCAGATCGAGCGAGCGCCCGATCTGGTCGACGCGCCGCGCCACGATGTCGACCTCGGCCTCCGCCGTCTCTGGCAGCGGCAGCACGACGGTGTTGAACCGGCGGCGCAGCGCGCTGGAGAGGTCGTTGACCCCCCGGTCGCGGTCGTTGGCGGTGGCGATGAGGTTGAAGCCGCGGACGGCCTGCTGCTCCTGCCCCAGCTCGGGGATGGGCAGCGTCTTCTCCGACAGGATCGTGATCAGGGTGTCCTGCACGTCCGCCGGGATGCGGGTGAGTTCCTCGACGCGCGCGGTCATGCCGTCGGCCATCGCCCGCATGACCGGACTGGGCACGAGCGCCTCGCGGCTGGGCCCGTGCGCGAGCAGCCGGGCGTAGTTCCAGCCGTACCGGATGGCTTCTTCGGGCGTGCCCGCCGTGCCCTGCACCAGCAGGGTCGAGTCGCCGCTGACAGCGGCCGCGAGATGTTCGGACACCCAGGTCTTGGCGGTGCCGGGGACGCCGAGCAGCAGCAGCGCGCGGTCGGTTGCGAGCGTGGTGACGGCGACTTCGACGATCCGGCGCGGCCCGACGTACTTGGGTGTGATCACCGTGCCGTCCGGCAGGGTCCCGCCGAGCAGGTACGTCGCCACGGCCCACGGTGAGAGCAGCCACTTGGCTGGCCGCGGCCGGTCGTCGGCCGCGGCCAGCGCCTTGAGCTCGTCGGCGAAGGCGTCCTCGGCGTGCGGCCGCAGGGCCTCGCCCTTGTTCTCGGACACGGTCATGGATCCCCCTCCAGATGTCCCGGATGTGGATCCACCGTGCACCACGCCACTGACAATCGGCCGTCGCCGCAGGTCAGGGGCGGAAAGCCCGCAATCAGCCCGCCGCGGGCGTCACTTCACGATCGGCGAGACCGCGATGCAGCCGAGCAGGGCCTTCTCACCCTTCGCTTCCTTGATCGTCTCGCCCTTGTAGACGACCTTGCAGGTCAGGTCGGCGGTGTCCTGGATGCTGATCGGGGACACGGCCGGCGGCATGATGCCGCGGAGGGTGACCGTCTTCTTCCACGGCAGCGTGGGGTTCTTGACCGACTCCATCTTCGGGTCCATGGCGGAGCCCTTGCCCCCGGCGAACTCGATGGACTCGACGCCCTTGCCCGTGACTTCGTACGTGACCTCGTACTTCTCGTCCATGGACTTGTCGACCTGCTCGACGGCCTCGTCCTTCGCGGCCTCGGTCGCCTCGCAGGCGCCCAGACCGAACGTGAGGCCGGTGACCGCGACGGCACAGGCGGCGGTACGGATGAAGCGGTTCATGTGGGATCCCCCCGGATCTAAGCGCGTGTCAGGAATCGCAGCCAATCGCAATGCCGAAGGGGAGTCAAGCGCGGGCCCGGCGGCAAACGCGCAGGTAGGGGTGATTGTCAGTGGTGCCCCGTAGCGTCTGTTCCATGAATCAGCAGGGGGTGCGCTGGACTGCGGAACAGGTGCTGGCCTTGGCTCCTGACGACGCGTCGCGCAGAACGGGAAACAGGCTCGGCACGGCCGGACCCTGGTCGGAGGCGGGGAGCAGCGGCGCGGGGGCGGTGTGGGGGCTCTGCAAGGGCAGCGGCAGCACGCCCTACCGGACGGTGGTCGACACGGCGGGCGGCAGCCCCGCCTGCACGTGCAGTTGTCCGAGCCGCAAGTTCCCGTGCAAGCACGCCTTGGGGCTCCTGCTCCTCTGGGCGGCCGACGAGCCGGCCGTGCGGAACGGGGAGCCGCCGGACTGGGCCGAGGAGTGGCTGGCGGCGCGCCGGGCGAAGGCGGCGGTTTCGGACACCGCGGCGCACCGGACGGCTGACCCCGGGGCGGCGCGGCGCCGGGCCGAGCAGCGCGCCGAGCGGATCACCATGGGCGCCGCGGAGTTGGAGCAGCGCCTGGCCGACCTGCTGCGCGGCGGTCTGGCCTCGGCCGAGCAGAGCGGCTACGGGCTGTGGGAGGAGACGGCCCGCCGCATGGTCGACGCCCAGGCGCCGGGGCTAGCCGCCCGGGTGCGGGAGCTGGGCGCCGTACCGGCGTCGGGGCCGGGCTGGCCGGCGCGGCTGCTGGAGGAGTGCGCGCTGCTGCATCTGCTGGACGCGGCGTGGCCGGCGCGCGAGCGGCTGCCGGAGCCACTGGCCGCGACCGTGCGCAGCCGCGTCGGCCTGACCGCGTCCGCCGAGGGCCCGCCGGTCCGCGACCGCTGGCTGGTGCTCGCCCAGTACGACACCCCGGACGGCAAGCTCGTCACGCGGCGCATATGGCTGTACGGAGAGGAGTCCCGGCGTACGGCGCTGCTCCTGTCCTTCGGCGCGGTCGGCCGGGCGCCGGACGTCTCGCTGCCCCCCGGCCTGGTGCTCGACACGGAGCTCACCTTCCACCCGGGCCGGCTCAGGGCCGACCTGGGCAGCGACCCGTCCGTGGTGCCCGCACCGTTCGCCTCCCCACCGCCGGGGGTCGACACCACCACGGCGATCCGGGCTTACGGGACCGCCCTGCGCGACGACCCGTGGCTCGACTCGTACCCCGTGACGCTCGGCCGCGTCGTCCCGACTCCCACCGCCGACTCCTGGCAACTCGGCGACGCACAGGCCGGCTTCGCCCTGCCCCTCACCCCCGCCGCACTGGCCGGCCCGGGGCTGTGGAAGCTCGTCGCCCTGTCCGGGGGCGGCCCCGTCACGGTCTTCGGCGAGTGCGGCCACCGCGGCTTCACCCCGCTGACGGCCTGGTCCGCCGGCTCCACGGAAACCGTCCCGCTGACCGAAGCCTGACCGCAGGAGGGCCCCATGAACAGCACACAGCCCACCACGGCACGACGCGCCACCGTGTCAGATGCCACGATGCCGGGCGGGGACGCGCCGGGGCGCTCCCCCCAGGGCGCGGAGCGCGACCACGCCGGACCCGACCACGCCGAACGGGTCGACGTACCCGGAGGTTCGGCGCCCACGGAGGCGCACCGGTGCGGCGCCGGCCCCGACGCTCCCGGAGCCGCCGCCGCGACGGCTTGGGACGAGCTCGTCACCACCGCCCTGCTGGGCACCGACCGCCGCACGCTGCCGCCGCGCCTCGCCGTGCCCGGCAAGGACGCCGCCATCGCGCTGCTGGACGCCGCCGCACACCAGACCGTACGGCGCAGGGCGTCCCTGGTCCCCGCGTCCGCCGCGGCGCGCCCCACGCCCGCACCGCACGACCCTCGCCCCCAGCTGCCACCGGCAGCCCTGCGCCGGCTCGCGCAACTGCTGGCCGGCCGCTCCGCGTCCCCCTCAGCGGCCGGGGGCAGGCGCGGCACCGCGCCCGATCTCACCGAGCTCCTCCCCCAGTGGCTGGCCGCCGCGAACCGGAGCGGCTTCCAGGCCCCGCCCGCGTTGCTCCCCGCGCTGCTGGACGCCGCCCGCGCCCGTACCGACCTGCGCCCCCAGGCTCTCGCCTTCGCCGGCTCGCGCGGGCTGTGGCTGGCCCGGCTGAACCCGGACTGGCGGTTCGCGCTGCGCGGCGCGTCCGGGGGCGGCGCGCTGCCCGACCTCGACGACGTGGCAGCGGTGCGACGCCTGTGGGAGGAGGGTTTGTTCGCCGAGCGCGTCGGTCTCCTCACCGCCGTACGCGCCCAGGACCCGGCGGCCGCGCTCGCCCTGCTCGCCGGGACCTGGCCCACCGAGCGCGCCGAGGACCGCCTGATGTTCCTGGACTCCCTGCGCTCGGGCCTGTGTGCCGCCGACGAGCCCTTCCTGGAACAGGCCCTGGCCGACCGCAGCCGCAATGTGCGGGCCACCGCCGCCGAGCTGCTCTCCGCCCTGCCGGACTCGGCTCTCGCGGCGCGGATGGCGGCGCGGGCCGTGAGCTGCGTCAGCCTGGACCGTTCCGGACGGGCGGCCGGCGGCGAGCGCGTCGCAGTGGAGGCCCCGCACGAATGCGACGCGGACATGCAGCGCGACGGCGTGTCGCCGCAGCCTCCGGCCGGGCGCGGGGAGCGCTCCTGGTGGCTGGGGCAGCTCGTCGAGTCCGCCCCGTTGCACGCCTGGCCGAAGCGGATGGGCGGCCGTACGCCGCAGGAGATCGTCGCCCTGCCGGTGAGCGACGAGTGGAAGGAGGAGCTGCACGCCGCCTGGTGCCGCGCGGCCGTGCGCCAGCGGAACGCCGAGTGGTCCCGCGCACTGCTCGGCGCACCCTCCGCCCCGCCGGCGACCGGCCCCGGTACGTCGTCCTTCGCCGAGCGGGCGCAACTGCTGGCCACGCTGCCGGACGGCGAACGGGCCCAGTGGGTGGCGGCGTTCGTCGCGGCCCACGGCCTGTCCGAGGCGTTCCAGCTGCTGGGGGTGTGCAAGGTGCCCTGGTCGGAGCCGCTGGGCCGCGCCGTGGTCGACGCGCTGGACATCGCGCGGGACGCGGGGAGCTACCCCTGGAGCTTCAGCGGGGTCATGGGCCTGGCGGAGCGCTGCCTGGATCCCGGCGAGGCAGACCGCCTCGAGATACTCACGACGACGCCGGACGAGCAGGAGCACGCGGCGCCCGGCGCGGCCGGCTACTGGTCGGAGGCGTTCCAGCGCCTGGTCGGCACGCTGCGCCTGAGAGCCGCGATGCTCGCGGAACTGTCGGAGCACCCGCAGGCGGACTGACCCGACCGGGGCCGAACCGCCTGAACCGAGCGGGGCGGCTCGACCCGGCCGATCACCACCGCCCGGGTCGACCCACAGGGCCGCGCCAGGCCGAGCGGGCCGCAACGAGCGGCCCCCGCAGTGAGCGGGCCGACCCCCAGCGGGCAACCCCGGCGGTCCGACCCGAGCAGGCCGGCCCGATGCGTTGAGCCGACGCCCGTCGCCTCGAGCGGCCGCGCCGGAAGCCGGTGCGGGGGCCGCTGGTGCGCCTCACCCCTGCGAGGGTGTCCCGGGCCCGGCCCGGGCCCGGACGGACACCCCAGCAGCGAGCCTTACGCCTGGGCCGCCTGGCGGACGTTCGCGTTGACCCATTCGACGATCGACTGCGTCGTCGCGCCCGGCGTGAAGATCTCCGCGACGCCCTTCTCCTTCAGCGGCGCGATGTCCGCCTCGGGGATGATGCCGCCGCCGAAGACCTTGATGTCCTCGGCGTCGCGCTGCTTGAGCAGCTCGATGACCTTCACGAAGAGCGTGTTGTGCGCACCCGAGAGGATGGACAGCCCGATGGCGTCGGCGTCCTCCTGAATGGCGGTGTCCACGATCTGCTCGGGCGTCTGGTGAAGCCCGGTGTAGATGACCTCCATACCGGCGTCGCGCAGGGCCCGCGCGATGACCTTCGCCCCGCGATCGTGTCCGTCGAGTCCCGGCTTGGCGACCACCACGCGGATCGGCCCGGTCACACCCATCACTGCCTCCATGTACCGACTGCGCCGTCTTTGGCACGCGCCCCGCACCGATGCGGACGGGGAAGTGAACGAACGTTATCGACAGCATCCCGCACCCGCTCGTTTCACGGTGTGCAGGGAGGGGGAAATCACACATGGGACATGTTCGCTATGCGGCGTTCCTGCCACATCAGGCGCTACGGCGACCAGCCGCAGCAGCCGGGAGGCCGCGAGGGGAGCCGCGACGAGGCCGCCGTTCCACCGTGCCGTCAGCCGCACGGCGCGGTGGAACGGCCGCCGCGTTCCTCGATACGGCACCCCATGAGGGCACACGGGGGACGGAGCCGCCTCCCGCGCGCCGTTCGGGAGGTCCGCCATGAGGGTCCTGCCCTTCTCCATTCCGCCCTGGCCGCCCCGGCTGCGCCTGTCGGCCGCGCTGCTCAGAGCCACCGCCCTCGAAGTCGCGATCCTCGCCGGGCACCTCGTCCTGTACCCCTCCGGCATCGCCCAGGAGCGCCGTCACCACCGGGCGGCGCCCTGCGGTCCGGCGCGCGTGCAGCCCGGCCGGTCCGGACAGCCCGCGCAACCCCTGACCGAAGCCGCCGCCGAACAGCCCGGGCAACCCCTGACCGAAGCCGCCGAGCTTCCCGCCACCGGTCCGGACCGCCCGCCCGTCGTGCTGCTCCACGGTTTCGTGGACAACCGCTCCGTCTTCGTCGTGCTGCGCCGCTCCCTGGCCCGGCACGGGTGGCACCACCTGGAGTCCCTCAACTACTCGCCGCTCACGTGCGACATCCGTACGGCGGCCGAGCTGCTCGGCCGCCACGTGGAGGAGATCTCATCGCGCACGGGCCACACCCGCGTGGACATCGTGGGCCACAGCCTGGGCGGGCTGATCGCCCGCTACTACGTCCAGCGGCTGGGCGGAGACGTGCGCGTACGCACCCTCGTCACCCTGGGCACCCCGCACGCGGGCACCGGTGTCGCCCCGCCGATGAGCGCGCACCCGCTCGTGCGGCAGATGCGCCCCGGCTCCGACGTGATCGAGGAGCTGCGCAGGCCGGCGCCTTCGTGCCGCACGCGGTTCGTCAGCTTCTGGAGCGATCTCGACCAGTTGATGCTCCCGGTCACCACCGCACGCCTCAGCCACCCGGATCTCCTCGTGCACAACATCCGGGTGACGGGAATCGGCCACCTTGCGCTGCCGGTCCATCCCGCGGTCGCCGCGGGCATCCGGCAGGCACTCGAGGAGCAGGACACGGCGGCGGGCGCCTCCGACACGGCCTCCGTCGCCTGAACATTCCGGCACCGCTATCGAACACCGGTCGAACGCAGCACAAAGGCTGTGCCCGTCGTCCGCCGAAAGGCGGCCGAATGCCCGTTTCCGGAACGCGAAAAATCTGGCGAAGATTGTCGTCGTCCCTTACCGCCGGGTACAGTCGCGCCACTGCTTTGCCTCTGGGGTCCCCACCCGGACCCCAGCCCCCACAGGTCCCGCATTGCCGAGGCGAGAGAGAAGTTGGTGGACGACCAGCACGCCCACGCCGGGTACGACGGCTACTCCACCGGCAGCTTCCAGACAGACCCCCTCTTCGGAGACCTCCCCGGCCAGGGAAGCGGCTACGAGGCGGGCCACAGCGGCCAGTACGACACCAGCCACTGGGACGCCACCGGCGCCCAGCAGGCGGCCGGTTACGACGCGTACGGCGCGCACCAGGGTTACGACGGCACGGGAACGTGGCCGGCGGCGGCCTATCAGACGGCGGCCGACATCCCGGCGCAGTCCACCGGCCAGTGGGACTCCAACACCTGGAACCAGACAGGCCAGTTCGACACCGGCCACTTCCCCACCGGCCAGTACGCGTCGGCGACAGGCCAGTACGGCACGGGAACGTACGAGACGGGCCAGTACGACGCCGCCCAGTTCACCCAGGCCGCCGAGACCGCTCAGGCGACCGGCCAGTGGACGACGCCGGCCTACGACACCGGCGCGTACGACGCCACCGCCTGGAACTCCGGCGGCCAGACCGGCGCGCACGAGACCGTTTCGCCGCAGCAAGTCTCCTACGAGACGGCCGAGTTCCCGCAGGTCGACCTGGCCGAGGCCCTGGCGGACTACGAACCGGAAGCGTCCGACGCACCGCACGAGGCGACGCCGGACGAGCTCGGCAACACGCCCGGCGCGGAACACGAATACACGTCGGAGTACGAGTCCGAACACGAGCCTGAACCCGGCACGGAAACCGAAACAGACCTCGAACACGCCCCGGCGGAAGCCGTGTCCGTCACCGCCCCCGGCCCCCGCTCGGCCCGCCGCGGCACCGGTGCCTCCGGCGGCCGCGGCCGCCGCCGTACACCGGCCAAGCGCTCCGCGCTCCTCACCGTCGCCGTCCCCTCCGCCTGCGTGATGGGCGTGGCCGGCATCGCCGCCGCATCGGTCGGCAGCGTCGGCGGCGGCGCCCCGGCCGAGGAGAAGAAGGACACCACCACGACGGCGTCGGCGGCCGACCCCGGCTCGGTGAAGCCCGTCGCGGTCAACAACAAGCTCGACACCCAGCTGGCCAACCTCAGTACGGACGCCGAGGACTTCGCCGACCGCGCGAGCCGCACGCAGGAACGTATCGACCTCCAAGCCCGCCAGGCCGCCGAGAAGAAGCGCAGAGCCGAGGAGGCCGCCCGCAAGGAGGCCGCCCGCCCCAAGTTCGCGCTCCCGGTCGAGCAGCACGGCCTCAGCGCGTACTACGGCCAGGCCGGCATCAACTGGATGTCCGTGCACTCCGGCATCGACTTCCCCGTCGGGTACGGCACCCCGGTGATGGCCGCGACGGACGGCACGGTCCGCACGCAGTACAACACCGCCTACGGGAACATGGCGATAGTGACCGCGCCCGACGGTACGGAGACCTGGTACTGCCACCTCAGCAGCACCAAGATCCGCTCCGGCTCGGTGCAGGCCGGCGACGTCATCGCGTACGCGGGCAACTCCGGCAACTCCACGGGCCCGCACCTGCACTTCGAGGTGCGCCCCGGCGGTGGCTCTGCGATCGACCCCCTGCCCTGGTTCCGCAGTCACGGCCTCAGCCCGACCTGATCCCAAGCTCCGGGTGCCCCCGGGTCCGGGCGCGAAACCCGGAAGTCACGAAGCCGGATCCGGCGCAGGGCGAAGCCCCCGGCCCCGGAGCGACGAGGCCCCGGGGCGCGGTGGCGGAGGGCTTGCGCCCTCCCGGGCCTTCTACAGCTTCTCGACCGGCGCGTACCGCAGCAGGAGCTTCTTCGGCCGCTCGTCGCCGAAGTCGATCGTGGCCTGCGCGTCCGACCCGGTCCCCGTCACCGTCATCACGGTGCCGAGCCCGAACTGGTCGTGCGTCACCCGGTCCCCGACCGACAGCGCGACCACCGGCTTGTCCGACGTCCGCCGCGTGGCGAACCCCGAGGCGCCGCCCCCGCCCCGCGACCGGGACGCCAGGGAGGCCGACAGCGACGAGGCGACGCCCGACACCGGCCCGGCCGGCGCCTGCGCGCCCTTGCGCTTCCAGGTCAGGTAGGTGTCCGGGATCTCCTCGAGGAACCGCGACGGCGGGTTGTACGACGGCTGCCCCCACGCACTGCGCATGGAAGCGCGCGTCAGGTAGAGCCGCTCGCGGGCGCGCGTGATGCCGACGTACGCGAGCCGCCGCTCCTCCTCCAGTTCCTTCGTCTGGCCGAGGGCGCGCATGTGCGGGAAGACGCCGTCCTCCATGCCCGTCAGGAACACCACGGGGAACTCCAGCCCCTTGGCGGTGTGCAGGGTCATCAGCGTGATGACGCCCGATCCCTCTTCGTCCTCGTCGGGGATCTGGTCGGAGTCGGCGACGAGCGCGACCTTCTCCAGGAACTCGGCCAGCGTCCCGGGCTCGTCGCCCTCGCGCTCCTGCTCGAACTCCAGGGCCACGGCGGCGAGCTCCTGGAGGTTCTCGATGCGCGTCTCGTCCTGCGGGTCGGTCGACGCCTGCAACTCGGCGAGGTACCCGGTGCGTTCGAAGACCGCTTCGAGGACCGTGGCGGGCCCGGCGCCGGACTCGACGATCGTACGGAGCTCTTCCATCAGCGTGTTGAAACGCTTCACGGCGTTCGCCGAGCGGGCGGCCATGCCGTACGCCTCGTCGACGCGCCGCAGCGCCTGCGGGAAGCTGATCTTCTCGCGCAGCGACAGCGCGTCGATCATCGCCTCGGCCCGGTCACCGATGCCGCGCTTGGGCACGTTCAGGATGCGGCGCAGCGGAACGGTGTCCTCGGGGTTGGCCAGGACGCGCAGGTACGCGAGGACGTCCCGCACCTCCTTGCGCTCGTAGAAGCGCACGCCGCCGACGACCTTGTAGGGCAGCCCGACGCGGATGAAGATCTCTTCGAAGACGCGGGACTGGGCGTTCGTGCGGTAGAAGACGGCGACGTCGCCGGCCTTCGCGTCGCCCGCGTCCGTGAGCCGGTCGATCTCCTCGGCGACGAACTGCGCCTCGTCGTGCTCGGTGTCCGCGACGTACCCGGTGATCAGGGAGCCTGCGCCGGCTTCCGTCCACAGGTTCTTGGGCCGGCGGTTCTCGTTGCGCTCGATGACGGCGTTGGCCGCTGTGAGGATCGTCTGCGTCGAGCGGTAGTTCTGCTCCAGCAGGATCGTCTTCGCGTCCGGGTAGTCCTCCTCGAACTGGAGGATGTTGCGGATCGTCGCGCCGCGGAACGCGTAGATCGACTGGTCGGCGTCACCCACGACGCACAGCTCGCCCGGGGCCCGGCCCTCACCCGAGGGGCCCACCAGTTCGCGTACGAGCGTGTACTGGGCGTGGTTGGTGTCCTGGTACTCGTCGACCATGACGTGCCGGAAGCGCATCCGGTAGTGCTCGGCGACGTCCGGGAACGCCTGGAGCAGGTGCACCGTGGTCATGATGATGTCGTCGAAGTCCAGGGCGTTGGCCTCGCGCAGCCGTGCCTGGTACATCGCGTACGCCTGGGCCAGGGTCTTCTCGAAGCCGTCGGCGGCCTGGCCGGCGAACGTCTCCTCGTCTATCAGCTCGTTCTTCAGGTTCGAGACCTTGGCGCTGAACGCCTTCGGCGGGAAGCGCTTGGGATCGAGGTCCAGATCGCGGCAGACGAGCGCCATGAGGCGCTTCGAGTCGGCGGCGTCGTAGATCGAGAACGAGGACGTGAAGCCGAGCTTCTTCGACTCGCGGCGCAGGATGCGCACGCAGGCGCTGTGGAAGGTGGAGACCCACATGTGGCCCGCGCGGGGGCCCACGAGCTGCTCCACGCGCTCCTTCATCTCGCCGGCGGCCTTGTTGGTGAAGGTGATCGCGAGGATCTGGCCGGGGTGCACGCCCCGCTTGGCCAGCAGGTACGCGATGCGGTGGGTCAGGACGCGGGTCTTGCCCGAGCCCGCGCCGGCCACGATGAGCAGCGGCGACCCGGAGTGCACGACGGCGGCGCGCTGCTCCTCGTTCAGCCCTTCGAGCAGCGCGGCGGCGTCCACGACGGGGCGCGGCGCGCCGTCCCTGTAGTGCGCGTCCCTGGGCGCCGGAGGCGCGTCGAAGGCACCCCCGAACAGGTCGTGCGGGACCTCCTCCGGGGCGTGGTCCTCGGGGGGCGGCGGGGCGGTGTCCTTCGCGTACTCCGTGTGCTGGAGGTCGGCCAGGAAGCTGTCGTCAAAGAGGCTGCTCATCGTCTACCAAGCTTAGGCGGGACCACCGACAGCCCGCCCCGGATTCCGCCGGGCCCGCGCGAGACGACCGGCCGGAGCCGCCGCACCGCACGCCGGCGCACCCCCGTTCACCCCGTGTGAGCTTGCCCACGCCCCGCGACCGGACCCCGCGAGCCGGCTCGTGGGGCGCGCAACGGAACCGGCTCGGCCAGGTAACGAACACGTATCGGGCATATCGAACATCGGGCTTCCCAGCGGTCACGACTGTTGGCTAGCGTGCCGACTCGGGCTGCTCGTACCCCAGCCGGCGAACAGCGCCGGAGCGGGTGGCCCACGCCGAATCCGGCCTGCCCCAGGGCGGTTCGGAACCGGGGACCCACGCGCATCACCTGGGGTGAATCGGTCCGCAGTCCCACGGACCGTAGGGCACCTTCCGTCTGTCCCGCCCGAACCCGACAGCTAACCCGGTAGGCGGTCCACGGAAGGAGATGCCGGCCTTGGCGTCGCATCGCAAGCCGCGTACCCGGGTACGCACCACCGCACCCGCCCTGGGTGTCACGACGGCGGCCCTCGCCTCAGTCGGTCTGCTCGCCCAGTCGGCCGGAGCCGCGCCCTCCGACCCGTCGGCCCGTACGCCGTCCGTCGAGGAAGTACAGAAGAAGGTCGACGACCTCTACCGGCAGGCCGGCACGGCCACGCAGAAGTACAACCTCGCCAAGGAAGCCACCGAGAAGCAGCGGAAGTCGGTGGACGGCCTGCTCGACTCGGTCGCCCGGAGCACCGAGAGACTGAACGACGCGCGGCGCAAGCTGGGCACGTACGCGGCGGCGCAGTACCGGTCGGGGTCGGTCACGCCGACCGCCGCGCTGCTCCTCGCCGACAGCCCGCAGGCGTACTTCGACCAGAACCGGCTGATGGACCGGATGACGGAACGCCAGAAGGCGGACGTCACGGACTTTCAGGAGCAGCAGGCGGAGGCGTCCGGGCAGCGCGCCGAGGCCACCAGGAGCCTGGAGAGCCTGGCCGAGTCGCAGGACTCCCTCAAGTCCTCGAAGCAGGACGTGCAGAGGAAGCTCGCGGAGGCGCGTGACCTGCTGTCGCGGCTGACCGCGCGGGAGAAGGCCCGGCTCGCGGAGCTGGAGGAGAAGCGCGAGGCGGAGGCCCGGCGCAAGGCAGAGGCGAAGGCCGAGGCAGAGGCGAAGGCGGCGGCCGAGGCGAAGGCGGCGGCCAAGGCGGAAGCCGCTGCCGAGGCGGAGGCCGACCGCGAGCGCGAAGCCGCCCAGAACGACGAGAGCGATGCGGGTACGGGTACCGGAACGGGCACCGGGACCGGCACCGGCACCGGCACGACCCCCGTCGCCGGTGACGCGTACGCCGCCAAGGCCGAGAAGGTCCTCGCCTTCGCCCGCGCCCAGATCGGCAAGCCGTACGTGTGGGGCGCGGCGGGACCCAGTTCCTACGACTGCTCCGGCCTGACCCAGGCCGCCTGGAAGGCCGCCGGCGTCACGCTCCCCCGCACCACCTGGGACCAGGTGAACGTCGGCACCCGGGTGGCGACCGGTGATCTCAAGCCGGGCGACCTCGTCTTCTTCTACGACGACATCAGCCACGTCGGCGTCTACATCGGCGGCGGCAAGATGATCCACGCCCCGAAGCCCGGCACGAACGTCCGCGAGGAGTCGATCTACTACATGCCGATCTACGGCAGCGTGCGCCCCGCGTAGTTCCGAGCGCGTACCGCCACCGCCCCGGGCGCAAGGCCCGGCGCGGTGGCGGTACGGCTCACCGGCTGCCACGACCGGCGGGAGCCGGGGCGGCTGCGGTACCGGCCTGGGCCGGCCCAGGGCACGCCGGGGCAGCCAGGTCAGGTCGAGCCGGTCGGGTCAGGCCGGGTCAGGTCCAGAGCACCGCGATGAAGATGTTGGCGACGGTCAGTCCGCCGACGGCTCCGAACAGGGCCTTCTCCACCTTCTCCTCGTCGCGCTTCACGTAGACCAGCCCGAGGATCACCACCAGGACCGCGAGCTTGACGCCGATCTTGAGGTTGTTCACCGTCTGGTCGTCCGCCTGGTTGAGGCCCACCAGCGCCACGCCCGTGACGAGCATGGTCAGCGCGCCGTGCAGCATCGCGGGGGTGAAGCGGGCGGCGCCGGCGCTCATCGCCTTCATCTGGGTCAGGAAGCCGCCGAGCAGCGCGGCGATGCCGATGATGTGCAGGCCGACGAAGACATTGATGAGTACGTCCATGAACCGGAGCCTAGCTCCGGCCATAGCAGGCCCGGCGGCCGGGCTGCCGCGCCATCGGTGTATCGGTCGCGGAACAGCGGAATGCTCGCTTCCGGAGCAGACCTGCTTCTCAACGCCGTTCATACGGCGGCCTGTTTCGACCACTGTCGGTCATTCCGCCACTGCCCCGTGACCGCCGCGTTTAGCGTCCTTCCCCAGGTGGCCGACTCCCCACCGCCGCTCCGCCCCGGAACGGCAGTCGGCCGCCCCGCCGAGAGTCCGGCGGCGGTCCGTCCCCCTGTGCGGGGCGCCGCCGGATGCGAGCGGCTGGACGTACAGCGACGTACAGGACGGAAGGACGTGGACGCCCTCGTGGCCACGCACCGAAAGCCCAGACAACGCACGCTCACCGGCAGCACCACCCGCACCGCGTTCACGATCGTGCTGGCCGGAGCGGCGAGTGCCACCGCGTTCGACGGCATCGGGCACGCGGAGCCCGCCCTCACCCCCGCTCAGGTGAAGGCGAAGGCCGACCGGCTCTACCACGACGCCGAGATCGCCACCGAGAAGTACAACGGCGCGAAGGAGAAGGCGGGGGCCGCCACCGAGGCGCTGGACTCGCTGCGCGACGAGGCCGCCCGCAGGACCGAGCGCCTCAACACCGCGCGCAACGCGCTCGGTTCGCTCGCCACCTCGCAGTACCGCACCGGCGCCATCGACCCGGCCGTGCAGCTCGCCCTGACGTCCGACCCGGACCAGTACCTGGAACGCGCCTCGATCGCCGACCGCGCGGGCGACCGGCAGGCCGCCGCCGTCACGGGCATCCAGCAGCAGCTCGGCCGGATCGCGCAGCTGCGGGAGGAGGCCGGCGGCCGCCTGGCCGAACTCAAGGCCCACCAGGCGGACCTGCGCAGGCACAAGGCGAGGATCCAGGACAAGATCGGCGCGGCCGAACGCCTGCTGTCCCGTCTGACGGCGGAGCAGCGCGCGCGGTACGCCGAGGAGGACGGCCACGGCGCCTCGCCCGCCGCGTCCCGCGCCGACCGTGCCGCGCCGCGCGGCGTCCCGGCCGCCCCGGCCGCCGCCCCGGCCGCGTCCAACTCCCGCGCCGGTCAGGCGGTCTCCTTCGCGTACGGGGCGATCGGCAAGCCGTACGTCTGGGGCGCCACGGGGCCCAACGCCTTCGACTGCTCCGGACTGACGCAGGCGGCCTGGCGGGCGGCGGGCGTCTCCCTGCCCCGTACGACGTACACGCAGATCAACGCCGGCCGGCGCGTCTCGCGCTCCGAACTCGTGCCGGGTGACCTGGTGTTCTTCTACTCCGGCATCAGCCACGTGGGCCTCTACATCGGCAACGGCCAGATGATCCACGCCCCGCGTCCCGGCGCACCGGTCCGCGTGGCCCCGCTCGACCAGATGCCGTTCGCGGGGGCGACGAGACCGGCGTAGGCGGAACGGTCCGGCGCGGAGCCGCCGTCCGGCGCATGACGACGACCCGTCCGGCATGACGACCCGGCCGGCGCATGACAACCCCTCCGGCGTGGGCCGGCGCGCCACCGGCGCGGGCCGGCCGGGCGGGCGTGCGGCCCACGGGTGCGGCCCGTTCGGTCTGGACCCGCCGGGGCGGGGTAAACGGCGTAGGGAGAGCGTGCGGGAACGCCGTGCCGCATGCCGTACGCCACGACCGTGAACGGAGGGCCGACATGCCGGGCATCATCAACCGGATCAAGCAGTACGCGAGCAGCCCGCAGGGGCGCCGGACGATCGCACAGGCGCGCCGGGCGGCGTCCGACCCGAGGAAGCGCAGCCAGGCCAAGCAGCTGCTGGGGCGGCTGCGCGGCCGACGGCACTGAGAGCGGGGGCGGGACGCCGGGCCGGCGTCCCGCCCCGGTTCGTCCGCCCGGGTACGCCGGATCGCCGTCCGGCGGTCAATTGCCTTGAGGCGGCCCGGCGCGGTGTGCGACGGTGCGCCCATGCCGAACGACCACCACCGCGCGCCCCTCCCCACGTCCGTCGAGGAGGCCGTCGTCGCCGAGCACTCCGGCGGCGCGCGGCTGCGCTACCTCTACTTCTGGGGTCACCGGCCGACACCCGGCTCCGCCGCCGGCCCCGGCTGTCTCAGCCAGTGGTGGCCCGTCGAGTTCGCCGAGGACGGCCACACCTACCGCTCCGCGGAGCACTACATGATGGCCCACAAGGCGTGGCTCTTCGACGACCCGGGCTCCGCCGCGAGGATCCTCGCCGCCGGACATCCCGCGGAGGCCAAGTCGCTGGGCCGCCGGATCACCGGTTTCGACGAACGGACCTGGCGCGAGCACCGCTACGGCATCGTCGTACGGGGCAGCGTCGCGAAGTTCGGTCAGCACGAAGCCCTGCGCGCGTACCTCCTGGGAACGCGCGAGCGCGTCCTGGTGGAGGCCAGCCCGCTCGACCGCGTCTGGGGCATCGGCCTCGCGGCCGACGACGCCCGCGCCGCTTCACCCACCACGTGGCGGGGGCTCAACCTCCTCGGCTTCGCACTCATGGACGCCCGGGAGACCCTGGCCGGGGCGGCGGCGTGACCCAGGGGCGACGGACTCGCCTCGCCCCGGGAGCGGCCTGACCCCAGAGGCCCCGGGAGGGGCCTGCCCCAGGGGCCCGGAGAGCCGCCTGGCCCCCAGGGTCCCCGCCTCAGACCAGTCGGCGGGCCGTCGCCCAGCGGGTCAGTTCGTGGCGGTTGGAGAGCTGGAGCTTCCTGAGCACCGCCGAGACGTGCGACTCGACCGTCTTCACCGAGATGAAGAGCTGCTTCGCGATCTCCTTGTACGCGTAACCCCGCGCGATCAGCCGCAGCACCTCCCGCTCCCGCTGCGTGAGCCGGTCCAGGTCCTCGTCGACCGGCGGCGCGTCCGTCGACGCGAAGGCGTCCAGGACGAAGCCGGCGAGCCGGGGCGAGAAGACCGCGTCGCCGTCCTGCACCCGGAAGACCGAGTCGACCAGGTCCGTGCCCGTGATCGTCTTCGTGACGTACCCGCGCGCGCCGCCCCGGATCACGCCGATCACGTCCTCCGCAGCGTCGGACACGGACAGCGCCAGGAACCGCACCGGGTTCTCCACCGCCCCCATCAGCGGCGCGCACCGGCGCAGGACCTCTACGCCGCCGCCGCCCGGCAGGTGCACGTCCAGCAGGACCACCTCGGGGCGGGTCGCGGTGATGACCGTGACCGCCTGGTCGACGTCGGCGGCCTCACCGACCACCTCCACGCCGGTCGTCTCGGTCTGTCCGATCTCCGCCTGCACTCCCGTACGGAACATCCGGTGGTCGTCCACCAGCACCACCCGTACCCGCCGGTCCCGCGTTGCCTCGGTCTCGGTCATGCGTCCGCCGCCCTCTCCATCTCAAGCTCCACCACCGTGCCCCCGTCGGGCGCGGAACGCAGCCTCGCCGTGCCGCCGTTGCGCTGCATACGGCCGATGATCGATTCTCGTACGCCCATACGGTCGCCCGGAACCGCGTCCGGATCGAACCCCGGCCCCCGGTCCCGTACGGAGACGAAGACCGTCCGGCCCTCGACCTCCGCGTAGACCTGCACCGCCCCGCCCTCGCCACCGTACTTGGCGGCGTTCACCATCGCCTCGCGTGCGGCCTGCATCTGTGCGACGAGTTTGTCGTCGAGCGGGCAGTCGCCGACGACGACGACCTCCAGCGGTACGCCGTGCTTGTCCTCGACCTCCGCCGCCGCCCGCTTGACCGCTTCGGCCAGGGTGTCGGGCTCCTCCGACTCGTCCTTGCCGTTGCCCTCCGGTTTGTAGAGCCAGTTGCGCAGTTCCCGCTCCTGGGCGCGGGCGAGGCGCCGTACCTCTCCCGGGTCCTCCGCGTTGCGCTGGATCAGCGTCAGGGTGTGCAGCACCGAGTCGTGCACGTGGGCCGCGACCTCGGCGCGCTCCTGCGCGCGGATGCGCATCAGGCGTTCCTCGGAGAGGTCCTGGGTCATCCGGACCAGCCACGGGCCCGCGAGGAGCGCTATGCCGGTGACGACCGCGAGCGCCGCCGTCAGGACGTTGCCGAGCTGGGCCGCGGATCCCCGTACCACCAGGAACGCCGTGAGCCCCATGCCGACCAGCGCCACGCCCGCCATGCCGCGCGCGAGTTGCAGCATCCGGCGGCGGCTGCCGGTCTCCGTCCAGTGGGCGCGCCGCGCGTTGTCGGCCTGGCGCCACACGAGGACGACGCCGAGGCCGATCAGCAGGGCGGGCCAGACGTACCGCCCGGCCTGGCCGCCGAACTCGACGTGGGTGACGAAGGTGCCGGCGCCGATGAGCAGCGCGAAGAGCGCGAAGACCTGGCCCTTGTCGGGCTTGCGGAGCCGCCGGCGGCCGTCGGGCGTGGTCTCGAACGCCGAGCGCGGCGCGTCGACGCCGCCGACGCCGAGCGGCACCACGAACCAGAAGGCGGCGTACAGCAGCGCGCCGAGGCCGTCCGAGAGGAAGAGCGCGAGGAACACGATCCGCACCCAGACGACCGGCAGGCCGAGATGCCCCGCGAGTCCGCGCGCGACGCCTCCGAGCATGCGCCCCTCGGCGCTGCGGTAGAGCTTGCGCGGCTGCGGCTCCTCCGGTTCGGGGGCGCGGGAGTTCGCGGCTCGGCGGGGGGTGGCGACTGGCATGCCCCGATCGTCACACGTACGGGCGGGGGCGGGCATCAGGGTCGGTCCCCCAGATCCCCCTGACCGCCGCGGCCTCCCGCGGACCGGGCGGACGGCCCGTCCCAGGCCCCGCCGCCCGTCTCAGGCCTCGGGGTCGAAATCAGGGATGGTCCAGGGTCGGGGCGGGTGCCGCGGCGCCGGGCCGCCCCTCACCATGGACGTATGACACAGCCGTACGACGCTGCCGCCCCGCCGGGCGCCTCGGACGACCCGACGGAGCACCCGGCGCCGCAGCCGCCGCTGCGCCGCAGCAGGCGCCAGAAGCTGGTGGGCGGCGTCTGCGGCGGGCTCGGCCGGCACTACGACCTCGACCCGGTGATCTTCCGGATCGGTCTCGGCGTACTGGCCGTCACCGGCGGCCTCGGCCTGATCTTCTACGGCTTCGCGTGGCTCTTCGTCCCGCTCGACGGCGAGGACGAGAACGAGGCCCGCCGGCTGCTGACGGGCCGCGTCGACGGCGCCACCCTGATCGCCGTCCTCTTCGCCCTCGTCGGCTGCGGGCTCTTCCTCTCCATGCTGAACAACGGCACCGTCCTCGGCTTCGCGGTGCTGCTCTCGGTCGCGCTCACCGGCGCCACCTACTGGTCCCAGCGCCGCAGCCTCACCGACCCCGAGACGGGCCCGGCCGACCCGGTGACCGCGCAGGCGGCCGCCGTCGCGCCGCCCGAGACGCAGGCGCCTCCCGTGCCGGGCGCCCCCTCCTGGTGGCGCGACCCCATCGTCAAGGACGGCACGACGGGGCCGGTCGGCACCGGCTACCTGTGGGGACCCGAGAGCGCGGTCGCGGACGAGCCGCCGGGCCGGCTCGGGGGCCCGGCGCCCGCCCCCGGCCCGCGCCCGCCGCAGCCGCGCGATCCGGCGTCGCGCGGTCCGCGCGGCATCGGCGGGCGCGTGTTCACGCTGGCGGTGCTCGCCGGCGGGCTCGGCACCGGCCTGTCGTGGGACGCCCAGCCGCTCGGCACGAGCCTCCAGCTCGGCCTGTCCTGCGCGCTCGCCGTCTTCGGGCTCGGCATCGTGATCAGCGCGTTCCTGGGGCGTACCGGCGTCGGCACGATTCTGCTCGCCGTGATCACGGCGCTGCTGCTGACCGGCGCCTCCGCGCTGCCGAAGCAGATCTCCACGGACTGGATGCGTACGACCTGGCAGCCCGCCTCGGCCTCCGACGTGCGGCCCCGGTACGAGCTCGGCTCCGGCGTGGGCACCCTCGACCTCGGCGGTGTGGGGATCCCGGCGAACGGGTCGGTGGCGACGCGGGTGGAGGTCGGGGCCGGGAAGCTCAGGGTCGTCGTACCGAAGGACGTGACGGTGGATCTGCGCATGAACGTGGGATTCGGCGACGTGCAGTTGCCCGGGGAGCGGCGGCAGGACTTCGACATCCGGGCGGACCACTTCCGCGCCGAGACGCTGGAGCCGACGCCCCCGACGCCCCCGACGCCCCCGACGCCGCCAAAGCCGCCGACGCCGCCCGAGCCCGGGAAGCCCGCCAAGCCCGCCAAGCCCGCGGGCACTCTGCGGCTGGACCTCGAAGTCGGCGTCGGACAGGTGGAGGTGACCCGTGCGGCGAAGTGACACGCCGAGCCGTGGGAGCGACCGCGGCACACGCCCCCCGCGCTTCCGGCACGAGTTCCGGCCCGGCAGGCTGATCAGCGGCCTCACCGTGCTGGGCACGGCGGGCGCGTACCTCGGGGACGCGGCGGGCGCCTGGCGGGTTCCGTCCTACCTGGCGCTCCCGGTGGTCTTCGCCGGGCTGCTGCTCGCCGGGGCGGCCAGCTGGGTCGCCTACAGCGTGCGCCGGCGGCGCGCCGCGAGAGCGGCGTCCACGGAGAGGTACGCGGCGCCCGCGAGCACCAGCGGCAGCCAGGCCATGAGGTAGACCAGGTCGTTCCCGTAGTAGTACGGGTCGGACGCCCAGCTCACCGTCAGCCACAGGCTCAGCGAGATCAGTGCCCCGCCGAGCGCGGCGAGGCGGGCCAGGAGTCCGAGGAGCGTGCCGATCCCGACGGCGAGTTCGCCGATCCCGATGCCGTAGCCGAAGCCCACCGGGTTCTTGAGCGCGAGATCGACGAGGGCGGGGATCGCCGCGGTGTCGCGCACGCCGCGCATCATCTCGCCGATCGACCCGGGGCCGCTCGCCGACATGAACTGACTGTCCGTCAGTTTGTCGAGACCGGCGTAGACGAAGGTGACGCCGAGGAAGATCCGCAGAGGCAGGAGCGCGTAGCGGCGCGCCGTCGCCCGCGGGCCGCCCCCCGCATACGGCCCGTCGCCGGGGCCCGCACCCGTTCCCCTGCCCGTCATTCCGTTGCCGCCGGCCCGATGCCCGTGACTCATCGCCTGGTCCCGCCTCTCCGAAGCGTCAGCGCCGTACGGCGCGGGCACGATTCTCCCCGCGCCCCTCGAAAAGGGATACGTATGCAGCGGTGATCCGGCTCAAACGGCAGGTCACGAGGGCTGGTCAGTCGGTGACGTCGATCGTCACCCGGTCGGTCTCCACGCCCGCCGCCGTCACCACCCGCACGTCGACGCGCCCCGGTTCGACCTCCACCGGCACGGGCACGGTCAGCGCCGTGTCGGTCGGGTTGGCGAAGCCGCCGGGCACCGGGATCAGCGGCACGTGCACGTGCACCGTCCCGATCCGTACGACCATCCGGGCCAGCCGGTCGGGAGTCCCCGCGCCCGGCGGGACGAAGCCCGCGCCGCGGATCTCGATGTCGTCGCCGGTACGGATGGGGGCGTCCAGATCGCCCGCCTCCCTGGCCCGTACGACCGAGAGCACCACCGGACGGCCGCCCTCCGCGAACTTGGCCGCGACGTACGTCGCCGCCGACACCACGACCAGCAGCGCGAGCCCCCACGGCAGATCGGGCAGCTGCTCGGGCCGCCGGGCGAGCCGTACCGCCGCGAAGACCACCGCGACCGCGCTCACCAGGACGTACTGCACGTCGGCGAAGCTGCCCCGGCCCGCGTCGTCGGTGAGGAGGTCGGCGGCGCGGGGGCGGTCGGCCCGGACCTTCTGGAGGCGCTGGGAGAGCACGCGCACGGTCACCACATGGCGTACGACGACGGCGACGGCGCAGGTCAGGGCGAGGACGGTCAGCATGCCGAGGCCCCGGGCGAGTTCGAGTCCGGCGATGAGCGCGTCACGGTCGGCGTGGTCCGACGCGGCGGCCAGCTGGATCGCGATCACCAGCACGGCGAAGACGACGAGCAGCACCCAGCCCGCCGCGACGGCGCGCGAGGTCGACAGCCGGTTGTCCTCGCCGATGAGGGGCGCGAGGAGACCACCGCGCGCCCGGTGCGCGCGCGCCGCGCCGGTCAGCAGAGCGGCGGTGACGAGCGCGGCGACGAGGCCCGCCGTGCGGGCCGTGGTCCAGCCGGTCCCGATGGCGGTGAACGCCTCGGCGAGCATCAGCACGACGACGCCGCCCCACACCACGCACAGCGTGGAGCGCCAGACCATGGCAAGCCACGCCTCGCCCGCCTCACGGCTGCGCTCGGCGACCGCGCGGGCCGACTGGGTCAGCTCGTCCGACACCCACTGGCGCGAGGCGCCGGCGGAGTGCGCCACGGCGGCGGGCAGCCCTTCGCCCGCGGCCAGTCCGTCGCGCTTGGCGAGGAACGCGGCCACCGCGCGCCGGTGGCCCTCGCGGGCGCCGTGCGGGCAGTCGCCGCACGTACAACCGCCACTGTGCGTGCTCTGTCGTGCCTCTTGCACAGCCACGGAAGTTGCCGCCCTCTCGAACCCGCCGCAGGGAACGTCCCTCCGGCACAACGGAATTCTGCCGTACGGAGGGAGGTCCCCGCTTCACCCGTAGGGGGCTATGCGAACAGCTCCGGCTCAGTGCGGCTGATCCGGTTCCACAGCGGCTGGTGGTTGATCCACGCGACGAGGTCGCTGCCCAGCTGGTCGCGCGTGGCGACGGCGTCCTTGTGGTCGATCAGCACGGGCCGCCCCGCCGCCCGCGCGGCGAGCTGCACCTGGCAGCAGCGCTCCATCGCGAGGAACCACCAGGCCGCGGCGTCCACCGAGTCCCCGACGGTCAGGAGTCCGTGATTGCGCAGGATGACGGCCTTGTGCGGTCCGAGCGCGCCGGCGATCCACCGCCCTTCCTCCTCGTCGACGGTCACCCCGGTGTAGGCGTCGTACAGGGCGTGGTCCTCGTAGAAGGCACACGCCTCCTGGGTGATCGGGTCGAGCAGCTCGCCGAGCGCGGACAGCGCGCGGCCGTGGACGGAGTGGGTGTGGGCGACGGCCACGACATCCGGCCTGGCCCGGTGCACCTGCACGTGGACGAGGAACGCCGCCTGGTTGACGTGGCGGCGGCCCTCGACGACCTGCCCGTCGCCGTTGACGAGGACGAGGTCGCTCACGGTCATGTCGGCGAACGCGAGCCCGAAGGGGTTCACCCAGTAGCAGTCGGCGTACTCGGGGTCGCGCGCCGTGATGTGCCCTGAGACGCCCTCCTCGTACCCGTACTGCCCGAACAGCCTGAGCGCGGCGGCCAGCCGTTCCTTGCGGTACCGGCGCTCCTCGTCGGCGGTCGCGTGCGCGGGAGGCATCGCGAAGTGCAGCTGCTCGACGGGTACGGGCGCGGGTGTCTCGGACGTCATGGGGCGGAAGCTACCGTGCGGTACCGCGACTGAGAAGAGCGTTCACATGCTGTCGATGGCCGTCAGATCGATGCCGATGCCGAACGGCGCGGACAGCTCGACCCGGTCGCGGTAGGTGCCGGTGCGGACGTAGGGCTTCGTCTCGCCGGAGAGCGCGAAGACCTGGATGACGGGGTGTTCGGTCGGCCCCTCCATCTCGACCCACGGTGTAACCCTTCGGCGGCGGCATCGGCCAGCGGTGCGCAACCTCAGCGGTCATGATCCCTCCGATGGACGGGATGCTGGTCCGTGCGGTCAGCGTACCCAGCGGATACGACGACGCCGCCGCCCAAACGAATGAGCGACGGCGACGGCGTTGACCTGTGGAACGGCGGGGATTACTCCCACTCGATCGTGCCCGGCGGCTTGCTCGTCACGTCGAGCACCACGCGGTTCACGTCCGCGACCTCGTTGGTGATACGCGTCGAGATCTTCGCCAGCACGTCGTACGGCATCCGCGTCCAGTCCGCCGTCATCGCATCCTCGGACGAGACGGGGCGCAGGACGATCGGGTGGCCGTACGTCCGGCCGTCACCCTGGACCCCCACGGACCGCACGTCAGCGAGCAGCACGACGGGGCACTGCCAGATGTCACGGTCGAGACCGGCCGCCGTCAGCTCCTCGCGGGCGATCGCGTCGGCGTCGCGCAGCAGGTCGAGGCGCTCCTTGGTGACCTCGCCGACGATGCGGATGCCGAGGCCGGGGCCGGGGAACGGCTGGCGCTGGACGATCTCCTCGGGGAGGCCGAGCTCCTGGCCGACCATCCGGACCTCGTCCTTGAACAGCTGGCGCAGCGGCTCGACGAGCTCGAACTCGATGTCGTCGGGCAGGCCGCCCACGTTGTGGTGCGACTTGATGTTCGCGGTGCCGGTGCCGCCGCCGGACTCGACCACGTCCGGGTAGAGCGTGCCCTGCACGAGGAACGCGACGTCCTCGCCCTCCGCGCCGGCCTCGGCGACGATCTCCGCCTGGGCCTGCTCGAAGACGCGGATGAACTCGCGTCCGATGATCTTCCGCTTCTCCTCGGGGTCGGAGACCCCGGCGAGCGCGTTCAGGAAGCGCTCCTGGGCGTCGACGACCTTCAGCTGGACGCCGGTGGCCGCGACGAAGTCCTTCTCGACCTGCTCGGTCTCGCCCTTGCGCATCAGACCGTGGTCGACGTACACGCAGGTCAGCTGGTCGCCGATGGCCTTCTGCACGAGCGCGGCGGCGACCGCGGAGTCCACGCCGCCGGACAGGCCGCAGATGGCGCGCTTGGTGCCGACCTGCGCGCGGATCGCGGCGATCTGCTCCTCGACGACGTTGTGCGTGGTCCACTCGGGCTCGATGCCGGCGCCCCGGTAGAGGAAGTGCTCCAGGACCTGCTGGCCGTGCGTGGAGTGCATCACCTCGGGGTGGTACTGCACGCCGTACAGCTTCTTCTCGTCGTTCTCGAAGGCGGCGACCGGCACGACGTCCGTGGACGCGGTGACCGTGAAGCCCTCGGGCGCGGCGGAGCAGGCGTCGCCGTGCGACATCCACACCGACTGCTCGGTGGGGGTGCCCTCGAAGAGCGTGGAGCCGGCCTTGGAGACGGCGAGCGGAGTACGTCCGTACTCACGAGCGCCGTTGTCGTCGACCGCGCCGCCGAGCGTCGTGGCCATCAGCTGGAAGCCGTAGCACATACCGAAGACGGGTACTCCGGCCTCGAAGATCTCGCGGTCGAGCGTCGGGGCGCCCTCGGCGTACACGGACGACGGGCCGCCGGAGAGGATGATCGCCTTGGGGTTCTTGGCCAGCATCTCCGCCACCGGCATGGTGCTGGGGACGATCTCGCTGTAGACGCGGGCCTCACGGACACGGCGGGCGATGAGCTGGGCGTACTGCGCGCCGAAGTCGACAACGAGGACGGCGTCGGGGGCGGCGGGGGGCACTGCTGGCACGGGGCGGCCTTCCGGCGGTGAAGGGTGTCGGGACTGTCAATTCTAACGGGGACGGGAGATTCCCCTTGTCTCACCATACGAACCCGCCTTTGGCCGGAGACGGGCCGCCGGGCCATACTGGGCCCATGCACGAGCAGCTGAGCTTCCTCTTTACCTATGGCACCCGGTCCGACCGGTGCCATGGTCGAGCTGCTTGAGCTACTGACAAGCGACCTCACAGGCGCCCCGGGCCGAACAGGCCCGGGGCGTTCTGTCGTTTCCGGGCCCGGCCGCCCCGGGGAGCCGTACCCCTTCAGCCAGGAGATACGGACATGAGCACCGCCACCGCCACCGCCATCGAGAAGACCGGCGCCCGCACCGACGAGGCCGCGGACCTGATCGGCGACGCCCGGGAGCGCATCGACTCGCTCGACGACAGGATCATCGGCCTGATCCAGGAACGGGTGGCCGTCTCGGCCGTCATCCAGGAGGCCCGCATCACCTCCGGCGGGCGACGGGTGAACCTGTCGCGCGAGATGGAGGTCCTGGCTCACTACAGGGACGCCCTGGGCAAGCCCGGCACGGCGCTCGCGATGACGATGCTGGAGCTGTGCCGCGGCCGCATCTGACTCCCCGTCCGGGGGCGTATGCGAGTTCGGGCGCGTCCTCACCCGTTCGGCGCGTGACCGGGCGCGGTGCGGGTTCGTTGGTACCGGTGTCCGCGCCAGCCAGGGGCGGACACGCAGGTAGCACACCACGCGTGGCTCCGCCGGGGCGTGCGGCGTACTTCTCGTACGTCGTGGGACCTCGTCCCGGCGTGCGTGACCGGTCGGCAGGGGACAGCAGCCCGGTCACTCGATGCGGCCGGTTCCGGGGACGCCCGGAACCGGCCGGCCGTGTCCCGACGGTCCCCGGCCGGCCCGGTGACGCCGTCGAAACCGCCGCGCGGGTCGCCGCCTCTCCCCCACGATGCGAACACGGCCCCCGCCTCCCGACGACCGCCTCCTGGTCGGCACCCCGCGGGCGCGCTTTGCCGCGGGCGCGCACCCCAGTCGGCGGCGCACCCCCGGCGCCCCCCCGCGGCACCGGCGCTGCTCCGGCGCTTGCTCGGTGCTGACGGCCTGGAGCCCCGCGGATCCCCCCGTCCGCGGGGTTCCTCGCGTGGCGGGGAAGGACTCGCGCCGCCCGCCCGGCGCTTGTGTGACGCACGACACATAAGAAACGCGTGAGGTTCCGCGCAACCCTTTACGCCGGTCACAGGTCATCCATGCGAACCAACGGCCACCTGTGCATCCCCAAGCCCCGGCGGCTCTCACATCTCGTACCGCTCCCCTGCGGTACGCCAGACTTTCTGAGGTCTACATGAAGCTTCGCCGCGCCATGGCCATTGCGGCCGCGACGGCCGTCATAGCTCCCGCCGCGTTCCTGGCCGCGCCGGCAGCGCACGCCGACGGTGACCCCACCTCCACCACGCAGACCGACCCGGGTCAGGCGACCGACCCTGGCGCGGAGCCGGAGACGGACCCGGCCACGGACCCGGCCACCGACCCCGAGACGGACCCCGCCACCGACCCCGCCACGGACCCGGCGACGGACCCGGCCACGGACCCGGCCACCGACCCCGAGACGGACCCCGCCACCGACCCCGCCACGGACCCGGCCACGGACCCGGCCACCGACCCCGAGACGGACCCCGCCACCGACCCGGCCACGGACCCGGCCACGGACCCGGCGACGGACCCGGCCACGGACCCGGCCACCGACCCCGAGACGGACCCGGAGACGGACCCGTCGGACGAGGACCCGGAGACGGACCCCGAGACGGACCCGGAGGACGAGGACCCGACGGACCCCGACGACGGTGAAGAGCCGCCCATCTGCGAGTCCTCCGACCTGGAGCTCGCGGTCAAGGGCCTGCCGGGCAAGATCGCCGCGGGCAGCGGCTGGCGCGAGTTCAGCCTGAACGTCTACAACTCGTCCGAGACGACCGTCTCCCAGGTCGACTACTTCGCGGGCGCGTCCTTCGACAAGGACGGTTCGGAGCTCCTCAAGTCGCGACACGTCACGCTGCAGGCGTTCAACGAGGAGACCAAGAACTGGGAAGACCTCGTCGACCCCGACGGCAACGTCGTCGGCTACGTCGGCCAGTCCGACGAGATCAAGCCGGGCTACGAGGTCGACATCCCGATGCGCATCAACGTGAAGGCCGACGCGCCCGCCGGCGCCGCCTTCACCCTCGGCGCCGGTCTCTACATCGGTGACGAGGACTGCTTCGGCTTCGCCGACATCGCGTACCGGTTCGAGATCGTCAAGGCCGGCACGCCGACCGAAGGCACCAAGCCGCAGGAGGGTGGCAAGGCCCCGGTCCCGAGTGAGAAGCCGGCCGACAACAAGGCCCCGGCCGTGACCGGCGCCCTCGCCGAGACCGGTTCCTCGTCCCAGATGCCGATGTTCGCCCTCGCGGGTGGCGCGGCCGTGGCGCTCGGCGCCGGTGCGATGTTCGTCGTACGCCGCCGCAAGGCCGGTTCCGAGGCCTGATCCCGGAACGCGCATGACCCGGTGACACACCGGTAGAGCCGGCAGAAGGCGCTGCACTCGGAGGGGGGTGCAGCGCCTTCTGCCTGTCCGCTCACCTCTTCGGCGGGACCGCCGGAATGCCGAGGAACGGCAGCTTCAGCGCGCCGAACGCCTCCTTCGGCACCGCCGGCGCCTTCGGCTCGATCGCCGAGAGGCGCTCGTACGCCGCGTCCTGCGCCGGGCGCACGTCCGGCTCGCCCTTGTTGGGCCAGTACGACATGGCGCGCTCCGCCTGCGCGGTGATCGTCAGCGACGGGTTGACACCCAGGTTGGCGGAGACCGCCGAGCCGTCGACGACCGAGATCCCGGGGTGCCCGTACAGGCGGTGGTACGGGTCGATGACGCCCTGTTCCGGTGTGGCCCCGATCGGGCAGCCGCCCAGGAAGTGCGCCGTCAGGGGCGTGCCCATGAGCTCGCCGACGTTGCTGCCTGCGAAGCCGTTGATCTCCTCGGCGAGCAGCGTCGCGGCGCGCGCCGCCTCGGGTATCTGCTTCGGGTTGGGCGCGCCGTGGCCCTGACGGGCGGTGAGCAGGCCCTTTCCGATGCCGCCCGGTTTGCGGTACGTCGTCAGGGAGTTGTCCAGCGACTGCATGACCAGGCCGATGATGGTCTTCTCCGACCAGCGGTAGTTGGAGAGCGACCGCACGGTGAGCACGGGGTGCCGGACGACGTTGCCGAGCCAGCCCAGCGCGCGGGGGAACTTGTCGGCGTACGGCACCTGGAGGATGGACATCGCGCCCATCGCGTTGGATCCCCGGCCGTAGCGGACCGGTTCGATGTGGGTGTTCTCGTCGGGGTGGATCGAGGACGTGATGGCGACGCCCCGCGTGAAGTCGGCCTTCGGCGCGCCGTGCTTCCTGCGGTAGCGGCGGTCGGTGGTCTGCGAGCCGACGAGGGCCTCGGAGTTGGTGCGGGTCAGTTCGCCGAGCCTCGCGGACAGGCGGGGCAGGTCGCCGCGGTCCTTCATGGTGTGCAGGAGCGTCTGTGTGCCGTAGGTGCCGGCGGCGACGACGACCTGGCGGGCGCGCAGCGTGCGGGGCGCGGCCTTGCGGCGGGCGTCGGTGGGGACGGTGGCGACGCGGTAGCCGCCGTCGGGGTGCTCGGTGAGGCCGACGACGGAGGTCATGGGGTGGACGACGGCGCCGGCCTTCTCCGCCAGGTAGAGGTAGTTCTCGTTGAGGGTGTTCTTCGCGCCGTGCCGGCAGCCGGTCATGCACTCGCCGCATTCGCTGCACGCCCGGCGGGACGGTCCGGCCCCGCCGAAGTAGGGGTCGGGGACTTCCGCTCCGGGGGCGGCCGTTGCTGTGCCGTCGGCGTCCTCGCCGTCGCCGAAGAAGACGCCGACCGGCGCCATGTGGAAGCTCCTCCCCACTCCCATGGCCTCGGCGGTCGCCTTCAGGTGCACGTCGGACGGTGTCATGGTCGGGTTCAGGCGCACCCCGAGCATGCGCCTGGCCTGGTCGTAGTACGGCGCGAGTTCGTCCTGCCAGTCCGTGATGTCCGCCCACTGCCGGTCCTGGAAGAAGGCGGCGGGCGGTACGTACAGCGTGTTGGCGTAGTTGAGGGAGCCGCCTCCCACTCCCGCCCCGGCCAGGACCATGACGTTCCCGAGCAGGTGTACGCGCTGGATGCCGAAGAGGCCGAGCGCGGGCGCCCACAGGTAGTTCTTGATGTCCCAGGAGGTCTTGGGCAGGGTCTCGCGGGTGAAGCGGCGGCCCGCTTCGAGGACGCCGACCCGGTAGCCCTTCTCCGTCAGGCGCAGTGCGGACACGGACCCGCCGAAGCCGGACCCGACCACGATGACGTCGTAGTCGTACGCGGAATCGTCCTCAGCCTCCTGGCTGCGGACAGAGCTCTCCTGTGACATGGGCGCTCCTCGTCGGAAAAAAGCTGGGATCAGCGGAAACGCAGGACCTTGAGCGCCTTCAGGCTGGTGCTCATGAACGCCGCGTACTTCTCGTCGTCCATGCCGAAGGACGGGGCCATCGGAATGAGCCGCTGGTGGGCGACGGTCTGCGCCTCGGTGTACTTGAGGATGCCCTCGGAGCCGTGCCGGCGGCCGAGGCCGGAGTCCTTCATGCCGCCCATCGGCGCCTGGACGCTGCCGTACGCGGGGGCGTATCCCTCGTTGATGTTGACCGTGCCGGTGCGCAGCCGGGCGGCGACCGCGTGGCCGCGCTTGGCGTCCTTCGTCCAGACGCTCGAATTGAGGCCGTACGGCGTGGCGTTGGCCTGCTCGACGACGTCGTCCTCGTCGGTGAACCGGTAGACGGAGACGACCGGGCCGAAGGTCTCCTCGGTGCACACCGCCATCGGCGCCTCGACGCCGTCCAGGATGGTCGGTTCGAAGAAGAGCGGGCCGATGTCGGGGCGGGCGACGCCGCCGGCGACGAGCGTGGCGCCCTTGGCGACGGCCTCCTCGACGTGACGCCTGACGTTCTCCAGCTGGCGCTCGCCGGCCAGCGAGCCCATGTCGGCGCCGTACGCGAGGGACGTGCCGAGGCGCATCGCCTTCGTACGGGCGGCGAACCGGGCGACGAAGTCGTCGGCGACCGACTCGTGCACGTACAGCCGCTCGATGGAGATGCACAGCTGCCCGGCGGAGGAGAAGCACGCGCGGACGGCGCCCGCGGCGGCCTTCTCGACATCGGCGTCCGCCAGGACCAGCATGGCGTTCTTGCCGCCGAGTTCCAAGGACACGCCGATGAGGCGGGCGGCGGCGCCCTGGGCGACCTCGCGGCCGGTGCGGGTCGAGCCGGTGAAGGAGACGTAGTCGGCGTGCTTGACGATCTCGGGGCCGACGACCGGGCCGTCACCGAGGACGACCTGGAAGACCTCGGCGGGCAGTCCGGCCTCGACGAGCAGGTCGCGGGCCCACAGGGCGGTCAGCGCGGTCTCGGTGTCGGGCTTCATCACGACGGCGTTGCCGGCCACGAAGGCGGGCAGCGCGTCGCCGATCGACAGCTCGAGGGGGTAGTTCCAGGGAGCGATCTGGCCGACGACGCCGCGCGGCTGGCGCAGCTCGGTGACCTTGGTCAGAGTCGGGATCGCGCCGGTGCGCCGCTTGGGCCTGAGGTACGAGGCGGCCCTGCGGCCGTAGTGACGGGCGGCCGTGGCGACGGCCTGTATCTCCTCGTGCGCGTGCAGGCGGGCCTTGCCGGTCTCCAGCTGGATGAGGTCGAGCACCTCGGCCTGGCGCTCCAGCACGAGGTCGTGGAAGCGGAGCAGGACCGCGGCGCGCCGGCGCACGGGCACGGCCGCCCAGACGGGTTGCGCGGCGCGCGCCCGCTCGAAGGCGGTGGCGACGTCCTCAGGGGTCGACTCGGGCAGGTCGGCCAGCTTCTCCCCGGTGAAAGGCGTGTGGTTCGCGGTGCGGCCCGAGCCGACCACGTCACGCGTGAGCTGGGCGACCACCTCGGGGGTGACCACGTCGGCCGCGGTGCGCGCGCCCGCTGGGGCGGCGGCGGTGGGGTTCGTACCGAGGGCGGCTGCGGGGGCCTGCGAGTCCGTCATGAAGGGGAGAGTAAGCCTCCGGCGAGCCTTTTGGTACCCGTCGGTAACGCCTTTTCACGGGCCCCTCACCACCGTGCCAGTGTTCACTGGCAAATAAGCCCTGATCAGGGGCTTGTGCCGGCCTTCCGACCCTCGGCACGCGGCGTCTCAGTCGCGGGCGAACGAGTCGAGGGCGGTGTCGAAGTGCCGCTTGGCGTCGTCCTGGAGGCGGACCGGCGCCGACACCCACACGTCGTACATCAGACCGCCCTCCTCCCAGCACAGGTCGTAGGTGTGCCGGTCCTCGTCGCCGGGCTCGAAACCGTCGCTGACGAACTCCCACAGCGCGGCGGCCAGCCCGTTGTGCGTGGTGCGGGTGACCTTGCCGGCGCGGTAGCCGGCGTGCGCGTCCGGGCCCCTCTCGTGCGCGCGCCGCATCACGCCGAGCGGGCCGCCGGGCACGGGCGTCTGCTGGCGCACACCGATCCTGATGCTCTTGTCCGGCGACAGGTACGCGACCCGGCTGTCGTCGGCCGACCGGTCGTAGCCCTCCGGGACGGCGACCGTGAAGCCCGCCGGGTCGCTCACCCTGCGGTAGCCGGGCGGGGGCGTGCGGGCCGCGCCGGCCGTGCCGCTCGGGGCCGGACCCCCGTCGCCGGGGCGCGTCGACACGGTCGAGGTGACCGTACGGGTGGGCGCGGCGTCCGTACGCCCGCCGCCCCGGTTGCCGCCCTCCCCGTCGCCGCCGCGCAGGAACAGGGTCGCCGTCGCCGCGCCGGCCCCCGCCATCACGGCGACCAGCACGCTCGCGACGAGCGCGCCCCGGACGCCGCCGAGCCGCAGCCGCATCACCCTGGGCACCAGCGGTACGTGCGACTGCGTGGCCGGGCACGGGGGCACGGTCTCGGGGGCGATCCCGGTCGCGAGGAAGGCCAGCAGCAGACGCTCCGCCTCGGCCGCGCCGAGTCTGCGCTGCGGATCGCGCTCCAGCAGGCGGCGTACGACGGGGAGCAGCGGGCCCGCGGCGGCGGGCGGCACGATCGGGTCGTGCATGACGGCGCACAGCACGCCGCCCAGGGAGTCGCGGTGGAAAGGGGACTCGCCGCTCACCGCCGTGCACAGCAGCACGCCGAGCGACCACAAGTCGGAGGCCGGGCCCGCCGCGCGGCCCTCCATCCGCTCGGGCGCGGTGTACTCGGGCGAGCCGACGAAGGATCCGGCGTCGGTGATGGTCGTACCGCCGTCGAGCCGGGCGATCCCGAAGTCGGTGAGGACGACCCGGCCGGTGCCCGCCTCCAGCAGCACGTTGTCGGGCTTGAGGTCGCGGTGCAGTACGCCCCGCTCGTGGGCGTTGCGCAGCGCGCCGACCAGCGCGAGACCGATCCGGGCGGCCTCGCGGACGTCGACCGGTCCCGAGGAGGCGATCCGGTCCGCCAGCGAATCACCGTCGATCAGCTCCATGATGATGTACGAGAGCCCGGCGTCGGAGTCCTCGACGATGTCGTGCACGACGATCACGTGCGGGTGGACCAGCTGGGCCACGGTCCTGGCCTCGCGCAGCGCGCGCTCGCGCCGCAACTGCGCGTCGGCCGTGGGAAGGCCCGGCTCGTCGCCGCCGAAGTGCAGCTCCTTGACGGCGACCTGCCGTCCGAGCAGCTCGTCGGTCGCCTGCCAGACGGTGCCCATGCCGCCGCGCCCCAGCCGGTCGCCGAGGCGGTACCGCCCGGCGATGAGGCGATTGCCGCCCCCTGTCGCGCCGGTCATCGCGTGTGAGTGGTCCACGTCATCTGTCCTGCCCCGCGTCTAGGAGGCCCAAGGGCCTGGTCAGCCGCCTGTCACCCGGTAGGCCGCCGTGGCCTGTTCGTAGATCTCGGTGATCTTGTCGCGCTGGGCTTCCGGTCCGATCACCTGGACGACGTGGTACCGGTCGCCGACGATCATCGCGAGGTTGCGTACGTACACGTCCCGACCGCTGCTGTCCTGCCAGGTGAACTGACCCTCCGCCATGGCCTGCTGTCCCACGTCGATGCGGCGCAGGCCGTTCTGGGTGGACCAGGAGGAGTCCCTGACGGCCTGGAGTTCGCGTTCCTTCTTGAGCTGGTAGTCCATCGGGTCGCCGCCGTACTCCTCGACCGTGTCGCGGCCGGGCACGACGAGCAGCTCGAAGCCGCTGCCCCGGTAGCGGACCTGGCCGGCGTCGTTGATCGGCCGCCGCTCCCAGTCCTTGTCGACGGCGATCCGGAAGCCCTCGGGGTCCTTGCGCAGCGTGTAGCCCTCGGCGACGTCGGTGGCCGGTCCGGAGGTCTGCGGCTGCTGGGAGCCGGGCGTCCTCTCCGGGTCCGGCCGCTCGCTCGCGGGCCCGGCGGAGGGGCCGGGCGTGGTGGGCGCGCCGGTGCTCCGTCCGGCGCCCGCCCGCACGGGGTCACCGGCCCGGCTGCCGTCCTGGCCGCCCTCCTCCTCGCCGGCCTTCGGCATGAAGACCATCGCGTAGACGAGCGCGGCGGTCAGGCCGAGGAGGATGAGGAGCAGGAGCGTACGCCCGAGCGAACGCGGGCCGCCGCGCTGCTTCTTCTGGATCCGCGGCTCCTTGATCCGCGGCTCCCTGGGAGGCCGCGGCTCGCGCGGCTCCCGGTGCTCCACCTTGCCCCGGACCTTGGCCTTCTTGTGCCGGTGGCGGCCATGCACGTCGGACGACGCCCCCCGGCGTCTGCGGACGAGCTCACCGCGGCGGCGCACGATGGGCAGACGCGCGGCGTCGGCGGACGGCAGCGGCACGACGTCCGCCCCGGCCTCCGGCTCGGGCGCGGACCGCACCAGCGAGCGCAGCCAGCCGCGCAGCTCCTCGAAGTCGGGCCGCTCGGTCGGGTCCTGACGCAGCAGCGACTCGACGACCGGCCGCAGCGGGCCGCATTCCTCGGCGAAGGCGGGCGGCTCGGCGCAGACGAGCTGCACCAGCTCTATGGCGCTCTCCTCCGGGTACGGGGCGTGGCCCTGCACGGTGCGGAAGAGCAGCGCGCCGAGGGCCCAGAGGTCGGTGGAGGGGCCGATGGGCGGAGCGAGCTGCCAGTTCCCGTGGACGGACCCGGCCTGCTCGGGCGCCCACCGCTCGGTGACGGCGCCGACGAGGGCGATCCGCGCCTGCCGGGCGCGTTCGGCGGCGAGCGGGGTGGCGGGTCCCCGGTACACGGGCGGCTGCCCGCCGGTGTCGCCCCGGCCGTCGTCGTGCCCGCCCGCCACGACCTCGTCCCAGCTCCGGGCCGGGGGCCGGGGCTGCGCGGCCTGCGGCGGCTGCTGCGGTCCGCGGCGCAAACCGTCGGCCCGCATCCCGTCGCCCGCCGGGGAGCGGGGCACCGCGCCGTGCCAGGAGTCGTCGTGGTCGCCGGTGGCGGCGGGGGCACGGCCGCCGGTGGTGGCCGCCGGGGCCGCGCCCGCCGGCCGGCCGGGGTCGGGCCGCCGGGCGGCGGCGCCGGGCGCGCCGGGGCGCGGGCCGTCCTGCCGGGTCCCGGCGAGCTCCGGCCACTGGGGGCGCTCGGCGGGCTCGGGGCCGGGGTCGAGGTCGACGTACGGGCTGATCGCGCGCGGGCCGCCGGCCGGCGGACGCTGGGCCGGGACCGCGTTCGCCGCGCCGGGGCGCTGCTCCTCGTTGACCCGGGCCGCTGCCCGGGCTCCCGCGCGGTACGCCGCGATGGCTCCGGCGCGGGCCGCGCGCACTTCGGCGGCGGGGCTGCCGCCGCCCGCGGGCAGCGGGGCGCGGGCGGCGGGAGCGGGGGCGCCGCCGTAGCCTGCGGGCGCGTCGTACTCCGGCGCCGGGCCGCCCCAGCCGCCGCTCTCCCCGTCCTCGTCATCGGCCGGATCCGCCGGCACGGGGACGGGGGCGTATCCGCAGAGCGCCTCCTCCGCCGCGCCGGCCGCGAGGCCGGTCAGGACGATGCGGCCGTCGTCGCAGACGAGCACGGTGCGGACGGTGATGTTGCGGTGGGTCCAGCCGTGCGCGTGCAGCACCCGCAGGGCGGTCAGCACATCGGCGGCGATCTCCGCCGCCCGGTAGGGGTTGAGCGGCTTCTCCGCGAGCAGCGCCGCGAGCGGCCGCGCGGCCACGAGTTCACTCACTATCCACAGCGAGCCGCCCTCGGCGAAGACGTCGAAGACCTGGTCGAGCCGGGGGTGGTCGGGGATCTGCGCGGCGGCCTGCGCCGCCTCGACGGCCCGGCGCACGGCGGGATCGGCCGGCCGCCGGGTCGCATGCCCGGCGGCGCGCCGCTGCGCGGCCCCGCCGCCCTCGCCGTCCAGGAACTCCGCTTCCACGACTTCCGGTAACGGGATCTGACGGACCAGCACCTCCTGGCCGCTGTAGGTGTCGAACGCCCTGGTCTCCACCAGTTCGTACGCATCGGAAGGCGGCAACGGAAGGCGGTAGCGGTCGGCAAGCACCCGACCCGCGTAGTCATCCACGACGCCTCCCCAGAGCGCGCTGTACCTCCGACCCGGTGACCGCACCAAGTCGTCAATTCCGGTCGCGTACGGTCAGTCCACGAGCTCTCACGATACGTGGCCGACCCCTGCCGCGCCGCCGGGTCTCGGCAACCCGGCGGATGTGAACGTCAGTCCCTCGGCTTGAACGTGTCGTGCGCGGCCTTCCGCAGCGTCCGGCACTCCTCGCCGTTCCACTCACTCGCCTTGCAGCTCACCATGATCGAGTAACCGTGCGTGGCGTCGACCTTGAAGCCCCGGTTCAGGACGTGTACCCGCATTCCGCCCTGATCGCGCTCGAACTCCCAGTCGGCGGTGGTGGGGTAGCCGTTGTAGTCGACGGGCCGGATCCCCAGGTGCTTGTAGTTGCTGCTCGTGGCGGCGACTCCGGCCTGGGCCGCCGCCCAGGCGGCGCGGGCGTCGTCCCGGGGGCTGGCGTTGAAGTCGATCTGGACGCGCGGGAAGGCGCCCGGCCGCGCGTTGTAGATGCCGCCGGAGTTCACGCCCGCTATGTCGGTGCGCTTGAACCCCTTCGGCATCGCCATCGTGAAGCGGAACCGATCGTCGCTGACCTTCGCGTATCCCTTGGGCAGGGCACCGTCCTTCGGCGGGACGTCCGTCCCGGAGTCGTCGGCCGAGTCGTCGTCTGCGTCGCCCTTGCCGGTGTCGTCCTTGCCGGCGTCGTCACCCGTGGCGTCGCCCCGGCCCTGACCGGCGTCCTGGCTCGGGCTCTTCCCGCCGTCCGGCTCCTTGCCTTGGCCGGCGCCGCCCTTGGCGTCGCCGCCCTTGGCGTCGCCGCCGGCGGTCGTACCGCTCGAAGCGGACGTGCCGTCCGGGGACTTGCCCTGGGCGCCCTCGTCACCGATACCGGACAGCGCGACGGCGAGCACGGTGCCGATCACCGCCAGCGCGGCGACCACCGCCACTATCACCAGCGTGCGACGCGGGACGACATCGGTGAGCGACGCCCGCGCCGGCGGCGTCGGGCCGCCCGCGGGCCGCCCCGCCTGCGAGGTCTGCTTCTGCTTGGCGGTCTGGGCGGCCGCCGCGTTGCGTACGGACTTCAGCGCGCCCCGGACCCGGTCGCCGGGGGCCGCGGTCTCGTCCGCCTTCGCGTCGCGCCCGGCCGGGCGCACCTCGCTGAGCACGTCGTCCGGAACGGGCGGCAGCGGCACGACCCGCGTCGCCTCCAGCGACGGCCGGGCCCCGTCCGGCTTCTCGGGCAGGTGGATCACGTCGTTGAGGAGGGCTCGCGCGCCCGCCTCGTCGAGCCGCTGGTCAGGGTCCTTGGCCAGCAGGCCGTAAATGACCTCTTCCAGCGGGCCCGCGTTCTTGGGCGGGTCGAGCGGCTCGGTCATCACGGCCGTGAGGGTCGCGATCGCGGAACCCTTGTCGTACGGCGGGGTGCCCTCCACCGAGGCGTAGAGCAGACCGCCCAGCGACCACAGGTCGGCGGCCGGGCCCGGCTTGTGACCACGGGCCCGTTCCGGCGAGATGTACGACGGCGCGCCCACCAGCATGCCGGTCGACGTGATCGACGGGTCGCCCTCGACCTGCGCGATGCCGAAGTCGGTGAGGACGACCCGGCCGTCCTCGGAGATCAGGACGTTGGACGGCTTCACGTCGCGGTGCAGGATGCCCTGGCGGTGCGCGGCACGCAGTACGTCGAGGATCGCGAGGCCCACTTCGGCGGCCCGCCGCGGCGTCAGCAGCCCGTCCTGGCGCACCACATCGGCGAGCGACTTGCCCTCGATGAGCTCCATGACGATCCACGGCCGGTCGTCCTCGTCGACCACGTCGTAGACGGTCACGGCGCCGTTGTTGCGGATGCGGGCGATCGCCTTGGCCTCACGCAGCGTGCGCGTGATGAGCCGGCGCTTCTCCTCTTCGTCGATGCTTGTGGGGAAGCGCAGTTCCTTCACCGCGACCGTGCGGCCCAGCGTCTCGTCGACCGCGCGCCAGACCGTACCCATGCCGCCCCGGCCGAGTACCTCTCCGAGCCGGTACCGCCCGGCGAGAAGACGTCCCTCGGTGTCCTTGGACTGCTCCGCCTCCGACATGCGTCCCCTCTGCGATCCCTGATCTTCGCCCGCGATGGCTGCGTTCCAGGGTGATGCGACAACCCGCCCTGGCAGAGCCTTCATTGTCCCTCACCGCGCGACCGATCGTGGTCCCGGGTCGCCGGGCCCTCTCCACCGGGCGAACAAAAGGGACCACGCGCAGGTCACAGCAGTATCAGGCCGGTTCCACCGAACCTCCCCGCCGCCTTGCCGAGTTCACCGCATCACGGCCAGTCACTGGATCGGCGCGATGTCGGGCGCCCCCAGACGCGCGGCGTCGGCCGTCAGATCGTCCGGCTGGCGCTGCGACTCCCGTTCCGCCTCCACCCGCTTCTCGTAGTGCTCGACCTCCTTCTCGATCTGCTCCTGGTCCCAGCCGAGTACCGGCGCCATCAGCTCGGCGCACTCCCTCGCACTGCGTGTACCCCGGTCGAACGTTTCGATGGAGACGCGCGTCCGCCGGGTCAGTACGTCGTCCAGGTGGCGCGCCCCTTCGTGCGAGGCGGCGTACACGATCTCCGCCCGCAGGTAGTCGTCCGCCCCGCCCACCGGCACGCCGAGCCCGGGGTCACGGGCGATCAGCTCCAGCAGCTCCTCGGCCAGCGAGCCGTACCGGTTCAACAGGTGCTCCACGCGCACGACGTGAAGACCCGTCCGCGCCGCGATGCGCGCCCGCGCGTTCCACAGCGCCCGGTAGCCCTCGGCCCCGGCCAGCGGCACGTCCTCCGTCACGCAGTCGGCGACGCGCTGGTCGAGCGCGTGCACCGCCTCGTCGACGGCGTCCTTGGCCATCACGCGGTACGTCGTGTACTTGCCGCCCGCGACCACGACGAGCCCCGGCACCGGGTGCGCCACCGTGTGCTCGCGCGAGAGCTTGCTCGTGGCGTCCGACTCCCCGGCCAGCAGCGGCCGCAGGCCGGCGTACACGCCCTGCACGTCGTCGCGCGTCAGCGGCACCGCCAGCACCGAGTTGACGTGCTCCAGCAGGTAGTCGATGTCCGCGCTGGACGCCGCCGGGTGGGCCTTGTCGAGGTCCCAGTCGGTGTCGGTCGTGCCGACGATCCAGTGCCGCCCCCAGGGGATGACGAACAGCACCGACTTCTCGGTCCGCAGGATCAGCCCGGTCGACGAGTGGATGCGGTCCTTCGGCACCACCAGGTGGATGCCCTTCGACGCCCGTACGTGGAACTGGCCGCGCTCGCCGATCAGCGCCTGGGTGTCGTCCGTCCACACCCCGGTGGCGTTGACGACCTGCTTGGCCCTGACCTCGTACTCTCCACCCCCCTCCAGATCCCGCACCCGGGCCCCGACGACCCGCTCGCCCTCGCGCAGGAATCCCACGACGCGGGCCCGGTTGGCGACCTGCGCGCCGTACTGCGAGGCCGTGCGCACCAGCGTCGTCACGAAGCGCGCGTCGTCCATCTGGGCGTCGTAGTACTGCAGGGCGCCCACCAGGGCGTCCTTCTTCAGTGCGGGCGCGACGCGCAGGGCGCGCTTGCGCGAGAGGTGACGGTGCATCGGCAGGCCGCGCCCGTGCCCGGAGGACACGGACATCGCGTCGTACAGCGCGACGCCCGACCCGGCGTACCACCGCTCCCAGCCCTTGTGCTGGAGCGGGTAGAGGAACGGCACGGGCTTCACCAGGTGCGGTGCGAGGCGCTCCAGCAGCAGTCCGCGTTCCTTCAGCGCCTCCCGTACGAGCGCGAAGTCGAGCATCTCGAGATAGCGCAGGCCGCCGTGGATGAGTTTGCTCGACCGGCTCGACGTGCCGGAGGCCCAGTCCCGTGCCTCGACGAGCCCGGTCGAGAGCCCGCGCGTGACGGCGTCGAGTGCCGTCCCGGCGCCGACCACGCCCGCGCCCACGACGAGCACGTCCAGTTCACGCTCGGCCATCGCCGCGAGCGCCTCGGCACGCTCGGCGGGTCCCAGTGTCGCTGTCCTCACTGCTGCCTCCCGTAGTGGTCGGGGTGGCCGGGATCACATCCCCGCCTCCTCGATTCTGTCTGGGCCGCCCGTCTCCGGCCACCGCCTGTGGACAACACTCCCGCGCCCCGGCCTCACACAATGCCGCATAACGGTCATATTTACGCTTAGTCTGAAATTGCGCTCGCCCGAACTGTCCACAGGGTTTGCGCGTTGCCTCCCCTCCGGCTATTGGGAAGGACGGCCCACCGCCATGCCCGCAGATCTCGCCGTCATCGGACTCGGCCACCTCGGCCTGCCCCTCGCCCAGGCCGCGGTCGCCTCCGGCATCGACACCATCGGCTACGACACCGACCCCGGACGCCTCACGGACCTCGCCGCCGGGCGCGCTCCGGTCGACGGCTCCCTCACCGCCGCCGACCTGCGCCGCATGCTGGCCGGGGGCTTCCGCACCGTCGAAGCCCCGGCCGAACTGGGCCGGGTCCGTACCGCCGTCATCTGTGCCCCCACCCCGCTCGGCGCCGACCGTACGCTCGACCTGAGCCACATCGGCGACGCCGCCAGGATCCTGGCGGCGCGACTGCGCCCGCACACCACCGTGCTGCTCGAATCGGCCGCATACCCCGGCACCACGGAAGAATTCCTGCGCCCCATCCTCGAAGAGGGCTCCGGGCTCCGCGCGGGCCGGGACTTCCACCTCGCCTACTCCCCCAGTCGGGTGGATCCGGGCAGCCGGCAGCACCGTCACGCCAACACGCCGCAGGTCATCGGCGGCCTCACCCCCGCCTGCACCGAATCGGCCGCCGCCTTCTACGGGCGCCTCACCGACAAGGTGGTCCGCGCGCGGGGACCGCGCGAGGCCGAGACCGTCGGCGTACTGGAGACGAACTACCGGCACGTCAACATCGCGCTCGCCAACGAGATGGCCGTGCTGTGCCACGACCTCGGCGTCGACCTGTGGGACGTCATCCGCTGCGCCGAGACCAAGCCGTTCGGCTTCCAGGCGTTCCGCCCGGGGCCGGGCGTCGGCGGCCACGGCGTCCCCGTCGACCCCACCTACATCCCGCACAGCGGCGGCACTCCGGGGCATCCCCTGCGCATGGTCGGGCTCGCGCAGGAGATCAACGACCGCATGCCGCAGTACGTCATCCAGCGCTGCGCCACGCTCCTCAACGAGCACGGCAAGTCCGCGCGCGGCGCCCGCGTGCTGCTGCTCGGCGTCACCTACAAGCCGGACCTGGCCGACCAGCAGAACTCCCCCGCCCAGGAGATCGCCACCCGCCTGATGGACCTCGGCGCGCAGGTCGGTTACCACGATCCGCACGTCCCCGACTGGCGTGTCCGCGATGTCCCGGTCCCCCGCGTCGACTCCCTCTACGAGGCGGCCGCCAACGCGGATCTGACGGTGCTGCTGCAGAACCACCGCACGTACGACCTCCAGGCCCTCGCGGTGAAGGCGCAGCTCCTCCTCGACACGCGCGGCGCGTCCCCGACGGGGGCGACCCACCGGCTCTGAAGCCGTGCGATGCGCGGAACTCGAAGGTGCGGTGTCGTACGGCACTGCTAGCGTTCGGCGTCACTTGTCGCACGTTCGTGCGCATCCACGGTGCACCACATCCCTTGGGGGGGATTCTCACCATGAGCCAGTCCGTACCGCCGCCGGCGTCCGGCAACCCGTTCGCCGACCACGCCCACCCGCAGGCCCCGGCCCCCGCGCCGGCGCGCGACAACGTCGTCCTCGGCGTCGCGGCGGCCTTCGCCGCCGCGCTCGTCACCGGCGGGATCTACGGCGGCATCATCGGCGCGACCGAATACCAGATCGGCTTCGCGGCCGTCGCCGTCGGCTACCTCACCGGCCTGGCGGCCGGCAAGGCCGGCGGCGCCAACCCCGCCCTGCCGGTGGTGAGCGCGATCCTCTCGCTGGGCGCGGTCTACCTGGGCCAGTTGCTCGGCTTCGCGATCGCCCTCGGCGAGGCGCTCCACCTCGGCGTGGCGGAGATCTTCTTCCAGAACTTCCAGGACCTGACGTCCGTGTGGAAGGAGGAGGCGGGCCCGATGACCTTCCTCTTCCTCGCCATAGGCGCGTACGCCGCCTTCTCGGCCGCCAAGAAGTCCGCCTGACGCCGCCGAGCGCGCGAAGGGGCCCGGACTACGGCGTCACACCGTGGTCCGGGCCCCTTCGCGTACGCGCGCGAACGCGTCAGCGCTTGTGCTCGGCCGGGGAGACCGTGACCTCGACGCGCTGGAACTCCTTGAGCTCGCTGTAGCCCGTCGTGGCCATCGAGCGGCGCAGCGCGCCGAACAGGTTCATCGAACCGTCCGGGGTGTGCGACGGGCCGAGGAGGATCTCCTCGGTCGTGCCGACCGCGCCCAGGTCCATGCGCTTTCCGCGCGGCACGTCCTCGTGGACGGCCTCCATGCCCCAGTGGTGGCCGCGCCCGGGCGCGTCCGTCGCGCGGGCCAGCGGGGAGCCCATCATCACGGCGTCCGCGCCGCAGGCGATGGCCTTCGGCAGGTCGCCGGACCAGCCCACGCCGCCGTCCGCGATGACGTGCACGTACCGGCCGCCGGACTCGTCCATGTAGTCGCGGCGGGCCGCGGCCACGTCGGCGACGGCGGTGGCCATCGGGACCTGGATGCCCAGCACGTTGCGGGTGGTGTGCGCGGCGCCGCCGCCGAAGCCGACGAGGACACCGGCCGCGCCCGTACGCATCAGGTGGAGCGCGGCGGTGTACGTCGCGCAGCCGCCCACGATCACCGGGACGTCGAGCTCGTAGATGAACTGCTTGAGGTTCAGCGGCTCGGCGGCGCCCGACACGTGCTCGGCGGAGACCGTGGTCCCGCGGATCACGAAGATGTCGACACCGGCGTCCACGACGGCCTTGGAGAACTCGGCCGTACGCTGCGGCGACAGGGCGGCGGCGGTGACGACACCCGAGTCGCGCACCTCCTTGATGCGCTGCCCGATCAGGTCCGCCTGGATGGGGGCGGCGTAGATCTCCTGGAGGCGGCGGGTCGCGGTCTCGTCGTCGAGCTCGGCGATCTCCTGGAGCAGCGGCTCGGGGTTCTCGTACCGCGTCCACAGACCTTCGAGGTTCAGTACGCCCAGACCGCCCAGCTCACCGATGCGGATGGCGGTCTGCGGCGAGACGACGGAATCCATCGGAGCGGCCAGGAACGGCAGCTCGAAACGATAGGCGTCGATCTGCCAGGCGATCGAGACCTCCTTCGGGTCCCGGGTGCGCCGGCTCGGCACGATGGCGATGTCGTCGAACGCGTACGCCCTGCGGCCGCGCTTGCCGCGCCCGATCTCGATCTCAGTCACGTGTGTGGCCTTTCCCTCTTGGTATGCCGCTCCAGTATCCCCGACACACACGACAGGGGCGGCCCCGGGAAATCCGGGGCCGCCCCTCAGCGTGTACGTGCGAGATTACTTCCTGCTGTAGTTCGGCGCCTCGACCGTCATCTGGATGTCGTGCGGGTGGCTCTCCTTGAGGCCCGCCGAGGTGATCCGTACGAACCGGCCGTTCTGCTGAAGCTCCGGAATCGTCCGGCCGCCGACATAGAACATCGACTGACGCAGGCCGCCCGCGAGCTGGTGCACGACGGCGGACAGCGGACCCCGGTAGGGCACCTGGCCCTCGATGCCCTCGGGCACGAGCTTGTCGTCGGCGCCGACGCCCTCCTGGAAGTAGCGGTCCTTGGAGTACGACTTGGCCTGGCCGCGGGACTGCATGGCGCCGAGCGAGCCCATGCCGCGGTACGACTTGAACTGCTTGCCGTTGATGAAGAGCAGCTCGCCCGGCGACTCCTCGCAGCCCGCGAGGAGCGAGCCGAGCATCACCGTGTCGGCGCCCGCGACGATGGCCTTCGCGATGTCGCCGGAGTACTGGAGGCCGCCGTCGCCGATGACCGGCACGCCGGCCGCCTTCGCGGCGAGCGAGGCCTCGTAGATGGCGGTGACCTGCGGTACGCCGATACCGGCGACGACGCGGGTCGTACAGATGGAGCCGGGGCCGACACCGACCTTGATGCCGTCGCAGCCCGCGTCGATGAGCGCCTGGGCGCCGTCGCGGGTGGCGACGTTGCCGCCGATGACGTCGACCGTGGAGTTCGACTTGATCTTGGCGACCATGTCGCCGACGAGCCGCGAGTGACCGTGCGCGGTGTCGACGACGATGAAGTCGACGCCCGCCTCGATGAGTGCCTGGGCACGCTCGTACGCGTCACCGGCGACACCCACGGCCGCGCCGACGAGCAGCCGGCCCTCGGCGTCCTTGGCGGCGTTCGGGTACTTCTCGGCCTTGACGAAGTCCTTGACCGTGATGAGGCCCTTGAGGATGCCGGCGTCGTCGACCAGCGGAAGCTTCTCGATCTTGTGGCGGCGCAGCAGCTGGACCGCGTCCACGCGGGAGATGCCGACCTTGCCCGTGACGAGCGGCATCGGCGTCATGATCTCGCGGACCTGGCGGGAGCGGTCCGTCTCGAAGGCCATGTCCCGGTTGGTGACGATGCCGAGCAGCTTGCCCGCCGGGTCGGTCACCGGCACGCCGCTGATGCGGAACTTGGCGCAGAGCTCGTCGGCCTCGCCGAGCGTGGTGTCGGGGCGCACGGTGATCGGGTCGGTCACCATGCCGGACTCGGAGCGCTTGACGAGGTCGACCTGATTGGCCTGGTCGGCGATCGAGAGGTTGCGGTGCAGCACGCCGACGCCGCCCTGACGGGCCATGGCGATGGCCATGCGCGACTCGGTGACCTTGTCCATCGCGGCGGAGAGCAGCGGGACGTTCACCCGTACGTTCCTCGAGATGTACGAAGAGGTGTCGATCTGGTCGGGGGCCATGTCCGACGCGCCGGGCAGCAGCAGCACGTCGTCGTAGGTCAGCCCGAGCATCGCGAACTTCTCGGGCACTCCGTCGACGTTGGCAGTCATGCCTGACACCTTCCCAAATGGTCTTGCTCGGCGCGGATGTCCATGCTAACGGGATCGTGCGGTGTCTCATTCCACGAGCAAGATCACCTGTCGAATTCGTGCGTTCCTACGGAAGCGGGGGCGGACCCGGGGGTCCGGCTACTGTCCGGCGAGGGCGCGCAGGCGGCTGAGCGCGCGGTGCTGCGCGACCCGCACGGCGCCGGGCGACATGCCCAGCATCTGGCCGGTCTCCTCCGCGGTCAGCCCGACCGCGACCCGCAGCACCAGCAGCTCGCGCTGCGCCTGCGGAAGATTGGCCAGAAGTTTCTTCGCCCACTCGGCGTCGCTGCTCAGCAGCGCCCGCTCCTCGGGGCCCAGGGAGTCGTCGGGCCGCTCCGGCATCTCGTCGGACGGCACCGCGGTCGATCCGGGGTGCCGCATCGCGGCGCGCTGGAGGTCTGCGACCTTGTGGGCGGCGATGGCGAAGACGAAGGCTTCGAACGGCCTGCCGGTGTCCTTGTAGCGGGGCAGCGCCATCAGCACCGCGACGCAGACCTCCTGCGCCAGGTCCTCCACGAAGTGGCGGGCATCACCGGGCAGCCGGCTCAGCCGGGTGCGGCAGTACCGCAGCGCAAGCGGGTGGACGCGTGCCAGCAGGTCGTGCGTCGCCTGCTCGTCACCCTCGACCGCCCGGCGGACGAGTGCACCGATCACCGTCGTCTCGTCGTCGCGCATCGGTCCATGGTGCCTTGGCGCCGAGGCATCCGCGGCACCGCGACCGTAGTTGTGCACCGAAGCGTTATGAGCAGGTACGCCGGAACTCATCTCCTGAGCCCTCCCCTCCCGCTCGACCGAATCGTCCCCGAGGAACTCCACCCCTCAAGGATGCGGCATCGGCGGCGGAAAGGGGCACGGGCGTCCGCCGCCCCGCCCGCCGGAGGGCGGACGGGGAACGAGACACCCGCGCGGGAGCGCACCGGCCGGTCCTATCGGACCAGGCCCCAGCGGAAGCCGAGCGCGACCGCGTGCGCCCGGTCCGAGGCGCCGAGCTTCTTGAAGAGCCGCCGGGCGTGCGTCTTGACCGTGTCCTCCGAGAGGAACAGCTCACGGCCGATCTCCGCGTTCGAGCGCCCGTGGCTCATGCCTTCGAGCACCTGGATCTCACGCGCCGTGAGCGTCGGGGCCGCCCCCATCTCCGCGGACCGCAGCCGGCGCGGGGCGAGCCGCCAGGTCGGGTCGGCGAGCGCCTGGGTGACGGTCGCCCGCAGCTCGGCGCGCGAGGCGTCCTTGTGCAGGTAGCCGCGGGCGCCGGCGGCGACCGCGAGCGCGACGCCGTCCAGGTCCTCGGCCACCGTGAGCATGATGATCCGGGCGCCCGGGTCCGCGGAGAGCAGCCGGCGCACGGTCTCGACGCCGCCCAGGCCGGGCATGCGTACGTCCATCAGAATCAGGTCCGAGCGGTCGGCGCCCCAGCGGCGGAGGACTTCCTCGCCGTTGGCCGCTGTCGTCACGCGCTCGACGCCGGGCACGGTCGCGACCGCGCGGCGGAGCGCCTCTCGGGCGAGCGGGGAGTCGTCGCAGACGAGGACCGAGGTCATGACTGTCCTCCGCGACTCTCACAGCTGCTGCGCGTCACCTTGAGCCTCCAGGCTGGTACATATTTCGTCACCTGTGCGATTGACGCTCTCGGACACTTGCCCGATCGCTTGTGCTTTCAACCGCCTCGCACTCTCAACGACGGTCACTCGAAAGAGTTACGGGTCGGACGGGCGCCATCGGCACTCTACGTGAGGGCCCGGTCGCACAGAAGCGCATCGAGGGTCGCCATGCCCCCTAAGTAAAGCTATGCCCCATTTAGCGGCTTTTCTTCCGTTTTGCTGGTGTCTGTGGCTAGATTCGCAATGAGTCATATTTACATCTACTTCCACAAGTAGACGCCAACCCACGGTCCAGACGCTCTCGGTGCATCGACGCAAGGGGACAAGCAATGGCAGATTTCTCCCGCCTTCCCGGACCCAACGCCGACCTGTGGGACTGGCAGCTGCTCGCGGCGTGCCGCGGAGTGGACAGCTCGCTCTTCTTCCATCCGGAGGGAGAGCGGGGCGCGGCGCGAAGTGCGCGTGAGAACTCGGCCAAGGAGGTCTGCATGAGGTGCCCGGTGCGCGCCGAGTGCGCGGCCCACGCGCTGGCCGTGCGTGAGCCCTACGGCGTGTGGGGCGGCCTGACCGAGGACGAGCGCGAGGAGCTGATGGGCCGGGCGCGCACCCGCCTCATCGCGGCGTCGTCGGGGCCCGCCGGCACCCCGGACCCCTGATCTCCGAAGGAACGTTTCTGCATCGGCCCCGCGTTTCGGCCCCACGTTTCGGCCCCGCGTTTTGCATCCGCCCCGCCCGGCACGGGGCAACCGCTCTCAGCGCGCCGCGGCCAGCGCCAGCTGGTCCAGCGTGGCCGCGACCGCCGGCACCTGGGCCAGGTCGGGGAGCGTGAGCGCCACGATCTCGCGCCGTACGGCGGGCTCCACCGCCACGGTGCGCGCGCCCTTGGGGCGTACCGACTCCATCGCCAGCTCGGGCAGTACCGCCACCCCCATCCCGGCGCCGACCAGGCCGATCACGGCCGGATAGTCGTCGGTCGCGAAATCGATGCGGGGCGTGAAGCCCGCGCTCTCGCATACTTCGACCAACTGCCGGCGGCAGCGCGGACAGCCCGCGATCCACGGTTCGTCGGCCAGTTCCCCGATGCCGACCCGGCCGGCGTCCGCGAGCCGGTGCCCCTCCGGGACCAGGCCGACGAGGCGGTCGGTCAGCAGCGGGCGTACGACCAGGTCGTCCCAGTCCTCGGCGGTCCCGCCGGGCCCGTACCGGAAGGCGAGCGCCACGTCGCAGTCGCCCTCGCGCAGCATCTCGACCGAGCGCGGGGGCTCCGCGTCGACCAGGGACACGCGGGTGCCGGGGTGGGCCGCGCGCAGGGCGGCCAGCGCGGTGGGTACGAGGGTCGAGCTGCCGCTGGGGAACGACACCAGGCGGACCCGTCCGGCGCGCAGGCCCGCGATGGCGGCGACCTCCTCCTCGGCGGCGGTCAGCCCGGCCAGGATGCCGGCGGCGTGCCGGACGAGGACCTCGCCCGCCTGGGTGAGGCGCATCTCGCGGCCCGTACGGATGAGGAGAGGGGTCCCCGCGGAGTGTTCGAGGGCCTTCATCTGCTGGCTGACGGCGGGCTGGGTGCAGCCGAGTTCGCGCGCGGCCGCGGAGAAGGAGCCGGTGGCGGCCACGGCGCGCAGGACACGGAGATGACGGGCTTCGATCACCCTTCGAGCATAAGTGACGCTTGGATGTGACGCGGATTAATCGTGGGCGGCTTTTAGCCGATGGCGGTTAGCGTGCGGCCATGCAGCTTCTGAGCGTCAATCTGGGCCGCGCCGAGGCCTTCGACTACACCGATTCCCCCGATGGCACGACCGGCATCCACAAACGGCCGGCCGGCGGACCCGTACGGGTGGAGGCGCCCGGACCCAAGGGGGTCGGCGGGAGCGGTCTGGTGGGCGACGTGGTGTGCGACCGGCGCCACCACGGCGGGAACGACCAGGCCGTGTACGCCTTCGCCCGTGAGGACCTCGACGGCTGGGAGCGCGAACTCGGACGCACGCTGGCCAACGGGGCGTTCGGGGAGAACCTCACCACCCTCGGGCTCGACGTGAACGGCGCGCTCATCGGTGAACGCTGGCGCGTCGGGGCCGACCTGGTCCTGGAGGTCACCTGCGGCCGCATTCCGTGCCGTACGTTCGCGAGCGCCCTCGGCGAGAAGGGCTGGGTCGGACGCTTCACGCGGCGGGCCGCGCCCGGGGCGTACCTGCGGGTGATCGAGCCCGGTGAGATACGGGCGGGCGACGCCGTGGAGATCGTGCACCGGCCGGACCACGACATCACGGTGAGCATGCAGTTCAGGTCGGAGACGACGGAGCGCGAGCTGCTGCCGCGCACCCTCGCGGCCGGCGACGCGCTGCACCCCGAGGCCCTGGCGGCGGCGCGCAAGTACGTCACCCGACAGTCATCGGCCGCGAAACCTGGCGGGCGGCCGGGATCCGCAGGGCACTAACGTGCCCCGCATGACGACTGCACTGATTACGGGAGCGACCGCGGGCATCGGCGCCGCCTTCGCGCGGCGCCTCGCCACGGACGGGCACAACCTGGTTCTGGTGGCCCGCGACACCGAGCGGCTCCAGGAGCAGGCAACAGAACTGCACGACCTGCACGGCATCGAAGCGGAGGTGCTGACCGCCGACCTGTCGACGGAGGCCGGCATCGCATCGGTCGAGGCGCGGCTGGCGGACCGCCGGCATCCGGTGGACCTGCTGGTCAACAACGCCGGGTTCGGCAACAAGGGACGCTTCCTCGAGGTGTCCATGGCCGACGAGCTGACCATGCTGAAGGTGCACTGCGAGGCGGTCCTGCGGCTGACGGCCGCGGCCGCCTCGGGAATGAAGGACCGCGGACGCGGCGGCGTCGTCAACGTCGCGTCGGTCGCGGCCTTCGTGCCGCGCGGGACGTACGGGGCCTCGAAGGCGTGGGTCGTGCAGTTCACCCAGGGCGCGGCGCGGGATCTCGCGGGGAGCGGGGTGCGGCTGATGGCGCTGTGCCCGGGCTTCGTGCGCACGGAGTTCCACGAGCGGGCCGGGATGGGGACGGACAACATCCCCGGGTGGATGTGGCTGGACGCGGACAAGCTGGTGGCCGCGGCGATGGGCGATCTGGCCCGCGGGAAGACGGTCTCGGTGCCGGACCCGCGGTACAAGGCGCTGATGGGCGCGGTGAAGCTGGCGCCGCGCGGCCTGCTGGGGGGCATCACTTCCAGGACGGGGCGCAAGTACGGGCCTCAGTAGTCCCGGCAGTCCAGGCAGTCCAGGCGCAGCGCCGTCGTCGAGCCGTCCCCCCAGGTCACCTGGACGGTGAGGCCGGTGATCCGGACGGCGGCGAGGGCGTCGACGGGCGCCGGGCCGGGTTCGGCGGTGAGGGAGGCCAGGGCGACGAAGAGCGAGTCCCCCGCCGTGGTGCGGCCGTCGAGGGCGGCGGTACGGGTGCGGGGCGCGGCCAGGGTCGAGCCGGTGGGCGACTCGTCGGCGCCGGTGTAGCCGTGCACCGCGTGGAGCTGTGCGGTCGGGCGGGCGTGGGCCGGGAGCTGTGCGGTCCGGCGGGCGTGGGCTGGGTGGAGTGGTCCCAGTGCTTCCTCTTCGGTGGCCCAGCCCGTCTGACGTACGGGAGTGCCCTCGGGCGCGCCGGTGACGAGGTGTGCGCGGACTTCGGCGCGGCCGTGGGCGGCGGTGGCGGACACGACGCGGACCCCTGGCGCGGGGGTGTGCGCGGAGGCGGCCCAGCGGGGGCCGTTGCCCAGGGGTTCGGCAGGGCCGCGCCGGGTCCAGGCACCGTCGATGTGCAGCGCGAAGTGGTTGTCGGCGCTGTCGTGGGTGGGGCCGGTGCGGGTCGAGTAGGCGAAGCGGGCGTAACCGGGGTCGTCCTCCGGGCCGGCGTGGTTGCTGCCGTGGTTGTGGAGGCGTACGAGACCGTCGGCCGCCGTGGACTGGATCAGCAGGTTCGGCGGGCCGAGGGTGGTCACCGCGTCGCCGGTCTCGACGGGCAGCGGCTCTTCGGGGTCCGTCCAGACCGGGTGGTCCGCGGGGAGCAGCAGCCCGAGGAAGCCCTTGGCGGCCCAATAGGGGGAGGCCGGGCCCGAGTAGGGCTGGACGACCGGTGCGTACGGGCCGTGCCAGCCCGGCGTCAGCAGCCCCCGGTCGTCGACCGCGCCCCGGTCGAGGAAGTACCGCAGGGTGCCCGAGGCCAGGCGGCGGGTGGCGCCGGGGGTGAGCGGGGTGTGGCCGGTGAGCGCGCCGAGCCAGGGCGCGGCCGCGGCGGCGAAACGGTAGGTGAGGGAGCGGCCGTACGGCATGGGGGCGCCGTTCGCGTCGAACATCCGGGTGTGGGCTTCCAGTTGGGCGCGCAGCCGGGGGCCGTAGCGGTCGAGGAGCCGGCGGTCCGAGGCGAGGTGGGCGTGCAGGACGGGATAGAAGTGCAGGGCCCAGGCGTTGTAGTGGTCGAAGGCGCGGTGCGGGCCGTCGCTGTACCAGCCTTCGCCGAGGTGCCATTCCTCGATCCGGGCGAGGGAGCGGTCGACGGTGGCGCGGGCGCGGTCGGTCTCGACGCCGATGTCCTGGAGGAATCCGGCGACGGTGAGCCCGAAGAGCCACCAGTTGTTGTCGACCGGGGACGGGCCGAGGGCCGGCAGCAGCCAGTCCACGGCGCGGGCACGGGTGCGCTCGTCGAGGGCGTCCCAGAGCCAGGGGCGGGTGAGGCGCAGGGCGAGGGCGACGGAGGCGGACTCGACGACGGCCTGGCGCACGTCGGACATCAGCGGCCAGGACTCGGGCGCTTCTGCCGACAACCCGCTGTCGGACACCGGGCGTTCGGTGCCTGCGGCGAGACCTTCGGCGTAGCGGGCGAGATGGCCCAGGGGATCGTGGCCGCCCGCGCCCGCGACGCGGAAGGCGGCGAGCAGGAACGTACGGGCGTAGCCTTCGAGGCCGTCGGAGCGCGGGCCGGAGCAACTGGGGCGGAAGCCGGGCAGGTTGATCAGCGCGTGGCGGGGGGACGCGCAGGGGCGCACGGCCAGCAGGAGCCGGTCCGCCGTCGCCGCCCAGTCGTCGCGGTGTCCGAACGGCATGATGCTCCCCTGAAGGCTGTCCTGCTCCGTCGCCGGAATCTAGGACCCGGACTGATCGAACGTCAATGCATTGCGGTTGAATGATCGAAACTTCTATCGTTCGATCACGATGCACGTTTGCCGTGCCACACACTGCGAGGGGGACTGCCGCCGTGCGCGAGAGTGCTGCTGACCGTCACGACCGACTGCTGGGCCTGGTACGGGAACGGGGCTCGGCCCGCGTCTCGGACCTCGCCGGACTGCTGGGCGTCTCGCCCGTCACGGTGCGCCGGGACGTGGAGGAACTGGCCGGGCGGGGGCTGCTCGACCGGGTGCACGGGTCGGTGTCGTGGCCGCGCGAGGCGGGCGTCGCGGCGGCCGCGCCGGCCGGGACCGCCGGCGGCGTGGTGCTCGGCATGCTGGCCCCCTCGGCGACGTACTACTTCGCCGAGGTCATCCGCGGCGCGCACGAGGCTGCGGCGCGGGCCGGGGCGCGACTGGTCCTGCGCATCTCGGACTACCGCCCGGAGGAGGACCAGGCCCGCACCGAGGGGCTGCTGGCGGCGGGGGCCGAGGGGCTGCTGGTGGCGCCGGGGTGGCGGCGGCCGGACGACCCGGCGGCGTACGGCGACTGGATCGCCTCGCTGCCCGTGCCCACCGTGCTGCTGGAGCGGCAGCCGGCGGCCGGCTCGGCGCTGGACGGGATCGACCGGGTCTGCTCGGACCACCGGCACGGGGTGCTGCTGGCCGTGCGGCACCTGATGGGGCTGGGGCACGGGGCGCCGCTGCTGATGGCGCGCGACGACTCGCCGACGGCTCTCGCGGTGCGTTCGGGGTACGCGGAGGCGCTCGGCGTGCTGGGGGTGCGGGCGCCGTGCGAGGTGATCGACTCCGTACCGGCGGAGGTCGGTCCGGACCGTTTCGAGGCGGCGGTGCAGGCGCTGCGGGCGGTGGTCGCCTCGGGGGCGGCGACGGCCGCGCTGGTCCACAACGACGTGGACGCGATCCAGGTGGCGCAGCGGCTGGCGGAACTGGGTGTGCGGGTGCCGGAGGATCTGGCGCTGATCGCGTACGACGACGAGGTGGCGGCGCTCGCCGACACGCCGCTGACGGCGGTGGCGCCGCCGAAGCGCGAGGTGGGGCGGCAGGCGGCCGGGCTGCTGGTGGAGCGGCTCGGGCAGGGGCGGGGCGCGGGCGGGGAGGAGCCGCGGCGCCATCTGACGCTGCTGCCGCAGCTGCGCGTACGGGCGTCCTGCGGAGCCACGGCGGTCTGATCTTTTTTCGATCAATCAATCTTTCGCTCTTGACTTCGCTCATCGCTGGCTCAAGTATCACGGCCAACGCAATGTCGCCGCCCGTTCAGGAGCCGTGCCGTGAGCCCCAGTTGGAACAGAACGTCCCATGTCATAGTCGGCGCCGCCACCGCCCTCGCCGTTCTCACGGCCTGCGGCGGCAGCGGCTCGGACGAGAGGAAGGCAGCCCCCGGAAGTGACGGCAAGCCCGTCTCGATCACCTTCTGGGGCTGGGCCAAGGGCTCGAAGGAGGTCGTCGACGCCTTCAACGCCTCGCACGAGAACATCCGGGTGAAGTACGAGGAGATCCCCTCCGGCAACGCCGGCGGCTACGCCAAGATCTCCAACGCCGTGAAGGCGGGCAACGCTCCCGACCTGGTGTCCATCGAGTACCCGATGCTCCCCGAGTTCGTCAGCCAGGGCTCGGTGCAGGACATCAGCGCCCACCTCACCGACGACGTGAAGAAGAAGTTCCTGCCGCAGGCGGTCGAGCTGACCACCCTCGGCGGCAAGAACTGGGCCGTCCCCTTCGACGCCTCGCCGCAGGCGTTCTACTACCGCAAGGACCTGTTCGAGAAGTACGGCGTCGAAGTCCCCCGTACCTGGGACGAGTTCCGCCGGGCCGCGGAGAAGGTGAAGAAGGCCGACAGGAAGGCGCGCATCGGGACCTTCTTCCCCGACGACCCGTCCACCTTCCAGGCGATGGCCTGGCAGGCCGGAGCGCGGTGGTTCAAGGCCGAGGGCGACACCTGGAAGGTCGACACGACCGACTCCGCCACCCGGAAGGTCTCGGCGTACTGGCAGGGGCTCCTGGAGGACGATCTGATCCACAACAACGCCTCCTTCAGCCCCGAGTGGACCAACTCCCTCAAGAGCGGGAGCACCGTCGGCTACCTCGGAGCGTCCTGGGGCGCGGGCGTCCTGACCGGCACCCTGCCCGAGCAGAGCGGCAAGTGGGCCGTCGCGCCGATGCCGTCGTGGGACGGGAAGCCGGCGAGCGGCATGCTCGGCGGCTCCACCTTCGCGGTGACCAAGGACAGCGAGAAGACCGAGGCGGCGGTCGAGTTCGCGCAGTGGATGACGACGACCGAGGACGGCGTCAAGGCCCGGATCGCCTCCGGCACGTCGAGCGCGTTCCCGGCGGCGGCCGAACTGCGCCCGGCGGCCAAGGCGGCCTTCGACGCGACGTACTTCGGCGGCCAGGACATCTACCGGGTGTTCGAGGACGCCGGCGCCTCCATCGCCCCCGGCTGGGCCTGGGGCCCGAGCACCGGCACCACCAACACGGTCATGAAGGACCAGTTCGGCAAGGTGGCCGACGACGGCGCGACGATCGCGGACGCCGTGAAGGCCGGTCACGCCGCGACCGTCTCGGAGCTGAAGAAGCGCGGCCTGAAGGTGGAGGGCTGAGAAGAACGTGAAGGCCCGCACCCGCACCAATGCCGCCGCCGGCGTCCTGCTGACTCCCTTCTTCGCGCTCTTCACCCTGGTGATGGTGGTGCCGGTCGGATACGCGGTCTGGCTGAGCCTGTTCACCGAGAAGCAGTCCGGACTGGGATTCGGCGGAACGGAGACCGTCTTCAGCGGCCTCGACAACTACACGGCGGCGCTGGGTGACCCGGCCTTCCGCGAGGGCTTCGCCGTACTCCTCGGGTACTGCGTCTTCTACATCCCGCTGATGATCGGCGGAGCCCTCGCCCTCGCCCTGCTCCTCGACTCCGCGCTCGCCCGGGCCCGTCGCTTCTTCCAGCTCGCGCTGTTCCTGCCGCACGCCGTCCCGGGCATCATCGCCGCGCTGATCTGGGTCTACCTCTACACGCCCCAGCTCAGCCCGGTCGTGGACGCCATGGAGGCCGGCGGCATCGGCTTCGACTTCTTCGCACCCGAGGGCGCCCTCCCCTCCGTCATCAACATCGCGCTGTGGGAATGGCTCGGCTACAACATGGTGATCTTCTACGCCGCCCTCCAGGCCGTCGACCGCTCCGTGCTGGAAGCGGCCACGGTGGACGGGGCGGGCGCCTGGCGCACCGCGCTCAGCATCAAGGTCCCGCTGATCCGCGCCTCGGTCGTGATGGTCGCGCTGTTCACGGTCATCGGCTCGCTCCAGCTGTTCACCGAGCCGCTGATCATCAACAAGGGCACCGGATCATCCGTCACCTCCACCTGGACGCCGAACATGTACGCGTACACCGCGGCCTTCGACCGGGGCGACTACGGGCTCGCGGCCGCCGCCTCCGTGCTCCTGGCGCTCACCGCCGCGCTGCTCTCCTTCGCGGTCACCCGCTTCACCGGCCGGAAGGGGAAAAAGGCATGAGCTCTCCCGCCTCCGGCCCCTGGCTGTCGAAGACCGCCGTCAACGGGGCACTCGTCCTCGCCACGCTCTACATGCTCCTCCCCCTCGTCTGGCTGGTCACCGCCGCCACCAAGGACACCGGCGGCCTGCTCGCCGGAAACGCCTTCTCCTTCGAGGACTTCAACCTCGGCGCGAACCTCACCGCCCTGGCGACGTACAGCGACGGCGTCTACTTCCGCTGGTACCTCAACAGCCTTCTCTACGCGGGCGGCGGCGCCGCGGTCAGCTCGCTGATCAGCGTCGCCGCGGGCTACGCCTTCGACAAGTACCACTTCCGGGGCAAGGAGAAGCTGTTCGGCGTCGTCCTGCTCGGGGTGCTCGTCCCCACCACGGCGCTCGCCCTGCCGATGTACCTGCTCGCCAGCGAAGTGGGCATCGTCAACACCTACTGGGCCGTGCTCCTGCCCGTGCTGGTCCACCCCTTCGGCGTGTACCTCGCCCGCGTCTTCAGCGCCGGCTACATCCCGGACGAGGCCCTCGAAGCCGCCCGTATCGACGGGGCCGGCGAGCTGCGCACCTTCTGGTCCATCGGTATGCGCATGATCATGCCGGGCTTCGTGACCGTCTTCCTCTTCCAGTTCACCGCCATCTGGAACAATTTCTTCCTCCCCCTGGTGATGCTCTCGGACCAGCAGCTCTTCCCGCTGAGCCTGGGCCTGTACGCGTGGAACAGCAACGCCCACGGCGAGCCCGGGTTCTACCCCCTCGTCGTCACCGGCTCCCTCCTCGCCGTCGTCCCCCTGATCGTCGCCTTCGTCTCCCTCCAGCGGCACTGGAAGGCGGGGCTCACCGCCGGAAGCGTCAAGTGACGTACGCAAGCGCCCGTAGAGGAGCCCGAGTCCCACCATGCACCACACCACTGACAATCAGCCGTCCCTGCTGCTCGCGATGGGGCAGGGCATCGCGGAACGCCTGTTCACCGACCGCCACCGCACCCGCCTCGCGGACCTCTCGCGCACCGACCCGTACCTCGTTGCGCACGACCTCGCCGCCCCCGCGCCGCGCGTCGCCGACGCCCTCGCCGAGGCCGAGGTCCTCTTCACCTGCTGGGGCGCCACCCCGCTGACCGCCGAGGTCCTCGCCGCCGCCCCCAGGCTGCGCGCGGTCGTCCACGCGGCGGGCTCCGTCAAGCACCACGTCACCCAGGCCTGCTGGGACCGAGGCATCGCCGTGACCTCGGCGGCGGCCGCCAACGCCCTGCCCGTGGCCGAGTACACGCTCGCCGCGATCCTCTTCGCCGGCAAGCGCGTCCTGCACGCCGCCGCCCGCTACCGCGCCCTGCGCGCCGACCACGACTGGCGCGAGGAGCTCCACGGCGCCGGTAACCACCGCCGCACCGTCGGGATCGTCGGCGCCTCGCGCATCGGCCGCCGCGTCATCGAGCTGCTCCGCCCCTTCGACCTGGACGTCCTGCTGTACGACCCGTACGTCACACCCGGCGAAGCCGCGGCGCTCGGCGTCGGGCTCGCGCCCCTGGACGACCTATGCGCCCGCAGCTCCGTCGTCTCGGTCCACGCCCCGCAGCTCCCGGCCACGCGTCACATGATCGGCAGGCGACAGCTGGCCGCGATGCCCGCCGGGGCGACCCTGATCAACACCGCCCGCGGCTCGCTCGTCGACGAGGCCGCCCTGCTCCCGGAGCTGGCCTCCGGCCGCCTGCACGCCGTACTCGACGTGACGGACCCCGAACTGCCGCCGCCGGGCTCGCCGTTGTACGACCTCCCGAACGTGCTGCTGACCCCGCACATCGCGGGGTCGCTCGGCGACGAGCTGCACCGCATGGCGGACCAGGCCCTGGACGAGCTTGAGCGTTACACCGCCGGGCAGCCCTTCGCCGACCCGGTACACCCGGCGGCCCTGCACCACTCGGCCTGAGTCAGCGCCGACCCGAATCAGCACAAAGTGGCCATCTCACTAAAATAGACGTATCTCACGAGGGTCGGGAGGCGTCATGAAATTCGTACAGATAATCGATTACACGACCGAGCGGTCCGCAGACATGAACCAGCTCATGGACCGGTGGGTCGAGCAGACCAAGGGCAAGCGGACCGCCACGCACAACATCATCGGCAAGGACAGGTCCCAGGCGAACCACTACGTCGAGATCGTCGAGTTCCCGTCGCACGAGGAGGCGATGAAGAACTCCCAGCTGCCGGAGACCGACCGGATCTTCCGGGAGATGGTGGAGCTCTGCGACGGCATGCCCTCGTTCACGGACCTCGACGTGGTGCGTGAGGAGCAGCTGAACTCCGCCGCCGTCCGCCGCTTCTTCCACGAGGTCGCCGTCGGAGGCAATCTCGACGCGATCGACGAGATGTTCGCGTCCGACTACCGGGACCACGACGTCATCAAGGAGGAGGAGAGCACGGTCGGCGCCGACGTCATCCGCAGCGACGTGACGGGCTGGCGCGACGCCTTCGACTTCCGCTTCGAACTCGACCGGCAGGTGTCCGAGGGCGACGACGTGGTGACGCTTTGGACGTGGACCGGCACGCACAAGGGCGACTTCATGGGCATCGCGCCCACCGGCAGGCAGTGCACCATGACCGGCACGACGATCTTCCGCTTCCAGGACGGGAAGATCCAGGAGGGCTGGTGGCACATGGACGCCCTGGGCCTGATGCGCCAGCTCGGCGCGCTCGGCTGACCGCGCGTCCGGCCGCCCACGCGCGGCCGGCCGAACGCGAAAGGCCCCCGTTCCCACCGCTGAGCAGCGGGAAACGGGGGCCTTTGCGCGACGCGGTACGTCAGTGGGAGTGGCCGTGGCCGCCGTGGCCGGCGTCCGCCTCTTCCTCGGCCGGCTTCTCGACGACCAGGGTCTCGGTCGTGAGCAGCAGCGACGCGATGGACGCGGCGTTCTCCAGCGCGGAGCGGGTGACCTTGACCGGGTCGATGACGCCGGCCTTGACCAGGTCGCCGTACTCGCCGGTCGCGGCGTTGAAGCCGTGGCCCTTGTCGAGCTCGCTCACCTTGGCGGTGATGACGTAGCCCTCGAGGCCGGCGTTCTCGGCGATCCAGCGCAGCGGCTCGACGACGGCGCGGCGGACGACCGCGACACCCGTGGCCTCGTCGCCGGTCTTGCCCAGGCCGCCCTCGAGCACCTTGGCGGCGTGGACCAGAGCGGAGCCACCACCGGAGACGATGCCCTCCTCGACCGCGGCGCGGGTCGCGGAGATGGCGTCCTCCAGACGGTGCTTCTTCTCCTTGAGCTCCACCTCGGTGGCGGCGCCGACCTTGATCACGCACACACCGCCGGCGAGCTTCGCGAGGCGCTCCTGGAGCTTCTCGCGGTCCCAGTCGGAGTCCGTGGACTCGATCTCGGCCTTGATCTGGTTGACGCGGCCGGCGACCTCGTCGGCGTTGCCGCCGCCGTCGACGATCGTCGTGTCGTCCTTCGTCACGGTCACGCGGCGGGCGGTGCCCAGCACGTCGAGACCGGCCTGGTCGAGCTTGAGGCCGACCTCTTCGGCGATGACGGTCGCACCGGTGAGGGTGGCGATGTCGCCGAGCATGGCCTTGCGGCGGTCACCGAAGCCGGGGGCCTTCACCGCGACGGCGTTGAAGGTGCCACGGATCTTGTTGACGACCAGGGTCGACAGGGCCTCGCCCTCGACGTCCTCGGCGATGATCAGCAGCGGCTTGGAGGCGCCGGCCTGGATGACCTTCTCGAGGAGCGGGAGCAGGTCCTGGATCGAGCCGATCTTGCCCTGGTGGATCAGGATGTACGGGTCGTCGAGGACGGCCTCCATACGCTCCTGGTCGGTCACCATGTACGGCGACAGGTAGCCCTTGTCGAAGGCCATGCCCTCGGTGAAGTCGAGCTCCAGGCCGAAGGTGTTGGACTCCTCGACGGTGATGACACCGTCCTTGCCGACCTTGTCCATCGCCTCGGCGATGAGCTCGCCGACCTGCGAGTCCTGGGCGGAGAGCCCGGCCACGGCGGCGATGTCGGACTTGTCGTCGATCGGACGGGCGTTCGCGAGGAGGTCCTCGGAGATCGCCTTGACCGCGGCGTCGATGCCCTTCTTCAGGGCGGCCGGGGAAGCACCGGCGGCGACGTTGCGCAGACCCTCGCGGACCAGGGCCTGGGCCAGCACGGTGGCGGTGGTGGTGCCGTCACCCGCGATGTCGTTGGTCTTGGTCGCCACCTCCTTCACGAGCTGGGCGCCCAGGTTCTCGTACGGGTCGTCGAGCTCGACCTCACGGGCGATCGTGACACCGTCGTTGGTGATGGTGGGAGCGCCGAACTTCTTGTCGATGACGACGTTGCGGCCCTTGGGGCCGATCGTCACCTTGACCGTGTCGGCAAGCTTGTTGACGCCGCGCTCGAGGGCGCGACGGGCGTCCTCGTCGAACTTCAGAATCTTCGCCATGGAGCTTCTCTGTCCTCTCAAACGAAATGCGCCCCGGGCCGCCCGGCAATCGCTGGGGGCCAGGGGCGCAGATCAAAAGCAATCTTCGGGCGAATTACTTCTCGATGATCGCGAGCACGTCGCGAGCCGAGAGGACGAGGTACTCCTCGCCGCTGTACTTCACCTCGGTGCCGCCGTACTTGCTGTACAGCACGACATCGCCGACGGATACGTCGAGCGGCAGGCGCTCGCCGTTCTCGAAGCGGCCCGGGCCCACGGCCAGGACGACGCCCTCCTGGGGCTTCTCCTTGGCGGTGTCCGGAATGACCAGGCCAGAGGCCGTGGTCTGCTCGGCGTCGAGCGGCTGGACCACAATGCGGTCCTCGAGCGGCTTGATGGCAACCTTGGAGCTGGTGGTCGTCACGGTCCGGTCTCCCCCTTCGGAGATCTCACGGGGTTAACTGATGTGGGGTGGCGACCAGGTGGATCCGTCGTCGCGGGTGCCGGACCTGCCCGTCGCTACTGTTGGCACTCCCCACTGGAGAGTGCCAACGCCGAGACTATGACGCGGTTAGCACTCGGTCAAGCGGAGTGCCAATCCAACGCGGCCGCACGTGTTGACGGAGGCGGTGCGCGGGCGGGTGCCGGAGGGGTCAGAGGTAGTCCTCCAGGCGCGCGACGGCGAAGCCCTGCTCATGGATCCGGCGCAGCATCCGCGTGGTCATCGCGGTGATCGTCGCGCCCTTGAGCTCTGCGGGTCCCCGGAAGTGCGCGAGCACGATCTCGCCCGGCCGCAGCCGGTCGCCGTGCGCGTACCGCAGGTCGTTGATCTGCATCGACGCCCCCCACAGCACCACCGCCTCGGCCCCGCAGTCGCCCGCCGCCCGCAGCGTCTGGTTGTTGTACGCCCCGTACGGTGGCCGGAAGAGCCGGGGCCTGGCCCCGAAACGGGCTTCCAGGCGGTCCTGCTGGCCGCAGATCTGGGCGCGCTGACCGGCGTACGGGAGACCCGGCAGGTACGGGTGGTCGACGGTGTGGTTCTGCACCGTCGAGAGGCCGCCGCCCGCCCGCCGCAGCCGGTCGAAGTGGTCGTATCCGGGGGAGGCCACGCTGTCGGTGAGGAACATGCTGATCGGCAGGTTCAGGTCGTCGACCATTCGCACGAAGGCGGGGTCCCGCTCGGCGCCGTCGTCGAAGGTGAGGAAGACGACCTTGTCGCGGGTCGGTACGCGGTCGACGACGAAGGGGCGCGCCGGTTTGCGCACCGGGGGCGCCGGCGCGGCGCGCAACGGCGCCCGCAGCCCCCACCGGGCGTACGCCGCCGCCGGGGGCGCGGGCGGTGCGTGCGCCGCGAGCGCCCGGGCCCCCGCGTCGCGGACCTTCGGGGCGACGCTGCGGACCGCCTTCCTGCCGAGGCGCTCGATCGGGTCCACGGACTGGGCGCAGCCGGTGAGCGTCAGCGCACCGGCCGCCAGGAGCGCGGCCGTCAGCCGGTGCGCGCGCCTCACAGGTAGTCCTCCAGCCGGGCGACGGCGTACCCCTTGGCCGTGACGGTCTTCATGACCCGCCGGATCATGTCCGGCATGGTGCCCTTCCAGTCCTCCTTGCCGCGGAAGTGCGTGAGGATGATGTCGCCGGGATGCAGGTCGCGGTCCCACTCCCGCCACTCCATCCGGTCGGGGAACGCCTCGGCGGCCCAGAGCGGCACGGCCTTGATGCCGCAGGAGCGGGCGGCACGCAGCGTGTCGGCGTTGTAGTTGCCGTACGGCGGCCTGAACAGCCGGGGCCGCTCGCCGTACCGCTTCTGGATGACGTCCTGCATGCCGCAGATCTCGCGCTTCTGCCGGGCGTACGAGAGGCCCGGCAGGTAGCGGTGGTTGAGGGTGTGGTTGTGCAGGGACACGCCGCGGGCCTGCATGCGGGCGAAGTAGCCGTAGTTCTCGCGCACGAGGTAGTCGCTGAGGAACGCGCTGTAGGGGATGCCCAGCTCGGTCATCATCTTCAGCAGCTTCGGGTCCTTCTCCGCGCCGTCGTCCATCGTCAGGAAGACGACCCGTTCCTTGACCGGGACGGTGGTGAAGACCGGTGGCAGTCCCCGCCCCGCCCCGAAGCCCTTGCGGGTGGTGACCTTCGGCTTCACCGCGGGCGGCGGGGGCGCGGCGAGCGGAGGCCGGGCGAGGCGCCACTTCTTGGCCGCTGCGACGCGCAGGGCCTGGGCGCGCCGCAGCCGTTCGGCGGACCCGGCCAGGTCGCGGACCGGGCCCTGCCGGTACTCCTGCTGCTGGCCGGGGGCGGGTGCGGCGGGCCGCGGGCGCTCGGTGGCGGGCGTGGCGCAGGCGGACGCGAGGGAGGCGGCCAGCAGGACGCCGAGCCCCGCGGCGTACCCACTTCCGGTCCTTTTTACCTTTTGTCGTACTGGTCGCATGGCGTCGCATCCTGCCAGCGCGCACCCCCGGACCCCGGCCGACACCAGCACCGGCGGCGGACCGTCCCCCGGGTGGCCGACAGGCCGCCGAGGTGTCAGCCGTACGCCGCGGCCACCCCCAGCGCGGCCAGCGTGAACCCGTCGCGCACCTCTCCGCGCCGGACCGCCTCGGCCAGCTCCCGCCGCGACCACCAGCGCGCGTCCGCGACCTCGCCGTCGCCGCCCGCGCCCCCGCCCCCCGCGGGCACAGCGCCGTCGGGCACGGTCACCTCCACCACCGCCGCCTCGCTCTCCAGCAGCCCGGAGTCCACGTCCAGGCGGGCCAGGACCCTGGCCTCGCTCCCTTCGACGCCGGTCTCCTCCGCGAGCTCGCGCAGCGCGTCGGCGACCGGGTCGCTCTCCCCGAAACCGCGGGGCAGCTCCCACGCCCACCGCCCTACCGCGGGCCGCCACTGACGGACCATCAGCACGTGGTCGCCGCGCCGGGCCAGCACCACGACACCGGTACGGCCCCCGCCGACCCGCACCCGGTGCAGCTCCACCGCCTGCCCGGAGGGGAGCCGGTAGGTGTCCAGGAAGACGTCGCACCATCTCCCGTCCGGGTCGCCGTAGACCCTGCGCGAACCGGAGCGCTCCACTTCACTGTCCACGGTCACCGTCCATGCTCACTGCCCGTTCGGATCCGCCGTCACCGTCGTCGGCAACTCCACCACATCGCACCGCCCGCGATACGCGTCCAGCGCATGCCGGCCGACGGCCCGCCCGCCGGCCACGACCACCGTCACCACCGTGGGCACCAGCGTCCCCGCCATCCCCGACACCGCGTCGCCCAGCAGCCCCTCGCCCGCCACGAGACTGGCCGCCGCGCCGAGCGTGCCGGCCGCAGTCAGCTCGCCGCCCCGCCCGCCCACGGTCCGTACCGCGCGCTGGATGCGCGTCAGGGGCGCCGCGTCCGCGCCCCCGCTTCCCGGGTCCTTCGTACGGGCGCCGAGCAGGTCGCCCATCTCCTGCAGCGCCGCCGGATCCCGCGCCTGCCACCAGCGGGCCAGCGCCTCGGACGCGTCGTCGGCGAACCGCTGCCAGTCCTCCCCCGGCAGCAGACCGAGCCGGCGCTCGAAGTGGGCGGGGAACGTCACCAGCGGCGCCTGTCCGGTGAGCAGCGTCGCCTCCCGTCTGCGTATCCCCCGCCGGGGCGCCGCCAGCGCCAGCATGCAGTGCTCGCCCGCCGCGATGGCCCGGTAGTACGCCTCGTCGAACGCCTCCGCCAGCAGCTCCGCGTCGGCGCGCCGCGCCGGGTCGGCGGCGCCGGACAGCGGGGCGAGCCGGTCGTGGAGCAGGCTGCGGTTCGGCAGCCCGCCCACGTCGAGCGCGCCGGCGGTCCAGGCCGCCAGCACCGCGCGGCCCTCCTCGGAGGCCAGCTCCCCCGGCGCCGGCGGCGGCTGGACGGCGTAGGCGGTGGCGTAGTCGGCCGGGGTCAGCCCGCGCACCTCCAGCAGGCCGCGCCCGGCGGCCTCCAGCCAGTCGCTCCAGCGGGCGACCAGGCGCAGTCGCAGCGGGGTGTCGAGCTCGCCGGTCGCCCGCAGCAGCCGGTCGACGGCCTCCACCGGGCCGCCGTCGGCCGAAGCCGGGGCGCCGGCGCCCACCTCCGCCAGCCGGTGCTGAAGCCGCCGGCACCGCTCGAGACTCAGCGGGAGCGAGGCGAGCAGGACACCCCGCGACAGCATCGCGACCAGCTGCGCTCCCAGGTCGGCGTCCCGGGCGTTCACCCGCACCGGCAGCATCGCGCCGCCGCCGACCGCCCGTATCGCCAGCTCGTCCATCAGCTCGGCCGGGCGCAGCACGGCGAAGGCTGCCCCGTCCAGCAGCTGTGCGTACGTCAGGAAGGCCACGCCTCCCTGGAGCACCTCCCAGCGCAGCCGCCCCAGCAGCTCCACCCGGTCCTCCGGCGTGGCCCGCTCCCGGGGAATCCCCTCCGTACCGCCCGAACCGAGCAGGGCGCGCTGACGCCGGCTGTCCCACGCCGAGCTGAGTACCGCTTCCACAGATCCCCCGATCCCCGCCGCCTCACGACACCTCGACAGTACGGCCCGCCACTGACAGGGAGAATGGCGACCGTGGATCTCGACTCCTTCTCCGCCCTGCTGACCGACGAGGGCCAGTCCCTGCTCACCGCCCTGCGCGACCACGACCCGGCGCAGGAGCTGGCGACCGCGACGCGGCTGCGCCGTGAACACCCCGCCGCGCTCGTCTCGGCGGCGCTCGGGCAGGCGCGGCTGCGGCAGCGGGCGGTGGCGAAGTTCGGCGCCGGGGACGCGTACCGGATGTACTTCACGCCGAACGGCGTCGAGCAGGCCACCCGCACGGCCGTGGCCACGTACCGCGCCGGGCGCTTCGCCGCCCTCGGCGTGCGCAGCGTCGCCGACCTGTGCTGCGGCATCGGCGGCGACGCGATCGCGCTGGCGCGCGCGGGCATCCGCGTCCTGGCGGTCGACCGGGACCCGCTGACGGCGGAGGTCGCCCGTGCGAACGCGGAGGCGCTCGGCCTGTCCGCCCTCGTCGAGGTCCGCCGCGCCGACGTGACGGACGTCGACACCACGCCGTACGACGCGGTCTTCGTCGACCCGGCGCGGCGCGGCGGCCGGGGCCGCATCTTCGACCCGGAGGCGTACTCGCCGCCGCTGTCCTGGGCCGTCGAGGCCGCCCGCACCCGCGCGCACGCGGCGCTCAAGATCGCGCCGGGCGTCCCGCACGAGGCGGTGCCCGCCGACGCCGAGGCGGAGTGGATCTCGGACGGAGGGGACGTGAAGGAGGCGGTGTTCTGGTTCGGCACGGCCCCCGGGATGGTCCGCGCCACGCTGCTCCCCGGTCCGCGCACCCTGGTCGGCACGGGCCTGCCGGACCCCGAACCGGGCGCGGTCGGACGCTACCTGTACGAGCCGGACGGCGCGGTCGTCCGCTCGCACCTGGTGGCGGAGGTGGCGCGGGAGGTGAACGGCCGCCTGATCGACGAGACGATCGCGTACATCACGTCGGACGAGCTGCACCCGACGCCGTACGCCACCGCGTACGAGATCACGGACCAGCTGCCGTTCGGCGTGAAGAAGCTGAAGGCGCTGCTGCGCGAGCGGGGCGTCGGCGTGCTGACCGTGAAGAAACGCGGCTCGGCGATCGAACCGGAGGAGCTGCGGCGCAAGATGAAGCTGTCGGGACCGAACGCGGCCACGGTCTTCCTCACCCGGGTCGCCGGCGCGCCGACGGTGCTGATCGGCCGTCCGGCGGCGTAACCGGAAAGATCTTCCGCCGCCCTGTCACACTCGCGCCGCCGGGCGCGTCAGAGCAGTGAGCCACTCACCGCACAACGAGCCGGAGCGAGCCCGCACCGGCCGCGACCGCTGAGGAGCACTGCCGATGTCCACCGCGCACACCGTATTCACCGTTCTGGCCGCCGCCCTGGTGGGCTTCTCGGCCGCCTCCGTCTTCCTCCGCGCGAAGTGGGTGGTCGGGCCCATGGCGGACTACGGCATTCCGCAGTCCTGGCTGCCGTGGCTCGGCACGGCCAAGGCGGCCGGGGCGGCGGGCCTGGTGGCCGGCCTGTTCCTGCCGGTCGTCGGAGTGGCCGCCGGGGTCGCCCTGGTCCTGTACTTCGCGGGGCCGTCGTCGCGGTCGTCCGGGCCCGCTGGTACGCGCACATCCCGTTCCCCCTGGTGTACGCCGCGCCGGTGGTCGGCGCCCTGGTGCTCGGGGCCGCCTAGCACGGGCCGGACCGGCGGGCCGCCTCCGCACGCCCCACGCGGCCCGCCCCGCCCGGAACCTCCCCGCCCCCGGCCGACACGCGCCTCGGCCCCGCGCCTCCCAGCCCGTCACGCCTCGCGGCCCGCGCGCACCCCTCAGCCCGCCGCGCCGTCCGTCCCGCCCGCCGGGCCCACCCGTACCGCCCACCGGTAGTGCCCCACGGCCTTCGCCGCGCCGATCAGCCCGGCCACCCACAGCACGACGCCGAGCCCGATGAAGAAGACCGCGTCCGCGTACGTGTCGGAGCCCGCCCGCGCGGTCACCGCGAAGCCGAGCGACGACCACAGCCCCAGCCCGCACACCGCCACGGAGGAGAGCAGCCACGCGAGACTGAGCCCCGGAACACGCCACCGGGCGGCGGACAAACCGTGCTCCCGCCCCACCCGGGCCCACTCCACGAGCAACTGACGGATCGTACGGTCGCGCCGCACCCCGATGCCGATGAAGATCCAGCACGTCACCGCGCCCGCGAGCCCCACCGCGCCGAGACCCGCCGCGAAGACGGCGGTCAGCGGGTCGCCCGGCCCCTCGAACGACTCCAGGGCCGCCCCGACCGCTCCCCACCCGAGCACCGCGCCGCCCACCAGAAGCCAGAAGCGCACCAGCCGCCCGGGGCCGAGCCCGCGGACGGTCAGCTCGTCCAGGACGCGCGCCCGGTCGGCGCTCATCGCCTCCGGTCCGGGCCAGGCCCGCAGGTGCTCGGGCGGCGGAGGGGGAGGAAGCGGCGCGCGACGGGACATGAGCACGACACTACCGAGTGCCGCGCGGCCGGGATCAGGCCGCCTAAGGCTGCCTCAGGCCACCTCGACCGACTCGAAACGCCAGCGGTGGACCGCCCGCGTGACCAGATCCGCCTCGGGCTCCGGCAGTTCGGGCAGCCGCGCGTCGTACTCCGCGTCCCACCACGTCAGCACGAGCACCCGGTCCTGCGGCGCCCGCAGGATCTCCGTGCGCACCGGCTCGGCCGCCAGGACCCGCGACTGCGCCCGGGCCCACTCCAGCAGCTCCGCGCCGCGGCCCTCGGTGGCGCGGGCCTCCCACATCAGCGCGACGGTCATGAGTAGAGGTTGTCCTTGCTGAGCTCGTGCACGTGGTCGTGGTCGTGGTCGTGCGCGGCGCCCGGCACGTGCGGCTCGGTGACCGGCAGCGAGGAGTCCGCCGACAGGTCCCAGTCCGACGCCGCCCGGCCCCGCGCCACCATCTCCGCACCGAGGGCCGCCACCATCGCGCCGTTGTCCGTGCACAGGCCCGGCCGGGGCACCCGCAGCCGGATGCCGGCCCGTTCGCATCGCTCGGCGGCGAGCGCCCGCAGCCGCGAGTTGGCCGCCACGCCGCCGCCGATCATCAGGTGGTCGACGCCCTCGTCCTTGCAGGCCCGCACGGCCTTGCGGGTCAGCACGTCGACGACCGCCTCCTGGAAGGACGCCGCCACGTCCCGCACCGGCACCTCCTCGCCGGCGTTGCGCTTTGCCTCGATCCACCGCGCCACCGACGTCTTCAGCCCGGAGAAGGAGAAGTCGTACGCCGCGTCGCGCGGCCCGGTCAGCCCGCGCGGGAAGGCGATCGCCTTCGGGTCGCCCTCCCTGGCTAGCCGGTCGATGACGGGACCGCCGGGGAAGCCCAGGTCGAGGACGCGCGCGATCTTGTCGAACGCCTCGCCCGCCGCGTCGTCGATGGTCGCGCCCATCGGCCGTACGTCGCTCGTGATGTCCGGCGCGAGCAGCAGCGACGAGTGCCCGCCGCTGACCAGCAGCGCCATCGTGGGCTCCGGCAGCGGGCCGTGCTCCAGCTGGTCGACGCAGATGTGCGAGGCCAGGTGGTTCACGCCGTACAGCGGCTTGCCCAGCGCGTACGCGTACGCCTTCGCCGCCGACACGCCCACCAGCAGCGCCCCGGCGAGTCCCGGGCCCGCCGTCACCGCGATGCCGTCGAGGTCCGAGGCGGCGACGCCGGCCTCCTTCAGCGCGCGCTCGATGGTCGGGACCATCGCCTCCAGGTGGGCGCGCGACGCGACTTCGGGCACCACGCCGCCGAAGCGGGCGTGCTCGTCGACGCTCGACGCGATGGCGTCGGCGAGCAGGGTGGTGCCGCGCACGACGCCGACGCCGGTCTCGTCGCAGGAGGTCTCGATGCCGAGGACGAGCGGTTCGTCAGCCATGGTGAATCTCGGTTTCTCGTACGGAGGGCGCGGGCGCCGCCGGGTCGGTCGTCGTCAGCCGCATCACGAGCGCGTCGATGTTGCCCGGCTGGTAGTAACCGCGCCGGAAGCCGATCGGCTCGAAGCCGAAACGCTCGTACAGCTTCTGCGCGCGGAGGTTGTCGACGCGCACTTCGAGGAGCACCTCGGCGCACTCGAAGGCGGTCGCGTGCCCCAGCAGGTCGGTGAGGAGCCGGGCGCCGAGCCCGGTCCCCCACTGGTCCTTGGAGACGGCGATGGTCTGTACGTCGCCCTGCCCGCCGGCGGCGGCGAGACCGGCGTACCCGACGATGCGGTCCGCCTCCTCGGCCACCACGTACCGGCGGGTGGCCCGCGGCCCGCGCGCGTGGGCGAGTTCGGACCAGAACATGCCGGGCGACCAGGCGTCGTCGGGGAACAGCCCGCGCTCGAGGTCGAGCACCGGGCCGATGTCCCACCAGCGCATCTCTCTCAGGCCCGCGGTCACTTGGGCGTGACCACCTTGTAGTTCTTGGGGACCTGCGCGTCGGGCCGGCGGAGGTACAGCGGCAGCGGCGGCAGGAAGGACTCCCCCGCCGCGAGCTTCTCGGCGGCCAGCGACGCCAGCGCGCCCGCCGACTGGTGCTCGGGTCCGCGCGCGTCGGGGAAGGCGTCGGGGTAGAGCAGCGCGCCGGAGCCGACCACCGGAAGGCCGGTGAGCTGATCGGCGATGTCGGCGGGGCGGTCGACGGCGGGCTCGGACACGCGCGTGCGGGCGTCGGCGTACCGCGCCCAGTACACCTCCTTGCGGCGCGCGTCGGTGGCCACGGCGAAGGGGCCGGTCAGCCCGGCGGCGTACGCCAGTCCGTCCAGGGTGCACAGGCCGTGGACCGGCACCCCGAGCACGAGGCCGAAGGTCTCGGCCGTCGCGAGGCCGACGCGCAGTCCGGTGTACGGGCCGGGGCCGACGCCCACGACGATGCCGGTCACCGCGTCGAGTTTCAGGCCGGCCCCGGCGAGCACCCGGTCGACGGTGGGCAGCAGCAGCTCCCCGTGGCGGCGGGCGTCGACCTGTCCGGCCTCGGCGACGACGGAGTCTCCGTCGTGGAGGGCGACGGTGACGGCTGGGGTGGCGGTATCAACGGCGAGCAGGAGCACACAAACAGCCTACGGCCCGCGCGCGGGGAGCACGGCGTCCCCCGTCCCTCCCGGCCCCTGCTGCTACCGTCACCACAAATACGCGCGCTGTACGAACATGAGGTGGAGCAAGGTGGCAAGGAGCAGCTCGGGAATCGTGGCCGGGCTCACCGCGGCAGCCGTGGCGGCGGTCGCCTTCCTCGCCTACCAGGCGTCGGCGAACGCGCCCTCCGCCGCCCAGCTCGTCGAACCGACCGCCGGCAAGACCCCCGCGGCGCACGCCACGCAACCGCCCAAGGCGCCGGCCAAGAAGAAGGACCCGTTCGCGGTGCCGGCCCAGTCGGGCACGGGGACGCGCGTCGTGTACTCGCTGGCCGAGCGGCGGGTGTGGCTGGTGGACGGGTCCGGCAAGGCCACCAGGACGTTCCAGGTCGCGCCCAGCACGGTCAGCCCGCCGCCCGGTACGTACGCGGTGGGCTCGCGCTCGGGGAGCATCACCGGCTCGGACGGCGTGGAGGTCGAGCACGTCGTGCGCTTCACGACAGTCGAGGGCGTGCCGATCGGCTTCAGCGCGGCGGTCGACGGGTCGATGCCGAGCCCGGACCCGAAGAGCAGGACGGGCGGCGTCCGCATGGAGCGTCCCGACGGCGACGCGCTGTGGAGCTTCGCGACGGTCGGCGTCAAGGTCGTCGTCGTCCCGTAAATACGCTCGTACGAGCGACAGGGCGGAGCGCCGGCAGGTGACCGGCCCCCGCACACCGGCCCCGCGACGCCCCTACGCGGCGTCGCGCCGTTCCGGGCGTTCCTCCGCGCGCGCCTCGGCGGCGTCGTCCTCCTGCGACCGGCCTCTCGGCGGGGTGGAGACCGCTGTGGCCGCGACGCACGAGGCCAGCAGGTCGCGCATGGAGAGCGGCTGAGTCACTTCGCGTTCAGAAGCCGGCATGGATGCCTCCTGGGCTCCGGTTGAGCAGGCGTGGTTAGGTAGACCTAACCAGGTCTCGGTATCCATGTGACCACGCCCGGCCTCACCGGCGCAACATCTTGCCGACGTCTTGTCGGAACGTACGGACGTCAGGCGCCCAGCGCGGCCAGGTCCTCGCCCGCCCACCGCGCCCCGATCCCGGTCAGCGTCACCCGGCGCACGTCGTCGGCGGAGTCCCCGACGGCCCGGTGGATGACCACGTGCAGCCGGTCGTCGGAGAGGTCCTCGACCTTGCCCTCGCCCCACTCCACCACGACCACGGAGTCGGGCAGCGAGACGTCGAGGTCGAGGTCCTCCATCTCGTCGAGTCCGCCGCCCAGCCGGTACGCGTCGACGTGCACCAGGGCGGGACCGCCGGTCAGCGAGGGGTGGACGCGCGCGATGACGAAGGTCGGCGACGTCACGGCGCCGCGCACCCCGAGACCTTCGCCGAGCCCGCGCGTCAGCGTCGTCTTGCCCGCGCCGAGCTCGCCGGTGAGCATCACGAGATCGCCGGGCCGCAGCAGTTTCGCGAGCCGGCGCCCGAACTCCTGCATGAGGTCGGGCGAGTGGACGGTGAGGACGGCGGTGGCGTCAGCCGCCGGGCTGTGCGGTGCTTCCATACGTCCCAACGTTAGCGGCTGCCGGTACGGCGCCCACCCGGGCCAGCAGGTCCGCGAGCCGGTCGGTGACCACCTCGGGGTGCTCCAGCATGACCAGGTGACCGGCGTCCGGCACTATCACCAGCTCCGCGTCGGGCAGCAGGCGTGCGATGCCCTCGCTGTGCTCGCTGGGCGTCACCAGGTCCTTGTCGCCGGCGAGCACGAGCACCGGCACCTCCGCGAAGATCTCCAGCGCCTCGGCCTTGTCGTGGTCGGTGAACGCCGGGTAGAACTCCGCGACGACGTCGATCGGCGTGCCCTCGATCAGCCGCTCCGCGAACCGCGCGACGGCCGGGTCCACGTCTTTCGAGCCGAACGAGTAGCGCTTGATCAGGCCGGCGAACAGGTCCGCCGTGGCCCGTCGCCCCCGTTCGACGATCTCCGTCTGCGTGCCGAGCGCGCGCAGCACGCGCGGCAGGACCCGGCGCACGGCGTTCACGCCGGCCACCGGCAGGCCGAAGTTGACCTCGCCGAGGTTCCCCGACGACGTACCGACGAACACGGCGCCCACCACGCGCTCGCGGATGAGCTCGGGGTACTGATCGGCCAGGGCCATCACCGTCATGCCGCCCATCGAGTGCCCCACCAGCACCAGCGGCCCCTCGGGTGCGGCGGCGTCGATCACGGCCTTCAGATCGCGCCCCAGCTGTTCGATGTCGACCGCCGTGCCGCGGCCCTGGGCCGACCCGCGCTCCGAGCGCCCGTGGCTGCGCTGGTCCCAGTGGACGGTGCGCACGACGCCCCGCAGCGCGGCCCGCTGGAAGTGCCAGGAGTCCTGGCTGAGACAGAAACCGTGGCTGAACACGACGGTGACCGGCGCCGGGGTCCTGCGCCCGAAGAGCCGGCGCCGGCGCGGCCCCGACGAGGCGCCGTCCGCCTCCACCTCGTCCACTTCGTAGTAGATCCCGGTCCCGTCGTCCGCCGCGGCCCGTCCCGGCATGCCGCGCAGAGCGCCGTACGGTCCCGCCGCGTCCAGCGCCAGCCGCGCCTTCTTCCGCATGCCCCGGCCGACGGTCAGCCGCTCCAGGGCGACGCCCGCCGCCGCGCCCGCCGCGACCACGCCTATCGCGGCGCCGGCCACACCCGCCCGGCGCCAGTTGCCGACGGCGGAGGTGGGGGGGTCGGTCCCCCACCCCCCCCCCCCCCCCCCCCCGGGGCCGCTTTCCTCTCTCCCCGTTTCGCCCCTCTCACCGTTCGGGTTCCCGTTCCCACAGGA
>NZ_JBWKLQ010000004.1:0-51602 GCF_056429965.1 Streptomyces sp. NPDC046122 | reverse complement strand
GGGGGGGGCGCGCCATGTGGGTGGCCCCCCCCGCCCCGCTTCACCCCACCCCACCGTGTGGAGTGTCTACGCCAACCCCCCTGGGGGGGGGGGGTGGGGGGGGGGGGGGGGGGCCCCCCCCCCCCCCCCCCCCCACCTCCGCCACGCCGGGCGCGCTGCTCTCGCTCACGGTGCCGCTCTCCTAGCTGTCGGGGTCCTCGTCCACATAGACGCGTGGTACCCGCGATCCGATGCGAGTGACAATTTCGTACGCGATCGTGCCCGCCGCCCGCGCCCAGTCCTCGGCCGTCGGCTCTCCCCGGTCGCCCGGCCCGAACAGCACGGCCTCGTCCCCCGGCTCCACCACGTCCGCCCCGAGGTCCACCACGAACTGGTCCATGGCGACCCGCCCGGCGACGCGCCGCCACTTGCCGCCGACGAGCACCGGGCCGGTGCCGGACGCGTGGCGCGGAACGCCGTCGGCGTACCCGACCGGGATCAGCCCGAGGTTCGTCTCCCCGCCGGTGACGTAGTGGTGCCCGTAACTGACGCCGTGCCCCTCGGGGACCCGCTTGACCAGCGCGACGGACGCCGCGAGGGTCATCACCGGCCGCAGCCCGAAATCGGCGGGCGTGCCGAGCTCGGGGCTCGGGGAGACGCCGTACATGGCGATGCCGGTCCGTACGAGATCGAAGTGCGTCTCCGGCAGGGTCAGCGTCGCGGGCGAGTTGGCGATGTGCCGGACCTCGGGCTCGGCCCCGGCCTTCTCGGCGTGCTCGACCAGGTCGCGGAAGAGGGTCAGCTGCGCGTCGATCGAAGGATGCCCGGGCTCGTCCGCGCAGGCGAAGTGCGACCACAGGCCGGTGATCCGCACCCCGTCGGCCTCCAGGGCGCGGCGCACCAGCTCGGGCCAGTCGGCGGGCTGGCAGCCGTTGCGGCCGAGCCCGGTGTCCGCCTTGAGCTGTACGCGCGCCTCCCGGCCCGCCGCACGCGCCGCCTCCGCCACTTCCTCCAGGGCCCACAGTCCGCTCACGGACACGTCGACGCCCGCCTCGATCGCCTCGCGCCACGGCCCGCCGGGGGTCCACAGCCAGCACATCAGCGGCCCGTCGAACCCGGCGTCGCGCAGCGCAAGCGCCTCCTCCGGGGTCGCGGTACCCAGCCAGGTCGCCCCGGCGTCGAGGGCCGCGCGGGCGCAGCGCACGGCTCCGTGCCCGTACGCGTCGGACTTCACCACGGCCATCAGGTGGGCGCCCGCCGCGCGCGCACGCAAAGCCCGCACGTTGGCTCGCAGGGCCGCCAGGTCGATCTCGGCGCGGGCTCGCATGGGGGTATGGGTCATCGCGGTCATCGCGCCAAGTGTCTCAGAGCCGTACGACAGCCCCGCCTCACCTCCGGCGTCCGACGATCCCCCGCCAGGCCGCCGGCACCGCGTCCGCCACGTCGTGCGCGCCCACCGGCGCACCGCCCAGGACGCCGTCGCCGCGCACCCCGCCCGCGGCCAGCCGCCCCGCGAGCCCGTGCACGTACGCCGCCGCCGAACCGGCGTCCAGCGCGCCGAGCCCGGACGCCAGCAGCGCCCCCGCGAGCCCCGACAGCACGTCCCCGCTGCCGGCGGTGGCCAGCCAGGGCGTCCCCGTCGGGTTGACCCGCACCGGCCGCCGCCCCGTGGCGCCCGCCGGGGCCACCAGCGTCGTGGACCCCTTCAGCAGCACCGTCGCCCCGTACAGCGCGGCCAGCTCGCGGACCGCGACCAGCCGCCCCGCCTCCACTTCCTCCCGCGAGACCCCGAGCAGCGCGGCCGCCTCCCCCGCGTGCGGCGTCAGCAGCGTCGGCGCTTCACGTCGCCGCACCGCCTCCGGCTCCAGCGGCCGCAGGCCGTCCGCGTCCACCAGCACCGGCACGTCCGACGCCAGCACGTCCGCCAGCGCACCCTGCGCGTCCTCCGCGAGCCCCGGCCCGACGACCCACGCCTGCACCCGGCCCGCCTCCGACGGCGGCCCCGCGTGCACCAGCGCCTCCGGGAAGCGCGCGATCACCGCGTCGGCCCCGTGGCCCACGTACCGCACCGCGCCCGCGCCGCCCCGCAGCGCCCCGGCGACCGCGAGCACCGCCGCGCCGGGATAGCGCTCCGAGCCCGCGACGACCCCCACCACCCCGCGCCGGTACTTGTCGCTCTCCGCGCCGGGGGCCGGCAGCAGCGCGGCCACGTCCGCGTGCTGCAGCGCCTCGACGTCGGCCTCGACCGCCCCGAGGTCCAGGCCCAGCTCCACCAGCCGCACGGCCCCGGCGTACTCCCGGGCCGGGTCGATCAGCAGTCCGGGCTTGTACGTGCCGAACGTCACCGTGGCGTCGGCCCGCACGCACTCGCCCCGCACCTCCCCGCTGTCCGCCTCGATCCCGCTGGGCAGGTCCACGGCGACGACGACCGCGCCGGAGTCCCGCGCGGCCCGCGCCAGCGGTACGGCGGCGTCCCGCAGGCCGCCCCGCCCGCCGATCCCGGTGATCCCGTCGACCACGAGGTCCGCCCGCGCGATCACCCCCGGCGCGTCGGCGGCGACCGAGCCACCGGCCGACCGCAGCGCCGCGAGCCCGCCCGCGTGCGCCCGCCCGGCGTCCAGCAGCACCGCCGTGACGCCGGCGCCGCGCCGGGCCAGCCGCGCGCCCGCGTACAGCGCGTCGCCGCCGTTGTCCCCGCTCCCGACCAGCAGCACGACCCGCGATCCGTACACCCGCCCCAGCAGCCCCGCGCACACCGCCGCGAGCCCGGCCGCGGCCCGCTGCATGAGCGCGCCCTCGGGGAGCCGGGCCATCAGCTCCCGCTCGGCGGTCCGTACGGTCTCCACGCCATGAGCAGCGCGCATCGGCACCACACCTCACCCTTCGGCAACGACGACTGCGGAAGCGACCCCCGCGTCATGACTGAGCGACACGTGCCAGGACCGCACCCCGAGCGCCTCAGCCCGCGCCAGCACGGTCCCGCTCACCCGCAGCCGGGGCTGACCGGTGTCCTCGACGTACACCTCGGCGTCCGTCCAGTGCAGCCCGGCCGGCGCGCCCAGCGCCTTCGCGAGGGCCTCCTTCGCCGCGAACCGCGCGGCGAGCGAGGCGTATCCCCGCCGGTCGCCGCCCGGCAGGTACAACTCGCTGTCCAGGAACAGCCGCCTCGCCATCTGCGGCGTACGCTCCATCGACGCCCGGAAGCGCTCGATCTCGGCCACGTCGATCCCCACCCCGATGATCACTCGCTCACTCCACCGTCACGGACTTCGCCAGGTTGCGGGGCTGGTCGACCTCGTTGCCCCGGGCCGTGGCCAGCTCGCAGGCGAAGACCTGCAGGGGCACGGTGGAGACCAGCGGCTGGAGGAGCGTCGGCGTGGCCGGGATCCGGACCAGGTGATCGGCGTACGGGACCACCGCCTCGTCCCCCTCCTCCGCGATCACGATCGTGCGCGCCCCGCGGGCCCGGATCTCCTGGATGTTCGACACGATCTTGTCGTGCAGGACGGACCTCCCCCGGGGGGACGGCACCACGACGACCACCGGCAGGTCGTCCTCGATGAGCGCGATGGGCCCGTGCTTCAGCTCGCCGGCGGCGAATCCCTCCGCGTGCATGTACGCGAGCTCCTTCAGCTTGAGCGCCCCTTCCAGAGCGACCGGGTACCCCACATGCCGCCCGAGGAAAAGCACCGTGTTCTTGTCCGCCAGCGACCGGGCCAGCTCCCGTACCGGCTCCATCGTCTCCAGGACCCGCTCCACCTCGCCGGAGATGGCGGACAGCTCGCGCACGACGCCCCGGACCTCGTCGCCCCACTTGGACCCGCGCACCTGCGCGAGGTAGAGCGCGACGAGGTAGCAGGCGGTCAGCTGGGTGAGGAACGCCTTGGTGGAGGCGACGGCGACCTCGGGGCCGGCATGGGTGTAGAGGACCGCGTCCGACTCGCGGGGAATCGTCGACCCGTTCGTGTTGCACACGGCCAGCACCTTCGCGCCCTGTTCCCGCGCGTGCCGCAGCGCCATCAGCGTGTCCATCGTCTCGCCGGACTGCGAGATCGCGATCACCAGCGTCCGCGCGTCGAGGATGGGGTCGCGGTAACGGAACTCGCTGGCCAGCTCCGTCTCGCACGGAATGCGCGTCCAGTGCTCGATGGCCAGCTTCGCGATCATCCCCGCGTGGTAGGCGGTCCCGCACGCGACCACCACGATCTTGTCGACTTCCCGCAGCACGGAGTCGGGGATCCGCACCTCGTCGAGCGTCAGGGACCCGGCGGAGTCGATCCGGCCCAGCAGCGTGTCGGCGACCGCCTTGGGCTGCTCCGCGATCTCCTTCAGCATGAAGTAGTCGTAGCCGCCCTTCTCGGCGGCGGAGGAGTCCCAGTCGATGTGGTACGACCGCGCCTCGCCCGGAGCGCCGTGGAAGTCGGTGACGGTGACCGACACACCGGCCCCGCCGCCCCCCTCCCCGTCCCGCCGCAGCTCGACGACCTGGTCCTGCCCCAGCTCGATCGCGGACCGGGTGTGCGCGATGAACGCCGCGACGTCGGAGGCGAGGAACGCCTCTCCCTCGCCCACGCCCACCACGAGCGGCGAGTTGCGCCGCGCCCCGACCACCACGTCGGGCTCGTCCGCGTGCACGGCGACCAGCGTGAACGCCCCGTCGAGCCGCCGGCACACCAGCCGCATCGACTCCGCCAGGTCCCCGCACGAGGAGAAGGACTCCGCGAGCAGGTGCGCCACGACCTCGGTGTCGGTCTCCGACACGAGCTCGTGCCCGCGCCCGGCCAGCTCGGCCCGCAGTTCCGCGAAGTTCTCGATGATCCCGTTGTGCACGACGGCGACGCGCCCCGCGTTGTCCAGATGCGGATGCGCGTTGGTGTCGGTGGGCCCGCCGTGCGTGGCCCACCGGGTGTGTCCGATGCCCGTGGCACCGGCCGGCAGCGGCCGTCCCACGAGCTCCTTCTCCAGGTTGACGAGCTTGCCCGCCTTCTTCCCCGCGGCCAGCCCGCCGTCGGAGAGGACGGCAACGCCCGCCGAGTCGTAGCCCCGGTATTCGAGGCGCTTCAGTCCCGCGACGACAACATCAAGCGCCGACTGCCCGCCGACGTACCCCACGATTCCGCACATGTCCGCACCCTACGGCCGCCGCCCCCACGTGACCGAGCACACCACCCACGACGCCCCCGCAGACCCGACAATGTTCGTGTGATCACTTCGCCGTCACGAAGCTCCCAGCGCCGGGCAGACGCTTCGCCGTACCTGGACCTCACCCGGGCGGAGTGGAGCGCGCTGCGCGAGAAGACGCCGCTGCCGCTGACGGCGGAGGAACTCGAGCGGCTGCGCGGCCTGGGCGACGTCATCGACCTCGACGAGGTACGGGACGTCTACCTCCCCCTGTCCCGCCTGCTCAATCTGTACGTACAGGCGACCTCCGGCCTGCGCGGCGCCCTGAACACCTTCCTCGGCGACGGCGGCGAGGGCCACGGCTCGCAGCGCGGCACGCCCTTCGTCATAGGGGTCGCGGGCAGCGTCGCCGTGGGCAAGTCGACCGTCGCCCGCCTCCTCCAGGCCCTGCTGGCCCGCTGGCCGGAACACCCGCGCGTGGAGCTGCTGACCACCGACGGCTTCCTCTACCCCATGGCGGAGCTGGAGCGGCGCGGCCTGCTGGCCCGCAAGGGCTTCCCCGAGTCGTACGACCGGCGCGCCCTGACCCGCTTCGTCGCCGACATCAAGGCCGGCAAGGACGAGGTCACCGCCCCCGTCTACTCCCACCTGATCTACGACATCGTGCCCGGCGAGCGCCTCACGATCCGCCGCCCGGACATCCTGATCGTCGAGGGCCTGAACGTCCTCCAGCCCGCGCTCCCCGGCAAGGACGGCCGCACCCGGGTCGGTCTCGCCGACTACTTCGACTTCAGCGTGTACGTCGACGCCCGCGCCGAGGACATCGAGAGCTGGTACCTGGGCCGCTTCCGCAAGCTGCGCGCCACCGCCTTCCAGGACCCCTCCTCGTACTTCACGAAGTACACCCAGGTCTCCGAGGAGGAGGCCCTGGACTACGCCCGTACCATGTGGCGGACCATCAACAAGCCCAATCTGCTGGAGAACGTGGCGCCCACGCGCGGCCGTGCCACGCTGGTCGTGCGCAAGGGCCCCGACCACAAGGTGAAGCGCCTGTCCCTCCGAAAACTCTGAGGAGTACGTCCGTGCTTCACCTGCGTCTGATCGTCCCCGCCGACCGCACCGAAGAGGTCGTCAGCACGGTGGAGAAGACGGTCGGCACGACGCACCTCGCCGTGGTCCCCGGCGCGGCCCGCGACCCGCGGGGCGACCTCGTCATGTGCGACGTGGCGCGCGAGGCGGGCGACGACCTCATCAACACGCTGCGCGGCATGGGCATCGACGAGTGCGGTTCGATCGCGGTCGAGAACATCGACCTGTCGCTCTCGCACCGCGCCGACCGGGCCGAGAAGGACGCCCCGGGCGAGGGCGCGGACGCGGTTCTGTGGGAGCAGCTGTCCGACGCGACCCACGAGGAGTCGACGCTCTCCGTCACCTACATCGCGTTCCTGTCGCTGGCCACCATGATCGCGGCCTGCGGTGTGGTGCTCGACAACGCGATCCTGATCGTCGGCGCCATGGCGGTGGGCCCGGAGTTCGGCCCGCTGGCCGGCTTCTGCACGGCCGTGGTGCAGCGCGCCCCGAAGCTGGCGTGGCGCTCGCTGACGGCGCTGGTCGTGGGCTTCGCGGCGGCGATGGCGGTGACGGTCCTGTTCAGCCTCTTCATGAACGCGACGGGCATGTTCACCGAGGCGAGACTGGACGCCGACCGCCCGAACACCGGCTTCATCTACGCGCCCGACCGGTTCTCGTTCGTCGTGGCCGTACTGGCCGGCGCCGCCGGGATGCTCTCCCTCACCTCGGCCAAGTCGGGCGCCCTGGTGGGGGTGGCCATCTCCGTGACGACGGTCCCGGCAGCGGCCAACGCCGCCGTGGCCCTCATCTACGGCGACGGGGGCCAGACGTGGCGCTCCACCGGGCAGTTGCTGCTGAACCTGCTCGGCATCGTCGTGGCCGGCACGCTCACGCTGCTCGTCCAGAAGTTCTTCTGGACGAGGCAGCGCGAGCGCGAAGCCGCTCGGAACGCCTAACCGAGCGCGGACTTCACCACGTCGGCGAGCCGCCCCGCGACCGCCTTGGCCTGCTCGATGTCGGCCGCCTCGACCATGACCCGCACGAGCGGCTCGGTGCCCGAGGAACGCAGCAGCACCCGTCCGGTGGCGCCCAGTTCGCGCTCGGCATCGGCGACGGCGGCCGCCAGCTCCGCGGAGGTGGTGACGCGCGACTTGTCGACGTCGGGCACGTTGACGAGGATCTGCGGCAGCCGGTCCATGACCCCGGCGAGGTCCGCGAGCGTACGCCCGGTGGCGGCCACCCGCGCGGCCAGCATGAGTCCGGTCAGGGTGCCGTCGCCGGTGGTCGCGTGGTCCAGCACGATCACGTGCCCGGACTGCTCACCGCCCAGGGCGTACCCCTCGGCCTTCATCGACTCCAGTACGTACCGGTCGCCGACGGCGGTCTGCACGAGCTCGATGCCCTCGCGCTCCATGGCCATCTTGAAGCCGAGGTTCGACATGACGGTGCCGACGACGGTGTTCTTGCGCAGCTGACCGGCCTCGCGCATGGCGAGGGCGAGCACGGCGAGGATCTGGTCGCCGTCGACCTCGCGGCCCTCGGCGTCCACCGCGAGGCACCGGTCGGCGTCGCCGTCGTGCGCGATGCCGAGGTCGGCGCCGTGCTCGACCACGGCGGCCCGGAGCAGCTCCAGGTGCGTGGACCCGCACCCGTCGTTGATGTTCAGCCCGTCCGGGTCGGCGCCGATCGTGACGATCTCGGCGCCGGCCCGGGCGAACGCCTCCGGGGAGACGCGCGAGGCGGCGCCGTGCGCCTCGTCCAGCACGACCTTCAGCCCGTCGAGCCGGTTCGGCAGGACCCCGATCAGGTGGGCGATGTACCGGTCGAAGCCCTCGTCGTAGTCGGAGACCCGCCCGACGCCCGCCCCGGTCGGCCGGGCCCAGGGCTCACCGGACCGGTGCTGCTCGTACACGGCCTCGATCCGGTGCTCCAGCTCGTCGGCCAGCTTGTGACCGCCGCGCGCGAAGAACTTGACACCGTTGTCCGGCATGGCGTTGTGGCTGGCGGAGAGCATGACGCCGAGGTCGGCCCCCAGCGCCCCGGTGAGGTACGCCACCGCCGGGGTGGGCAGGACGCCCACGCGCCGCACGTCGACGCCCGCGCTCGCCAGACCGGCCACGACGGCGGCCTCCAGGAACTCCCCCGACGCACGCGGGTCGCGCCCGACCACGGCGGTCGGCCGATGCCCCTCGAAGGTGCCCGCCTCGGCGAGCACGTGCGCCGCCGCGACCGACAGGCCGAGCGCGAGCTCGGCCGTCAGGTCCGCGTTGGCGACACCGCGCACCCCGTCAGTGCCGAAGAGTCGTCCCACTGGTGTCCTCCGAAAATGCTCCGAAAATGCAAGCTGGCTACAAAGCGATAAACGAACGCCCCGACAGCACACAAGGTGCCGCCGGGGCGAAACGTCTGATACGGGCAAGCAGGCGGATTAGCGCTTGCTGTACTGCGGGGCCTTACGGGCCTTCTTGAGACCGGCCTTCTTGCGCTCGACCGCACGGTCGTCGCGGGAGAGGAAGCCGGCCTTCTTCAGCGTGGCGCGGTTGTTGTCCACGTCGGCCTCGTTCAGCGCACGGGCGACACCGAGACGGAGCGCACCGGCCTGACCGGAGACGCCGCCACCCGCGATGCGGGCGATGACGTCGTAGCGGCCGTCGAGCTCGAGCACCTTGAAGGGCTCGTTGACTTCCTGCTGGTGAACCTTGTTCGGGAAGTAGTCCTCGAGCGTACGCCCGTTGATCTTCCACTTGCCGGTGCCCGGGACGATCCGGACGCGGGCGATGGCGTTCTTGCGACGGCCCAGGCCGGCCGCCGGCTGCGGGTCACCGAAACGGCCCGCGAGGGACTCGCTGGTGTACTCGCCCTCGACGGGAACCTCGGACTCGAAGGTGGTCACCTCGGCGAAGGTCTCTTCGGCCTCGGAACCCTCGACGGGCGTCTCAACAGTGGTCTCGGCCACGATTCTCCTCAGATTTCTTTCGTTCTTAGGGGGTGTGGCCGGAACTACTGCGCGACCTGGGTGATCTCGAACGGCACCGGCTGCTGGGCAGCGTGCGGGTGCTCGGGACCTGCGTAGACCTTCAGCTTCGAGAGCATCTGGCGACCCAGGGTGTTCTTGGGGATCATGCCCTTGATGGCCTTCTCGACGGCCTTCTCGGGGCTCTTCGCCAGCAGCTCGTCGTAGCGGACGGAGCGCAGACCACCCGGGAAACCGGAGTGGCGGTACGCCATCTTCTGGGTCTTCTTGTTGCCGGAGAGGTGAACCTTCTCGGCGTTGACGATGATGACGAAGTCGCCCATGTCCATGTGCGGGGCGTAGATCGCCTTGTGCTTGCCCCGCAGGAGGTTGGCGGCAGTCGTCGCCAGACGGCCCAGGACGATGTCCTGCGCGTCGATGATGTGCCACTGGCGCGTGACATCGCCGGGCTTGGGGCTGTACGTACGCACGGTCGTAGCCTTCGCTTCTTCAGTGAGTGGGTCCTGACAAGGCCACTGGGACGATCACGACAGCCTTGGCGGCATTCGGGGACGCAACCCGTCTGCCTGCCGCTGGTCATCGGCCCGGTGGACCGGCGTAAGGGCCCCTCGCGTGAGAACGACCAAGCCAATACGCATAACGAACTGGAAGCTTACCCGCCTGCCCCCGTACGGGTCAAAACGGCCCGGCGGGGGCCGGCGACCGGCCCCCGGCCTACCGCGCCCGGTCCACCCTGCGCTCGTCCCAGACCGGCTCCGCCGTCTCCCGTACGACGCCGTCGGAACCGAAGACCAGGTACCGGTCGAAGGACTTCGCGAACCACCGGTCGTGCGTGACGGCGAGCACCGTCCCGTCGTACGCCTCCAGGCCCTCCTGGAGCGCCTCGGCGGACTCCAGGTCGAGGTTGTCCGTCGGCTCGTCGAGCAGCAGCGCGGTGGTCCCCTCCAGCTCCATGAGCAGGATCTGGAACCGCGCCTGCTGTCCGCCCGACAGCCGGTCGAACGCCTGGTCCCCCTGGCGCTCCAGCTCGTACCGGCGCAGCGCGCCCATCGCCCCGCCCCGGTCCTTGGAGTGCTCGGACCACAGGATGTCGACGAGCGTCCGCCCGACCAGTTCGGGATGCGCGTGGGTCTGCGCGAAGTGCCCGGGCACGACCCGCGCGCCGAGCTTCCACTCCCCCGTGTGCCGGACGTCCTCCCCGGCGAGCAGCCGCAGGAAGTGCGACTTGCCGGAGCCGTTCGAGCCGAGCACGGCGACCCGCTCCCCGTAGTAGACCTCCAGGTCGAACGGCTTCATCAGCCCGGTGAGCTCCAGGCCCTCGCACACCACCGCCCGCACCCCGGTGCGCCCGCCCCGCAGTCGCATCCGGATGTCCTGCTTGCGCGGCGGCTCCGGCGGCGGACCCGCCTCCTCGAACTTCTCGAAGCGCGTGCGCATCGCCCGGTAGCGCGAGGCCATGTCGGGGCTGCTCGCGGCCTGCCCCCGCAGCCTCAGCACCAGCGCCTTGAGCCGCGCGCGCTCCTCCTCCCACCGGCGCATGAGCTCCTCGAACCGTGCGAACCGCTCGGCCCGCGCCTCGTGGAAGGTGTCGAACCCGGCGCCGTGCACCCAGGCGTCGGCCCCGGTCGGCCCCGGCTCCAGGCTCACGATCTTGTCGGCGGCCCGCGAGAGCAGCTCGCGGTCGTGGGACACGAAGAAGACCGTCTTGCGGGTCTCCTTGAGCCGCTCCTCCAGCCACCGCTTGCCCGGCACGTCCAGGTAGTTGTCCGGCTCGTCCAGCAGCAGCACCTCCTCGGGCCCCCGCAGCAGCGCCTCCAGCACCAGCCGCTTCTGCTCGCCCCCGCTGAGCGTCCGCACCTCGCGGTACTGCGCCTTGTCGTACGGGATGCCCAGCGCCGCCATGGCGCACATGTCCCAGACGGTCTCGGCGTCGTACCCGCCGGCCTCCGCCCAGTCCGAGAGCGCCTGCGCGTAGGCCATCTGCGCCTTCTCGTCGTCCACGGTCAGGATCCCGTGCTCGGCCCGGTCCACGGCGGCGGCCGCCTCCCGGATCCGCTCCGGGGACACCGAGACCAGCAGGTCCCGTACCGTCCGCTCGTCCTGCACGGAGCCCACGAACTGCCCCATCACCCCGAGCCCGCCGCTGACCGTCACCGACCCGCCGTGCGGCTGGAGCTCCCGCGAGATCAGCCGGAGCAGGGTCGTCTTCCCCGCGCCGTTGGGACCCACCAGGGCCACCACCGCGCCCTCCCCCACCCGGAAGGAGACGTCGCCGAGCAGCGGCCGTCCGTCCGGCAGGTAGTACTCGACGTGTGCGGCCTCAAGATGTCCCATGCTCCGCATTCTCGCCGCCGTCCGCCGCATCACCCAACCGGATTAGGATGCGCGGCATGAGCTTTGGGCAAGGGGGGCCCTCCTGGGGTGGCCCCGAGGGACGGCAGGGCCCTCACGATCCGTACGGAACGCAGCACACCTCCGACACGCCGGACTGGGCGGCGCTCGCCGACGCCTCCGCCGCGCGCGCCCGCCGGAAGCGGTGGATGTACATCGGCGGCGGCGTGCTGGCGACCGCCGTCGTCGGCGCGATCGTCGCCACGGCGGTCGTCACGACGAACAGCGGCAGCCCGAACGCCAGGAACACCGGCGCGAGCGGGCTGCCGACCCCCGAGACCCTGCCGACCGGGTCCGCGCAGCCCGGCCCCTCGTTCTCCTCCCAGGCGCCGCCGCCCCCGCCGGACCCCAGGGAATTCATCTCCAGCGCCAAGAAGGACAAGCTGCCGCTGAGCGCCGACTCGCTCTTCCCCGGCAAGCAGCTGAAGTTCGGCGACCGCGCGTACGCCAAGGGCGCGACGAACCGCACGACCGCCTGCGCCGCCGGGACCCAGGGCGCGCTGGGCGCCGTACTGACCAACAACGGCTGCGACCAGCTGATCCGCGCGACGTACTCCACGAACGGCGTCGCCGTCACCGTCGGCGTGGCGGTCTTCGACACCGCCGCGCAGGCCGAGAAGGCCAAGGAGCAGGCCAGCGGCGGCCTGGCCTCCCTGTCCGGCGCCGGCGTCCCGACCTTCTGCCGGGGCGGCGCGATCTGCCGCAAGACCGCCAACGCCTACGGCCGCTACGCCTACTTCACGGTGGGCGGCTTCACCACCGGCAGGAACGTCGTCACGACCGACAAGAACGTCTACACCGCCGGTGACGACCTGGCGGAGTTCACGTTCCGCCAGATCCACCAGCGCGGGAAGGTCCAGGCGTCAGCAGCAGCCACCGCCGGCCCCTGAACCGGCCGGTGAGCCCGGCAGGGTCCGCATGTTGCGGGCCTGCCGGGCCCGCTCCGCCAGCAACGCGTCGGCGGGGTAGCCGACTTCCTCCAGGGTGAGGCCGTGCGGGCGTACGACGTGGACGGACGAGTCCCGTACGCCCGCCGCCAGCACCTTCCCCGGCCAGTCCGCGTCCCGGTGGCCGTCGCCGACGAACAGCATCGCGCCGACCAGCGAGCGCACCATGTTGTGGCAGAAGGCGTCGGCGCGCACGGTGGCCGTGACGATCCCGTCCGCCCCCCGCTCCCAGCTCAGCCGCTGGAGGGTGCGGATGGTCGTCGCGCCCTCCCGCTTCTTGCAGTACGCCGCGAAGTCGTGCTCCCCGACCAGCCGCTCCGCCGCCCGGTTCATGGCGTCGACGTCCAACGGCCGGTCGTGCCACAGGACATGCCCGCGCAGCAGCGGGTCGACGCCCCCCGGGGCGTCCGTCACGCGGTAGGCGTAGCGCCGCCATACGGCCGCGAACCGGGCGTTGAACCCCGCGGGGGCCTCGGCGGCCTTCCAGACCCGTACGTCGTGCGGCAGCCGCCCCGCGAGCCGCCGCAGCAGCTTGTCGTGGTGCTCGGCCCAGACGTCCTCGGGCAGGTCGACGTGCGCCACCTGGCCGCGCGCGTGCACGCCCGAGTCGGTGCGCCCGGCGACCGTCAGCTCGTACGTCCGCGAGGACCGCGTCACGGTCCGCAGCGCACTCTCCAGCTCACCCTGGACCGTGCGCCGCTCGGTCTGCTTCGCCCACCCGGAAAAGTCCTTGCCGTCGTACGAAAGATCCAGCCGCACCCGGACGAACCCCGGCGCCGCACCCTCAATGTCCTCGCTCACCAGCGCATCCTCTCAAAGCAGCCCCACTCGAAGCAGCGAAAACAGAGCGGGCCCGCACCGCCCCGAAGGGTGATGCGGGCCCGCCCGGTGGAGTCAGAACGCTCAGGCGTCCTTGGACTCGCCCTCGGCAGCCTCGGCGGCCGGAGCGTCGTCCTGAGCAGCCTCGTCCTTCTTGGCTGCGTCTTCCTTCACCGCGCGCTTCGTCGCGGCCTCGGCCTCACCGGTGGCCTCCTGGGCCACGGTCAGGGCCTCGACCAGCTCGATGACCGCCATCGGGGCGTTGTCGCCACGACGGTTGCCGATCTTGGTGATGCGGGTGTAACCACCGGGGCGGTTCTCGTACCGCGGGGCGATCTCGGTGAAGAGCGTGTGAACGACGCTCTTGTCCGTGATCGTCTGCAGCACCAGGCGACGGTTGTGGATGTCGCCCTTCTTCGCCTTGGTGACCAGACGCTCGGCGACGGGGCGCAGGCGGCGGGCCTTGGCCTCGGTCGTCGTGATGCGACCGTGCTCGAACAGCGACTTCGCCAGGTTGGCGAGAAGCAGACGCTCGTGCGCGGCGCTGCCGCCCAGACGGGCACCCTTTGCGGGACGCGGCATGGTGTTTCTCCTTGTGTCTGCACCGGCCGTATCAGGTACCGGTGTCAGTTACCGGCGAGCTGCTGCCCGCCGGAAGTTTCTAGTACTGCTCGGTCTCGACGAAACCGGCGTCCGCGTCGTCGTCCGCGCCGAAGGCGTCGGCAGCGGCGGTCGGGTCGAATCCGGGCGGGCTGTCCTTGAGGGCCAGGCCCATGCCGGCCAGCTTCGCCTTGACCTCGTCGATCGACTTCGCACCGAAGTTGCGGATGTCGAGCAGGTCGGCCTCGGAGCGCGCCACGAGCTCACCCACGGAGTGGATGCCCTCGCGCTTGAGGCAGTTGTACGAACGAACGGTGAGCTCGAGCTCCTCGATCGGCAGCGCCAGGTCGGCGGCGAGGGCGGCGTCCGTGGGGGACGGGCCCATGTCGATGCCCTCGGCGTCGATGTTGAGCTCGCGCGCCAGACCGAACAGCTCGACCAGGGTCTTACCGGCGGACGCCATGGCGTCGCGCGGGCGCATGGCCTGCTTGGTCTCGACGTCGACGATCAGCTTGTCGAAGTCGGTGCGCTGCTCGACACGGGTCGCCTCGACCTTGTACGTGACCTTGAGCACCGGCGAGTAGATGGAGTCGACCGGGATACGGCCGATCTCCTGGCCCACCTGCTTGTTCTGGACGGCGGAGACGTAGCCGCGACCGCGCTCGACGGTCAGCTCCATCTCCAGCTTGCCCTTGCCGTTGAGCGTGGCGAGCACCAGGTCGGGGTTGTGCACCTCGACGCCGGCCGGCGGGGCGATGTCAGCGGCGGTGACCAGGCCGGGACCCTGCTTGCGCAGGTACATCACGACCGGCTCGTCGTGCTCCGAGGAGACGACCAGCTGCTTGATGTTCAGGATGAGGTCGGTGACGTCCTCCTTGACACCCGGCACGGTGGTGAACTCGTGCAGGACGCCGTCGATCCGGATGCTGGTGACAGCGGCACCGGGGATCGAGGAGAGGAGCGTACGGCGAAGGGAGTTACCGAGGGTGTAACCGAAGCCCGGCTCAAGGGGCTCGATCACGAACCGCGAGCGGTACTCGTCGACGACCTCTTCGGTCAGCGACGGACGCTGAGCGATAAGCATGAGAAATGCCTCCAGTCTTGGCACCCACTATTTGATGCCAACTACTACAAGGGTACGGGCGGCACAGCCCGAAGGACCGTACCGCCCGAGTACAACGCGGTCGGAGTGAAGGTCGGTCTTCACTCGTCACGCACTGCAACAACCTGGATCAGACGCGGCGACGCTTGGGCGGCCGGCATCCGTTGTGCGGGGTGGGGGTGACGTCCTGGATCGAGCCGACCTCGAGGCCGGTGGCCTGGAGGGAGCGGATCGCGGTCTCACGGCCGGAGCCGGGACCCTTCACGAAGACGTCGACCTTGCGCATGCCGTGCTCCTGCGCGCGGCGGGCGGCCGACTCGGCGGCCATCTGCGCGGCGAAGGGGGTGGACTTGCGCGAGCCCTTGAAGCCGACGTGGCCGGCGGAGGCCCAGGAGATCACGTTGCCCGTGGGGTCGGTGATCGAGACGATCGTGTTGTTGAACGTGCTCTTGATGTGGGCGTGCCCGTGAGCGACGTTCTTCTTTTCCTTGCGGCGCACCTTCTTGGCGGCGCCCTGACGACCCTTGGGGGGCATCTATATCTCCTACGGGAGGTGGTCGGTCCTACAGCGAAGACCGCTGATAAGCGTCCGGCTGAGGACTACTTCTTGCCCGGCTTCTTCTTACCGGCGATGGCGCGACGCGGGCCCTTGCGGGTACGAGCGTTCGTGCTGGTGCGCTGACCGTGGACCGGCAGGCCGCGACGGTGACGCAGACCCTGGTAGCAGCCGATCTCGACCTTGCGGCGGATGTCGGCCTGCACCTCGCGACGGAGGTCACCCTCGGTCTTGAAGTTCACGTCGACGTACTCACGGATCTTGACGAGGTCTTCCTCGCCGAGGTCACGAACGCGCGTGTCGGGGTTCACGCCGGTGGCGGCGAGAGTCTCCTTGGCACGGGTGCGACCGATGCCGAAGACGTAGGTGAGGGCGACCTCGATACGCTTTTCGCGCGGGAGGTCAACGCCTTCAAGGCGTGCCATGCATGGCTCCTGTTTGCTCGGAGGTCTTCCGCAGAACCGTTCCGTGGCCGCCGACCTCTCTCAGTCAAGAGAGCGGTACGTGCCAGGTCCCCGGCCTCCGCCGGAGGTGTCAGCACCCTGTGGGCACTGGGTTCTGCGTAATTACGTTTCTTACGTGCGTCGCGCGAAGTTCTGCGAGATGCAGGGGGTCGTGCGTCAGCCCTGGCGCTGCTTGTGGCGCAGGTTTTCGCAGATGACCATGACCCGGCCGTGACGGCGGATCACCTTGCACTTGTCGCAGATCTTCTTGACGCTCGGCTTGACCTTCATGGGATGTGAGGTTCTCCGGGTCAGTGCCACCGCCCCGTGAGACACGGGACGCGGGCAAGATCTACTTGTACCGGTAGACGATCCGGCCACGCGTCAGGTCGTACGGAGAAAGCTCCACCACGACCCGGTCATCCGGGAGGATGCGGATGTAGTGCATACGCATCTTGCCGCTGATGTGCGCTAGGACTTTGTGACCGTTCTGAAGTTCCACCTTGAACATTGCGTTCGGGAGGGACTCGATCACGGTGCCCTCGATTTCGATGGCACCTTGCTTCTTGGCCACGCTTCGCCCTTCGAATCGGCTACCTTGATCGACTCACGCATCCGTATGCAGGCATACGGGTACACGCGAGCCGACGAGTCAGTCTACGTCAGGCGTCCGGAAAAGACGAATCCGGCAAGTGTGCCCAACAGTCAAGATCATTACGCTGTTCAGGCGAGGGGATCGGGAGCGGCGGTGACACCGTACTCCGCCAGCTTCGCCCTGCCGCCGTCGACGGCGGTGAGGACGAGCGGCCCCTCCTCGGTCAACGCCACCGAGTGCTCCCAGTGCGAGGACCAGGTGCCGTCGGTGGTGACGACGGTCCAGTTGTCCTCCAGGACGTCCGTCTGCGCCGTACCGAGGCTCACCATCGGCTCGATCGCCAGGCAGAAGCCGGGCACCAGCTTCGGGCCCTTGCCGCGCTTGCGGGTGACGTAGTTCAGCAGGTGCGGGTCCATGTGCATCTCGGACCCGATGCCGTGGCCGCCGTAGTCCTCGATGATCCCGTACTTGCCGGTCGCCGGACGGGGCTGGCGGCGGATGTACGACTCGATCGCCTTGGAGATGTCGACGAGCCGGTTGCCCAGCTTCATCGCGGCCAGGCCCGCCCACATCGACTCCTCGGTCACCCGGGAGAGCTCGATCAGCTCGGGGGCGTGACCGGTGCCGACGAAGGCGGTGTACGCCGCGTCGCCGTGCCAGCCGTCGACGATCGCGCCGGCGTCGATCGAGATGATGTCGCCGTCCTTGAGGACCGTCTTCTCGTCCGGGATGCCGTGGACGACGACCTCGTTCACCGAGGTGCAGATGGTGGCGGGGAACCCGCCGTACCCGAGGAAGTTCGACTTCGCGCCGTGCTCGGCGAGCACCTTGCGCGACACCTCGTCCAGGTCCCGGGTGGTGGCGCCCGGCACGGCCGCCTCACGCGTCGCCGCGTGGACGGCGGCGACGACCAGCCCCGCCTCGCGCATCTTCGCGATCTGCTCCGGGGTCTTGATCTCCACCATGTGTGTGCCTTCCACCTTCGCTGTCACTGCCTACCACGTACTGCGTACCACGCGTCGCCGCGCGCTCAACAGTACGGCCGCGGCGCCTCTCGGACACCGCGGCCGCAACCGTCGTACTGCTCGTTCGATCAGCCCTCGGCAGAGGACTTCTTCAGGGCTTCCATCGCACGGGCGGTGACTTCGTCGACCTTGCCCAGCGCGGAGATGGTGACCACCAGGCCCTGCGCCTTGTAGTGGTCGATGATCGGCTCGGTCTCGCTGTGGTAGACCTCCAGCCGGCGGCGCACCGTTTCCTCGGTGTCGTCGCCGCGCTGGTAGAGCTCGCCGCCGCAGACGTCGCAGACGTCGTCCTGCTTCGGCGGGCTGTACGTCACGTGGAAGACGTGGCTCGAATCGTTGCGGCAGGTGCGGCGACCCGCGATCCGCTTCACGACCTCGTCCTCGGGGACTTCCAGGTCCAGCACGCCGTCGAGGTGCAGACCCTCGGCCTTGAGCGACTCGTCGAGCGCCAGGGCCTGCGAGACGTTGCGCGGGAAGCCGTCCAGCAGGAACCCGCCCACCGCGTCGGGCTGGGCCATGCGGTCCTTGGCCATCCCGATGGTGACCTCGTCCGGTACCAGGTTGCCGGCGTCCATGAACGCCTTGGCCTGCTTGCCGAGGGCCGTGCCCTGGCTGATGTTGGCGCGGAAGAGGTCGCCCGTGGAGATGTGCGGGATCGACAGATTCCTGGCAAGGAACGCGGCCTGCGTTCCCTTGCCGGCACCGGGCGGCCCGACGAGGACGATTCGCATCAGCGGAGGAACCCTTCGTAATTGCGCTGCTGGAGCTGACTCTCGATCTGCTTCACGGTCTCGAGACCCACACCCACGATGATGAGGATGCTTGTTCCACCGAAGGGGAAGTCCGCGTTCGCGCCGAAGCCTGCCAACGCCATCGTCGGCACAAGAGCGATCAGACCCAGATACAGCGAGCCCGGCCAAGTGATCCGGTTGAGCACGTAGCTCAGGTACTCGGCGGTAGGCCGACCTGCCCGGATACCCGGGATGAAGCCACCATACTTCTTCATGTTGTCGGCGACTTCCTCGGGGTTGAACGAGATCGCCACATAGAAGAAGGCGAAGAACACGATCAACAGGAAGTACGTGGCGATGTAGATGGGCTGGCCATCCACGAAGTTCCCCTGAATCCACCGGCCCCAGTCGCTGCTGGCCCCTCCGCCGCTGAACTGGACGATCAGCATCGGGATGTAGAGCAGGGACGAGGCGAAGATGACAGGAATCACACCCGCCTGGTTCACCTTCAGGGGGATGTAAGTGGACGTACCGCCGTAGGACTTCCGCCCGATCATGCGCTTCGCGTACTGCACGGGGATCCTGCGCTGCGCCTGCTCGACGAAGACCACGAGACCCACCATGGCGAAGCCGACCAGGATCACGATGCCGAACTCGATCCAGCCGTTGGCGAGCTCGCCCTTCTCCTTGATGGCCCACAGGGCGCCCGGGAAGCCGGCGGCGATCGAGATGAACATCAGGATCGACATGCCGTTGCCGATGCCGCGGTCGGTGACGAGCTCACCGAGCCACATGACGGCCGCGGTGCCCGCCGTCATCGTGACCACCATCGTGATCGTCACGAAGATCGACTTGTCCGGGACGATCTGGCCCGCCACTTGGCAGCCCTGGAAGATCGCGCCGTTGCGGGCGGTGGCCACCAGACCGGTGCCCTGGAGCACGGCGAGGGCGACCGTCAGATAACGCGTGTACTGCGTGATCTTGGCCGTGCCGGACTGCCCCTCCTTCTTGAGGGCCTCCAGTCGCGGGATGACCACGGTCAGCAGCTGCAGGATGATGCTCGCCGTGATGTACGGCATGATGCCGAGCGCGAAGATCGTGATCTGCAGCAGGGCGCCACCGCTGAACAGGTTGACGAGCCCGAAGAGCCCGCCCGTCTGCGCCTGGTCGACACAGATCTGTACGTTCTTGTAGTTGACGCCGGGAACCGGAACATGGGCCCCGAGCCTGTACAGCACGATGATGCCCAGTGTGAAGAGCAGCTTCTTGCGCAGGTCGGGCGTCTTGAACGCCCGGGCGAACGCGGTGAGCACGGTGCCTCCTGCGACCCCCGCGCTACTGCGTCAGAGGTGACGGTATTGAGGATCGACGAATCCGACGGAACAACGAATGCAACTAGTACATGAATACAAAGCAGTCAAAAGCCGTGCGGGCGCACCGCACGGAAGTTAACGGTGCACGCCACCATACCGGCGACCATGCCCCCCTAGGAACGACCAACCGGGGATGCCCCTTTTGGGAGGCATCCCCGGTCGGTGTTCAAGCCATCGGGCTCGTCTCTCAGACGAGCTCGGTGACGGTGCCGCCAGCGGCAGCGATCTTCTCCTTGGCGGAGGCGGAAACGGCGTCAACCGTCACCGTCAGCGCCACGGAGACCTCGCCGGCGCCGAGCACCTTGACGAGCTGGTTCTTACGAACCGCACCCTTGGCGACCAGGTCGGCCACCGTGACCTCTCCACCCTGCGGGTAGAGGTCGGCGAGCTTGTCCAGGTTCACGACCTGGTACTCGGTGCGGAACGGGTTCTTGAAGCCCTTGAGCTTCGGCAGACGCATGTGGAGGGGCATCTGCCCGCCCTCGAAGCGCTGCGGAACCTGGTAACGGGCCTTGGTGCCCTTGGTGCCACGACCTGCGGTCTTACCCTTGGACGCCTCGCCACGACCCACACGGGTCTTGGCGGTCTTGGCGCCCGGGGCGGGCCGGAGGTTGTGGACCTTCAGCGGGTTGTTCTCCGCCATGTCAGTCGACCTCCTCAACCGTCACGAGGTGGCGGACGGTGTGCACCATTCCGCGGAACTCGGGGCGGTCCTCCTTGACAACCACGTCGTTCAGGCGCTTGAGCCCGAGCGAACGCAGGGTGTCGCGGTGGTTCTGCTTGCTGCCGATGTACGACTTCGTCTGCGTGATCTGGAGACGGGCCATTACGCACCCGCTCCCGCACGAGCACGGAGCAGGGCCGCGGGGGCCACGTCCTCGAGGGGCAGACCACGGCGAGCCGCGATCTCCTCGGGACGCTGCAGGCCCTTGAGGGCCGTCACAGTCGCGTGGACGATGTTGATCGGGTTCGACGAGCCGAGCGACTTCGACAGGATGTCGTGAACGCCGGCGCACTCGAGCACGGCACGCACCGGGCCACCGGCGATAACGCCGGTACCGGGGGAAGCCGGCTTGAGCAGGACGACGCCCGCAGCCTTCTCGCCCTGAATCGGGTGAGGGATGGTGCCCTGGATGCGCGGAACCTTGAAGAAGCTCTTCTTGGCCTCTTCAACGCCCTTGGCGATGGCCGCGGGAACTTCCTTGGCCTTGCCGTATCCGACGCCTACAGTGCCGTCACCGTCGCCCACCACGACCAGCGCGGTGAAGCTGAAGCGGCGACCACCCTTGACAACCTTGGCGACACGGTTGATCGCGACAACGCGCTCAACGTAAGCGGTCTTCTCGGCGGCAGCGCCACCGTCGCGACCCTTCCGGTCCCGCCGCTCGCCGCCACCGGCACCGCTTCCGCGGCGCTGGGGTCCAGCCATTGGATTTACCTCTCTCTGTTACGTCCGTTAGTCCCGGAACCGGGGCTTAGAACTTCAGCCCGGCTTCGCGGGCGGCGTCAGCCAGAGCGGCAATGCGCCCGGCGTACCTGTTGCCACCACGGTCGAACACGACGGCCTCGACGCCGGCAGCCTTGGCACGCTCGGCGACAAGCGCGCCGACCTGCTGGGCCTGGGCGCTCTTGTCGGCCTCGCCACCGCGGATCGAAGCGTCCAGGGTCGACGCCGACGCGAGCGTGTGGCCCGCGATGTCGTCGATGACCTGAGCAACGATGTTGCGGTTGGAGCGCGTCACGACCAGGCGAGGACGCTCCGGCGTACCGGAGACGTGCTTGCGGACGCGGATGTGGCGGCGCTTGATGGCAGCGCGCTTGTACGCGTCACCCTTGGCGATCTTTACACCGTATGCCATGGCTTACTTACCCGCCTTTCCAACCTTGCGGCGGATAACCTCGCCGGCGTACTTGACGCCCTTGGCCTTGTACGGGTCGGGCTTCCGCAGCTTGCGGATGTTAGCGGCGACCTCGCCGACCTTCTGCTTGTCGATGCCCTCGACGCTGAGCTTCGTGGGCGACTCGACCTTGAAGGTGATGCCCTCGGGGGCCTCGACGACGATCGGGTGGCTGTAGCCCAGGGCGAACTCCAGGTTGGAGCCCTTCGCCTGGACGCGGTAACCGACACCGCTGATCTCGAGCGCCTTGGTGTAACCCGTGGTCACGCCGGTGATCATGTTCGCCACCAGCGTGCGGGACAGGCCGTGAAGGGCCTTGTTCTGACGCTCGTCGTTGGGGCGGGTGACGCTGAGCACGCCGTCCTCACCCTTGGTGACCTCGATCGGCGCGGCGACGGTGTGCGTGAGGGAACCCTTGGGGCCCTTCACCGCGACCGTGCGGCCATCGATGGTGACGTCCACACCGGCGGGAACCTGGATGGGGAGCTTGCCGATTCGCGACATTAGCTTTCCTTCCTTTCCCGACTACCAGACGTAGGCGAGGACTTCCCCACCTACGCCCTTCTTGCCTGCCTGCTGGCCGGTCAGAAGACCGTGCGACGTGGAGATGATCGCCACGCCCAGGCCGCCAAGGACCTTCGGCAGGTTGGTGGACTTCGCGTACACACGCAGACCCGGCTTCGAGATCCGCTTGATGCCCGCAATGGAGCGCTCACGGTTCGGGCCGAACTTCAGCTCGAGAACGAGGGACTTGCCAACCTCGGCGTCCTCGACCTTCCAGCCGGTGATGAAGCCCTCCTGCTGGAGGATCTCCGCGATGTGCGACTTGATCTTGCTGTGCGGCATAGCCACGGTGTCGTGGTACGCCGAGTTCGCGTTACGCAGACGAGTCAGCATGTCCGCGATCGGATCAGTCATGGTCATGAATTGGCCTTCGGCCTCTCTCGCCGGGGTTTCCTGTATGCGCCATCCCTCTCCCCACTCAGTGGCGGGACGGGTGCGGTGCGGGGACCTACGGCGTAGTAAGTCGGTCAGGGCGGCAGGCGCCCAACCCCACAAGCCTACGGCATGCGGTGTCGGGCTCCTGCCGACCAGATACTTACCGAGAGCATCCGGAGTACGGGAAGTCCCGTACTACCAGGAGCTCTTGGTCACGCCCGGCAGCTCGCCACGGTGAGCCATCTCACGAAGGCACACGCGGCACAGGCCGAACTTGCGGTAAACGGAGTGCGGCCGGCCGCAGCGCTGGCAACGCGTGTACGCGCGCACAGCGAACTTCGGCTTGCGGGCCGCCTTAGCGATCAGGGCCTTCTTCGCCACGGTCAGTTCTCCTTGAACGGGAAGCCGAGGTGACGAAGGAGGGCACGACCCTCGTCGTCGTTGGTCGCCGTGGTGACCACGGTGATGTCCATGCCCCGGACCCGGTCGATCTTGTCCTGGTCGATCTCGTGGAACATGACCTGCTCCGTGAGACCGAAGGTGTAGTTGCCACGGCCGTCGAACTGCTTCGGCGACAGACCACGGAAGTCACGGATACGCGGCAGCGCGAGCGACAGCGTACGGTCCAGGAACTCCCACATGCGGTCACCGCGGAGGGTGACGTGGCAGCCGATCGGCTGACCCTCGCGCAGCTTGAACTGCGCGATGGACTTCCGGGCCTTGGTGACGGCCGGCTTCTGGCCGGTGATCGTGGTGAGGTCGCGAATAGCGCCGTCGATCAGCTTGGAGTCGCGGGCGGCGTCGCCCACACCCATGTTGACCACGATCTTGACGAGACCGGGGATCTGCATGACGTTCTCGTACGAGAACTCCTCACGCAGCTTGCCCGCGATCTCCTCGCGGTAGCGCAGCTTCAGACGCGGCGCGGTGGTGGTAGTCATCAGATGTCCTCACCAGTCCGCTTGGCAACGCGGATCTTGTTGCCCTCGTCGTCAAAGCGGTAGCCGACGCGAGTGACGACCTTCTTGCCGTCCTTCTCAACAACCAGCTGCACGTTGCTGACGTGGACCGGGGCCTCGGTCGTCACGATGCCACCGGTCTGGGAACCGCGAGCGGTCTGACCGGCCTTGGTGTGCTTCTTGACCCGGTTGACACCCTCGACGAGGACGCGGTTCTCGCGGGGGAAGGCGACGATGACCTTGCCCTGCTTGCCCTTGTCCTTACCGGTGATGACCTGAACCAGGTCGCCCTTCTTGATCTTCATGCTTACAGCACCTCCGGCGCGAGCGAGATGATCTTCATGAACTTCTTCTCGCGCAGCTCACGGCCCACCGGGCCGAAGATACGGGTGCCACGAGGGTCGCCGTCGTTCTTGAGAATGACAGCGGCGTTCTCGTCGAAGCGGATGTACGAGCCGTCCTGGCGGCGGCGCTCCTTGACGGTGCGAACGATGACCGCCTTGACGACGTCACCCTTCTTCACGTTGCCGCCGGGGATCGCGTCCTTGACGGTGGCGACGATGACGTCGCCGATGCCCGCGTAGCGGCGACCCGAGCCACCGAGAACACGGATGGTGAGAATTTCCTTCGCACCCGTGTTGTCGGCGACGCGCAGTCGCGACTCCTGCTGGATCACGTCTATCTCCTGATCGTCTGCCGGTTCCCGGCAGGGGCACCTGGGTGCCCCTGCCGAGCCTGGCGGAACTACTTAGAAGGAAACCCCTCTAAGGATTTACTTGGCCTTCTCGAGGATCTCGACGATGCGCCAGCGCTTGCTCGCCGACAGCGGACGCGTCTCCATGATGAGGACGCGGTCGCCGACGCCTGCGGCGTTGGACTCGTCGTGAGCCTTGAGCTTGTTCGTACGGCGGATGACCTTGCCGTACAGGGCGTGCTTGACGCGATCCTCGACAGCGACGACGACGGTCTTGTCCATCTTGTCGCTGACGACGAGACCCTCACGGGTCTTGCGGAATCCGCGCTGCTCAGTCGTCTCAGTCACATTCTTCTCGCTCATCAGGCGCTCTCCACCGTCTCGATGCCCAGCTCGCGCTCGCGCATCAGGGTGTAGATCCGGGCGATGTCCTTACGGACGGACTTGAGCCGGCCGTGGTTCTCGAGCTGTCCGGTCGCCGCCTGGAAGCGGAGGTTGAACAGTTCTTCCTTGGCCTCACGGAGCTTCGCGACGAGGTCCTCGTCGTTGAGCTCGCGCAGCTCGGTCGCCTTGGTACCGGCCGCCATCACGACTCACCTGCCTCGCGCCGAACAATCCGGCACTTCATCGGAAGCTTGTGAGCAGCGCGGGTGAGCGCCTCACGAGCAATCTTCTCGTTCGGGTAGGACAGCTCGAACATGACCCGGCCCGGGTGCACGTTCGCGATCCACCACTCGGGAGAACCCTTACCGGAACCCATGCGGGTCTCGGCAGGCTTCTTCGTCAGCGGGCGGTCCGGGTAGATGTTGATCCAGACCTTGCCGCCACGCTTGATGTGGCGGGTCATCGCGATACGAGCAGCCTCGATCTGGCGGTTCGTCACGTAGGCCGGGGTCAGCGCCTGGATGCCGTACTCGCCGAATGCGACCTCAGTGCCACCCTTCGCCATACCGCGGCGCTTGGGGTGGTGCTGCTTGCGGTGCTTGACCCTACGAGGGATCAGCATTTCGGTCAGGCCTCCGTTCCGGTGCTCTCAGCCGGAGCAGCGGCGGCGGGAGCGTCGGCCTTGGGGGCCTCTGCTGCCGGTGCGCCCTGCTGCGGCTTGCGGCCGCGGCCGCCACGCTCGCCACCACGTCCGCCACGGCCACCGGCCGGACGGTCGGCCGCGCCGCCACCACGGGCCGGGCGGTTACCCGCACGGGCCGCGGCGTTCTCGGCACGGACCTCGGCGATGTTCTTGACGTCGCCCTTGTAGATCCAGACCTTCACGCCGATACGGCCGAAGGTGGTCTTGGCCTCGAAGAAGCCGTAGTCCACGTTCGCGCGCAGCGTGTGCAGCGGCACACGACCCTCGCGGTAGAACTCGGACCGGGACATCTCGGCGCCGCCGAGACGGCCACCACACTGGATCTTGATGCCCTTGGCGCCGGCCTTCATCGTGCCCTGCATGCTCTTACGCATGGCGCGACGGAAGGAGACGCGGGAGGAGAGCTGCTCGGCAACGGCCTGAGCAACCAGCTGAGCGTCCATCTCGGGGTTCTTGACCTCGAGGATGTTCAGCTGGACCTGCTTGCCCGTGAGCTTCTCGAGGTCACCGCGGATGCGGTCGGCCTCGGCGCCACGGCGGCCGATGACGATGCCCGGACGAGCGGTGTGGATGTCCACACGCACGCGGTCACGGGTGCGCTCGATCTCCACCTTCGAGATGCCGGCGCGCTCCATGCCGGACGTCATCATCCTGCGGATGGCGACGTCTTCCTTGACGTAGTCCTTGTACAGCTTGTCGGCGTACCAACGGGACTTGAAGTCCGTGGTGATGCCGAGCCGGAACCCGTGCGGGTTTACCTTCTGGCCCATTACCGGGAACCTTCCTTGCTGCTGACGACCACGGTGATGTGGCTGGTCCGCTTGCGGATCCGGTAGGCACGGCCCTGAGCGCGCGGACGGAACCGCTTCAGGGTCGGGCCCTCGTCGACGTACGCCTCGCTGATGACCAGCGAGGAGGCGTCCGTGTGGTCGTAGTTGTGCGCGGCGTTGGCAATGGCGCTGTCAAGCACCTTGCCGACCGGCACGCTGGCGGCCTGCGGGGCGAAACGCAGGACCGCCTGGGCCTCCGTGGCATCCATGCCACGGATAAGGTCCACCACGCGGCGGGCCTTCATGGGCGTGACGCGGATGTACCGCGCCTGGGCCCTGGCTTCCATGGTTGTCCCTTCGGTGTCGTTCATAGTCATCGCACCCCGCCTTAGCGGCGCTTCGACTTGCGGTCGTCCTTGACGTGGCCGCGGAAGGTGCGGGTCGGCGCAAACTCGCCGAGCTTGTGGCCGACCATCGACTCGGTGACGAACACCGGGACGTGAATCTTGCCGTTGTGCACCGCGATGGTGTGACCCAGCATGCTGGGAATGATCATCGAGCGCCGGGACCAGGTCTTGATGACGTTCTTGGTGCCTGCTTCGTTCTGTACGTCCACCTTCTTTACGAGGTGTCCGTCGACGAAGGGCCCCTTCTTGAGACTGCGCGGCATCTAAACCCGCTCCTAGCGCTTCTTGTTCGTCTTGCGGCGGCGGACGATGTACTTGCTCGATGCCTTCTTCGGCGAGCGAGTACGACCCTCCTTCTGACCCCACGGGCTGACCGGGTGGCGACCACCGGAAGTCTTGCCCTCACCACCACCGTGCGGGTGGTCAACCGGGTTCATCGCGACACCGCGGACGGTCGGGCGTACGCCCTTCCAGCGCATACGGCCGGCCTTGCCCCAGTTGATGTTCGACTGCTCGGCGTTGCCGACCTCGCCGATCGTGGCGCGGCAGCGGGCGTCGACCAGCCGGATCTCACCGGACGGCATACGAAGGTGGGCCATCGTGCCCTCCTTCGCCAGCAGCTGCACGGAGGCACCCGCGGAACGGGCGAACTTCGCGCCGCCGCCGGGCCGCAGCTCGATGGCGTGGATGGTCGTACCGACCGGGATGTTGCGCAGCGCGAGGTTGTTGCCGGGCTTGATGTCGGCCGTGGGGCCGTTCTCAATCCGGTCACCCTGCGACAGGCCACGCGGTGCGATGATGTAGCGCTTCTCGCCGTCTGCGTAGTGCAGCAGCGCGATGCGCGCGGTGCGGTTCGGGTCGTACTCGATGTGAGCGACCTTCGCCGGCACGCCGTCCTTGTCGTGACGACGGAAGTCGATCACGCGGTAGGCGCGCTTGTGTCCGCCACCCTGGTGGCGAACGGTGATCCGACCGGCGTTGTTACGGCCGCCCTTGCTGTGCAGGGGGCGGACCAGCGACTTCTCCGGCGTGGACCGCGTGATCTCGACAAAGTCGGCTACGGAGGAGCCACGGCGGCCCGGCGTAGTCGGCTTGTACTTGCGGATTCCCATTTCTCAGTCCTCGTCCGATTCCGGACGACTCGACCTCCGTCAGGAGGTCGGGCCGCCGAAGATGTCGATACGGTCGCCCTCGGCGAGGGTCACGATGGCGCGCTTGGTGTCGGCGCGCTTGCCGAAGCCGGTCTTGGTGCGCTTGCGCTTACCCTGCCGGTTGATCGTGTTGACCCCGGTGACCTTGACCCCGAAGACCGCCTGGACGGCCTGCTTGATCTGCGTCTTGTTGGAGCCGGGCGCGACGATGAACGTGTACTTGTTCTCGTCGAGCAGCGCGTAGCTCTTCTCGGAAACAACCGGCTTGACGAGGACGTCGCGCGGGTCCGTGAAGGTCTTGCTGGTTACGGTCGCCTCAGCCATCAGACGTCGCTCCCTTCGGTCTCATCGGCCTTGGTGGGGCCAGACACGAAGGACTCGAAGGCGGCCTTGGTGAAGACCACGTCGTCAGAGACGAGCACGTCGTACGTGTTCAGCTGGCCCGGCTCCAGGAGGTGCACCTGGGGCAGGTTGCGGGCGGACAGCCACGCGGCCTCGTCCGAACGCTCGGCGACCAGGAGCACGTGCTTGCGCTCGCTGACCTTGCCCAGCAGGGACTTCGCGGCCTTCGTGGAAACCGCACCCTCGACCACGCCGGAGACGACGTGGATGCGAGCGTTGCGCGCCCGGTCGGTGAGGGCGCCACGCAGAGCGGCGGCCTTCATCTTCTTGGGCGTGCGCTGCGAGTAGTCACGCGGCTGCGGGCCGTGGACGACGCCACCGCCGGCGAACTGCGGGGCGCGGGTCGAGCCCTGACGGGCGCGGCCGGTGCCCTTCTGGCGGTACGGCTTCTTGCCGCCACCGCGGACTTCGCCGCGACGCTTGGTCTTGTGCGTGCCCTGACGGGCAGCGGCCAGCTGTGCGACAACGACCTGGTGGATCAGCGGGATGCTGACCTTGGCGTCGAAGATCTCCGCGGGGAGGTCGACGGTCCCGGCCTTGTCGCCTGCCGGCGTAAGGATGTCAATGGTGCTCATCGGTTCCTCAAACCCCCTTGGCCGCGGTGCGGACCAGGACGAGGCCACCGTTGGGGCCGGGGACGGCGCCCTTGATGAGCAGCAGACCCTTCTCGGCGTCAACGGCGTGGACGGTCAGGTTCTGGGTGGTGACCCGCTCGTTGCCCATACGACCCGCCATGCGCATGCCCTTGAAGACACGGCCGGGGGTGGCACAGCCACCGATGGAACCGGGCTTGCGGTGCACGCGGTGGGCACCGTGCGAAGCCTTGCCACCGGCGAAGTTGTGACGCTTCATGACACCGGCGAAGCCCTTGCCCTTGCTCTTGCCCGTGACGTCGACCTTGACGCCGGACTCGAACACCTCGGCAGTGATCTCCTGGCCGAGCGTGTACTCGCTGGCGTCGGAGGTACGGAGCTCCACCAGGTGGCGGCGCGGGGTCACGTCGGCCTTGGCGAAGTGGCCCTTGAGGGGCTTGTTCACCTTGCGAGGGTCGATCTCGCCGAAGGCGATCTGGACCGACTCGTAGCCGTCGGTGTCGTTCGTGCGGACCTGGGTCACGACATTCGGCCCGGCCTTGACGACGGTCACCGGGACAACCCGGTTGTTCTCGTCCCAGACCTGGGTCATGCCGAGCTTCTCGCCCAGGATTCCCTTAATCTGCTTAGCCATCTCCGCGCCCCTCAGAGCTTGATCTCGATGTCAACGCCGGCCGGAAGGTCCAGGCGCATCAGCGAGTCAACGGTCTTGGGGGTGGGGTCGAGGATGTCGATGAGGCGCTTGTGCGTGCGCATCTCGAAGTGCTCGCGAGAATCCTTGTACTTGTGCGGCGACTTGATGACGCAGTACACGTTCTTCTCTGTGGGCAGCGGCACCGGGCCCGCGACCGACGCACCAGTGCGAGTCACCGTCTCGACGATCTTCTTCGCCGAAGAGTCGATGACCTCGTGGTCGTAGGCCTTGAGCCGGATGCGGATCTTCTGTCCCGCCATGGCTACCTAGTAGTCCTGTTCTCTCGAAACGCTCTGGGACCCGGGGGCTGTCTTTGCCAGCACCGCTCTCCTCCGACCCACGCGGTCGGGCGTGTCGCATCCTCGCCAGTACGAAATCCCGAAGGTTTTCCCTGAAGCAGGGGATGCGGTCCGCGACCGCTGGTCCGGGGGAGAAACACCCACCGGGCGCCTGGTCTCAGCCCCGCTGACGCTTCCCGAAAGATTCCCGTACGTCCGCCCCAGCGCTGCCCGGAGGGGCAGTTGGGGCGACGAGTACTGTGGGACTCGCTTCCGGTCCTCCCGACGGGAGGCGCGCAGCATCGGCACTCAACCGAGCAACCCCGACAGTCTGCCATACGGGGCACAGCCCGCGCCAATCGGGCGCAAGAGATTACCCCGTACGTGACGAACGTCAAACCGACCCGCAGCCCGGGCGCGCCGCACCGCCCCACCCGTGTGGGTGAAGGGCCCCGTTCCGGGCGAACGCGGGGCCGGTGTGCCCAGGAGACCACGGTCGTTCCCGCGGGGCCCCGGCACCCCCTGGCAGCCCAGATCTGGAGGGACCTGCGGGCCGTCGGCCTCTCCCTCTTCCGCTCGGAGACCGCGCAGCGCCTACGGGGTGAGGGCCGGGCCGAGGACGTCGTCCTGCTGCTGACCAAGCGAGGCATCGAGGTCCCCGAGGAAGCCAGCGACCGCATCACCGAATGCACCGACCTCGGCACGCTCGGCGTCTGGTTCGACCGGGCCGTCACCGCCACCCCGGCGGAGGAATTGTTCGCCGCGGAGCGGCGGGCAGCTGAAGCGGCCCGAGCCCCTGTCCCGCGTGCCGCGGGGGCAGGGGCTCGGCCGTCCGGGCGTCAGCTCGTGGAGGCGTACACCAAGGCCGGACGGTCACTGTCCGCGCAGGCGTCATCGCGGTGCAGCGTAAGCGCAGCCGGGCACGCTGAGTGATGGGAACAGGGAAGTCATCCTCACGACATCAAAAGCTTTCAATCCCCGGAGCAAGAACCCCTCCGAACCCCACCAGCCTCCCCGTCACCCACACGGGTGGCGTTCGCCAACTGCGCTGGTATTCGGGCCGGTTGCCGGGCATATGCTCGCGGCGACAACCGCAGACATGCGACGGCCCCCGGCCGGGACGGCAATCCCGAACGAGGGCCTGACCAACGAGGAAGCAGTCTCTTCCCGATGGATGTTCAGCACCTTAGCGCGCGCTCGCGCGCCTCGTCCGGCGTTCCCCGGGCCGCCGCCCGTTCCGGTTCCGGCGTCGTCCACGTCAACACCCGGCACACCAGCCGCTACACCGTCGTCGGCAACCACCTCACCCAGCACCGCGAACTGACGCTCGTGGCGATCGGGCTCGCCGCGCACATCCAGTCGCTGCCCGCCGGGGCCCGTATCGGCATCAAGTGCCGAGCGGAGCCGCCTCACCCGCATGCCGAAGTCCGAGCCGCGCCGGCCCGCGCCCCCGGCCCGGCGCAGCGAGCAGGCCGCGCCCCGGGCCGCCCCCGACGCCGTACGCGCCGCCCTGTCCGCGAACCTTCCCGAGCAGCCGCGCGACCCGGCGGCCCTGCTCGCGCACCGGCTCACCACGCTGCTGCCGCCGCCCATGCAGCCCGCGCCGAAGGTGGTGCGGCCGGACCCGTTCCAGACCTGTGAGGACTGCGACCGCGCCTTCCGGGAGCCGCCTAGCATGACGGTGACGACCCCTGCCCCTGGGCACAGACGAGGAGCGAGCGCCATCATGACCATCGCCCCGGACGACGCACGGCGAGACGGCCACCTGTACCAGGTGATGCGGGAGTTCGTTCAGTCCATGGACGACACCCTTCCCGGCAAGTTCGAGATCACCAAGGAAGGGATCGTCCACGACATGATGTCGCCCGCGAAGCCGCACGAACTCACCACGCTGCGCGTGCGCAGGCGCCTGGAGAAGGTGCTGCCGCAGGAGCTCGTGGCCCACACGGGGATGCCGGACGTGGAAGAGGCGGCCGAGGGCATCATGCGTCATCCCGACGTGATGGTGATCGCCGAGGCGGACATGGAGGGAGAGGGGTCCTTCGACCCTCGTACGCTCGTCGCCGCCGTCGAGGTCGTGTCACGGTCCAATCCGGACAACGACTGGGTGAGCAAGATGAGGGACTACCCCTTGCTGGGCATTCCCGTGTACGCGGTCTTCGATCCGCGTACCGGATCGGGCGCGGTGCTCTCCGACATCCACTCCACGCCGGACGGCCCCCGCTACGCGACCCGGAAGGATTTCGTGTACGGCGAGGACGTCAACATCGGCGCGTGGACGATCTCGACGGAGCAGCTGCCCCGCTACCCGTAGCCCGGAACGCGTCACAGGTCCTTGGCCTGGCGACGGCGCCGCCGCGCGGCCACGAGACCCACGGTGAGAGCCGCCGCGGCGGCCGTGAGCCCGATGCCCAGGGCGGTCTCGGTGGTGCTGGTCCCGTCGTCCATGGTCCCGCCCTCGCCGCCCCTGACCCCGAGACTCGGGGACGCGGTGGGCTGAACGGGTGCCTCGGTTGCGGCCGAGACGGTAGCGGTGGGGGTCGCGGGCGTCGCCGTGGTCGTGGTTGTGGCGGTGGCCGCCGGTGTGGTGGGCGACGCCGTGGCCGGGGCCGTGGCCGTCGTCGTGGTGGTGACGGTGACCACCGGCCGGGGCGCGGCCGTGGCCGTGCCGATCTGGCCTCTGCTCGGCAGTGCCTCGCAGGCGATCCTGTCGTCGTCGCCCGGGTCCTCGTCGAGCCGGTACGGGTCGCTTGGGTCCCGGTCGAACTCCGCCTGCGCCTCCTCCTGGTAGGTGAAGTCGCTGCAGTCGAGGTCGGGCTGCGCGTACGAGACGCCGGTCATCGGGAGTGAGGCGGCGGCAGCCAGTACCACGGCTGTCGCGGCAGTACGAAGATTCATTTCTCGAACGTAAGCAGGGTGATCTTTCTCTGCCACTCGACCGGTGGGCCGTACGCCGGCGGAGACCTCCCGCCCGGCGAACCGGAACGCCCCTCGGAGCAACCCCGACGCCCCAGCTCACGTCTAGTCCAGCGCGGCCCGGCCACGGGGGGCGGGCCGCGCCACCAGGGGACGGAGCGCGGGGCCGTGGGCAGCACGAACGAGGGCCGCCCCGTGCGCCCGGACGGCGTACGCGACCGGCCGGGCCGCCGCCCCGCGCGGCGCGCGGTGCTGACCTCCACCGCCGCTCTCGCCGCGGGGCTCGGCCTCGCCTCCTGCTCCGTCCCCGCCCCGCGCCGGAAGGGCCCCGTGCCCGATCCGCTGCCCGGCAAGCGGATGTCCCGGCCGCGGCACGCGCTGCTGATGCAGATACTCGCCCACCCGGACGACGACCTGTACTTCATGAACCCCGACACCCAGCGGACACTCGACTCCGGCGTCCCCCTCGTCTGCGTGTACGTCACGGCGGGCGAGGCCAACGGCGTCAACCGCATACCCGGCGCGGGCCCGCAGCCGGCCGACCGTACGGCGTACGCGTCGGCCCGGCAGCAGGGCCTGCGCCAGTCCTACGCCGCCCTCCTCGGCCTCCCCCGGTTCACGCGGTGGCACAGATCCGTGACCACCCTGCGGGGGAACCACCGGGCCGAGCGGGACACCCTCAGCGACCGGGGCCGCCGGGTCGAGCTGGTCTTCCTCAACCTCGCCATGCACACCCGGTGGGGCCGGACGGGGCTGCCCAGCCTCTGGGAGGCGCGCGGCCTGTCCCTGCCGACCGTCGTGGCCGACGGCTCGCCGCTGCGGAAGGCGGGCTCGTACGACTACGACGGACTCGTCGACGTGCTCGCGGGGCTGATGGAGCGCTACCGGCCCACCGTCGTGCAGACCCTCGACCCGGACCCCGACATCCAGCACAGCGACGAGGCGACCCGCCGCCGCGACAGCGAGCAGCCGGGGTACTCCGACCACGCCGATCACACGGCCGTCGCCTCCTTCGCGTGGGCCGCGATGATCCGGCGGGTCGCCGAGGCGACGGAGGGCGGTGGTGCGGTGCCGGGCTTCGTCGCCACGTCCTTCCGCGGGTACTACAACCGGCACTGGCCGAAGAACCTCCCCGCCGACGTGGTCGGGGAGAAGGCCGCACACCTCGTCCCGTACGGCGGCGACCCGGACTGGGAGTGCGGGAACGCGGCGGGCTGCGGCGACTACAACGTCGGCGGCGACCGCCCGCTCACCAACCGCAAGGGCTGGGTCCGCTCGACGCACTACCGCTACCCCGGCGCCCGTACGGTCGTCGCCGCCGGCCCCGACGGGCGGCTGACGGCGTACGGCGTGCTGGGGCTGCGGGTCGCGCGCTGGCGTGAGACGGCGCGGGGCAGCGGCGTGTGGGGCCGGCCGGACGACCTCGGGGGCGGTCCGCTGGCGCCCGTACTCGGCGGAGCGGCGCTCGCCGACGGCCGGCAGCTGCTGTTCGGGCTGCGGTTCTCCGCGCTCGCGGGGCACGGGGCGGCCAACACGCGCGAGATCGTCGTGCTCGAACAGCGGACGCCCGGCGGGCGCTTCGGCTCCTGGACCGGCCTCGGCAACCCGGAGACACGGCAGGACAGGGGACGCCGCATCGGTTCCCCCGTGGCGGTGGCGGCGCCCCACGGGCGGGTCCACCTCTTCGTACGGAACGCGGACAAGGGCGTCAGCACGCGCGTGCGGGACGCCGCCGGGCGCTGGAGCCCGTGGCGGGACCTGGGCGGCGGCGAGGTCCAGGACGGCCTGGCCGCGGTGGTGGACTCCGACGGCCGGGTCCACGTCTTCGCGGCCGGCCGCACGACGGTCCACCACTGGGCGCAGGAGACGCCGGGCGGGCCGGTGGGTCCCCGGCCGGACACGGGACTGCCCACGCCGGGCGGCTCCCCCACCGCCCTCGCGGTCCCGGGCGGCGGCATCGACCTGGTCTACCGGCGGCCGGCGTCGGCCCGGCTGACGACGGCGCGGATGGGCGGGGGCCGCCCGGTGCGGCTGCGGTTCGACGGGTACGGGGCGGTGGGCGCCGCCCCGGCGCCGGCCGGGCCGGTCCTGCTGGGCCGGGACCGGGAGGGCCGCGTCCAGCTGCTGCGGGACGGCCGAGTCGTACGGCGCGCGGGGCCGGACGCGGCGCCGCTGGAGGGCGCGGCCCTGCAGCTGGGGCCGGACGGCCCGGCCGTGGTCGGCCTGGGCCCGGACGCGGCCCCCTGGCTCTGGCGCCCCTGACCTCCCGCGCCGAAGCGCTGGGCCGGATACGGCGAAGGGCCCCGGACCCGCCGCGAACGGCGGGGCCGGGGCCCCTCTTGGTGCTCGTTCAGGAGCAACCAGGTCAAGCCACGAAATTACTTCGTGATCTTGGTGACCTGGCCGGCGCCGACGGTCCGGCCACCCTCACGGATGGCGAACTTGAGGCCCTCCTCCATGGCGACCGGCTGGATCAGCGCGACCGTCATGATGGTGTTGTCGCCCGGCATGACCATCTCGGTGCCCTCGGGGAGGGTAACGACGCCGGTCACGTCCGTGGTACGGAAGTAGAACTGCGGGCGGTAGTTGTTGAAGAAGGGGGTGTGACGGCCACCCTCGTCCTTCGACAGGATGTAGGCCTGGGCCTCGAACTCGGTGTGCGGCGTGACCGAACCGGGCTTGATGATGACCTGGCCGCGCTCGACGTCCTCGCGCTTGATGCCACGGAGGAGCAGACCGACGTTCTCACCGGCCTGGCCCTCGTCGAGCAGCTTGCGGAACATCTCGATGCCGGTGACCGTGGTGGTGGTCTTCTCTTCCTTGATACCGACGATGTCGACGGTCTCGTTGACCTTGAGCACACCACGCTCGATACGACCGGTGACGACGGTGCCACGACCGGTGATCGTGAAGACGTCCTCGATCGGCATCAGGAACGGCTTGTCGACGTCGCGCTCGGGCTGCGGGATCGACTCGTCGACGGCCTTCATCAGGTCGAGGACGGTCTGGCCCCACTCCTTGTCGCCCTCGAGCGCCTTGAGCGCCGAGACCTTGACGACCGGGAGGTCGTCGCCCGGGAACTCGTACTCGGAGAGGAGCTCACGGACCTCGAGCTCGACGAGCTCCAGGATCTCCTCGTCGTCCACCATGTCGGCCTTGTTCAGGGCGACAACGATGTACGGCACGCCTACCTGGCGGGCCAGGAGCACGTGCTCCTTGGTCTGCGGCATCGGGCCGTCGGTGGCGGCGACCACGAGGATGGCGCCGTCCATCTGCGCCGCACCCGTGATCATGTTCTTGATGTAGTCCGCGTGACCGGGGCAGTCGACGTGCGCGTAGTGACGCGACTCCGTCTGGTACTCGACGTGCGCGATCGAGATCGTGATACCGCGCTGGCGCTCCTCAGGAGCCTTGTCGATCTGGTCGAAGGCCGAGGCCTCGTTCAGGTCCGGGTACGCGTCATGCAGCACCTTGGTAATCGCCGCGGTCAGCGTCGTCTTACCGTGGTCAATGTGACCGATGGTGCCGATGTTGACGTGCGGCTTAGTCCGCTCGAACTTCGCCTTCGCCACTGGGTCCTCCTGGAGTGGTTCTGTACGCCTTGCTTCATCGGCGCCAGGTGATCTTTGCTGGGATGCCGACCGCCGGGGGTTTCCCATACGGATCGCGGGGGAAAGCCCCCGGCGGTCGGGTCAAGCCTAAAGCGTCAACTCGGGGGAGTTACTCGCCCTTGGCCTTCGCGATGATCTCCTCGGCGACGTTCCGCGGAACCTCGGCGTAGGAGTCGAACTGCATCGAGTAGCTTGCGCGACCCGAGGTCTTGCTGCGGAGGTCTCCGACGTAGCCGAACATCTCCGAGAGAGGCACGAGGCCCTTCACGACGCGAGCGCCGCTGCGCTCCTCCATGGCCTGGATCTGGCCACGGCGGGAGTTGAGGTCGCCGATGACATCGCCCATGTAGTCCTCGGGCGTGGTGACCTCGACGGCCATCATCGGCTCGAGGAGCACGGGAGAGGCCTTGCGGGCACCCTCCTTGAACGCCTGCGAACCGGCGATCTTGAAGGCGAGCTCGGAGGAGTCGACCTCGTGGTAACCACCGTCGAGAAGGGTGACGCGGACGCCGACCATCTCGTAGCCGGCCAGGATGCCGAACTGCATGGCTTCCTGGGCGCCCGCGTCCACCGACGGGATGTACTCCCGGGGGATGCGGCCACCGGTGACCTTGTTGACGAACTCGTACGAGGCGTCGCCACCCTCGATGGGCTCAAGGGCGATCTGCACCTTCGCGAACTGGCCGGTACCACCAGTCTGCTTCTTGTGCGTGTAGTCGATGCGCTCGACGGCCTTGCGGATCGTCTCGCGGTAGGCGACCTGGGGCTTGCCGACGTTCGCCTCGACGCGGAATTCGCGCTTCATGCGGTCGACGAGAACCTCGAGGTGAAGCTCGCCCATACCGCCGATGACGGTCTGGCCGGTCTCCTCGTTGGTGTGCACCTGGAAGGAGGGGTCCTCCTCCGAGAGACGCTGGATGGCAACACCCAGCTTCTCCTGGTCGCCCTTGGACTTGGGCTCGATCGCGACCTCGATGACCGGCGCCGGGAAGTCCATGGACTCCAGGATCACCGGGTTCTTCTCGTCGCAGAGCGTCTCACCGGTGGTGGTCTGCTTCAGGCCCATGACGGCGATGATGTCACCGGCGCCCACCGACGCGATCTCCTCACGCTTGTTCGCGTGCATGCGGTAGATCTTGCCGATGCGCTCCTTCTTGCCCTTGACCGAGTTCAGCACGGAGCTGCCGGCCTCGAGGCGGCCCGAGTAGACCCGGACGAAGGTGAGCTTGCCGAGGTGCGGGTCGCTCATGATCTTGAACGCAAGACCGGAGAACGGCTCGTCGTCGGCCGGCTTGCGCTGGACGACCTTCTCGGGGTCCTTGACGTCGTGGCCTTCGATGGCCTCGACGTCCAGGGGGGAAGGCAGGTAGCGGACGACCGCGTCGAGCAGGGGCTGAACGCCCTTGTTCTTGAACGCGGTGCCACAGAACACCGGGGTGACGGTGACCGAGTCGGCGCTGCCCTTGGAGGCGAGCGTGATCCGGCGGATGGCGGCGTACAGCTGCTCCACCGAGGGCTCCTGGCCCTCGAGGTACAGCTCCATCATCTGGTCGTCGTGCTCGGCGACGGCCTCGAGGAGCTTGCCGCGCCACTCGTCCGCAGCCTCGGTGTGGGTGTCCGGGATGTCGACGATGTCGTACATCTCGCCCTTGGCGGCCTCGGCGGACCAGACAAAGGCCTTCATCGTCACGAGGTCGACGACGCCCTTGAAGTCGGCCTCAGCACCGATGGGGAGCTGCATGACCAGCGGAACCGCACCGAGGCGGTCGACGATCATGTCGACGCAGCGGTGGAACTCGGCGCCGGTGCGGTCGAGCTTGTTGACGAAGCAGATGCGCGGCACGCCGTAGCGGTCCGCCTGACGCCAGACAGTCTCGGACTGCGGCTCGACGCCCGCCACACCGTCGAACACGGTGACGGCGCCGTCGAGGACGCGGAGCGAACGCTCCACCTCGACGGTGAAGTCGACGTGACCCGGGGTGTCGATGATGTTGATCGTGTGATCAACCTCATTGAGCGGCCAGTGGCAGGTCGTCGCGGCAGACGTGATCGTGATGCCGCGCTCCTGCTCCTGCTCCATCCAGTCCATCGTGGCAGCGCCGTCGTGGACTTCACCGATCTTGTAAGACACACCGGTGTAGAAGAGGATCCGCTCGGTGGTGGTCGTCTTGCCCGCGTCGATGTGGGCCATGATCCCGATGTTGCGGACCTTGGCCAGGTCAAGCGAAGTGGTGGCCATAAGGCTCAATCTTCTCTCGGTCTCGATGTGGGTAGCGACTACCAGCGGTAGTGCGCGAAGGCCTTGTTGGACTCGGCCATCTTGTGGGTGTCCTCACGCTTCTTGACGGCAGCGCCAAGACCGTTCGAGGCGTCGAGCAGCTCGTTCATGAGGCGCTCGGTCATGGTCTTCTCACGGCGGGCGCGGGAGTAACCCACGACCCAGCGCAGCGCGAGGGTGGCCGCACGACCGGGCTTGACCTCGATCGGCACCTGGTAGGTCGCGCCACCGACGCGGCGGGACTTGACCTCGAGCGAGGGCTTGACGTTCTCAAGCGCGCGCTTCAGCGTGATGACCGGGTCGTTGCCGGTCTTCTCGCGGAGGCCTTCCATGGCGCCGTAGACGATCCGCTCGGCGGTGGAACGCTTGCCGTCGAGCAGGATCTTGTTGATCAGCGACGTGACAAGAGGAGAGCTGTAGACCGGGTCGATGATGACCGGGCGCTTCGGGGCGGGGCCCTTACGAGGCATTCTTACTTCTCCTTCTTGGCGCCGTAGCGGCTGCGAGCCTGCTTACGGTTCTTGACGCCCTGCGTGTCGAGGGAACCGCGGATGATCTTGTAGCGAACACCCGGCAGGTCCTTCACACGACCGCCACGCACGAGCACGATCGAGTGCTCCTGCAGGTTGTGGCCCTCACCCGGGATGTAAGCAGTGACTTCGATCCCGCTGGTCAGACGCACACGCGCGACCTTACGCAGGGCCGAGTTCGGCTTCTTCGGGGTGGTCGTGAACACACGCGTGCAGACGCCGCGACGCTGAGGGGAACCCTCGAGTGCGGGCGTCTTGTTCTTCTCGACCTTGTCCTGCCGGCCCTTGCGGACCAGCTGCTGGATCGTAGGCACTACTTCTCCGGTTTCTGTGTGCCGATCACTGTGAAACTAACCTGGAACACTCCCGGCCCACGCGGTCGGGTGTGTCGAACACTGGAAGCCTCCACGAACGTGGAGAAGTCACAGGTTGCGGTGTGTGTTCTGACCTGGCTCACCGATGCGGACACAAGCACGCACGGCAGCACAGACACACCCCAGGCACAAGGTCTGAGCGTACCTACCTCATGGACTCCGGTCAAAACAAATGCCCACGCGCGGGACAGGCCGGGCAGCCGGTGGGCCCCGGTCAGGGGGCCTGGTCCCCGTCCGGGTCCTGGCGCGAGGGCGGCCGGGCCGTGCGCAGCCTCGGTATCGTCGGAACTTTCGAGCTGCGGCTCTTCGGCACGAGGGTGGCGCGGGTGCGGCGGCGGGCGGCCGGGGCGTCACGCACTGCCGCGTCACCGGCGGGCGCCGCGTCGCCGGACGGCGTAGGGGCCGGCGCGTCGTCCCCGGCGCCGGCTCCTGGGGCGGCGGCGGGTTCGCCGGAGCGGGGTAACGAGGCGGTCGCCGGTACCTCGTCATGCTCGTCGTGCTCGTCGTGCTCGTCGTGCTCGTCGTGCGGGAAAGGGATCACCGCGGCCCGGCCGGGGGTGCGGGAGACCACGGAGAGGCGCCGCGCCCCCTCGGCGCGGCGCAGGGCCCGGTCGTACTCGGCGGCCGCGTCGCGCCAGCCGTTCGCGTACGCGCGGAGCTCGCGGCGTTCGATCTCCGTACGCAGCAGCACCACCAGTTCGTCGGGGCCGTGGCCCTGGAGGTATTCGCCGAGCGACGCGAGGAGTCCGGGCAGGTCCTGCGGGAGCGGCGCGGGCTTCGGAGGCGGCGGGTCGGCACCGGGGCGGGCGGAGTCGCGGGGCAGCCGGGAGCGCTCATCGCCCTCGACCATGCGTCTCTCTCTTTCCCGTCCCGTCCTGCGCGGCGCCGCCGCGCGCCTCGCTGCCTGCGCGCGGAGGGAGACAGGCCGCAGCAGCTTACTCGGCGCCCACCAGGCGCTACTCCCCGATTTGCCGCCGCTCATGCCGGTCGGCGAGGGGCGGGAGGAACTGTCCGGCGACCCTCATGAACATGTCGCGCTGGTCCTCCGGTACGCCGAGTCCGGCCGCCGCCTCCTCCAGCGTGAGCCGCGGCGCCCCGCCGTCCGCGCCCGTGGGCGCGGCGCGGGGCCGGTCGGGGAGGGGGAGGTCCTCCTCGCTGAGCCGGCCCGAGCGGATGAGCATGTCCCGGACCGGTACGCGCAGGACGTGCGCGAGGCGGCGGGTGGTCTCCAGGTCCGGCATGCTCTGGCGCTGGAGCAGCCGGGTGATGGCGGCGCGGTGGACGCCCGCCTCGTCGGCCAGCCGGGACTTCCCCCCGCCCCGGGGACTGTCGATGTCGTAGCCGCGCTGCCGGATCAGGTCTTCTACCCAGCTCGCGAACCGGTCGAGTTCGCTGATGGTCATGAATGTGCCTCCCTCCGAAGCAGCACCAGCCTAGCGCGCTTGCGCGCGCAGAATTACCCGCGCGCAAGGTGGTTCCCATGTGGACTTTTACGTACACGAAGGACCCACATCCCGGCACTGCCAAGGGAATATGTTGTTGCGCGCTCGCTCGCAACATGTCACGCTGCGGGCATGACCTCATTAGCCCCGCACCCCGCGGACGACGAGCGCGACCCGCGGTCCTCGTGGTGGCGCTCGGCCGCCGCCTGTTCCGGACTGCCCCCGCAGATCGTCTTCGCCCGCCGGGAGAGGGACGCGGCGCCCGCCCTGCGCGCCTGCGCGCGCTGCCCTGTCGTGCGCCGTTGCGAGGAGACCGTGGCCCCCGCCGACACCTGGTTCGACGGTGTCAGCGCCGGACGTCTCTGGCGCAACGGCCGCCCGGTCGCCCGCACCCCGCACACCATCCAGCTCCGAGGGGAACGCTGATGGCACCCACCACGCCCGCACCGGCCCACGACTCCGCCCTCTGGCTCGCCCTGCTGGCACGCCAGCTCCCCGAGCTGCTCGTCGAGCTGTCCCCCGGCGCCCCGGGGCGGCCCGGGGACCGCCCGGAACCCACCGCCGCCGAACTCGCCGCGCGCGACGCCCGTATCCGCGAGGAGCGCCGCGACGCGCTCGCCGTCGAGCGGGACCACGGCCTCAGCGTTCCCGGCCACTCCGCCGCGCCGCTGCGACTGCACGTCTCCGACGCGCTGCGGGACATCAGCGACGGCGTGACCGAACTCGACGAGGCGGTGCACGAGAAGCTGGGCCTCGGCCGGCCGCGCCGCGCCGGGATCGCGCAGCGGCTCACCCGTATCGGCGCCCTGCTCGACCGGATCGCCGGGCACCCCGTGCTCGCCGGCCACGTCCGGGACGAACTGCGCCGGATGGCCCGGCGCTGCGGGCGCGCGCTGGGCGACAGCGAGCCGATGGTCAGGGTCGGCGGCCGCTGCCCGTGGTGCGCGTCGGTCTCCCTGCGCGCGTTCCCGGCCCGGCGTGCCGTGCTGTGCGTGAACCCCGCCTGCCGGTGCGCCGATCAGGACTGCGACTGCGGTACGGACCCGGCCTTCCGGCACGTCTGGCGGGAGGACGCCTGGACCGCGCTGGTGACGGGCGGCGGCGACCTCCGGGAGATCGGCGCGGCCCTCGACGAACGCGCACCCGCCCCGGAGGGCGCGGGGGGTGCGCGATGAACGCCGCGACCCAGCCCCTGATCACCGGCGCGCTCGCGGCACAGGAGGTCGCCGTGGCCCCGGCGACCATCCGCAAGTGGGTCCAGCTGGGGCGCCTCGCGCCCGCCGGACGGCAGGGCCGCGCGCAGCTCTTCCGCCTGGAGGACGTCTTCGCGGCGGAACGCGCGGCCCACCGCCGCTCCTGAGATCCCGTACCCCTCCCCCCAAGGCACAGTCACGGACGCACGGAGGCACGGAAAAGCGAGGCGGCCGCACCCTGTCCGGGGTGCGGCCGCCTCGCTTTTCGGGCGGTACGGGAGTGGGGGCGGCCGCTCCGCGCCGGGGCCGGAGACCACGCCGGGCCGACGGGGCGCCGGGCTCCGCCCGCGTCAGGGGCGTCGGTCCGCGCCGGGGCCGGCGGGTTCGCCGGGTTCGTCGCTGGGGTCGGGGAGTCGCAGTATCCGGGCCGGTTCGCGGGCGTCGCCGGCCACCAGGTCCATCGCCTCGCGCCAGCCGCTCGTGAATCCGCGGACCTCCGCGTCGATCCCCACCCGCGCGCCGACCTTGTTCACGACCGCGGCGATCGCACGAGCGACCTCCGCGTTGTACGTGCCGGCCTCTCCCGCCTCGGCCGCCACTTCCACTGCCGCGGCCACCACGTCGGCGAGCCGGTCTCCCGCACTGTTCACCATCGCACCTCCCCTTCACCTCGTTCGGCGCCCACGCCCCAGAATCGCCCCTTCTCGAAAATCCGTTCGATACGGGGCAGCGTAACGCAGGCAAGCCGGGGCGTGTGGAGCCTCAGAGGCCCCACACACCCCGAATTGCGGACGCGAGCAAGCTAATTGCGCGCTCGCGCGATCTTCGCGGCGCGCAGGTGCACGCCGCTCAGCGCGCCGCCGCCTGCCAGAGGGTGACCGCCAGCGCCGCGCACGACGTCAGCGCGGCCAGCGACGGCAGCGGCCACCGGGAGCGCTCCAGCGCGTCGAGGCGCTCCTCGTGCTCTCCGAGCACCTTGTCCGTCTGGTCGGCCCGCTGCAGCAGCAGCGCCAGGTCGCCCCGTGTGGTGGCGAACCCGACGTCCACCGACCGCCGCAGCCGCTCCAACTCCACCACCACGCCTCTCTCCTCGTACTCGCGCATCATCCGCGTATCTCCTCTGCTTCCTTCGTGCTCAGGTCCGCGGGACGCGGAGCCGTTCCCAGCTCGCCCGTCCCGGCGTGCCGTCCGCGTTCGTACCGCGGTAGCCGAGCTTGCGCTGCCAGGCCGCGTACGACGCCCGGTCGGCGGCGCCCCAGACCGGGCCCGGGCCGACCGAGTACCGGCCGCAGCCCTCGGCCACCAGCCGCCGTCCGACCGCCGTGAACAACGGGTCGCGATGGCCGGGGACGAAGAAGGCGGCGCCGGGGAACGGCGCGTGGCCCGGGGCGGGCGGCTTCTGCGGCGCCGGCCGCACGGGCCCCGGACGGCCGGCCAGCCGCTCGCCGATCCGGCTCCGCATGCCGTCCATGGAGAACGACGGGTCGATCTTGCGGCGGGTCCACTCCTTGTGCCCGAGCACGCTCGCCGCCGACCAGCCGTGCGCGCGGCACAGCGCCGCCGACAGCCGCTCGACGGCGTCGAGCTGCGCCTCCGGATAGGGGTCCGCGCCGTCGCCGAGGTTCTCGATCTCGAAGCCGTAGAAGCGGGCGTTGCCGTCGACCGCGTCCTTGCCGGGCCTCGGCAGGGCCCGCTCGGCGCGGACCGCGTCCAGTACGGCGACGCTGCCGTGGCCGGCGTGGTTGGTGCGGCCGTACCCGACCAGGTGGACCGAGCCGTCCTTGGCGACGACGCCGATGCACAGCGGTCCGGGCAGGTCGGGCGCGCCCCGGCGGCAGAACCCGACACTGTCGGAGCCGGCCGTGTGGTGGAGCATCACACCGTTGACCGGCCCCCAGGCGCCTTTGTGGTTGCGGTGGTGGGCGCGCCAGTCGGCGTGCTCGGTGAGACGGACGCCTTCGGCGCGCAGGGCGCGGACGAAGGCGTCGGCTGACAGGGGTGCCGCCATCGGGACCTCCTCGGGTCGGGGCGGGAAAGCGTGCGTGCGGAAAACGGCCCCGGCCCGCCGTGGGACACGACGGGCCGGGGCCGGGGGCGAAAGAGCGTGCGCAAGCCGGTGCGGGTCAGTGGACCGGGTCGACCCGCAGGAAGCGGTTGGCGAACGTCGCCGTGCTCGTCGTCGCCGAGGACCGGTACGCGGGCGTGGCGGTGTAAGCCACCCCGCCGCTCAGCCCGCTGACCTGGAACTGCGTCGACACGGAGCACTGCATTCCGCCGCCGAAGAGCGCCGCCCGGGTGTCGGCGGTGGCCAGGGTGACCGTCGCGCCCTGTTTGACGGTCATCGACATGTAGCCGGCGCCGGTGGCCACGCTGCTGCTGATCCGCGCGCCGAGCGTGACGAGAACGGCGCCGGACGGCGGGGCGGTGAAGGCCGCGGCCATCGTGTCGCCGGTCGATCCCGTCAGGGCCTCGATGTACGTCGCGGAGGCCGTCGTACCGGCCACCGGATTGAGCTTCAGCACCGGGCTCGGGATCACCGGGTGCCAGTAACTGCCCGTGTAGTAGTAGTACCGGCCGGGGCTGGTGACCCAGGCCAGCATGCCGGTGACCGGCGCCGCGACGGAGGACAGCGCGACGGTGTTGGCCACCCGCAGCACCGTCCGGCCGTCGACGGCCTCGGCGAGGGACTGGAGGTGCAGCGGCACGTTCGCCGCGTCGGCGGGCTGTGGGTAGGGAAGGCTGCTGAGCGGAGTGAGCTGGACCATGACAGGGGCCTCCTGGGAAGCGGATACGAAAAAGGGCCGGCGCTCCGAAGGGCGCCGGCCCGCTGTCGGAAGCGGAGTCAGCCGAGGGGCGGGGGCAGGGTGTCGGGCGGCATGCCGCCGTCGCCCTCCCGCGTGGCCGGGTCGTCGATCGGCACCGGGACCGGCGCGGGGGCGTCCGGGGAGGGATACGTCGGGTCGGCCGCGGGCAGCGGCTGCGCCCCCGGCTCGCCCCCGGCGGGGTTCTCCGGCGTACCGGCCACCTGATCCCGGCGGCCCTGAGCTCGGCCCTGATCCGGGACCTGAGCTCGGCCCCGATCCGGGACCTGACCGGCCACCGGCCCCGGCACAGGCGCCGGCGTCGGCCCCGCCTCCGGCTCCGGTTCTTGCGTACGCACGCCGGCCGTGGTCATGCCGCACCCCCGAGCGTCTCCACCAGCGTGCGGTAGCTCAGCTGTTCGGCCGTCAGATCGGCGAACTGCGCGTACTGCGCCGTCACCATCTGGTACGTCCGCAACCGCCCGTACGCCGGGTCCAGCGGCGGGTCGGGCACCAGGCCCTCGTCCGCCGGGACGCCGTTGTACCCGGTCCCGCGCAGCGTCAGGACCTGCTGGGGCGCCGAGCCGGCCGTGTACGTGGTGCGCACGCCGACCACCCACGCGAGGGTGTCCAGCCGCGCTCCCGCCGAATCGACCACCCGTACGACATCGCCCAGTTGCAGCCGGGGGTCGTGCAGCACCTCCACCTCGCCGAGGACCGGCACCGGATACCGCCCGGCGTCGAGCATCGCCTGCGCCAGGGTGTAGGCGGTGGTGGCCGACTGGACCCACTCCGAGGCGGGCGCGAGGTACTGCTGCTTGCCGTAGTGCTCCTGGCTCGCCGGGCTCCAGCGCGCCCACACCCGCTGCTTGGGGTCCGCCGACCGCTTGAGCGGGTCGATCTGCACGGACGGCAGGCCGTCCTTGGTGACCGTCCACACGCTGGTGGTCCCGGTGTTCGTGAAGCGGACGATGTACGCCGGCCCCTCACGGCGGGAGCTCACGGTGACCTGGCCCTTCACCGCCGTGCCGCCCGTCGCCGTACTGCCGAAACGCACCCGGTGACTGGCGATCGACGCGGACGTGTCGTCCACGATGGTCGGCGGACCGATGTCGCTCTCGTCCTCCGCGATCGCGTACGTCACCTCCTCCGGCACGCCGGGCTTGATCTCCCTGATCCGGGTGTCGGTCTGCGCCGTACCGTGGGCGAGACCGATGCCCGCCCAGTCCTGGTACGGCTGTTCGCAGTGGTTGCGGCAGGCGTCGATCTCCTCGCTGACGGTCAGCGCGGAGATGTCCCGGACCGTGGTCACCGTCGCGTGCGGGGCGACCGGCACCTTGGTGAAGCGCGACGGGCCGCGCCAGCGGAAGACGCCCTGCTCGTCGAACTCGGCCGTCGACATGGACGCGCGGGCGATCTCCGTGATCGCGTCCCACTGCGACCCCGAGACCTTGGGGATGTCGTACAGGGGCAGGGCGGCCTCGTCGAGCTCCGCCCCCTTGCGCCACTGGTCCTTCTGCTCCCACTCCGGGCGCGGGTAGGATGCGGTGTCCGTCCACACCCGGTCGGTGACCTGGAGGCACTCCACGGCCATGTCCGTGACGAGGTCGATCTGCTGGAGCTCCGAGCGCGGATGCGCCGCGACCGGCTCGACGAACGTGGCCAGGCCGCCCACGTGGTACGAACCGTCGGGCGCGGTGAGCCTCGGCTGGACCGTCGGCAGCACGGTGGCGCCGGTCCCCCGGGTGTCCACCATGAACCCCAGGTGCCAGCTGCCGCGCAGCGCGGCCAGCTTGGGGAACGTCCAGGTGAAGTACCAGTAGCCGCCGTCCACGGTCCCGGAGTGGATCTGGACGGCCCCGGTCGAGATGTCGAACCGGCCGCTGAGGTAGCCGGCGGCCCCGCCGCTGCGGTCGAAGACGGCCTTCATCTCGATCACGCTGTCCTTCGCCAGCGCCGTGTTCGCCCAGCACTCGACCTGGAACACCTTACCCGGCAGCACGAACCGCGACCGCGGCATCCACGACGCCCGCAGCGCCGGCTGCTCCGGCATCAGCGCCATCTCGAACGGCGCTCCGTCCCGGATCCAGCGGTACGCACTGCTGGTGGGCAGCACCTCCGGCTGCCCGTACGTCGCGTTGAAGCCGCCGTGCAGCGAGGCGTACAGCACCGTGAACGGGGCCACGTCCTTGTCGTCGGCGAGCGGCGCGCGCGGCGGCGGGCAGGTGTGGATGCCGCCCTGGCGCAGCAGTTCGTCCACGCACCACGTCGCCGTGGCGACCGGCCGGCCGTAGTAGAAGCCGTGGTACGGACGCGGCAGCGACGCCGGGCCGCGCAGCCGCTCCGCCCCGTCCAGCGCCTGGACCGTGACGGTGTCACTGCCCGAGGCCGCGGACCGGGAGCGGACCGTGCCCCGGAACGCGGGCAGCGTCCGGTCCGCGACCCCGGCGGAGTGCACCACGGACTGGCCGGGGCGCACCACGTCGCCGGTGGACCGGTCGGCCCACGCGGAGTACATGCGCGGCGCGTGCTCGCCCTCCGCCCCGCCGAGCGTGACCTCCAGCTGCGCCGAGGCGCTGCCTGATACCGCCCGCATCGCCTCGGGCAGATCGGTGCTGTACGCCCGCTCCACCTTCCACGACTGGACCTGGGGGCCGAGCTCGGCGCCGCCGAGCCGGGTCGAGTGCGCGGGCACCCGCTCCGGCGCGGCGAGCGCGGCCTGCAGGGTCTCGTCAGTTGGCTGCACCGCGCACCTCCACGAGATCGATTGCGATGTTCCGGTACGGCAGCCGGGCCGACGGGGTGTCGGTCATGCCGGTGACCGCCATCGGCGGGCAGCCGTCGCCGAGCGCGTAGGCGACCGGGGGCTCGCCGATGGTGAGGCACGCGCCGGCCAGCGCGGTCGTTCCGGTCTGGCCGGGCCGGCCGACCGGGGTGGCGAACGCCGCCTCGGCCGGCGCCGTACCGGACACGACCGGGCCGGCCGCCGAGGTCGTCGACAGGTAGGAACCATCCACCGCCTTCCAGTCGAGCTGGGCGGTGCACAGGGCGTCGTCCCACTCGGGCGGGACCATCCACGACACGTTCATGCCCGGGGCCACCGGCCAGCCGGTCCAGGTGCCGTGCATCCAGCCGACCGCGCTGGCGACGTCCTTGCAGTCGCCGGTGTACACGTCGGCGGCCGACGGCCGGAACGTGAGGTCCCCGGCCACGGTGAACCAGTGGTCGCCGCCCCGCGGGTCACGGCTCTGCCCGGCCGCCTGGAGCGGATCGAGCAGGTTGAACGAAGCGGGGTCGAGTACGACGACCGAGCCCCCTGCCGGGACGCCGCGGCCGAGCATGCCCGGCCCGTTGACCCGGCGGGCGAGCCGGACGAGGTGCTGGGCGTCGTCCGGCTCCAGCCACTCGAACGAGAGCTTCATACGGCGGGTGGTCCGGGGCGGGGCGACGAGCGTCACCCGCCCTTCGAGCGACCGGAACTCCGTGACGTTCAGGTCCGCGCTGCGGTCCCAGCTCTTCGCGGCCTGGGAGATCTCGCGCAGCAGACCGGGCTTGCCGATCCAGAGGTTTCTGGCCATGTCCGCTTACCTCCGGGCGAGCTGGCGCTGCCCGACGAGGACGGCGCGGGCGATGGTCTGGGAATCGACCTGTACGTGGACGGGGCGCTCGGCGAGCCGCTCGACGGCCTCGGCGAGCCGGGCGATCTGCGCCCGGCCGGCGCCGGGGCTCAGCATCCGGTCGAGCCTGCTCAGCGGGATGACGGCCTCGGACTCACCGCCCTCACCGATCAGGGCGAGCGTGCCGCCGTTGCGGGCCTGGACGACACCGCCCTTGGCGAGGTGCGGGACCGGGATCTTCGGCAGGTTGATCGCGAACGACTTGCCGCCGTACTTCGGCACCCAGCCGGGGATGCTGACCTTGAAGCCGTTCAGCGCGCCGATGACCACGTTGACCGCACTGGCGAAGCCGCGGAACGGGGTGAGCAGCATGTTTCCGATGCCGCGCAGGATCGGTCCGATCGCCTTCATCGCCGCGGAGGTCGCGGACGAGATGGCCTTCATCCCCGCCTTGAACCCCTTCTGCACGACGGCGACGATCTTGTCGACCTTCACGAACTGCAGGATCAGCGGCGCGAGCAGCGCCATGATCAGGCCGAACGGGTTCGCGGCCATGACCAGGTTGAGCCCGCGCTGCGCGACGCTCGCGCCCTTGAGCCCCTTGGCGAGGCCGCCGCCCATGGTCTTGCCGGTCTTGTCGGCGTTCTTGCCGGCCTTCCCGACGGACTTCTCCACGGCGTCGGACTGCTGCTTCACGCCCTGCAACGCGGTCTTGGCCTTGTCGGCCGACCCCTTGAGCTTGTCGAGCGCGCCCTTGAGCTTGTCCGCCCCGCCCTTGGCCTTGCCCAGCGAGGTGTCCGCGCTCTTCAGGCCGCCCTGCAGTTTGCCGACGGCCGTGTTGCCGTTGGCGGCGGACGTACGGAGCTTGCCGAGGGCCGTCACGGTCCTGTCCGCACCGCCCTTGACCTTGGTCATCGCGGAGTTCGCGGTGTCGGCGCCGCCTTTGATCCGGCCCAGGGCGGTACCGGTCTGGCCGGCCCCGGACCTGAGCTTCGTCAGGGGTTCGGTGGCGCTCCTGGCCCCGCGCTGGAGGGACGACATGCCGGAGGAGGACTGGCTCAACGACCGTTTGAGGCCGCCCAGCCCCGCGTTTACCTGTTGGATTGCTTTCTTGAGACTCATTCGGGATCTCCAGGGTCTAGCCGGGCCCGCCCAGATCGTTGATCAGGTCGGTGACGCGGGTGTGAATGCCTCCGAACTCGTCGGAGATGTTCTCCAGGTCGGCGTTGTAGTCGCGGCGGAACGTGGTCACGGTGCGTTCCACCTCTTTGGCCTTGTTCATGGCCCGTCCGGCTTCGCCGCGCACGTTGGTGATGTCGCCGTTGGCCTTGCCGATGTCCTCGCGCAGCTGGGCGGGAAGCTGCCGCAGCGACCGCAGCTTCGCTTCCTCGCGGAGAGCGAGCGGATCCCAGAACGTCTTCTCCAGCTTCAGCCCGGTGACTTCCGCGTTGATCCCATGCACGGCCGCGACGGCCGCATTGCCTTCGGACTTGAATCCGGTGGCTTCGAACTGCTTGATGTACTCCTTTTTCACCACGTCCTCGGTCCAGGCTTTGAACCCCTTCTTCGCGAGAGACCATTCCTTCTTGAACGCGGCCACAACGGCCGAGTCGGGGGCTGATTCGTCTTTGTCCGGCATTTCTCCGTCACCGTCGCTTTCAAAAAACACAAAGGGTGCACCCGCTCGCGCGGGTACACCCTGGTCCTGGAATCGGCGGCCGTATCAGGCGATCGACACCTGCCATCGGCCCGTACTGGACACCGTCACATAGCCGTGGACCGGCAGCCGCAGCACGCCCTTGCCCACGGACTGAGGGACCCGAGCGGTCTGCGCCGGGCCCCCGGCCGCGGGGTGGAACGCCACGGTCCCGTACTCCTCGAACGCGTAGCGGAGCACGCGCACGTGTTCGGCGTACCGTTTGGGCTCGAAATAGCCGAACGTGCGGGTTCCCTTTCCGCCGCACTCCTCCACCGAGAGGCGTGGGACATCGGCCGGATCCGTGATCCGGGCATGCCACCGCTGGAATCCGCCCGCACCCTCCGGTCCGCGCCTGCGCCGAATGACGAGCGCGTCGCAATGGCTGGGAAGAACCACGTGAATGGCCGCCCGCCCGTGCGTTTCCCCCACCGGGATCTCGTGACCGCCGGGGCCGACGGCGGTGAAGGTGAAGCGGGAGGTGAAGCCGCCCGACAGGGTCAGCGGAACGGGTGCGCCGGAGCCGGCGCCGGTAATGCGGACCGTCCGGTCCGACCAGCCGGACCAACTGCTCTGCGCGTCTTTACCCATGAGCTCTCCCCTGCCCTCCACCGCGACCGACCACTCCGTTTGATGGTTGCATGCCAGAAGTCGGCCCCTCGGGCGAAGAACCGCACTCAGGCGAAGAACCGCACGAGCTCCGCGGGCCCCGGCCGTCCCGGGCCCTCCTCCTCGGCGGCCGGCTCGGGTGCGTCCGTGCCCGGCCGGGTCACCGGCACGGGGTACTCAAGGGCTTCCGCGTCCTCGTCCTGGTTCACCGTGGCGAACATCCAGTTGCTCTCGGCGAGCTGGTCGACGGCGGTGGCCAGCAGGTAGTCGGAGACCGACCACTCCGCCGCCTCCCCGTGCAGCTCCCGCGCCACCGCGCTGTCCCGCGGCAGGTGCTTGAGCAGCACCGCGAGCCGCCGCGAGGACAGCAGACCGCGGTGCCAGTCGAGCAGGTCGAGGCCGTAATGGCGGAGGAGATCCGCCTCGAGGGCCTCGGCGTGTTCGTCGACGAACGCACCGAGGCTCAGCCTTCCCCCAGGCCGAGCCCCGTCTCCTTGCCGTACGCCTCGAGGATCGCGGCGATGTCCTGCATGGTGATCTCGTGGCGGTCGAACCGCGCGTACTGCTTCTCGCCGAGCAGCAGCCGCAGCAGCCCGTCGACGTCGTTGTCGTCGAGGTCGCGCAGCTTGCGGGCGGTCGCCCGGGTCAGCTCGGTCGGCAGCTCGAAGACGTCGTCGTCGAGCTCGAAGATCCAGGCGCGGCCGAGCGCTTCGAGGCGCTGGGCGCGGGCCGCGTTGACGTTGAAGCCGGCCATGTGAGGGCTCCTCTGAGGGTGGGAAGCGAACGAGGGAAGTACGGGAGAAACGGCGGTGGGGGGGGGGGGGGGGCCCCCCCCCCCCCCCCCCCCCCCCCCTTTTCCCCCCCCCCCCCCAGCCTTTCTTTCCCCTTCCCCTTTTCCCCGCGTAGGCTTCCTCCCCAAGCCAAGACAGGAAAAGG
>NZ_JBWKLQ010000003.1:710533-804963 GCF_056429965.1 Streptomyces sp. NPDC046122 | reverse complement strand
TTCAGCCACTCCGTCATTCTGGCTGTCTGATGCCTCTCGACGCAGCAACGCAGCGATGCGTCATGAAGGGCGAACGTTGCCTGATGTGGCACTAGGGGGAGGGCCGCCAGGCGCGAAAAGACGGTCGGCATAAGGAACGGGCACGAAGTGGTTGCGGCGAAAGTAATCGATCTGGCCCTCGACGCCGCCCTTCTCATGGGCTCCCTCGGTGCCCGGGCGGCAGTAGAAGCTCTCCGACCAGCTGACCGCAGCAGACTGGCTCACCGCCGCCACCCTCACCGAGGCAACGGCCCCTGACCGGGACAACGCCGCGCCTTTAGAAGTCGTCTCAGTCGGATCGGGAGCCGTGGTCCCGGCAGCTTTCCGGCCCGGCTGCGCATCAGCGTCTGGTGGTGTGGTCCAGGATCGCGGCGACGAGCGGCGTGTGCACCTCACGTGGGAGTGCGTGCCCCATGCCGGGGATCTCGATGATGCGTGCGCCTTGAATCGCCTGGGCAAGGTGGTGGGGATGCGGCGGCGGGGAGACCGGTTCGGCGGGAGCAGAGGTGACGAGGGTGGGCACTGTGGTCTGAGCGAGTTGCTCGGTGCGATCCAGGTTGGACGCATCGGCGCGGGCATGCGCGGTGCTGGTGGCGTAGTGCCCGGTGTGCTCCATGACCTTTCGCTCCAGGGCGCGGGCGTATTCGGCGTCGAAGGGAAGCTGATTGCCACCCAGGATCCGCCAGTGCTCGACCCGCCGTTCCAACTCCGTTTCCAGGCCGAGGTCCGCCACGGGACGGGACCACATCTCAAGCAGGCGGGGTGCGACACCGGGGAGCTCCTCGGGCGGGAGCCGGGTTCCGTCCGGCTGGACGTACGGGACGGTGCTGAGCGCGCGGGTGCCGATCAGCGTCGCGCTGAGCAACCGGTCGGGATGGTCGGCGATGAGGAGTTGGGCGAGCATGCCGCCCAGTGACATGCCCACTATGTGGGCGCGTTCGACGTCGAGGCCGTCCAACACCGTGAGGGCGTCCTCCGCAAGTTGGTTGAGGGGATAGGGCCGCTGGTCGTACGCCCAAGTGGAGCGACCGGTGTCGCGGTGGTCGTAGCGGATCACGCGATGGCAGGAGGCGAGCATGTCCACCAGTTCGTCCGGCCAGCCCAGGCCGGGTGCTTGCGCTCCCATGATCAGCAGCAGCGGAGACGCGTCGGTGGCGCCCCGGTCCTCCGTCCAGAGGCGTACACCGGGTGCTGCGTCGATGAAGCGTTCCATGGTGCTCCTCCAGGGCGAGACTAAGATTAGACGAGACGTATCGTATCGCCTCTGAGGCGACACGGCTATCAGTGCGCGAAGCTAAGATCGCCCGCAAGTCAGGGGCGCGCATCGCGAGTTCTTGGGCAACGCCGTCGTTGTCCTCGGCGTGGGAATGATGGAAAACCTGATGCCGGACGGGTTATGGGAGTTGTTCACGACGGTGCCTCCACAGCCCCCGATCAGGCCGCAGGGCGGCGGTCGACGTCGGGCCGATGACCGTGCGGTTCTTGCCGCGATTATCTTCGTCGCCACTACTGGCTGCACTTGGCGCCAGCTTCCGCCGATCTTCGGCGCCTCGTGGCAGACGGTGCACCGCCGCTTCACTGACTGGACGGCAGCCCGAGTCTGGGCCAAACTCCACCGGGTCGCGCTTGACCGGCTCGGCTCTAACGGCGACCTGGACTGGTCGCGGTGTGCGATCGACTCCGTCAGCCTGCGTGCCCTAAAAGGGGGCCGTTGACGGGACCGAATCCGACCGATCGTGGCAAGAGCGGATCCAAGATCCACCTGGTCACGGATCACAACGGTCTGCCCCTGTCGGTTGGTATCTCCGCTGCGAATACTCACGACAGCCTGGGGCTGGTGCCCTTGGTGCGCGGGATCCCGCCGATCCGGTCCCGTCGCGGACCGAGGCGGCGCAGGCCCAGCAAGCTCCACGCGGACAAGGGTTACGACTACGACCACTTGCGACGATGGCTCCGCAGCCGACGTATCACGCCCCGCATCGCACGCAAGGGAATCGAATCCTCGGCACGCCTCGGCCGGCACCGCTGGGTGGTCGAACGCACGGTGGCATGGCTGAACGGCTTCCGCCGCCTGCATCGTCGCTACGAACAACGAGCCGACCACTTCCTCGGCTTCGTGCTCGTATAACGGTCTTCTACTGCGTGAACTGCAGCGCCGCACTTACCCCGGACGTGCGAGAGCTTCCGGGCGTTCCGGATGTCTCCGTTTACGACAGGGGCCGCCACGGCAAGACTTGGCTCGCACCGTCGACAGTCCCGCGAGGCAGCTGTGCCACCGATCCCCAACCCTGGGGCGCCTCCTTCGTGGTCGCTGGCACCCGGGACGTGACCATTCACGAGAATCGGGCTCTTCTCATGCCACCCGCCATGACCGGCATGGTGGCTGCCGGGCCCAGGAACTCCGTGATTGTGCATCCGGAGGACGTGCTGAGTCTGCAGCTGACCGGCTCCCCGGGCATCCACCACGGGTGCTGCGGACCGCTGGGAACTGGAGGCCGCAACATGGCGTGCGTGTGCGGCGCGCGCGTGGCCACTCTTGCCGCGGACTGCACGGGTCCGCACGAGTTGCGCCTCGATCCGCTTCGGACATACGCCTTCACGCCTGACACTTCAACGTAATCATGAATCAACCGGCGCCCACAGAGAGGTGTCCCTGGCGGACACCTTGACCCGTTAGCCGCATGAGGCGGCACTCTATGAGCACGCAGTGCGTGAAGGCGTGGTGCCCGGCTGAGGCGATGAGTGTGCACGTGTCCGCATCCCGGCCTCTCGCGCCCGTGAACGCGCGTGCTTGCCTATACCGGCGGCCGCGCCCGGCGCCGGGGGAAGTCGGTCAGGTGCTCGTGGTGAATTCTCTGGGTCAGGGGCGGCTCAGCCCCCACGTCTGCAAGGCATAAGGCCGCCCCTTCTCCTCCCCCGTGATCAGCGGCACGTCAAGCAGCCTGAAACCCGCCTTGGTGGCCACAGCGACACTGGCTGCATTCTCGGCCTCCAGCTCCAGGATCACCTGTTCCACGCCCAGCTGCTCGAAGGCGTACGCGACCATCACCCGCACCGCCCGCGCTGCCAGCCCCTGACCGCGGTGCGCCGGGCCGACCACGTACCCGAGCTCCGTGCCTTCGGGTGCACGCCGCAGCATTACCTCGCCGAGCGGTGCGCCGCCGTCGACGGTGATGGCGAGCAGGATGGTCGTGCCCTCCTCCCGCATCTGCCGGTCGCGGTCCAGCCGTGCACGGGCGGCGGCTTCGTCGAAGGGTGAGACGATCGGCGTCCAGTGCGCGATGTCGGGGTGGTCAAACAGCTTTGGCATTTCGGGCAGGTCCGCTTCCGTCCAGTCGCGGAGGACGAGCCCCTCCCCCGAAAGCTCAATCTGCTGGGGCAACGACGACGTCGTGCTACTCATGATGTGGACCTCCCTGGGCGGTTCAGAACGAGTCAGGATAACCAGGACCGGCGTAGGCCCACGGGTATCGTGCCGGGATTCATCGGACTCCGGCCGTGATGGTCTCCCCCCAGGGCGCGGCCGCCGGTTCGTTCGTTCAGCAACAGGCCGGCAGGTGAAGCGCTGTCAGCGCCCTTAGCTTCGGCAATAGGCGCCGTCCCAAGCCGCACCCGACCACGCAACAAGGCGTATCCGACGAGCAGCCCCGCCGCCCGTCGGTACTGCCCGGACTGTTCGCCGGCCAGCTTCCACAGAGCGGGCAGACCGCCCTTTCGGAGCCGCTCCGCCGTCTCCGTCTGGCAAGCCAGCTCGTAGTCGCCCAACCGTGTGAAGGAGCCGACGTGGACAGGGGTGGCTACGTCCCACTCCCCGAGCCGACCCGAGTCCGCGCCGTCCCGGACCGCTGTCATGTGCCACTGCTGTTCCCGCGCGGGCGGGGTGGACGGGCACCGTTGCAGGTCGTGATGGCCGATTCAGGGGGTGGTCGCGTTGCGCCACACCGTGAGATCCACACTGACGTACTGGCTCGGGGAGTCCGCGAAACCGTGCAGAGTGACCAGTCCGTAGTGGCCCGAGCCGGTTTTCACACAGATCCTGGCACCCTTGCCCAGCTTGTCCTTCGTGATGGACGTTGTGTACCGGGTGTTGGCGCGGCAGCCGGCCAGCGAGCCCGGCTCTCCGGGCCCTAGCAGCGCCATGGTGTTCTTCGTCTGGTTGGTGGCAAGCGCGTCGCCGTTGATCATGTCGCGGGCGTAGCCGAAATCCCCCTCGTAGAACACGTCCACGTCCTCCGGCTTCGGTGGCTCGTCGGCGAACATCACCGCGTAACCGATAGGGATGCTTAGGTTCTTGTACACGGCACCCTTCGGGGCCTGCGGAGCCTTGCTCTTTCCGCTGGTGTCGGGCGCGCCCGAAGTCGCGCCGCCGGACTGCGACGCGCTACTCCCCTTCCTGTCCTGGGCGTTTTTCGAGCCCTTGTCGGTCTCCTGTTGTCCCAGCAGGTAGGCACCGCCGCCGATCAGCGCGGCAACGGCCAGTCCTGCGGCGACCAGCCCAGCGCGATTGTGCTTGCGGGGCTGCCCGGGCGACGTCGCCCCCGACGAGGGTCCCATTGCGGCACCGGCAACTGTGTGGCCCGGGTAGCTGCCAGGAGACCCGGCCGTCGGCTGGACCGGGTGTCCGACGGTCGGGGAGTAGGCGGGATGGCCCGCCGCTGCAGAGCGAAGAGGCTGCGAAGGCGCGGCGTGCGGATGTACGGGCTGGGTGGGTGGATGAATCGGCGGCGTGTGCGGGGCCGACTGCGTCGCCAGGTACGCCGACGCTGAGCCGGGTGCCGCCTGCGTCGCCGGATGCGCCACTCCCGGCGGCGGAGTGGGCGCGGCTGCATGGGTGAGGTCAGCGGCATAGGAGGACGGCAACCAGCCGCCGGGACGGCGCAGCGCCGGGTCCTGGGACGCCCGGCCGCACATTTCGATGATCTGGGCGGTGGACGGCCGCAGCTCGGCATCCTTGTTGAGGCAGCCGGTGACGACTTCCCGTAGTTCGTCCGGCAGCCGTGACAGGTCCGGTTCCTCGTGGACGATCCGGTAGAGGACGCCGTGCGAGGCTCCGTCACCGAACGCGGCGGCGCCTGTCGAGGCGAACACCGCGATCTGGCCGAGAGCGAAGACGTCGGTTGCCTCCGTGCAGCTCGTCCCGGCCGCCTGTTCGGGCGACATGAACGAGGGGGTGCCGACGCTGACGCCGGTTCCAGTCAGTGCGGTGGTGTCGGCGGCACGCGCGATCCCGAAGTCGATCACGCGCGGTCCGTCCACCGCGAGGAGCACATTGGACGGCTTGAGGTCGCGGTGGACGATCCCCGCGTGGTGGATGACCTGCAGCGCTTCGGCGATCCCTGCCACGAGCAGCAGGACGGACGCCACCGGCATCGCCCCGTGCGCGGCAACTGCCGAGTGCAAGGACGGCCCTTGGACGTAAGCGGTGGCCAACCACGGTTGCGGGCCCTCGGTATCGCTGTCGATCACCGGCGCGGTGTAGATGCCCTGCACCCGCTGCGCGGCCCGCACCTCCTGCTGGAACCGGCGGCGGAACTCCGGATCCTCAGCGAACTCGGGGCGGATCACCTTGATTGCCACGGGTCGCCCACCAGGCGTGTACGAGAGGTAGACCTTGCCCATGCCACCGGCCCCGAGCCGGGCGCTGAGCAGGTATCCGCCCACCGTACGCGGGTCGTCGTCGGCCAGCGGCTGGAAGACTTCCGCATCCGTTCCCAAAGTGTTCGCTCCGCCGGCCGGCACCGGATCCTGCTGATGAGCCGTCATAATCGTCCCCCGAGTCTTCCCTTACGTACCGTTTACTGAGCCGAGACTACCGAAGCCCACAGTCCACGCGCCCCGTGCGGCAACAGCCGCGTCCGAGCCGCCGGGACCAGGAGAAGGGCACCCCGGACACCGCTCGTACAACGGTGCCCGGTCGTCGTCCACAGCGCTACGGCGCTCAGGACCAGATCGATCGCGCGAGCTGGTCCTCCAGCCCGGCTGGCCGCCTTGCCGGACACATCCAGGCGCAGACGCGGCCCTGGCCCTCGCCCTGTACGCAGCGGGTAACGCTGCTGGTGGGGTCCGCGAGCCGCGATCGTATCGAGTCATCTGAGTGAGGTTCGGAGACGATTCGTTCGCGGAAGTGCGGACAGAAACGATGTGCAAGAGCGCCATCAACCTGCCAACCTGCGGCCGCAGGCGCCCTTGTCCGGTAGGCACCGCGCCCGGGGAGGATCGGAGACACGACCAGTAGGTGCGACATCCCGTGGGTTCCAGTGGTTCCTGCCGGTGCCCTGAGCCCCTGGCCTGGTGCTCCGCACTCGTTCGCGTGATCGGCGGGTCAGTGACGTGGCTTCAAGGTTCGCGCAGCTTCGTCGTCCGGCCTGATCAGTCTGCAGTCCGGTCGAAGGCGAGGAGGCGCATGTTGTGCGCGCTGCGGTGGTGAGAACGGCACTTGAGTCTCCAGCCGCCGGAGGGTTCAGGATCCTACTCATGGACGACGAACACCCCGACGTGCTCACCATTGGCCGGCTCGCGCACCGCACCGGGCTTCCGGTGCGTACCCTGCGCTTCTGGTCGGACGAGGGCGCGGTGCCGCCTGTGGCCCGCTCCGCAGGCGGCTACCGGTTGTACGACGCCGACTCCGTGGCCCGCGTCGAACTGGTCCGCACCCTGCGGGAGCTGGGGCTCGGGCTCGACGAGGTGTGCCGCGTCCTGAGCGGGCGCACCACGGTAGCGGAGGCCGCCGACGCTCATGTGGCCGCGCTAGACGCGCAGATCCGCTCGCTCAAGGTGAGCCGGGCCGTCCTGTCCACCGTGGCGAAGCGGGGTTCGACCGTTGAGGAGACAGCACTGATGAACCGGTTGGCGCGGCTTTCCGCCGCCGAGCGCAAGCAGATCATCGACGAGTTCAAGGAGGAGGTGTTCGGCGGCCTCGACGACCCGCGCCTGCGCGACCGCATGCGCACCTACAGCATCGAATTGCCCGACGATCCCACACCTGAGCAGGTCGACGCCTGGATCGAACTGGCCGAATGGGTGCGGGACCCCGGTTTCCGCGCCCGGTTGCGCACATGGATGGAGCTCAACACGCCCGTACCGGGGCAGGGCCCTCCCCCCGGGGCGTCCATCTGGTGGGCCAGGCAGATCGTGCAGACCGTCGCGGAGGCCAGAAAGAGCGGGGTTGCTCCCGAAGGGCCGGCAGCGGCCGAGGTGTTGTCCGAGCTGTTCGGTGACTCTGATCGGGCCGCCGTGCTGCGCAGCCTGGAGGCTGGGATCAAGGCCGGAGCGGAGCACTACCGCAGGCTCCTCGCCCGTGTGCGCGGGCAGGATTCGTCACCCGACACAAGCGAGGAGCTGGAATGGCTGGCGAGGGCGCTGCGCGCCGCGGATCAGACCTGACGGTAGGCCTCGGCACGGGGCAGGGCGCCGACCTGGCGCTGCCGCTCGACCGGGGACGAGCCGATCGCCTACGGGGCCGCGGCGGTCCCACAACGGCGCCACCCGGCCGGGCACGGCGGCGTTGGTCCGGAGGCCGGTACCGGACCCGGCACGCGCCATCTCGACCCCGGACCCGTAGGCCGACACAACTGGCAGTTCGGCAGGCGGTCGTGATGGCCGAGGACATTCAAGGCGGCGTCACCGCCGAGACCCTTCGGATTCCGCAGCGTCCTCGTGTTCACCCGAACCCATGGATGCATCGGCCTGACGCACCCCGGTGGACCCGTGGGTTCGAACTGAAGGACCTCCGGTTGCCCCGAGATCTACGGGGAGGCAGCCTCGGTCTCCTGTCTCCGACCCACGGTGAAAGTAGTCAAGGCCCAGCACGCCTCTTGGCTTGCGGGCTGCCGGCAACGATCGACGTCCAGAGCCATCGCGTACCGGCGGCGGACGATCTACAGCCCCAACAGTGGCTGCTCGGTCCAGACGGTCTTCCCCTCGCGGCTGTAGCGTGTGCCCCAGCGCTCGGTCAGTTGGGCCACCAGGAGCAGGCCACGTCCCCCCTCGTCACTGGGGCGTGCCCGGCGCAGGTGCGGTGATGTGTGACTGGTGTCGGTGACCTCACAGATCAGAGATCGTTCACGGATGAGCCGCAGGGTCATGGGACCGCTGGCGTACCGATAGGCGTTGGTGACCAACTCGCTGGCGATGAGCTCGGTGGTGAAGGTGAGGTGATCCAAACCCCACTGCGTCAGCTGGGCAGTCGTCAGCGTCCTCGCCTGAGCCGCGGAGGTCGCGTCCAGCGGAAGTCGCCAGGAGGCGACGTTCTGCGGCGGGAGCACGCGAGTGCGGGCGACGAGGAGGGCGATGTCGTCGGCGGGGTGTGCGGGCACGAGGGAGTCGATCACCGCCTGACAGGTCTGTTCCAGGGGGTCAGCGGGGCGGCTGAGCTCCGCGAACAGCCGTGCCAGAGCCGTGTCGAGGTCGATGTGGCGTTCACTGATGAGTCCGTTGGTGTAGAGGGTGAGCAGGCTTCCCTCTGCCAGTTCGAACTCCTGGGCCTCAAACGGCAGGCCGCCCAGGCCGAGCGGTGGCCCAGCCGGCAGGTCGAGCAGGCTCACCTGTCCGTCGGGGGTGGTCACCGCCGGTGGCGGATGGCCGGCGCGGGCCGCGGAGCATAGCCGGGAGACCGGGTCGTAGAGGATGTACAGGCAGGTGGCGCCGATGACCTGCTCGCCCACAGGCCGTTCACCGACTGCTTCTTGTTCGGCGGACAGCAGGTCGACCAGGTCGTCCAGGCGGGAGAGAACCTCGTCCGGTTCCAGATCCAGGCTGGCAAGGGTGTGCACGGCAGTACGCAGCCGGCCCATGGTGGCTGCGGCGTGGAGGCCGTGACCGACCACGTCGCCGACGACGAGCGCGACCCTGGCCCCGGACAGGGGGATGACATCGAACCAGTCGCCGCCCAGCCCCGAGGCTGCTCTCGCGGGGAGGTAGCGGGGAGCCACTTCCACGGCCATTTGCTGGGGAACTGCCGTCGGTAGCAGGCTGCGTTGCAGGGTGAGCGCGGTCCGTTGCTGCTGCGTGTAGCGCCGGGCGTTGTCGATGCACACAGCGGCGCGCGAGGCGATTTCCCCGGCCAGTGTGAGGTCGTCTGCTTCGAACGGGTCGGGGCGCCGCGAGCGCCACAGGCTCACCGTGCCAAGCACCAGCCCCCGTGCTGCCAGCGGTACCACGATCAGAGAGTGGACACCCGGATCCGGAGCGTGCTCACCCTGGCGTGGTTCCCCGGAGAACCAGTCAGGCGGAAGAACCGATTCCAATACGGCCCGCCCATCGGCCAGGCACCTGGCTTGTGGGGTGCCTGATGCGAACTCGAAGGGCTCACCACCCGGCTGAAGCAGTTCGGGCTGCTGGGCCAGTACGCTGCTCACCGCCACCCGTACGACGGGCTCCCTCGAGCCCTGCGCCGGTTCCTCACCCCGCGTCACTGGTTGCGCCATGTCCACCGATACGTGGTCGGCAAGGTGAGGAACCATCACATCAGCGAGCTCCCAGGCCGTCTCTCCCAGGTCGAGTGTGGTTCCGATGCGGGTGCCGGCTTGGGCGATGAGCGCCAGCCGAAGCCGGGCTCGATGGCGTTCGGTGACATCCTCGACGGTCTCGGCCACTCCCAGGACCCGCCCCGCCGGGTCCTCCAACCGGAAGGCGGAGACGGACGCGGCCCGCTCTCGTGTCGGATGCCGCTCCAAGCGGGAGTACTGCTCGGTGTAGACCAGTGATTTCCCAGTCTGCATCACCTGGCGCACTCGGTCCACAGCCTTGCGCGCGTCCTCGGCGACCAGCAGCGCGCCGGTGGGCATTCCTGTGAACGACGCGGCCGGAACGCCGGTGAACCGTTCGATTGCCCGGTTGACCCGGAGGATCGTCATGTCGGGGCTGTGGACGACAAGGCCGATCGGGCACCGGTGGAACAGCCCGTCGAGAACCGCGCGGTCCCTCTGCCACTCGAGGATTTCCGCCGCCGGCGCCCCGAGGAGGAACCACTCGCGGATATCGTCTTCGCGTAGCAGCGCGCGTGCCCTGAACCCCATCTCCACGAGCCGTCCGCTGCGATGCCGCACCGCCAGTACGCCGAACCAGCCCCCGGCTCTTCTGCACGTCGCCGCGGCGTCCTTTGCGGCCGGCAGGCCGCGGGGATCGATCAGGACTTCGAGCGCCGGACGGCCGATCACCGCTGTCTCCGGGTAGCCGAGCACCTCCTGGGCCCGCTGGCTCCATCCGACCACGGCTCCTCGGTCGTCGAGCACCGCCGAGGCGGCCAGGTGCAGAGCAAACGGATCATCCCGGCTCTCGCTGAGCACCGTCAACCGCTGGTCCATCGCTGGACACCACCTCTACTCGGCTACTGATGTTCTCCACTGAATACGGGTGCGCGACCGGGACGGGCGCGGCTCAGCCCGGACCGGGCACTTCACCGCGCCACAAGGCTTCCGGTGCGAAAGACCAGGGTGATGCCATAGCGAGCCCATTGAACCCCGTCCGACCCACCAGCCTTCCGGTCACTGTGTCGCGGCGTGGTGGCCTTCACCCGCACGGTGGCACCGGGGCTCCGCCGTACCCCGCTGAGCATTCGAGTTGGCCAGCTGAGCGTTCGGGGTCAGGCCAGAGCACGCACGTCGCCCGAGTGCCTTGGGGGCCGTTTCGCCACCGCTTCGGGCTCATGTGATCCGTTTCCGTACCCCCCGGAAGGTCTGGGGCCGGTCACCGGGGCCACAGCAGCACGAGCCTTGACCCCGGACCCTGTACGACCGAGACACTTGACCTTGAGTCCAGTGAAACGGATGTCCCGCGGTCATGAAGCATTGTCCGCCGGAGTTCGAGGCGGACACGCTGGCGCTGTACGGGTCGCGGCCGTGAGCGCCGATCAACTCGGCAGCCAATGATCCGGGGATCACCCCAGAGGCGCTGAGGAACTGGGCCTGGCGGCCGGAGCGAGAAGGCCCGCGGGACGCCGGGCGGAGGGCGCCGAGCCCAGCTCCCACGCCGCTGAAGGCGGACGCCGCTCTACGCAAATGCCGCGAAGCGCAGAAGCGGCGGGCCACCGCACGGTTGATGCAACGGCCGCTCGACCTGCGCCTGCCGTCCGAGATCTCGGGCAGCCCCTTTTGTGCCCCGGACGCCTCGTCCTCGGCCGCAGGCCAGCAAATTGCAGGGCGGATGCTAGGGCATGGGCGGTCGGTTCCGACCAGATTCCCTATGCTCCCGTACCCCTGACGGCCAGTGGGTAGCGTCTGCGGTCACCCCTCGGCCGGGCGTGAATCCGGCCGGGGTCGTCGAGAACCAAGGAAGCGAGTAATTGATGCTGAGTGTGGAGACGTCTCTGAAGGAGGCGATGACCTCGATCGAGGGGAGCGTGGGGGCCGCACTGGTCGACTACACGAGTGGCATGGCCCTGGGCTCGCTGGGTGGGGGCGAGGGACTCGATCTGTCGGTGGCCGCGGCGGGGAACACCGATGTGATCCGGGCGAAGGTCCGCACCATGGAGATGCTGGGCCTCAAGGAGGAGATCGAGGATGTGCTGATCACCCTCGGCAGCCAGTACCACCTCATCCGGCTGATCACGGGCCGCGGGGGCAACGGCCTGTTCCTGTACATCGTCCTGGACAAGGGCCGGGCGAACCTGGCCATGGCCAGGCACCAGCTCAAGCGCATCGAAGCGGAACTGGAGCTGTAGCCCGCCTGTTTCCCGGCTCACGCATGCCCATGAGTTGAAAGAATCTTCAACTCGGCACATCTGAATATGGTCACCGAGGCGCAGGCCGGAGCCGGGAGACGGGAGGATGGCTGGTGCTGCACATCGAAGGTCCCGCAGGTCTGACCGGCGGGCCTTCGAACGGTCGAACCCGGTTGGGAGTGTTGTCGCATGCAGGTGCCGCTGTACCAGGTCAAGGCGGAGTTCTTCCGCATGCTCGGACATCCCGTCAGGATCCGCGTACTGGAACTGCTTCAGAACGGCCCCGTACCCGTGCGCGAACTCCTGAACGAGATCGAGATCGAACCGTCCAACCTCTCCCAGCAACTCGCCGTACTGCGCCGGTCCGGCATCGTTGTCTCCATCCGTGAAGGCTCCACCGTCAGCTACGCTCTGGCCGGCGGCGACGTTGCGGAACTCCTGCGTGCCGCACGGCGCATCCTCACCGAACTACTGGCCGGACAGAGCGAACTCCTCGCTGAGCTCCGGCACACCGACACCGCGGCGCAAGCCGGTCGGTCCACGATGTGACGGCCGGGCGGAGGCCGGGATCCGGTCGTCGCGCATGCGGCTCCGGCCCCGCCGGGATCCTGGTACTCCCCCGACGAACTGCCCACGGGAAGTGCCGGTGCGGCTGGCTGGCTGGCTACGGGAGCGACGCCTCACCCTGACCTCCCACGCCAGCCCCGAAATCGCCGTCGCCATCGCGAGTGTTACCGCCAAGCTGTACGCGACGATCCGGCGTGACCACCCGGCGGCTTACCGATGCGCAAGCTTGAGCGCACGCACGACCCGCGGGGCGTTTGAAAGAGAGAGACGTGGGGGCTCCGACCTCACCGGTTACCCCTGCTTCGGCAAGGTGAGGATTTCAGCTCCGTCGTCGGTGATAGCGATCGTGTGCTCACTGTGTGCTGTCCGGCAGCCTGTCGCACTTCGCAGCGTCCACCCGTCGGCATCAGTGACGAGTTGAGCGGTGTCCGCCATGACCCACGGCTCCAGTGCCAGCAGCAGCCCGGGTCGCAGTTTGTATCCACGGCCAGGCCGACCGGTGTTCGGAACGTGCGGGTCCTGGTGCATCGTTGATCCGATTCCGTGGCCTCCGAACTCGGTGTTGATCTGGTACCCCGCCTCGCTGAGGACTGTACCGATGGCATGGGAGATGTCACCGATGCGAACCCCGGGCCCGGCAGCGGCGATTCCTGCGGCCAGCGCGCGTTCGGTTGTGCTGATCATCGCGACGCTCTCCGGGGGCTTTGCGTCGCCCACGATGAAGCTGATGGCGGCGTCTGCAGCGACTCCGCCTTTGGAGATCGCGAGGTCGAGGGTCAGCAGATCGCCGTCAGCAAGCGTGTAGTCGTGTGGCCGTCCGTGAAGCACGGCGTCGTTGACTGCCGTGCAGATGTAGTGGCCGAACGGGCCGCGTCCGAAGGATGGCTCGTAGTCGACATAACAGGACGTTGCTCCAGCCTCGACGATCACGGCCTTGGTCCATCGATCGATGTCCAGAAGGTTCGTGCCGATCGCGCTGCGGCTCTTCAGCGCCTGCAGGATGCCAGCGACCAGGGCGCCTGTGCCTCTCGCTCGGTCCAGCAGGGTGGAGTTCAGGATCTCGATCATGTGCTGCCCTCATGACGTAGCCAATAATTATACCGGCCATACTGTACCGGTATTAGAATGGGAGCCATGGTCAGACTGCCGCTCACTCCCGCAGAGGTCGAACGCGGACAGCGCCTCGGCGCCCTGCTGCGACGGGCCAGAGGAGAGCGCTCGATGCTCGATACCGCGCTCGCCGCACGTGTCTCACCGGAAACCCTCCGGAAGATCGAGACGGGCCGCGTGGCCACCCCCGCCTTCCCCACCATCGCGGCGATCGCCGACGTCCTCGGCCTCTCCCTCGACGCGGTGTGGGCCGAGATCAGCCAGCCCGAGCGTGACATGGGACCGACCCACTCGTGTCACCGCACACAAGAGCAGTTGGCCTCGTGACTCCCAATCCCGCAGGGCGTCGCGGCCGCGGAGGGGGTACGCGAGCGGGGCGGCGTACCAGCGCGCTGCAGTCGTACCCGCGACCGTGTTGGGCACAGTCCGCATACGCCGAACTGGCCGTAAGCGTCCCCCACGAGTCACTGGCCGGCGCCTACGCGGAGGCGATGTACTTCTTCTGCGCAGCGGATCCGGCGGGGCGAGCACGACCGGTTCTGTGCGACTTCTCCAGAACACTTCGAAGACCCGCGGCACCGCCGAGAACAACGGCGTCTTCGGCTCCGCGGTCCGCATGGCCGACTTCAACCGCGACGGCAAGCGGATCTCGGTCTCCGCACCGCAAGAGAACTCCTACGACAACGAAGGCAGCGGAGCCATACGGCAGCTCCACGGCACCAGCAGCGGGCTCACCACCAGCGGCGCAAGGCACAGTGGCCCCATGAGTGAACGAGGGCTGGACCATGACGGGACGATCGCACGCGAAGGCGCACTGGACCGAGTGCCGTCAGCGTTCGTCCCCGTCGTCGATGCGGCCCGGGCACATATCGCCGCAACGTTCGGCAGAACGCGCCTGCACAGCGCCTACCTCTACGGCAGCGTCCCTCGCGGCACCGCCACTCCTGGAGTCTCCGACCTCGACCTCCAGCTCGCCCTCCACGACGAACCCACCGAAGCCGACCGCGCCGACGCCAAAGCGATCGAGGCCGTACTCGACCGCGCACACCCGCAGATCGACGGTGCCGGAATCCTGTTGACCAGCAAGAGGGTTCTGCTCAGCGATGTCGAACGTCACGACGGCGGATTCTTCATCGCCTGCCTCTGCACCCCGTTGCTGGGCCCTGACCTCGCAGAGGAACTGTCCCGTTACCGCCCCACAGCCCTACTCGCGCGGGAGACCAACGGTGACCTCGCCCGTGTGCTGCCACGCTGGCGTGCCAGGGCGGCCCAAGCCACAACGTACGCCGATCGCCAGGCCCTCAGCCGTTTCGTCGGCCGTCGCATCGTCCGCACAGGATTCACCCTGATCATGCCCCAATGGGGTGGCTGGACCAGCGACCTCGATCAGTCCGCCGAACTCTTCGGCCACTACTACCCCGAGCGTGTCAAGCAGATGCGTGACGCCGCGGCCGTTGGCCGTGCACCCTCAGCTGATCCGGCGGTGCTCAGCATGCTCATCAACGACCTCGGCCCTTGGCTCGCAGCCGAATACACAGCCGTCCACGGCGAGAAAGCCCCGCGCTCCTGACAGGGAGGGCCGGTGTGGCAGCGGATCGAACCGGCGACGGCCCCGGGCTCGGTTGCGTGGACCATGCCAGGGCGGTCGCCGTAGCGAGGGAGGCATCCGGGTCTTCCTGCGCGTCCGTATTCGCGGTGTCAGAGGCGGTAGGAGAGCGGATGCGGTCGGCCGCGTCGTACGCGTCCGTGCGAACAGCGGGGCCGGCGGTGACGATCGCGGCCCGGAGAGTGCGAGGCGTGCCTGGGTTCCCTGTGCTGGGACGCGACGGTGATACCCGCCGCTATGCGGGTTCGGACAGATTGAGTGTGCCGAGGAACGCCTGGACGGTCATCGCGATCATGCCGGCGAACAAGAACAACCCGCAGAAGGCGAGGAAAAGACCGAGACAGAGCTCCCCGCGCCGCACCAGCGGCGACCTCGGGAGGACCACGTTCCCCGGGTCGCGCGGGTCGTAGCTCACCTTGACGCCCACCCGGCCCGCCCAGGTGAACACGTTGCGGATCAGGCCCGCCGGGTCCGTGTACAGGTACATCCCGGGCTCGCTCGGGAACTCAGCGGCGAAGGTTGTGATGCCATGCCGCGTCAGGCGCCACTCGCGGTACCAACTGGACAGCGCTACGCCGCCCCCGACGAGGGACGCCGCCGCGATGCCGCCCATGGGCACGAAGAGGACCACTCCGACCGCCTCCCCGGCAACGGAGATGAGCGCACACAGGACCACGACCAGACCGAGGGCGGCGGCCGACCACAGCTTGACGAGCCGCACCTTCCTCTCCCGTCGGCTCCTCGGCCAGGTCCGCGCCTCGACGAGGGCGGACCCGTCGGCCGTCGTGTCCCGCCCGGCCGCCCCTGGCAGGGCTGCGTTCACGGCCGCGACGAACATGGCGGCCCCCGCCTCGCTCGCCCCGTCGATCCGGTGCGCCACCGGCTCCGTGCCGGCCGACGCCGTCAGGTCGATCACAACGGACCGCCCCTCGACACGAAGTCGCGCAACCGCCGCCAGCGGAATGCGCACCTCCTCGTGCGGGCGGTGCAGGAACAATGCATCGCCGTCGTACTGAAGGGAGGTCTTCTTGCGCCCCTGGACGACGGGTATGGACGGGGTGATCGACATGAGCGGGATCGTAGGGCCAAAGACCGTTCGCGTCACCCGTTCACGGCCGCGCCGAGCACCAGCGCCACTACGCCCGGCTTTCGTCGGCATCACGCAGCCCTCATCTGCCACCGCCGACTTGCACGTTGAGGCGCAGGTTGAATCGGTGATCGGGGTGACAACCTCGGACAGCGGCAGCCCATATCCGTGACGCTTGGAGATAGAACTGTCGCGCCCGCCAGGGCTACGCGCGGGCGTCGAGGCGGTGCTGCAGCGTGCCGTCCGGGCCAAAGACGTCCATCAGGTAGCCGCCTCCCAGCGACAGCCCTTCCTCGCGCTCCAGGTACCCCGTGATCGACCCCTTGAGGTTGTCGAAGATCTCAGCGTCTTCGTCGGGATTGCGCGTCCAAACGATCAGCAGGGGGACGCCCTCCGGACCGGAACTGCGCTGGATCCCGTACACGTCTTTCTCTCCGCCGGACTCACGGTAGCGCTCGGCCAACTGGACTGCCCCGTCCGGGGCGACGGTAGAAGTGGTCGTGGGACCAGGCGGCGCAGAGGAGCGAGCGCTGTCCGTGGTACACCCGGACAGGAGGGCGGCACATCCGACGCAGACCAGTACCGTCCAGCGGGCGATTGGATTCATCCCGCCATTATCACCGGTGCCTCAACGGCCGTTTGATTCCTCATGGGGTCCCGAAGCCGCCCGCCGGTCGAACGTCGGGCCACCAGTCCGTTCATAAACGGTCACCACCCCCAGCCCAAACAGGCATAGCGCACTGGCGCACCGACGACATTCCCCGGATGTGTGGAACGGATGAAGGCACGCCCCGAGCCTGCGCCCCGGTGCCGAAGCATCGTCCCGCGCCGACCACATTCCGCAGCCGGCGCGGGACACGAGCCCGCCCGCCCCCTCGTCCCTCGCTACGAACGCGCCTTGGGCAGCATGGGCTTGATCCGGAAGAGCTCGCCGCCGACCTGGCCGATGAGGCCGTGATCGTAGACCATCAGCTCCGGGGCGATCCCCGCCTCCACCTCACTCTTCGGCACCTGGACCTCGCCGCGCCAGCGCGTCGCGCCACTGTCCAGGTCGAGGCCCACCAGATGCCCGGACGGATCAAGGTAGTACGCCACCCGACTACCGAGATCCACCGCAGCGTCAGAGGGCAGTTCCCGCATCATGGGATCGCGCGAGTCCTTGCGGAGTTTCAGCCCGAGGTCGCGCGACCACAGCCGCTTGCCGTCGTCGGCCGAATACGCGACGGCGCTGCCGTTCCCGCCGGACGCCAGAATGATGCCGTCCGCGACCACGCCCATCGGCAGACTGTTGACGCGGTGCTGCGACACCTTGCCCGAGCTGACGTCGACGCGGATCAGGGTGGCGGGCCCGGGGTCACCCAAGAATTTCTGTCCGCCGGCCATGCCGCCCAGCAGCACCGCATCACCGTCCGTGCCGATGTAGGCCGTCGGGCCCTTGACGGTCGCGACCGTCCGCGGCGCGCCGGTCGCCGGGTCCAACCGGACGACGGTGCTGCGCTGCGGGGCCTTCTCGCTGTCCGGCGAGCACATCAGGTACGGGACGCCGCCGATCGCGGCCCGGTCGCAATCTGCCTGCTTCCACGAGTGCGTCCACAGCGTCCGGCCGGTCCTGTCGTCCAGCGCGGCCACGCTCTTGAAGGTCGGGGCGTTGGCGAGGATCCCTCCGTCGAACAGCACGGCAGAGGACCGTTGACGGCTGTCGTCCGCCAGCTCGTGCTTCCACAGCACCTTTCGGCTGCCGATGTCGAGGGCGACGAGGTCGGTGCCGGCCGCGGGCGCGCCCGGGGCGTGATCGGCGTAGGTATAGAGCACTCCGTCGCGGGCCCCGGGCAGCGATCCAGCCGGAGTCCTCCCGCTGTTGTCGTCCTTGGCCTTCTGTTGCCACGCAACCTTTCCGGTACGGGTGTCCAGGCCGATGGCGTCGTACTCCGCCCCTCGGCAGTAGACGGCACGAGGACCGGTGGTGCAGGCGTCCCAGGACTTGCCTGGCAGGGTGGTCTGCCACAGCAGGTTGCTCTGCTTGCTCACCCGCGAAGCGGGCTGTCGCGTCCCGTCGTCGCCACCCGCACCGGTGGCTAGCAGCGCACCGAAGGCGATACCCGTGAGGCCGAGAGCCGCGCCGGTGACGCGCATGCGGCTCCGCCGTCGGTGGCGGCGCACGATTCGGTCGGCGATGCCCCTGGGAGCGCTGGAGTTCTCGGGGGCCCATCCGTGCAGGACATCCCGGATCGCGCGGTCCAGCTGGTCGGCGTTCATGTGTGGGCCCCCTTCGGCACGTTGCTGTTCCGTACGGTGACTGCGGCTTGGGCCGGGGCGCCCAGCTCCGGCGCGACACTGCGCAACCGGGCCAGCGACCGATGGGTGGTGCTGCGCACCGTGCCCACAGAACATCCCAGGGCGCTCGCCACCTCCGTTTCGGACAGGTCTTCGAAATAACGCAGCACCAGCATCGTGCGCTGCCGCGGGGTCAGCCGGGCGAGCGCCTGACCCACCGTGATCCGCAGGTCGGCGGAGGCCGTGTCGTCAGCGACGCCGAGGTCCATCGGCAGCGTGGCGAACGTGGCCTCGCGGTGCGGGCGACGCAGCCGCCAGCGGCTGATCTGGTGCCGGTACATCACCTTGCGCACGTAACTCTCCGGGTCGTCGATGTGCCGCCAGCGGCCCAGCGCCTTCACCAGAGCGATCTGTACGAGATCCTCCGCCTCGTGCCGGTCGCCGCCGGTGAGCAAGTTCGCCAGGCGCAACAGGGCGCTCCACCGGACGTCGACGAAGTCCCGGAATCTTTCGTGATCCTGCGGGTCCATAGGCCCTCCCGTTCCTCAACACTCACAAGGACGCGCGGACCATACGCAACCTATGCCTGCCGATCCGAGTTGCTTCCACAGCACTTCGCTCGCAGGCTTCCCCCCGGCTTTAATCCCGCGGCGGCGACAAGCGACGGCAAGTCGGCAAAGCGGCCTGAGGCCTCGTGACACGGCGTGCAGACGGCGACGCTCGAAGCACGCCCTGAGGCAGCCACAACCCGACCAGCCGCCGTCGCGGCAATCGGCGGGGCCGCCCTTCCGGCGGCTGGACTATGTGGACCGACGGCCCCGAACAGCATGCGCCAACACAGCCCTCGAGTGCTTGACGGACGGTTTTCGCGGCAATGCTCCTGCGCTGAGCCCGACGGCGGCGGCTGCGCGGTGCGCGTCGTCAGTTTGCGGCACTCAAGGCGGACTGGAGCATCCCCCTGTCTCTCCGCCCAGAGCAACCCCACCATGAACCGCTGCCCACGCAGTCCTCCCCCGGCTCTCAGTCCGCCGTACCCGCGCACGCGGACCGGAAGCGCCGCCTCGCCCTGCGTGTGGGCACTGCCGCGCAGTGGCGAATCAGCGGGTTGTGGTGATGCCGTAGGAGGCCAGCTGTTCCGGCAGGGCGGTCAGCGCCGCCAGCTGTTCGAGGTGGTGCACGCCGGCCGGTAGGCCGTGTGTGAGGAGCGTGCGGACAACGTGGGCGGCCACCAGGCCCGTCGCGTGGCTCTGCCCCTTCCCCGTGAGCGTCAAGGTCGCGTGACGGTCGCCTCGGCGCGCGTCGGCCCGGACAGCGAAGCCGTCCGCACCGATGTGGACGCGGCTGAACGCGCCGGTGAGCAGCCTCTGCCGGCGTGCCCCGCCGGCGCCCCGCAGCAACCCGGCCCGGCGCAGTGCGAAGAGGGCCGCCGTCAGCGGACGGGAGTCCAGGCACAGCCGCGTGGTCACCTCTGGGACGCCGAGGGTACGCCGCAGGGTGTACTGATCGGAGAACGGGAACGCGTGGGCGGTCCGCACACCGAAGCCGGGCAGCGACAGCCGCCGCGCGGGGGCGGTGACGGGCTCGCTGACGCTGGCGACCGTCCACCGCACGGCGTCGGCGCCGTGCCGCTCTCCCGCGCCGAGCAGCACAGTCAGGTCGATCCGTTCGGCGCCGCCAACGGCGTCGTGGACACGTCGGGCGAGCAGGTTGGTCAGGCCGGGTGCGACGCCGACGCTGAGCACTGCCGCGGCCCCCGCCGTAGTCGCCGTCCCGTGCAGGGCCTCCACATCCTCAAGCATCCGGCGGGTCGCACCGACGTCCACGACGTGCAGGCCACGTTCGATACAAATCCGGGCGAGTCCCGCGTCCGGCGGCTCCACGCACAGCACCACGGCGCTCACATCACCCAGCTCGTCCAGCATCCGCCCAAAGCCGGCCGGGTCGCCGACGTCCACGCGCACTCCGCCGAGCCGACGAGCCTTCACCTCGTCGCGCCCCGCGGGGACGACGCGTCCGGGAAACCACTCAGCCAGCGTGCCGGTCACCACGGACCCCACGGCTCCGTAGCCGCCGACGACCAGGACCCGCCCCGCAGAACCCGACTTCACTGTAGTCATACTCCAGTGAAGTACACTGTAGTGCCACTACAGTCAAAGAGGAGGGGATGAATCCGCGTGACTGAGCCCATGACACGGGCGGAGAGGGCCCGGCAGACCCGACTGCGGATGATCGACGCGGCGGGGCGACTCTTCACGCAACGGGGCTGGGCAGGCACGACCATCGGCGAGATCGCCCGAACCGCCGAAGTCGGCGTCCAGACCGTGTACTTCACCTTCGGCAACAAGCGCGTCCTGCTCAAGGAAGTCCTGGACACCGCCGTCGCCGGTGACGCGGATCCCGTCGCCACCCTCGACCGCCCCTGGGCGCTCGAAGTCCTCGCCGAACCGGACCCGGTGACGCAGCTGCGCCTCCAGGCGGCCGGCGCCCGCCGCATCCTGGAGCGGGCCGCGCCGGTCCTGGAGGTCGTACGAGCGGCTGCCGCCTCCGAACCCGAGCTCGCCGACCTGTGGCAGGCCGGCCTCCGCCAGCGGCACACCGTGCAACTTCGCTTCGCTCACGCCCTGGAGGCCAAGTCCCCCGACGGCCTGCGGGAGGGCCACGACGCCGCGTCAGCCGCCGACATCGCCATGACGCTGCTCGGCCCCGAGACGTACACCTTGTTGGTGACCGAACGACACTGGACTGCGGAGCAATGGCAGCACTGGGCCGCGGAGTGCCTCGCCACCCAACTCCTGCCCTGAGACAAGCCGTGCGAATTCGGCCGCGGGTGCCCCTTGGCGACCTGCTTCCTGTTCTTGCCGCCATGCGCCTTCGGTCGTTGATGGGCTGACGGACTGGCCGGCGAAGGAACGCACGACGTGGCCGTCGCGGCCGCCGGCCAGGCAGGACCCGGGGCACCCGCGCAACGTGCCGGCCGATCAGCCCGTCTTGTGGATGACCACCTCCGGGTGCTCGGCGGACGGCCTGTCCAGCAGCTTGCGGTCCACGCCCTTCAGATGCAGGTCGAAGAACGCCGTCACGAACGCCCGCGTGATCTCCTGCGAGCGCTTGCCTGACAGGGGCTCCTCCGGTGACAGCAGGCCGAGTTGGTCCGCGAGAACCGGGGTGTCGGTGAAGGTGAAGTGTTCCGCGCCGGTGACGTTGATCCAGCGCTTCCAGCCGCCCAGGAGCGGCCAGTCGCGAACCCAGGAGCGGTCGTCGTCGCCGGTGCCGAGCATCATGAACGGGCGGCCGTCCAGGCCCTCCGCCGGTACCGGCTCCATGAACGAACCGTCCATGTTGGCTCCGGCGCGTACCCGGGCATCGCCCGCCATGGTCGTCGCGGCGGAGGCTCCGCCGATGGAGTGCCCGGCCATGCCGATCTTCGCGCGGTCGATCAGGCGGGCGTGCCGCCAAGCGGGGTGCTTGTCGGCAAGGAGCCGGTCGAGGAGGAAGGAGACGTCCTTGGCCCGGCCCTGGGGCACCACCCCGTACCCGCCCGGCTGGATCTTGTCGCAGGCGACGCAGTTCAGGAGACGCCCGCCGGGGAAGGCTGTGCCGACCGACTCGTAGGCGTGGTCGACAGCGGCGACGACGTACCCCTGGCTGGCCAGTTCCTCGGCGAGCAGGGTAAGCGTGGAGCGGTTCACGCTGAACCCGGGCGACAGCACCACGAGCGGGAACTTCCCGCGTACGGGCGCGGCGGCGGTACGAGCGTGGGTGCGGGTGCCGCTGAGCGTCTTGGCGGGCACCGCGTCGGTCAGTTCCCGGTCGTCGATGAAGGCCTGGGCCTCGCCCTTGGTCATGTAAGGGGCCGTCCGGCCGCCCCCAGGCCGTGCCGGGTAGTAGACCGACACCATCAGCTCACGCGCCCCGGTCTGCGGGACCCAGGGGTCGGGGCGGCTCTCGTCAACGAGGTGCAGGGTGTCCCGCCCGACCGCGAACGCGCCGGTAGGTGGCGGGAGTTCGAGACGTACGCGGGCGATCTCGGCGGACGGGGCCACCCGCGTGGCGGGAGCGGCGGAGGAGACGCCCGTGCCGAGTACGGCGAGGGACAGTCCGAGTAAAGCTGCGGCAGCACCGCGAGGCAGATGATTCATACCGGCGAGGCTAGGCAGCCCGGCCCGTCCCCGGCGTCACCCCACAGCCTGAGTGGGGTCCCCCGCCTGACGTACGACGATCTCCACCTGCCGACTGACCTGCCCCCTAGGACCTGTAGGGGAAAGTGCTGCCGGGACCCTGAGCTGTGTGCGAAGGCTGAGGGCGTCCGCAGGCACCAACGGAACGAGCATCGCCCGCCCATGGCTCTTCCATCAGATCTCCACGCAACACAGATCAAGATTGTCGCTTACCGAGATCCACTAGCGATGCACACCCCCTGGGGAGCTTGACCTCAATCGCGGTTGAGGTCCTACGGTCGACCCCATGACGACGACAACGACCACACCCACTCCCGTCAACCCCGCCAACCCCGCCGCCACCGACGCCGAACTCGCCTCACAGCCCATCGGCTACTGGAGCGGCGTCGTCCACAAGGCCGTTATCCAGCACATCCGCGACGCCATGGCCCGCGTGGACGTCACACAGCCCCAGTGGTGGACCCTCAACCGGGTTGACGTCGGCGACCACGTCACCCGGGATGTCGTCGTCACCGGGCTCGCCGACATCGCGGACACCCCGAACGACGCCTCCCGCGCCGTCGACCACCTGCTTCACCGGAGCTGGCTGCGAGTCGACGACAACGAGCGCCTGCACCTCACCGACGAGGGCCGCGCCGCCAAGGCCCGGATAAAGAAGCTCGTCACCGGCATCCGGGCGCAGATCCACGACGGCATCACCGACGACGAGTACGTCGCCGCACTGAAGGTGCTGCGCCGCATGGCCGACAACGTCGCCGCGCTCACGCCGGGTGACCAGGTCGCCACATAGACCGGCTCCATCTGATCCACATGGGTACAGGTCGGGTGCGGCACTCAACGGACAGGAAGGGTAGGCCCGTAGCGCTGCCTCAACACCGACCGCCCCTGGTACCCCCCCTGCCCCACCCGTGCTCGATCACTGACCGGCACAGACCAAGCCAGTGACCCGCCGAGTAGGCGATCCACGCAGGGGCTCCACGCGCGCAACGGCACCGCTAAGCCCGCCGAGAGATTGGCGCCGCTGGGAGGCCCGTCCATGAGCAGGTCACAGGGCTCCCACGGCGGCCAGTGTCCCCACCGGCAGGAGCAGCACCCATTGAGGCAGTCTCAGCCAGGGCCTGGACCAGTCGGCTGACAGTGATATCACCAGGAACGCCACTGCATACACCAGGAAGTGAGCGGCCAGCAGCCAGGCCACCAGGTCGCCGCCAGGCTGATGGTGCAGGGCCAGCCACACGAGGGCGATCGCGGCCAGGACCAGGTCGGCCGTGACCATGTGCCAGACGGCGTGCAGCACTCGGCGGGGCTCGTCCGGCAGGTTGCCGACCAGCAGCGGCCGGATCACGTCGCGGCCACCGGCAAGGACGTGGACCACCGCGACGCCGGCACTGGTGAGGCCGGCGGCGAGAAACCATCCGTTCATCGGACCTCGATCCCGCGGGTAATCAGGGTGGCAAGTCGCGTGGCGAGCTTCGGGGTGGCTGGTTCGGCCACCAGCCCCACGTGGAAGAAGACCGCTCCGGCAAGGGTGTCGAGCACCAGGTCGACCGGGACATCGGGGCCGGTCTCACCGCGTCGGGCGGCCCGCTCGAACACCACCACCAGCCCGGCCTTGGCCGGTGCCAGGAAGTCATCGCGGATACGACGTTGCAAGCCCGGACTGGCCGCGAAGTCTGCCAGCAGGCCGGGCAACGCCGCGGCGGCGGCCGGCGCGGTGAACTCCTGGAGCAGCGCTTCGACAAGGGCTGTGAGGTCGCCGCTCAGACTGCCGGTGTTCGGTATGGGAGCCGACTCGGCCTCGGTGAAGACCGCCTCGTACACCAACTCGGCTTTGCCGGACCACCGTCGGTAGACGGTGTCCTTGCCGGCACCGGCCCGAGCCGCCACCGCCCCGATCGAGGTTGCGGCGTAACCGACCTCGGTCAGCAGCTCGGTCGTGGCTGCCAGGATCGCCTGATGGGCGCGACTGTCTCTGGGACGCCCGCGAGGGGCGCTGGGAATCGTCACCCCATAACCATACGCGACGTCCCGTATGGAATAACCTGCGTCGCCGGTTCGGGTCCCGCATCAGCCCTTGCAGACGAGCGAGTCCGTTCTCGAGGTTGGGTTGATGCTGTCGCCGCCGAGCGGGAGGTTGCGTAGATTCGCCCGGTGGCCTACGACATCATGCTCGTGCGGGTGCAGCCGGGCCTGACGCTTCAGGAGGCGCTTGACCGCCTCAACGTCGGCTTTGATCCCGATGCCGACCTGCCGCTGCTCCGACGGACCGGCGCGCAGCCGGACGAGTGGGGCCGGATTCTGGGCCGTGTCTCACGGGACATCGGGTGCGTCGAGTCCGAGGAGTACCTGTACAGCCTCACCCTTGAGACGGTTGGTCCGCCGGGACGCGTGCAGCTCGACTACTGCGGGGACACAGCCCATATCGAGGTCGCCTACCGCCACTCGGGTCCGGCGGCGTTGGACGTGATGAAGGTGGCCTATCGCATCGCTCGCATCGTCGAGGACGAAAGCGGCCTGACCGGTCACGACTTCGAGGTGGGCCAGCCCACCCGGACCGGTGACCCTGTCAAAGCCGCTGTCCGGCTGAGCGGTGTCACCGACTGGGCACAACAGCACTTGAGCTAGAGAATCACAGGCGAGAGCAGAGGAAATGCCGGCGATGTGAAGACCGGCCAGACAGAGCTTGAAGGCCTCGCGGTTCAAAGCCTGGCGGCCTGCCACCCCGGCTGCCTCCTCGCCACCCGGTGGCCTCGCTGATCAGCCGCGACCGGCATCACCGCCCGCATGCCGCGCTTTCGCACGTGGTCGGGGATCGCGGCGCGGGATCCGGTCAGCGGGCGTCGCCTGTCGTCGACGACGTGATGATGTCCCCGTGCGCGAAGTCGCCCGGGGGGATGCCGGGGTGGTGGCTCTCGGGACGCGGATGCGGGGCAGTGGCGCCCAGGGCGAGCCGGGAGACGATGCGGTAGCGGTCGCCGCGGTAGACGGAGTGAACGTACTCGACGGGGTGGCCAGCGGTGTCGGTGGTCAGGCGCTCGATCAGCAGGGCGGGTGAGAGAACCGGAACGTCGAGCACGCCGGCTTCGGCTTCGTTGACGACGGTCGGCTCGATGGACTGCACCGCCTGGTCGACGTGGACCGAATGGTGCTCGCGCAGATGGTCGTACAGGTCTCCCGCCTCCAGTTCCTGCGGACTGAGGGAGGGGGCCAGATCTGCCGGGATGTGCAGGTGCTCTATGGCGATCGGCGTCCCGTCGACGAGCCGCAGCCGGGCGATGTAGACCACTTCGGCAGCCGGGGAGACGCGTAGTTTGCGGCCGATGCGTGCACCGGCGCGGATGGTGTCGAGTCGCAGCAGCCTGCTGGACCAGGTGCCCCCTGCCCGGGGCACGGCGAAGGCGGCGTCGTCGGAGACGAGTTCCTGGGTGATCTTGGCGGGTGCGACGAACATGCCGCGGCCGTGTTCACGTACGAGCTGCCCCGTGGCGACGAGTTCGTCGACGGCGGCACGCAGGGTGGGGCGGGAGACCCGCAGTTCGGCACTCAGCGTACGTTCCGAAGGGATGGCGTCGCCGGGTCGGCGTACCTCGATCAGGCCGAGGAGGAACTCCCGGACCCGCTCCCGCTTGAGTACGGCACCTGAGGAGCTGCTCTCCATGACTCTCCGACCTCTCCGACTCGCCACCTACAACTGGTTCGGTGGCAAAGGGAAGTTTAGGCGCTCCACGGTCCGCCGCCTACCGAAGAACCCTTATTTCCCGGGGGGTTGACGCCCACATTGGTCTATGCCACCTTCGAGCCACATCGTTGCCCAGTTGACCAACTGGTCAACTCTCTCTCGAGGTGAATCCAGTGAAGATCCGCTTCATCCCCACTGCCGCGGCGCTGACGGCCGCTTGTGCGCTCACCGCCTGCGGTACCTCGTCGTCCGGCTCCGAGCAGGCGGCCGGTCCCGGCACGCTCACCGTATGGATCATGAAGGACAGCGTCTCCGACGCCTACCTCCAGCGCTTCGAGAAGGACTTCGAGCGGCAGCACAAGGACACCGTCCTGGACATCCAGATACAGGAGTGGGACGGCATCGGCGAGAAGATCACCGCCGCGCTGGCGAGCAAGGACTCTCCCGACGTGATCGAGGTGGGGAACACCCAGGTCGCACAGTACGCACAGAGCGGCGGCGTCCTCGACCTGAGTGACAAGGTCGAGGAATTGCGGGGCGGTGACTGGCTTCCCGGCCTCGCCGAGCCCGGGAAGATCGACGGCAAGCAGTACGGCGTCCCCTGGTACGCGGCCAACCGCGTCGTGATCTACAACAAGGATCTCTTCGCGCAGGCCGGAGTCGCCTCCCCGCCCAAAACGCGTGACGAGTGGCTGCGGATCACCGGAAAGCTCAACCGGGGCAAGACGCAGGGCATCTACCTGCCCGGGCAGAACTGGTACACCCTCGCCGGCTTCATCTGGGAGGAGGGGGGAGAGCTCGCCGAGAAAAGCGGTGACCGGTGGAAGGGCGCGCTCGACAGCCCGGAAGCTCTCCGGGGCATGGACTTCTACCAGCGGCTGCAGGCGCTGGGCAAGGGCCCCAAGGACTCCGACGAAGCCAAGCCGCCGCAGGCGGACGTCTTCGCCAAGGGCGATGTCGCCCAGATCATCGCCGTTCCGGGGGGTGCCGAGATCGTGGAGCAGGCCAACCCGGCCCTCGCGGGAAAGCTCGGGTTCTTCCCGATCCCCGGCGACACGGCGGGCACACCGGGGGCGACCTTCACCGGCGGTTCGGATCTGATCATCCCCGCCGCCTCCGCCCACCAGGACGCGGCGTACCAAGTGGTCAAGTCGCTCGCCGGGGAGAAGTGGCAGAGGGATCTGGCCAAAACCATGAGCTACGTGCCCAACCGGACGGCACTGGCCGACGCACTGGAGGACAACGAGGGCACCGCCGCCATGGCCGCGGCGGCCGCGCGAGGACGTGCCACGCCCAATTCCCCGCAGTGGGCCGCTGTCGAGGCGACGAACCCGATCAAGGAGTACATGACCGCGGTGCTGACCGGAAGCGACCGGCAGAAGGCCGCGAAGGACGCCTCGGAGGCCATCAGCAAGACGCTCAACTCATGAGCGGGGCCCGGGCGGGGAAGAGAGCATGACGCGCCCCGCGGCCCGTACCGGCCCGGCGGCCGCCCCGGCCGCCCCGGCCGCCCCGGCCGCACGAGCAACGGCCTCCCTACCGGCCCCGGCACCGGCTTCCGCGTCGACCGGACGCCGCCGCGTCGTTCCCGGCGCCCTGTGGCCCTACCTGCTCATCACCCCCACTTTCGTCGGCATCGCCTTCCTCCTCGCCTACCCGCTCGCTCGCAGTGTGCTGATCTCCCTCCAGCACTACGGAATGGGCGAACTGATCCGGGGAGGCGCCGGTTTCGCCGGTCTTGAGAACTACCGCGAGATCCTGCGCGACGGCGAGTTCTGGCAGGTCGTCCGGCGCACGCTGTGGTGGACCGGGATCAACGTCGTACTCATCATGGCGATCGGCACAGGCATCGCGCTCATGCTCCAGCGGCTGCGCAAGCGGATGCGGACCCTGGTGCTGAGCGGACTGGTGCTCGCCTGGGCCAGTCCCGTCATCGCCACGACCACCGTCTTCCAGTGGCTCTTCTCCTCCCGTCTGGGAGTGGTCAACTGGCTGCTGGTGCGGCTGGGGTTCGACTCGTTCCAGGACTACTCCTGGCTGGCGCACGGGCCGGCGGCCTTCACCGTCCTGGTCCTGCTCGTCGTATGGCAGTCCGTGCCGTTCGTCGCCATTACCCTGCACTCCGCGCTGACCACCGTCCCCACCGAGCTCTTCGAATCCGCCCGCATCGACGGCGCCGGCAGCTGGCAGATCTTCCGCTCCATCACCCTGCCCGTCCTCAAACCCGTCTTCGGGCTGGTCCTGAGCCTCGAAGTCATCTGGGTCTTCCGGTGCTTCGCCCAGATCTGGGCGGTGACCCGGGGCGGGCCCGGCGGAGCGACCACCACCCTGCCGGTCTACTCCTACCAGGTGGCCCGGTCGCTCCACCGCTACGACCTCGGAGCCGCCGCGGCGACCCTCACCGTACTCATCCTGATCACCGTACTGATCGTCTACTTCCGTCAGATGTTCCGGCAGGAGGCCGAGCTGTGAGACCGCTGCCCGCATCGACGTCGGGCATGCTCCGGCGACTGCCCCTGAACGCGGGCGCGCTGGTCGTCCTCGTGCTCTGCGTCTTCCCCGTGTACTGGATGGTCCTCACGGCCTTCAAGCCCACCCCCGACATCCAGGCCGAGACACCCGTCTTCCTGCCCGCCTCGCTGACGCTGGAGCACTTCTCCGCGGCGATGAACGCCGACGGATTCTGGTCGTTCTGGCGCAACAGCCTCCTCGTCACAGCCGGCTGTGTGGTGCTGGCCCTGGCCGTCGCCCTCGGTTCGGCCTTCGCGGTGGCGCGACTGCGCTGGAAGGGCCGCCGCGGCTTCGTCCTGATGGTGTTCATCGCACAGGTCGCTCCCTGGGAGGCCCTGCTCATCCCCATGTACGTCATCGCACGCGACACCGACATGCTCGACCGGCTCGCCACCCTCACACTCGTGTACTTCATGATCACCCTGCCGTTCACCATCGTCACCCTGCGGAGCTTCCTCACCGCCATACCCAAGGAGCTGGAGGAGGCCGCCCAGGTCGACGGCTGCACCCGCGCCGCCGCGTTCCGCAGGGTCACCCTCCCGCTGCTCGCTCCCGGCCTGCTCGCCACCTCCCTCTTCGGCTTCATCACCGCCTGGAACGAGTTCGCCTTCGCCAACATGCTGATCATCAAGAACCAGGACGACCGCACCCTGCCGGTCTGGCTCTCCTCGTTCTCGAACGTCTTCGGAACCGACTGGGGCGCCACCATGGCCGCCTCCACGCTCTTCGCGCTGCCCGTCCTCGTCCTCTTCCTGGTGCTCCAGCGCCGGGTCGCCACCGGCCTGGCCGGCGGCGCGGTCAAGGGATAGGGGGCACCGTGTTCCCACCGTCCACGGACCCCGGGCTCGTACCGAGCCCCTCGAAACTCAGCCGGTCAACCGGCGCGTTCACCCTCGACGACACGACCGCGATCCGCGTCACCCCCGGGGCAGGGCCCGCCGCCGACCTGCTGCGTACTCTGCTGGCCCCGGCGACCGGTCTGCCGCTGCCCCTCGCCCCGGACGGCCGGATCGTCCTCATCCTCGACCCCGGCCTCGCCGGCCTCGGAGCGGAAGGCTACGGCCTGACCGTCAGCGGCGAAGCGGTACTGCTGCGCGCGGCGGGCGCCGCCGGGCTGCGCCACGGTGTCCAGACCCTTCGGCAGCTCCTGCCGGCCGCCTCCCTGGCGGCGGAGCCGGTACGCGGTGTGCGGTGGTCCGTCCCGGGCGTCGAGATCACGGACGTTCCCCGGTACGCCTGGCGCGGCGCGATGCTCGACGTGGCCCGCCACTTCCAGCCCGTCTCCTTCCTGCGGCGCTTCACCGACCTGCTGGCCCTGCACAAACTCAACGTCCTGCACCTGCACCTGACGGACGACCAGGGCTGGCGGATGCCCAGCGAGGCGTACCCCCGGCTCACGGAGGTCGCAGGGGTGCCGCACGGCGGCGCGTACAGCCGCGAGGAATTACGGGATCTGGTGGCGTACGCCGCCGAGCGCGGCGTCACCGTCGTACCGGAGATCGAGATGCCGGGCCATGCGCGTGCCGCCCTGGCCGCCTACCCGCGCCTCGGCAACTTCCCCGAGCGGCGGCTGGACGTATGGAAGAGCTGGGGCGTGTGCGACACCGTGCTCGGTGTCACCGACGAGGTCCTGGACTTCTGCCGCACCGTACTGGACGAGGTCATGGACCTGTTCCCTTCGCCCTACGTCCACGTGGGCGGCGACGAGTGCCCGACCGACGAGTGGCACCGCTCCCCCGCCGCCCTGCGGCGCGTGGCCGAGGAAGGACTGACCGGCCCCGAGGCGCTCCACGGCTGGTTCATGGAGCGCATCGGGAACTTCCTGACCGGGCGCGGGAGGCGGCCACTGGGGTGGACCGAGACCGGTCACGATCTGCCCGGTTCCTTCGCCGTCCTGGCCTGGCGCGACGAGGAGCACGGCCTGGCGGCGGCCTGCCGCGGTCAGCCCGTGATCATGGCGCCGCACCGCTCCACGTACCTCGACTACCCGCAGTCCACCCACCCCGACGAACCGCCCGGCCAGTCGGGCGACGCAGTCGACCTCCGGGCCGTGTACGCGACCGATCCCGCACCCGCCCACTGGGAGGCGGCGGCCGCCGCACGGGTGCTCGGCACCCAGGCCCAGCTGTGGACCGAGTACGTCCCCACCACCGCGCACGCCGAGTACCTCGTTTTCCCCCGGCTGTGCGCACTGGCCGACACCGCCTGGTCCGGCGGCCGCGACTGGCCCGGATTCCAGGCACGGCTGCACCACCACAGAACCCGGCTCGACGCTCTCGGAGTGCCGAGCCGCCCCTCCGCGATCCTTCATCCTGAAAGGACCACCAGGTGACCAGCATCAGCACGAGCAAGAGAGCCCGCACCACACGGATCCGCGCCGCCCTGGCCGCAGCCCTCGTGGCCGGCCTCGGCTGCGCCACCCTGACGGCGGCACCGGCTGTCGCCGCCGGCGAGTCACTGACGGTCCAGTACCGACAGAGCGCCTCCGGCAGCGACCAGGTCGAACCCTGGTTCAAGGCCGTCAACACCGGCAGCACCGCCGTCTCCCTCAGCCAGGTCAAGATCCGGTACTACTTCAAGGCCGACGCCGGCGCCTCGTACACCTTCGCCTGCTCCTGGGCCGTCAAGGGCTGCTCCAACATCACCGGCACTTTCGGCACCCTCACCCGGCCGACCGCCACCGCCGACCGCTACCTGGAGATCGGTTTCACCGGCGGCGCCGGCACTCTCGCACCCGGCGCGAACACCGGCGACATGCAGCTGCGCTTCCACCGCTCCAACTGGCAGCCGCTGAACCAGAACGACGACTACTCCTTCGGACCCGCCCAGACGGCGTACGGAAACTGGTCCAAGGTCACCGCCAGCGTCGGCGGTACGCCAGTGTGGGGCACGGCGCCCGAGGGCAACGACCCGGGGCCGGGTCCCGACCCGACCGATCCGCCGACCGGGGGCGCCACACTCTTCGACGACTTCAACTACACCTCGCACACCGATCCGGCGATCGGCGCCCACGGCTGGAGCGTACGCTCCAACGCGGGCGGGCCGGGGGTGCCCGGCGCGACGTGGGCGGCCCAGAACGTCACGTTCGCCAAGGAGGGGACCAACTCGATCATGAACCTCGAGACCTCGACCGCCGGCACACCGGAGTCCACGAAACACACCGAAGTCCTCACCAAGGCGACCAAGTTCAAGAACGGCACCTACGCGGCCCGCGTGCGGTTCTCCGACGCACCGAAGTCCGGCCCTGACGGCGACCGCGTCGTCCAGACGTTCTTCACCATCAACGATCTCAAGGCGCCGATGGCGGACGACTACGCGGAGTACGACTTCGAGTACCTGCCCAACGGCGGCTGGGGCGAGCCCGCCAACATCCTCTACACCACATCGTGGGAGACCTACCGGCCCGACCCGTGGGAGGCCGTGAACCAGCACTCGGAGTCCCGTACGAGCTACGCCGGCTGGCACGACCTCGTGGTCACCATCAACGACAGCAACATCACGTACTACGTCGACGGCCAGGAGTTCGGCCGTCATGACGCCCGCTACCTGCCGGAGCGGCCGATGTCCATCAACTTCAACCAGTGGCTGATCGACCTCGCGGGTCAGACCAGCACCACGCCGCGCGCCTACGACCAGAAAGTCGACTACGTGCTGCACGTCAAGGACCAGGTGCTGACTCCGGCCCAGGTCGCCACGAAGATCGCCGCCTACCGGGCCGCAGGCACGACCTTCGAGGACACGGTGCCCACCAGTCAGTGACCACCCGCGGCGGGCGGACGCCACCTGTGCGCCTGCCCGCCGACGCCGGGACGGCAGCCTGTGATCCCTGACCGAGCGGCCCGCCCGAGTCACAGGGCGACTGCCTGCCTCAGCGGAGTCACCTCACCCCCGGACCTCGAACCGGCTCGCTCAACGTGGAGGAGATCGCCTTCTGCGCACGCTCGGACCCCTGGCGTTCACAGGGGCCGAGCCCAGGCACTGACCCGGCTGCGCCAGCAGGCGGCTCGCCCCCTCCCGTATAAAGTCTCGGGATCATGACCGACCCGCTGCAGGACCCCCAGTTCTTCAAGGACCCGTACGCGACGTTCGCCCGTCTTCGCAGCGCAGCACCCGTGCACGAGGTTCCCACCGGCTCGCAGGGGCGCTCCAGCTACGTCGTCACCGGTTACGCCGCAGCACGGGAAGCGTTCGCCGACCCTCGGCTGTCAAAGGACACCGCGCGCTTTTTCGCCGGTCAGCCATCGCGTCGCAATCTCCACCCGGCGGTCGCTCAGAACATGCTGGCCACAGATCCTCCGCTGCACACACGGTTGCGCAGGGCCGCAGCGCCGGCCTTCACTTCCGGTCCCGTGGCACGTATGCGTCCGTACATCACCGAGGTGGTCGGCGCCCTTCTCGACACCTGGGCACCCGGCGAGCAGGTCGACATCGTGGCCGGCCTGGCCGTGCCGCTCCCCGTCACAGTGATCTGCCAGCTGCTGGGTGTTCCCGGAGACGACCGGACCATGGTGGCGCAATGGTCGAACGAACTCTTCGCGGCCGGCCAGTCCGAAGCGATCGATGCCGCTTCCCATGCCCTCGCCTGTTACATGGCCGACCTCGTCGAAGCGAAGCGAAGGGATCCGGACGACGGCCTCCTGCACAACCTTCTTGCACGGAGCGCTGCGGGGGAACTCACCGGCGACGAAGTAGTCTCGCTGGCTGTCCTGTTACTCGTAGCCGGCCACGAGACGACGACCAACTTCATCGGCAACGCGGTCCTGGCACTGGTGCAGCATCCTGACTCGCTCGCAAAACTGCGGGACGACCCCGGCCTCGTCCCCGCCGTCCTGGATGAACTTCTCCGCTTCGACCCGCCCATCGGCCTCGCCACCTTCCGCTACAGCACGGAAGCCCTGGTCATCGGAGGAACCGAGATCCCGGCGGGCGTCCCGGTCCTCATAGCGCCGGGAGCAGCCAACCGGGATCCAGCGCAGTTCCCTGTGCCCGACCAGCTCCATCTCACCCGGGACGCCAAGTCCCAGCTGGCCTTCGGGCACGGCATCCACCGGTGTCTGGGCGCCCCACTCGCCCGGGCGGAGGTCGAGATCGTGCTGACCGGACTTCTCACCCGATTCCCGGGAATCGAGCTCGCGGTCCCCAGTGAACATCTCGAGTGGCGTCACACTCGGCTGATGCGCGGTCTGAAGTCCCTTCCGGTGCTGCTGTAGCCGGATCTCGGTCGGAAGGCCTTTCTGCCAGGGGTGTGCCCTAACGTGCGGTGCCCCGCCCGACGGACGAGGATCAGAGGCCATACTCATCCTCCTCCCTTCCCCCGGACCGGCCATGACCTCCTCGCCCCGTCTCCCCTTCGACCTCTCCCTCGCCCTCGCCGGCGCAGACACCGACCCCTACTCGGCTCACTTCCACCTGTGGGTATACGAGGACGACCGACTCGCTCAGACCGCCGAGGGGCGGGTCAACTTTCGCAGCCCCGACCGGGGACGACTGGTGCTTCGCCCCGGCCCCCATGCGCGCGGACTTCTCCACCCCCATCAAGAGATCGTCGCAATCGGCGACTACCTGTACCGCCGTGACCTGTCCGAGGAAGGGGACGGCCCCTGGGAGAAGGAGAGGACCGAGCCCCAGGTACGCGACTACGCCTTCTACGCGGAACTGCTGCTGCGCCGAGGGCGAGCCGTGCAGCTCGCCGCAGACGGCCTCTGCGTACGCGTGAGTGGGACCCTCGACATTCCGGCCGTACGAGAGATCGATTCCGCCACGGTGGACATGCTGACATTCTTCGAGCTCGAGAATTTCGACTGCGCGATCACAGTGGACGCTAGCGGCCGCGTGTCCCGATTCGAGCAGACGCATCCGGCTGCCAGTCCCCTGCTGGCCGGCCGCAACATCGTGGAATTGAGTGCCTTCGGCCCGGCAGTGCCGGTCGTGGCGCCCATGCTTGGCGACGCCCCCGGCACCACCTGAGCACAAGGCGAACAGATATTCCGGGCCGATAACCGTCACAGGGACCCCACGTCGACAATCGCTGCGGCTTTCGTGCCGTTTGACTGCGTACCTGAGCCTGATCACCGCGATACAAGCACAAGCTGACCAGGCGGAGCCCCGGCCATCGAGCTGCTCGCCGACTGCGCGTGGCGAGCACAAAAGGCCGACTGCCGCCTCACGTCCAGTCATTGGAGTTCAGGTACTGCGCTGCGACGGGATTCGTCGGCGTCACTCGGGCGAGTGGCTGCCCAGCCAGGCGGACCACGTGACGCTGCCGCGGCGGCCGGTCGGGCAAGTGAGGTCGCGGGCCGCTTTTGCGGCCCGGGCGGGGAAGGGCAGCCGAACGACGCGGCGGTGGCGGCCGCGGGCCCCCTGCCATTGAGCGACGAGGTCGCCGAAGCTGAGGAGCTCGGGCCCCCCGAAGTCCTCGCACTGCCCGCCGTGGCCGCGGGCGACGCGCTCGGCCACGTAGGCGGCGAAGTCATGGGAATCCACCGGTTGGGTCTCGATGTCTGCGGGCATCGGCAGTACCGGCATCCGGGCGGCCTTGCCCAGCATGCGGTCGGTGAGCCAGTGAAACTGGGTGGCCCTCAGGACAGACCAGGGAACCTGCCCGCCGCGCACCATTTCCTCGGCGGCGTACTTGATCCGCAGATACGGCACGCGCGACCGGTCGGCCCCGACGAGGGACACGTAGGCGAAATGGCCGACTCCTGCCCTGGCGGCCTCGTCGAGCAGTCGGCGCGTGCCGTGGATGTCGACATCCCCCGGGCTGCGCCAGAAGTCGGTGGGCAGGACATAGCCACGTCGCGCGGCCGGCGACCAGGTCGCGGCGTGCACGACGGTACCGATCCCTGACATCGCCTCCGCGACGCCGGATCCGACGGCGAGGTCACCCCGTACCCGCTCCACGTCCGGATCCATGCCGCGGGAGCGGGCGAGCACCCGCACCCGGAAGGCGGGCTTCAGCAAGGCGACAAGGTCCCGGCCCAGATGACCGGTCCCGCCGGTAACCAGCACGGTGTCCATGAGCGGCCTCCGGTAAACGAGCGGGTCTGTGGTCCGACGGTCTCATCGAGCCGACGTCGCAGTACGCCCAAGTTGTCAGGATCTGCGTCCCGTGAATGCCCTTCTCCTTATTCCTGACCTCGAAGAAGACTGGTCCGTGCTGATCCCGCTCTCCTTCCAGCGCAGTGGGGACGGCCGGGAGTGCGCCGGGGCGGCTACCGCTCGATGGGTGAGCGCCGGGGCATGGCGACATGAGCGTCGCCGACGGGGTTAGTCATATATGTATGACAACGAACTCGTTGGACACGCAGGAAATGACGGTCGGAGTGCGCAGCTACGGCGATGCCGAAGAGGCGCACCGGCGCCTGGAGGCTGAGGCCGCCGGGCCCGCTCAGCAGACGCAGTACGCCCGCGGAGCGCTGGCGGGGTATCTGTGGGCGCTGGGCCGCGGTGAGCCGGCGCCGATCACCGCGCGGGCGACGGACGGTGCGCCGAGCCTTCAGGTGCTGACCGCAGAGGTGGACGCCGCGACGGTCCAGATGGAGGACTCGACCCAGCGCACCGTGCCCCGCGACTACATCCACGGGGTACGGGACACCCTGGCTTGGGTGTGCGGGCACCACGAAGACCGCCCCTGACCGACAGGTGCAGATGGGGTCGTCGCGGCGGAAGCTGCGGGTCCTCGGGTCACCTCGTAGGCATGTCGGCCCGGCCGGTCGAACTCGCGCGCGTACCGGGCCGGCCGGTCGAAGACGTTGGCCAAGAAGGTCATGCCGAGGGATGCCGGTCGGCCCAGCTCGTGGCGAGCCGCCACGGACCTCGGATCGCGCCTGTCCGTGAGGCGCGTGGAGGGGCCCTGGTGCCGTACCGGCACCAGGGCCCCGAAGGAACTGCTACACCATCTGTCGGCGCTCATGCTGCGCCGGCCTTCTTTTTCCGCGGGCCAGGCCTGAACGCTGCCGGGTGCGCGGGGATCGCGGATGCGTGACCGGAGACCACCTGCCTATCGATGTCCTGCGGTACCCGGACTCAGTCCTCGTCCGGGCGATCCTGATGGCGGTCAACTCCTCCGTTCTTCCCTCTGAACCAATTGCATACTGCTGGTACTTCCGCGACCTCTAACAGCGCCGCTCTTCGGCAGCCAGCCCCGTCGCCCGTCGTGCGTCTGCTCTGGCTTAGAACCCCACTGCCGAACTTCCCGGTACGCGCGCCCGCAGCGAGACGCCTTTACCGAGGAACTACTGAAACCACGCTGCTGGTACTGCTCACGGCGGCCCCTGATCACTGCGGGCCACCCGGTCCGGCCGTCAGCTCCGTCGCCATCCTGCAACCGCTCCGGCTTCGGAACTCCACCACCGCACCGCCCTGCGAACTGCGACTGAAGCGGTTACTACTGCCCGGCAGTTCATCTCTGCCGGGCCTTCTCGATCTTGGCTACGAGAGAAACCATAACCACAACACCACCCAATGTCTACTCCAGCCAACACAGATTTTCGCGTGTCTGGCAGCAAGGTAGTCATCTGGAAGCGGAGCCAGTACAGGGTCGCCCATGCAGGCCCAGCGCCGCGGGGCGGAGACGTCGCAACGGCGGGCTCCGGCCGGAACCGTACGCGACGGCGTGATCCCGCATTCCGACCTGGAGCTTCGCGGCCCTCTTGCAGGTAGCGCCCTCGATCCCTGCCTCGTCTGCTCCACCGTGGCGATGCCGGTCGCCTGTCCAGGTACTGGCCGACCTTCCGGTCCGCGCAGCCCGGTGGCAGGCGCAGCGCCGGGCCGACGTGCACGGTTACGGCGTACGGAAGGGAGCGCGAGCCCAGGCGGCGTGAGCGTGCGCGGCGTGGACCAGGCGGTCAGGGCGCCGGCGGCGAGGCGGGCCCGCTCATGGCGTGAGGCCCTCCGGTCGTTCCCGCGAGCGTCGCCACCTGGCATTCTGGTGAGCGTCCTGCCCGCCGACTCGAAAGGTTGCCCGTGGCGCAGCTTGTCCGGCGGCAGCAGGTCGACGCGTACGTGGGGCACTTCGGGTTCGGGTTGCAGGATTCCGACGATGCGGCCCTGCCGCTTCCGTTCCCCGACGACTTCCATCGCGGCGTTTTCGTCGGCACCCATGCGGGGCGTCTCGACATCACCAGTGGCGGCCACACCCACACCGCTACGGTGGACGTCGAGGTGTGGGACGCGGCTCCGCCGCCGCAGGACCCGGCCGACTGGGACGAACAGGCCGAGGCCGATTTCGAGTCGAGCAGTGGGCAGCTCGCGGTGTGGTCCATGCACACGGGCCGAGCGGACGACGTCATCAAGCTGGCGGAGTCCGGCGGCTCCTGGCGGGTCCGCGTCAGCTGCAGCGGCAGAGCCGAAGCAGCCGCCTTGTCGGAGGGCGAAGGCAGCGGCGTCGGGGTGGAGTGCTACCTCATGCAGTTCTGGCCAGCCGACACACAGGTGCCCGCGGGAGTCGGCGTATCGGAGGGCCGCCGCTTCCCTACAGCACAGGTCGAGGTTGAACTGGTGCAGCCACAGTCATTCCGAAGTGGTTGCGGTCACGTCGTACCAAGCCAGCGAGGCGATACGCCATCCTGACGGGGTCCGGAGGAACTGGGTGGTCTTGTGGCCGGCGCCCTCGAACCAATCCCCCTGGTGGATGCCGGACTTGCGGTACTCGCTGAACCGGTGCGCGATCGACCCGAAGATCTCGGTTCTTTCGGAGACCTCCCATTCGGAGAACTCCGTCAGCGTTCCGTCCGTGAGCATCTTCTGCCGGGGCTCGATGAACGCGTCGAGATCGTAGATCACGGGCTCGTCCCCGACGTTCGCGATGATCCTGCCCCGCGGGATGAACACATCGCGGATGACGTCGAGATCCGGCCGGTTGCCGCCGGTGTTGGTGAAGGCGCCGACGAACACGCTCATCAACCGATCGATCTCGGCCTTGGCGCAGGACCCGGATGATTCGAACGTCTCCCGGGAAGGCGGCCATTCCTCGGAAAGGACCGACCAGACTTCGCTGTCGTGGCGCACACCACGGTGTGGCGAACGCCGCCGCAGCACCCCTTCACGGGTCATGCCCAACCGGCGTGCGACATCGACGCTGCGGATGTTGCCGGCTGCGACCCACCACTCCACACGGCTCATCCCGCGGGTCCGGAAGGCCCAGTCGATCAGCACCCGGCACGCCCGGGTGACCAGGCCCCGCCCCTCCCCGGCCCGTTCCGTCCAGCATCCGATCTCGCACACCCCGGAGGCGCTGTCGAAGCGGGTGAACATGACCCCGCCGACCAGTGTGCCGTCCAGCCAGATGCCGTAGATCCGGCCGGTGTCCTGGGCCGTACGGTCGGCATAGCGCTGGAGGGTGGCAGCGGCCGAATCACGGTCGGTGCTGAATGACGCCCAGGGTATCCAGGGGTCCACGGTGTCGCGTGCGCGGTCGATGTGGGCGAGGAACTCCTCCGCGTGCCAGGGCTCAAGGGAGCGGAGTTGGGCTTGGTCGCCGAGCGGCACGGTGAACATGGGGGCCTCGCTCTCGGGATGCGTAACAAGCGTTCGGTACGTAAGCTAACAGCATGCCGCCCGCACCCGGAGACCGAGAAGCCCGTCGCAAGGACGTGTCTGAGGCGGTCTGGCGCATATTGGCCGAAAAGGGGTTCGGTGGCCTGACCCTGCGTGCGGTCGCCGCCGTCATGGACGTATCGACCGGGATGCTCATGCACTACTTCCCGACGAAACGGGCCCTGATCGATCACGCTCTGGACCTGCTGGAGCAGCGCACCGCCCAGAGGCCCCGCCGCACACGTCCCGCCCCGGGCCTGGCCACCGTGCGCGCCACACTTCTGGACATTCTGCCGCTGACCCCGGGCGACACCGCCCGCAACCGCATCTGGGTCAGCTCCTGGGACCTTTCCCTCGCCGACGACAAGCTGGCCGGCCAACAGGCCGACCGATACGCCCGGCTGCGCTCCGCCATCAGCCCTCACTTCGAGTCAGCGCGCGACCTCGGCCAGCTGCCCGCGGACGCCGACCCGGAACAACTGGCCGCCGCTGCCGTCGCCTTCACCCACGGCCTCGTCGTGCAGGCCCTCTTCGACTCCGGCCGATTCCCCGAGGACGTACAGATCACCATGCTCGACGACTTCCTCGCTTCGACCGCACTGCCACGTGTCGCCGACGACGGCAGCCGACCCGCGCCTATGCCTGCCAACGGCCCTGAGGAGCAGCCCCCTCCCCCGTAACGTGATCAAGCGAACGGAACCAATGCGGCTTGTGCTTGGCACGCCCCTGGTGAAGGTTCACGCGGGCAGGGGGCGTCAACCGGAGGTGTCAGCGTCCCAGAGCCGTACGGAGCGTGAATCCGTGGTCGCGCCGCAGCCGGTACAGCTCCCAACAGGACAGGGTCGTCACCGTGAGCGGGGCACCAAGGATGAAGACCGTTCGGACATCCGTCGGGACCTGGCCGTAGGCCCCGGTGATCACGTCCAGGAGCGCCATCTCCCACACCAGGACGCCGGCGAGGATCGGCGGCAGCACCTCGTGGATGTCGGCGGTGCGGAAGACGTGCACCAGCGACAGTCCGATGCCGTAGAGGGCGAAGCCGATCGACCACAAGCACAGCACGACGATGACGATCTTCCCGGGCAGTCCCACGGCGTCCCGCAGACCCGCCAGCTCCGGTGCCATGGCGAGGGCACCGGTACCCATGGACGCCATGATGGCCACCACGGAACCGAGCGGGCGCAGAGCCCGGCGCAGGTACAGCCGGCGCAGTCCGTTCCGCGCGGCTGCCACGAAGGCGCCGACCACCACGGGGAAGGTACAGACGAGTACCAGGACGCTGGACCAGCTCTGGTCGAGGCGTTCGCTGGCCACGCCCCGAACGCCGGCGGCGCTCGCGACGGCGTTGTAGGTGACCGTCAGGCCCACCCAGGCGACAAGTCCGAGCCCGGTCCGCCACAACTGGAGCTTACGAACCGCCCGGTCGTCGACGATCCCGGGGCGTGACGGGCGGAAGGTCCGCCGGGCGGCGTACAGGGGGTTGCAGAGGCCGCGCAGGATCTTCCGGGCCCGCGACGGTTCCGCGGGGGGCGGGACCGGCGGGTAAGGCGGCGCGTACGGGTGTCCCGGTGGCGGGCCGGGCTGGTAGTACGGGTATCCCTGCGGCGGGTGGGGCTGGTGGTACGGGTACCCCTGCGGGAAGACCGGTGGAGCAGAGGGGTGTCCCGGCGGCAGGTTCAAGGCGCCGCCGCCCGCCGGGGCACCGTACCCGCCGCCGCTGCCGTAACCGCTCATGCCACGCTCCCCCGATGTCCTGCACGGTCGCCCCCGGCATCCTAGGCCCGGTGTCCTGCCCACTGCGGGGCCGGTCCGGCCCGTGCGGAGCGGCGCGAGGGAGACCTCCTCGGCCGCTCCCGGTCCTCCTGGTCGAGTACGTCCATGCCGGCGGCGTCAGTTCGTGTTCGCCGGACACGATGTCCCTCTCGGTTCAAGAAGGACCCCGATGCACACGGAGAAGGCCAAGGTCGAAACAAGTGAGCTTTCTCCGCGCGCCGGTTGCACGCTCACCGGGTCAAGGCCGCCTGTAGGGGCGGCAGAGCAGGTCCTTGAGGTTGCCGTCGTCGAGACAGACGCGCACGAGCCCGGCCCCGCCGCGGACGTCTGCCGGAACGGTGAAAATGAAGGTCTCGGTCGTGCCGCACGCCGTATCGCCGGCTGCGGAGCCATTCGAGCCCAGCTTCACCGTGTCGGCGGCGTTGTAGGTGTACGCCCAGGTGCGCCGGCAGTATTCCGGGCCGGCCGCGCTCACCGACTTGTGCGTCCCCTGCACGACGACCGAACGGTTCTGCCAGGTCAACGTGCCCTTCGTCCATGTGTTCCCGACCGGGACGTAGAACTCGGTGACCGGGTAGGCAGCGGCCTGAGCGTGTGCGGCGGGAGCCCCCAGTAACGTGCCCGCGGTCAGCACGGTGGTACCGAGGGCAGCGGCGAGTCGAGTGCGCATGCGATCTCCAGAGGTGAGCCGGTTGTGGCTTCACATGCTGCGGGATCCGCGCACCCGCGGCCCAGCTGTTAAGTCACGGCTTAAAGGGGGGCCTTGGAGCCGTGCGCTCTCTCCTGCTGGTTGCCTGAGCCAGGACGGCCATTCGGGTGGGGATGTCCTCCTCACCGATGACCGCCACTGGCGGAAGTAGGCAGGGCCCGTTTCTCTCTCCGCAAATCCAGGCTGGAGTAGGTCTCCGCCGCGGCTCCGATGGTCGCGGCGACGCATGTCCGTGGGAGGTCTTCCGCCGGGAAGTGAATGCGTAGCACCGACTGGCTCCCCACCCTGCCACAGAGCGCCTCTGCGCACACCAAGCATGCGGACGGCGTAGGCAGCCCGCTCAGGCGAGTGGTCTCACCTGAGCGGGGGCCACGTCGGGACGACGCAGATCTGCTCTCCATGAACGTAGATGCAGACTGGGCGGGGCTCATGAGCCATGGACGTATCGTCCTGGCCGCCCGAAGACACGTAGATCTTCGCATCGATCTCGAGTCGGCCGCCGTCGCCTGCCGCCCTCTTCTCAGACGCGATCGTGAGGAGCCTTTCGATCAAGGTACGACCGAAGAAGTCCGGGGTCTGGATGTGGGCGAGACTCTCGCGCAGGGTCTGATCACGAGCCGCTCGGGTTTCCGTCATGGGAACAACCTCTCGATCGCGGCGCCCTTCCGCGGTTCACAACCCCGGTCGAGCGCAGAGGGGGATGCTGCAGGTGTGCTTCACGCACCCGGACGCGAGGACGTCACCAGCGGTGCCCGCGTCACGCTGCCCACTCTTGGGCACCTCCCAGCGCTCCGCCCCTCGAGTGCGCCGTTCGATGCACTGGCCGGCGGTGTCGCGATACACCCCCGGCGGTGGCTCGGCGCGACAAGTACCGCGCGAGGCGGAGATCCGCGCGACATGGCCGGGCTGTGAGAGTGCGCCGCGGCGCGGGCGGCTTCAGTTCGCCCGTGCCTCTTCCAGGTCCGGGCGCTCGAACTGGGTGCGGTGCAGTTCCTCGTAACGGCCTCCTGCCGCCAGCAGCTCGGTGTGCGTGCCGCGTTCGACGATCCGGCCGTCCTCGACGACCAGGATCAGGTCGGCCGCCCGTACGGTCGACAGGCGGTGGGCGATCACCACGGCGGTACGTCCCTCCAGCGCCTCGGCGAGGGCCTCCTGTACGGCCGCCTCCGACGTGGAGTCGAGGTGCGCGGTCGCCTCGTCGAGGACGACGACGCGCTGGCGTGCCAGCAGCAGGCGGGCGATGGTGAGCCGCTGCCGCTCGCCGCCGGAGAGCCGGTAGCCGCGTTCGCCCACGATCGTGTCCAGGCCGTCGGGCAGTGAGGCCACGAGACCGTCCAGGCGGGAGCGGCACAGGGCGTCCCGGATGTCGTCCTCTGTGGCGTCGGGCCGGGCGAGGAGCAGGTTGGCGCGTACGGACTCGTGGAAGAGGTGCCCGTCCTGGGTCACCATGCCGAGGGTCTGACGGATCGAGTCGGCGCTCAGGTCTCGTACGTCGACGCCGTTCAGCCGTACGGCCCCGGAGTCGGCGTCGTACAGTCGCGGCAGCAGCTGCGCGATCGTGGACTTGCCGGCGCCGGAGGAACCGACGAGGGCGACCATGTGGCCCGGTTCGGCGCGGAACGAGACGTCGTGCAGGACCTCGGTGCCGCCGCGCGAGTCGAGCGTCGCTACGTCCTCAAGGGAGGCGAGGGAGACCTTGTCCGCGGACGGGTAGCCGAAGGAGACCCGGTCGAACTCCACGGACACCGGCCCGTCCGGCACCGGCCGGGCGTCCGCCTTCTCGGCGATCAGCGGGCGCAGATCCAGGATTTCGAAGACGCGCTCGAAGCTCACCAGAGCGCTCATCACCTCGACCCGTGCGCCGGCGAGTGCGGTCAGCGGGGCGTAGAGCCGGGTGAGGAGCAAGGCGAGCGCGACAACGGCTCCGGGGTCGAGGCTGCCGCGCAGGGCGTAGAAGCCGCCGAGTCCGTAGACGAGGGCCAGCGCCAGCGCGGAGACCAGGGTGAGCGCGGTGATGAACGTGGACTGGGCCATGGCGGTACGGATGCCGATGTCGCGCACCCTGCGGGCGCGGGCGGCGAATTCGGCCGACTCGTCGGCCGGGCGGCCGAAGAGCTTGACGAGGGTCGCGCCGGGGGCCGAGAAGCGCTCGGTCATCTGGGTGCCCATGGCCGCGTTGTGGTGGGCGGCCTCGCGCTGGAGCGCCGCCATGCGCGTGCCCATCCGGCGGGCGGGCACGACGAACACCGGCAGCAGGACGAGGGCAAGCAGAGTGATCTGCCAGGAGATGCTGAGCATGACGGCGAGAGTCAGCAGCAGGGTGACGAGGTTGGAGACCACGCCGGAGAGGGTGTTGCTGAAGGCGCGCTGGGCGCCGATGACGTCGTTGTTGAGACGGCTGACGAGCGCACCGGTCCGAGTGCGGGTGAAGAAGGCGACCGGCATCCGCTGGACGTGATCGAAGACCGCCGTGCGGAGATCGAGAATCAGCCCCTCGCCAAGGGTGGCCGACAGCCGCCGGGTCAGCAGACCCAGCCCTGCCTCGGCGACGGCGATGACCGCGATGAGCAGCGCGAGCCGGGTGACCGTTTCCTCCTCTCGGCCCCGGACGATCGCGTCGACGACGCTTCCCGCGAGCACCGGCGTGGCGACCGCGAGGAGGGCGGTCACCACGCTGAGCAGCAGGAAGCGGTAAAGCTGCCGGTGATGCGGCCGGGCGAACCGGGCGATGCGGCGCAGGGTGGTCCGGGAGACGGGCCTGCGGTCCTGATTGGCGTTGATCGCGTTGTGCAGCGATGTCCAAGCGGTGACTTCCATGTCCATGGGCGTGACGCTAGGACGTCAAGCGGACTCGAGGTCAATCCCAATCCTCGTTCCTGACCGCATTTCCACAGCCAATTTTTGACACGCCGTCAGCTCAAATGTGCGCACGCGATGAGAACAACACGCGCCTCCTGCGTATCAAGAGGCGGACGCGTCCCCCGGGTGCCCACCGGCAACCGGCTCCATACCCCTACAGGAGGCGGCGAGTTGAGTCACAGGCGAATAACCAAGCGAAAGGCCGTGCTGGCGGGAGCGGGGGCGGTCGGCATTGCCGCGGCCGCCGTCCTGCTCCCGCAGGCCTACGCCGGGCAGGAAGGGGTCCGGTCCGACGCGTCGGCCCCCCGGCAGATGAGCGCGGCCGCCGCGGCGGAACTGCTCCAGCAGCTGGGCAAGCAGCTCGGAGAGTCGTACGGCGGCGCGTACTACGACGCCGGCAGGCAGCAGCTCGTCGTGAACGTCGTGGGCGACGACAACGAGATCGACGTGCAGGTCAAGAAGGCCGGCGCGGTACCGAGGAGCGTCGACAACAGCGCGAGCGAGCTGAACGCGGCCAAGAGCGCACTGGCTCGCAGGGCCACCGTCCCGGGCACCTCCTGGGCCATCGACCCGAGAAACAACCAGGTCCTCGTCACAGCCGACCGCACGGTCACCGGTGAGCGCTGGGACAAGCTCGAAGCGGCGGTGAAGAACCTCGGCCCGGGTATGGCCCGGATCCAGAAGTCCGGGGGCGAGTTCAGGACGTTCCTCGAAGGCGGCGACGCCATCTTCGGCGGCGGAGCGCGCTGCTCACTCGGCTTCAACGTGACCACGCAGGACGGCAGTCCCGGCTTCCTGACCGCCGGCCACTGCGGTGTGGCGGCCGAGCAGTGGTCGGAGGCAGCCGGCGGCGCGCCTATCGGCACCGTCCAGGAAGCGGTGTTCCCCGGCGCGGGCGACTTCGCGCTCGTGACGTACGACGACCCTGCCACCGTGGCCCCGAGCGAGGTCGACACAGGCGACGGCCAGAGGGTGGCGATCGCCCGGGCCGCCGACGCGGCGGTGGGCCAGAACGTCATACGGATGGGCAGTACGACCGGCCTCAGCGACGGCCAGGTCACCGGGCTCGACGCCACGGTGAACTACCCGGAGGGCACGGTGACGGGCCTCGTCCAGACCAACGTCTGCGCCGAGCCCGGCGACAGCGGAGGCGCGCTCTTCACGGCAGACGGCAGCGCGATCGGACTCACGTCGGGTGGCAGCGGAGACTGCACGGCGGGCGGCGAGACGTTCTTCCAGCCGGTCACCACGGCGCTCGAAGCGGTCGGCGCCCGGATCGGTGACGGCGCGGGCAACGGCGCCGGTGACGACAACGGTGCGGACGGGGCCCAGGAGAACGGCGGAGCCGGGGGCGACGCGGGTGCCGACGACGGCGCCGGTGCGGAGGACGGCGGCGGCGCGGACGACGGCGACGTACAGGCCAACACCGGTGCGGACGCCGGTGGGCAGGGCAACGGCGACGCGGAAGACGCCGGCGCCGGCGGCGAGGCCCCGCAAGGCGACGCGGTCGGCGACAACGACGGCGGCCTGCGCAACTGAGGCGATCCGCCTCCTCCACCGGGCAGCACGGCGCCGTCCGGTCGTGTCACGGTCCACCGTGCGCGGCGAGGACGGCGTCGGCCGAGGGTGGGGGCGATTGCCCGGTCGCGGGACGCGGACGTCCAGCCCGCGTCCGGGCGCGTTCCAGACCACCGACATCTGCGACCTGGCCCGCACGGCCGCCGGTCTCGGCTCGGGCGAGCTGCTGTCTCCGTCCTCGTACCAACAGCTGCTGAAATCGGGGACGGTCGGCCTGTCACGCCACCCGCAAGTGTCCGGCGACCGCCTGTCTCGCGAACACCGATACCACCCACTACGGCATGGGCGTGGTCGTGCTGGGTGACTGGATCTCCCAGCACCCTCTCTTCTTCGGCTACTCCGCCTCCATGGACTACCTCCCGTCCGAGCCCCTGGCCATCGCCGTCCCGACCGCGCAGGGCCCCACCGCCACGGACGGACACACCGCCCACGTGATCGCCCAGCGCATCGCGGCGGCCATGGACCCCGGGCACCCCATCCCCGACTTCGGCTGACCGCGACGCCGGCTGACCGACCACAACCACCGCGCGACGCAGCCCCACGCCCCCGGCACTCCGCGTGCCGGGCCCCTAGCCGAGTGTCCGAGCGGGTCCTCAGGCCGGGGTGCGCAGTCCCACCAAGAGGCGGTCGAGCGTCTGTTCTGCGGCTTGCGGGTCGCCGCCCCGCGCGATCCAGAGCGCGGCCTCGTTCATCGCCCCCGAGAGCAGCCGGGCCAGGGGCTCGACCGGCTGATCGGCGATGATCCCGCCTGCGGCGAGCGCCGTCAGGGCCTCTACGAGGTGCCGGCCCGAGGACTGCTCGTCCATGGTCCGCCACTCCTCCCAGCCCAGCACGGTCGGCGCGTCGACCAGCAGGATCTGGCGCACCGTCGGGTCGGTCCCCGCGGCAAGGAAGGCCCTGCAGCCGGCGCGGAGCTGCTCCCAGAGGTCCTCGTACCGGTCGGCCGCGGTCGCGACCCGCTCGCCCAGTTCCTGCTGGACCTCCGCGACGACGGCCCGGAAGAGCCCCGCTTTGCTGTCGAAATGGTGGTAGGCGGCCCCCTTGGTCACCCCGGCGGCCCGCGCCACATCGGCCAGCGCCACGTGGTGGTACCCGTCGGCGCCGAACCGACGCTCCCCTTCGACCAGCAGCGCCTGCCGCGTGGCCGCCCGCTGCTCCGCCCGGTTGACCGCCATCGCGCACACCACCCTTCCATTTCGCGTACCAGGGGTATGCTAACGCCACGGTTCACATACCCTGGGTATGTGAAATGGACCCGAAGGACACCCTCTGCCATGACGGACGACCGCACGCCCATGCCGACAACCGAACTCGGCGGCTTCTACCCGGTGCTCGCCACCCGGGACGTCGCGGCCTCCCGCGACTTCTACACCCGCCACCTCGGCTTCGAGGTGACCTTCGAAGCCGACTGGTACGTCAGCCTGCGCCGCCCCGATGCCCCGCAGTACGAGCTCGCCCTCCTGGACCACACTCACCCGACCGTCCCCGAGGGCCACCGGGGCGCGCTCGGGGGCGGCTTGCTGCTGAACTTCGAGGTGGACAACGTGGACTCCGAGCACCAGCGGCTTGTGGTTGAGGCCGGCCTGCCCGAAGTCCTGTCACTGCGTACCGAGGAATTCGGCCAGCGTCACTTCATCGTCGCCGCCCCCGACGGTGTGCTGATCGACGTCATCACCGTCGTCCCGCCCAGCGAGGAGTACGCGACCCAGTACACCGGCGCCTGATTCCCGGGGCGCGGACCTCAGGTGCGGCACCAGTAATTCGGTGCAGTAGATGCTGCGGTTGTTCCAGCGGCTCTTTCGGTCGCCGTTGTTCCGCCGGTGCGCGCGTGCGTATCACCCACACGGCCCGCGCCCTGAAGTCCTGTCACCCCGGGCTCAGGCAGCCCCTCACTCCCGCCGCCGTCCACGAATGCCGCAGCGGCCGGATGATCAGCGGGTGCGTGAGCGGGCGAACCGCAGGAACCTGAAAGCATGACTGACCCCCGCGTACACCCGAGAGCCCATCCGCCGAAGGCTCGAAGCTCGACTTCCCAGGCTGCAAGAACGCGCGGATGAACTCTCCTGGGGGCACCCAGGTTCTTTGGTGGGCTGACCGTAGCCGCGTTGTCATCCGCCTCACCTCTTTGTCCGTGTGAGCGCCGGGCGAAGTCACGTCGGAGCGCACAGCCCGAACCACGAAGGGAAACCCATGTCGAAGAAGGACGATCCGAGCAAGGGCGACAAGGTGTCGTGGAAGAGCCACGGCCAGAACGTTGCGGGCAAGGTCAAAAGGAAAATCACCGACCGGACCCGGGCAGCAGGCCGAACCGTCGACGCCTCGAAGGAAGACCCGCAGTACGAGGTGGAGAGCGGCAAGTCCGGCCGCTCCGCCGTGCACAAGCCCGGCGCCCTGCGCAAGAGGGGACGGCACTCCTGATGGCCCCGAACCAGAAGGACGACCGCGACGGGACCCTGCACGCGTTCAAGGAGGCGGTCAACATGACCGCCGGACAACTGGAGAAATGGCTGGCAACCGACGACTCGAAGAGCGTCGGACAGAACGATGGCGGCGAAAGCGTCGGTCACGCATCCGGCAGGCGCATCATCCAACTCCTCCACACCAAGAAGGACGACCTGAACGACGACGACCTTGCGCACATGCGCAAGGTCACCGGCTACGTCCACCGCCACATCAAGCAACGCCCCAGCGGCGACATCACCGACACCAGATGGCGCTACTCACTCATGAACTGGGGCCACGACCCGAAGAAATCCTGACCGCCTCAGACACGGCCGCCGGCGCTGCGCCGCAAGTCCCCGGCCTCTTCAGCAGGCACGCACCGTATTGCTCCAGGCGAGGCGGCAGCGCCCGCGCTCAGGTTCTCCGCGCCCGGGCTTCTCCCTTGGCCTGAACAACGCTGTCAGGAGACAGGCGGGCGGTGGCGGTAGGTCACTCCGGAGGCTGGCCGACGAGATCGAGCGGAGCGCCACCGAAACCGATGTCGTTTCCGTCCGGATCTTGGTACGTCACCTTGCGCACGCCATTCGAGTAGGTCTCGCGATTCGTGGGCTTCAGGCCCCGATCGGCGATGCCGGCGACTCGGATGTCGAGGTCGTCGACGAAGATGGTGTGCACGGCGTGGCCGGCTCGCCCCGGACGGAGCTCGATATACACATACCGGTGTTCCGCCAGTTCCCACACCGCCTCCGTCTCATTGGGGACGAACGTCGGCGGGGAACCGAGCAGCCGCTGATACCAGGCCAGCGCCGCTGCGTAGTCGTTCACGGGGATGCCTGCGAACAGGTCGACGGCCATGACGCCATCATAGGACCAGCTTTGCCCTCCATGGCGGCCCGACTCACGCGCCACGTGTCGGCTGCCTGCTGTCGAGTACGGGGGCGGTACGCGCGCGTCTGCGAGAGTCCCTGGCGCTGCTCGGCTCTGCCAGTCGGTCCGCCGTGAGGGGACCACTGTGGGGCGGACCCCCGGTCCGTTCAGGGGGTGAAGACCTGGTCCAGGGTGTCGATCTCCGCACCGGGGCCGATGTGGTAGCGGAACACGAGCCCCTGATCGGGGTGGGAGACGAGCCAGTCGATCAGGTTCTGGAGAGTGATCTTCTTGTTCTCGGTGCTCTCGACGATCGGGGTGACAGCCGTGATCTTCGCATCCTCCGCGATGGGGATGAATGTCTCCACACCGACTGTCTCGAAGGGTGCACCGTCGGTGTCGGGCGCGCCACAGCCCCAGTTGCCGTGCTTGACGATGAGGCTGTGGAAGCCGCCCTCGGGGGTGTAGCGGTTGACGGCGATCTCGTCCGGCGAGATGGGCATCTTGTGGTCGCAGGTGGTGCTCGGCGCGGGCGGCTTGGGCTTCTCCCCAGCCGGCATCGTTGCCGAGCCGCCGCCCAGGGTGGGCTTGACGGCCGTGGAGGGCTTCGCGGCCGGTGCGGTGCCCGTCGGGGCGGCGGCGCTCGCTCCCGGGGCGGGGGTGACAGGGCTGACCGAGGCGGAAGGCGTCCCGTCGGCGGCCCCCTTCGCGGTACCGTTCTCCGCCTTGCAGCCCGTCAGGGCCAACACCGCGCAGAGGGTCAGTGCAGCCAGCGACCGTCTTCGAGCCTCGGGGCTTCCGCCGCCTCCGCGCATGATCTTCTCTCCTTCTGACAAGGCACCGCTCACCGGACGCCGTTGAGGTCTGACGTCAACGTAGCGCGGGCCGGCACCGGAGGGCAGTGGCCGGATCTCGTTCGTCACCAGGCCGGGATCAGGCTGTTGCCTGATCCGGAAAAATGAGGCCACCGCCCCGTCCGCCGAGAGTTGGTGGCGGTCGATCGTGCGGACGGTCCACCGCGCACCAGTCGCACGCGCACGGCGATTCCCGTCAGGGCCGGCCCCTTGCGTTCGCTGGTGCTGAAGTGTGCCGTGGTGTCGAGGAGGAGAGAAAGGCGTCGCTGCCGTGTCACCCGACGCGCTGATCAGCTATTGACGTGGTCCCGTACCTGCCCGTACACCGTCTCGTCGGAGCCCAGGGCGTTGTGACCCAAGCAGGCGGTCCTCGTGTTCGTCGCGCCGCTGAGGGCGACACTGCTGTCCGGATTGATGACCGCGTCGCACGGCGACCACCACGTGGCGTACCGAGGACTGCCGGGTGTCTCGTCGCCCGAGTTGAGCTCCCCGAGAAAGGCCGACCCGATGCGCATCTCCACGCAGGAGGCGTCGTAACACCCGTTCGCCCAGTCGGTTCCGTGATTCGGGCCGCCCAGCGAGACCCATGCGTCGATCTTCTGACTGCCCCCGAGGTTCTTCGCGTAATAGCGGCTCGACAGCCCGCCCATGGAGTGCGTCACGACATCGACCTTGGACGCTCCCGTGGCGGCCAGCAGCCGGTCGACCTCCGTGACGATCTGCTGAGCGGTGGTGGCGTTGGACTGCCGGGTGTCGTAACTCCACTGCCGCAGGTGGGTGGACGGCCAGCCGTCCGCTCTGAAATCACCGGCCATGGCGTTCCAGTACGAGCCGGACGAGTTGTAACCGTGAACGAACAGAATCGGGTTGCTGGCGGGACCGAAGGTGGAGGTTCCGGCGACCGCGTGGGCCGGGGACACAGCAGCCGAGGTGAGCAGGAGGCTCACCAGGGCAGTGGGAAACACACTCTTCTTCATGGCATGCCTCGCGGGGAATCGGCGTCCGTGGGGGGCGGCGCACGAGGAGGCTACTGGCGAGTAGACCCAGTGAGTCAAGAGGTGTGCAGAGATTCCTCTTCGCCTGTGACCTGCAGCGTTACGCTCCATGCTGTAGCGATATTGGCCGGGAGGGCGTGCGGGCGCCGTGTCGGAGCCGGACCCTACTCAGTCCTCCTCCCGTTGAAGCAACATGCTGCGTCCGCTTGGCCGCGGGCCGCTCCCCCACCTCGAGGGCATACGGCTCGGCATGTCGGCGGCACGGCCCAGCTCCTGGCGGTCGAGCCGGTAGCCGGAGGCCACTGCTCACAGCCAGGTCGCCGACGCGGGTGAGTATCCGGAGGGCAGTACGTCCCCCCTTTCCGATCTTGCGTGAGTACGCCTACACGTCCTTCGTTCTGCGCACAGGTCGGCCGGACCTTCGGGCCTCCGGTCGCCCGCTGGTAAAGTCGGGGGACGCTTCAACCGCCGGGGACGGTACCAAGAGGTACCGTCCCCGGCGCGTTCCGGGCGCCTGACCGAGGAAGGTTCCCCCATGAACGCCATGACGCCCGCTCCTGGACAGCCTCGTGCCGACGAGCCCAAGCGGGCGACTGCGCCACGGGGAGACATCTCCACCCCGTCGTCGGTCACTCCGGGCCTGCCGCCGGCCGAGTCCTTCGACGCTCTCGGCCTGCCGCCCGAAGTGCTGAAGACAATGATCGGCCTCGGGGTGAAGGAGCCTTTCCCGATCCAGGCGGCCACGCTGCCCAACGCGCTGGCCGGCCGGGACGTCCTCGGCCGCGCGCAGACCGGCTCCGGCAAAACGCTCGCTTTCGGGCTCGCGCTGCTCGCCCGGACCGCAGGCCTGCGAGCGGATGCGAAGCGGCCGCTCGCCCTGATCCTGGTGCCGACCCGGGAACTCGCACAGCAGGTGAGCGACGCGCTGGCGCCCTACGCGCAGGCCTTGCACGTACGACTGGCGACGGTGGTCGGCGGGCTGTCGATCAACCGGCAGGTGGCGCTGCTGCGGTCCGGCGTGGACGTGGTCGTCGCGACGCCGGGCCGGCTGGCCGACCTGGTCTCGCGCCGTGACTGCCACCTGAATCAGGTGCGGATCACCGTGCTGGACGAGGCGGACCAGATGTGCGACCTGGGCTTCCTGCCGCAGGTCTCGGAGATCCTCGACCAGGTCCGCGCCGACGGGCAGCGGCTGCTGTTTTCGGCCACGCTCGACCGCAACGTGGACCAACTGGTGCAGGGCTACCTGCACAACCCGGTGCTCGCCTCGGTCGACCGGGTGGCGGCCTCGGTGACTACGATGGAACACCACGTTCTGCACATCCACGCCGCCGACAAGTACGCGATCGCTACCGAAATCGCCGCCCGCGACGGCCGCGTACTGATGTTTCTGGACACCAAGGCGGGCGTGGACCAGTTCACCCGACACCTGCGGGCCAGCGGCGTACCGGCTGCCGCACTGCACAGCGGGAAGTCGCAGCCGCAGCGCACGCACACGCTCGCCAAGTTCAAGGACGGCGAGATCACCGTGCTGGTGGCGACGAACGTCGCGGCGCGGGGCATCCACATCGACGCTCTCGACCTGGTCGTCAACGTCGACCCGCCGGCCGACGCCAAGGACTACCTGCACCGTGGCGGCCGCACGGCGCGCGCCGGGGAGTCCGGCAACGTGGTCACCCTCGTCGCCCCCAACCAGCGGCGCGATGTGAACCGGATGATGAGCGACGCCCGCATCCGGCCGACTGTCACACATGTCCGGTCCGGCGAGGAGAAGCTGACCACCATCACAGGGGCCAAGCGCCCGCCGATCGAGGCCAAGAACAGCGGCGGCAACGCCCCCTTCCGCGGCCTTGGTACCCGTCCGGGCCGCGCGGCGAAGGAGTCCCGTAAGGCCGCAGAGTCCCGTAAGACAGCGGAAGCCCGCGCGGCGGCCCGCATTCGCAAGGGACGCTGACTCTGGGACGGGCCTGCCGCGGCGAGACGCGTCGCGTGCCCCTTTGCGTGGCGGCACCGCGCGGGCCAGCCGTCGACTTGGCTTTGCAGGGCAGTCGCCGGGACAGTACGCGCGCCTGGGAACCGTCCCGCGGACCTGGGCGAGCGTCGGCTCTCCAGGCGACCGCACACCATCCACGCTCCATCAGTCAGCCGCGGCAGCGTGGTGACAGAAGTGGCTGCCCGGGATCGGTCAGCGCTGACGAGCCGTCTCCCGCTGCTGTCACCGAAGTTGAGGACCGAGGCCGGCGAGGCGCCGATGGCGTTTCAGCGAGCCCGCCGGTGCTGGCAGTACATCGTTCGGGAAGACGCTTGGGCCGGTTTGGGTGGCGACCGCCGGTGACCTGGGTGCCCGTGGTGGGCAAAGCGGCCGACACTGAGTTCGGCCCGCTCGCCGCGGACCGAGTAGCAGCTGTGTCCCTGCAGCCGTCGTTGACTACAGCAGCAGTCCGCGCGCCCGGCCGTGCGGCTGGGCGTCGGCTGGAACTCCGTGCTGGTACAGAACGGTACGGATACGGGCGGGCGCGCATCGCTGTCACCGACCGGTGAGGGGTCAGCCCTGCCCGGACGCCGTGACGGCCCCGCGCTCCGCGCAGTGTGGGCAGCGCTCGCGGCCGTCCCACACGGACCAGCCGAAGTCGGACGGGGCGAGGGCGTGGCCCTCCAGTTCCTCGCGGACGGCCTCGCGGTAGGCCCAGACGGCATCCAGGTAGGGGTGGTAGACGTCGTGGAACGCGGGGGCAGAGATGCCGGCGCCCGCGGCGACCGCCTTCCGGAGGGCGCGGAGGCGTTCGAACATGGTCTGCCCGGCGCCCGCGGTCCGGGCGCTGGCCTCGATGAACAGGCGCTCGCGCACCTCGTAGATGCGGGCGTCCGTCAGCGCTGCGCGACTCGCCTCCTCCAAGCCGGTCGCCCCGGCGCCGTTCTGCGCGAGGCGGCGCAGTTCGGTGTGCGCCGTGCCCGCCGCCGCGATGAACTCCGTGTAGACGTCCCGGCGGCGCGCTTGAACGCCGCGGCGGTGTTCCTGGCGGGTGCGCGGGCGGTCGGCCAGCACCGTACCCGCTATCGCGATCAAACCGCCGCCCAGCGTGGCGACCAGCGTTCCCCACTGCACCCCGCGCCCCCAGCCCGTGTCCCGGGTCAGGCGCGTCCTCCGCGCCACCCCGGCCCGTTTCTTCCTCAGATCATGCCCGACGGGCGAAGCCGAGCGCGCGCTCCCGGCGCATGCCACCAAAACCCCCCTGCGCAGGGGGCGGTATTCCGGAATCGGTGAGAGGGCCGCAAAACCGCGTGGGTCAACCATAGAGCCGCAGGTCACGAAGTTTGCTCTCCGCGCACGCGGGGACGGTCCGACGATTGGCCACCTGGCCCGCGTGGAGATGGATGGGGGACGCACCTGAAATCCGAGGTGCGGCAGCGGATCTTCCTGCCACGGACGGCCATCTGCTGGAGCTGCTGCGCCGCCCCCCCGGTGCCGTCTCGCGTACGACCACGTCACCGCGGTCAGCAAGGCCGGGACGGCGAACAGCGGGGCGAAGGCGAAGCCCCAGACAACCTGTGCCGTGTCGCTGGACATGTACGTCTGGCTCTCGACCGTGAAAGCGACCACGAGTTGCCACAGTGCCAGCAGGACAAGGACGGCCGAGACGGCCCAGCCCAGCGCGGTGAGAGTGCGGGGTCGCAGCGGCCGCCACCGGTCGCTGACGAGCAGCAGCGGGAACAGCGCGCCAAGTTCGGTCAGCACGGAGAGGCCGACGACGTACGCGACGCCCCATCCCGGGATGTCGAAGACGTCGCGCAGCACTCGGTCGCTGTAACCCACATACACACCGGACGCCATGGCGATGCGCCACAGGCCGGACGGGGCTGCGCACAGCGCGACGGCGTGAGCGGCGCGGCGGGCCCAGACGGGCGCGGGAACGGGGGCAGGCACAGGAGCGGTCGCTGATGTCATGACGTACATGCTGGTTGTGGTCAGGGCAGCCGCGCTTCGTCCGCCGAGGCGGACCGTCTCCGCCCTCCGGGGGATGCACCGCCCCACTGCCGGAGGAGGTCCTTGTACGAACGAACCGTCACATCGGCGGTGTGGAGCGGGTCGTCGCCGGCCGCAGCATCTGTCCGGCGGCCAGTTCGCGGTACACGGGGCTGCTGATGAGCAGTTCCTCGTGGCGTCCGACCGCGACGGTGCTGCCCTTGTCCAGCACGATGATCCGGTCGGCGTGCTGGACCGTGGACAGCCGATGGGCGATCACCAGCACCGCGCACTCCTGGGCCACGTCCCGCATCACACGGGTGAGCGCCGCTTCGTTCACGGCGTCGAGGTGGGACGTCGGCTCGTCGAGCAGCAGCAGCGACGGCCGGGCGAGCAGGGCTCGGGCCAAGGCCACCCTCTGCCGTTCGCCCCCGGAGAGTGTGCCGCCGCGTTCGCCGAGCAGCCCGGACAGTCCGCCGGGCAGCCGCTCGACGACGCCTGTGAGCTGGGCGAGTTCGACCACGCGCCGGACTTCGGCCTGCGAGGCGTCGGGGACACCGTACGTGATGTTGTCGCGCAGCGTGCCCTGGACCACGTGCGTGTTCTGGTCCACCACGGCGATGCGTGAGCGGCACTCCGCGCGGCTCAGCTCTTCGGCCGGCCGGCCGTCGAACAGCAGAGTGCCGGAGTCCGGTTCGTAGAATCTGCCGGCCCGAGGCAGCCGGAGGAGGTACGCCGCCCCGGAACCGCACGGAGCCGCCGGGGCGCACTGCGCCGTGGCAACCACGCATCCTTGCTCACCTAGGCCGCCTGCCTTGCTCGCCCCTGCGTTCCCTGCCCGAACGGCCGCATGTGGAAGCCGCCGCATGCGAGCGCCCCACTCGTCAGGCGTCGAAGCGGCGGCGGGAGGCGTCGATGCGTCCGAGGTACTGGTGAGTCCAGTCGCACATGACGTGGACGGTCGCTCGCAGGGCTCGGCCCGGTTCGGTAAGGGTGTGCTCGACCCGCGGCGGCACGGTGGGATTCGCAGTCCGCTCGACCAGTCCGTTGCGCTCCAGCATGCGCAGGTTCTGCGTAAGCATCTTGTGACTGAAGACTTCCACTTCTTTCCGCAACTCGCTGAAGCGAAGGGCGTCTTCTCCCAGGGCCTCGATGATCAGGAGCGCCCACTTGTTGGCGACGTCCAAGAAGATCTCCCGCGCGAGAGAGTAGGCACGCGTCATTGACCCCCGACAAGATCCCCCTGTTCATGGAGGGTGTCGCGAGGGCCTCCGCGAAGCCGGGGATCACCGCGGCCCCGCCGTTCACCGGGGTGGGCGTCGCGGCGCTGGCCGGGCCCGACCCCCTGGTCGAAGTCGAAGCCACCGCGGTCATTGATTGAACAGGCGCGCGTCCGCGACCGCGGTCGCTCGGCCACGCTTGGCCTCAACTGTCCAAGTCGTCGTCGGGGGCCCCAGGGCTGCCCCACCGGTTCCAGAGCGTCCGGTGCCATTCGTCGGCATTCGGGCCGGGCCGCTGCACCACTGGCAGCGGACCTGGGCCGGTCTCGATGAGGTGCAGCAGCGTCCAGGCGACGCCGTAGCAGTCATCAGGGCCGAAGCAGTCGGCCAAGCCATGCGCCTCCTCGGCCGTGACGGGCCTGGAGATGGCTGCGAGCTGCTTGACGCGCCGGTCGATCACTGCCTCATCGCCGTCCCAGTCGGGTAGCGGGCCATCGGCGACGAATGCGTGGACTTCGGGTCTCATCTGCGCATGATCTGCTGCCGCACAGGCCGGGGCAAGGCTGCCCCTGGCTTCGGGCGACGGTTCGCGTGCGACCGCGGCCAGCACGCGAGGCGGGATGGGGCCGACCGGATTCGAACCGGCGTCCTCCCACATGCGGTGAAGGCGCGACAACCACTGCGCTACGAGCCCCATCCCGTTCGCGATCATACGAGCCAACCGCACTTCGCCGCACTCGCATTGTTGAGGACGCCGTTGCAGCAGGGCTGAGCCACCCACAGCGCCTCGCCACGGCCCTGCCGTAGTCCCATGAGCGACACGCAGACGGGCAGCCAGGTGACCGGTCGGTAGGATCTGCCGGTGACGAATGAGCCCGTTGTCCAGCTTCCGGAAGCCGAGTACCGCGACGTGTGGGACCGCTTCTACGCACACTTCTCCTTTCGGCCCGGCATGAGCCCCCGCACGTGGCCGGCGATCAAGGAGCCAGTCCACTCCGTCACCTGGAGCTTGGCTTCGTTGGACGACGACCCCGAATGCGAGCGGCTCGACCGACTCGTTGAGACGGTAAGGCGGGGATTGAGAGCCTGCGTTGCTCCGCACGGCACACTGTTCGCGCTGGACTGGCAGCACGCCTCGTACCGTTTCGCGCCTCACCTTGTCGGAAGCTCGGGACAAGGGCGATGGCCCCTGAGCCCGTATCCCGACGGCGACTACTACGCGTACCTCTCCGAGGACTTCCTGACCGGCAGCTTCGGTCACCCCTGGGAACATTCACTGTGCCTGTTCGGTCAGGAGTTCCTCGGTGCCGTATCGGCAGAGATCGACGACGTCCTCGGTTCGCCGATCCGCAGGTCCGGAGTGCTTGCCCATCGTGCGTAGCGCGCCGATGCACACCGCGACGGTGTGTCTCACAGGAGCCCTGAGCGTCGGCCTCGCAGTGACATGAGCGCCCGCAGATCCGACTGCGCCGAACACAGGGGGGAACGTGCGACGACCCTGCTCACTGCCTCAGCTTCTGCGAACGCCCCTGCGCTACGGCACCGCTTCCGATCACCCGGGAGATCAGAGCTGTTCGCGCACCCACTGCGGATCGGGGTTGACGTGCGGCCGTCCCGCAACGACGACGGTCGGCACTGTCTCGTTGCCGTCATTGGCTGCCCTCACCACTGACGCTCCAGCCGGGTCGCGCCAGATGTCGACCCAGTGCGCCCTGCTGGCGCTGATGCCCAATCGGATGCGCAGTCGCAGGCAGTACGTGCACCCCGACCGCCAATACACGACCGGCCGGCCGTCGACCGCGCTGCGGCGTTGCGCCTCCAGCGCACCGATCGACCGCGGGAAGAGCAGAGGCGAGTTCACGCCTGCGAGCAGTACGAACAGCAGCAGGAGTCCTGCGGCTGCGCTGTGACTCCCCCTCATGACCGCCCCGACCGCAACGAACACGCCGCAGAGCAACAGCAGCATCGGCAAGATCCACGCACGCATCATGAGGACGAAGGCTATCGGTGAGCGGTGCCCACCCCGACCTGCTCACCGTCCGGCACCGGGCGAGCGGCGTGTCAGGGCGCGCTCCCCCGTTCGGCTGGGAGCCCGGTTCGGTGCCGGGCCCCCAACCGGATCGGGACCGGCTGGGAGGACTCGCTGTCGGACTGCGCGTCGCCCCTGGAGCCGTCGCCGGCTCGGCCGCCCCCTCAGGCGCGCTGAACCCAGTCCTCGTCCAGGCGGTCGGCCAGGCCGGCGGACGCGAAGGCGGCTTCCAATGCGTCGCGGCCTTCGGTGAAGTGGGCCCAGCTGTCGTGGTGGACCGGAACCACGCGACGGGCGCCGAGTATGCCCGTGGCCTCGACGGCCTGCGCACTGTCCAGGACGATCAGCGCGCCGCCGAAGAGACCGGGGAAGCGGGGGGCTCCGGCAAAGAGAATGGCGGTGTCGACCGGAGCGAAACGCTCGGCGATCTCCTTGACCGCTTCGAGCGAGGCGTTGTCGCCGCTGACGTAGACGGTGGGCAGCCCCTCGCCCGTCAGAACGAAGCCGACTACCTGGCCGCTGATCGGCTCCGTCTCCTCTCGCGTCCCAGGACCGTGCACGGCCGGTACGCCGGTCACTGTCACCGTTCCGCCGTCAGGACGGTCCAGCTCGACGGACTCCCAGTCCGCCAGGCCCTTGGCCTTCTCCCCTAGACGCTCACCGCCACTGGGGGTGGTGAGGGTGAGCGGGACGTCGGCGAGCAGGGCGCGGCCGGCGTTGTCGAGGTTGTCGGCGTGCTCGTCGTGCGAGAGCAGGACCACGTCGATGGGGCCGAGGTCCGCAGGCGCCGCGGTGGAGGGTGCGGTCTTCGTCAGGGTCGGTCCGGGCGTCACATAGTCGCCGGGACCGTCGAAGGTCGGGTCGGTCAGGAAGCGCAGGCCTCCGTACTCGAAGAGGGCGGTCGGGCCGCCGAAAACACGGACCGGGAACTGGTCGGTCGTTGGGGTGGAAGAAGACACGACGCACTACCTCACGGATAGATGTGATTGAACCGTGAGACGACTGTAACCAGTTCTCACGGACAGACACAAGCCGTACCATGAGGAATATGAAGGAGCCCGTGACGGAAGAACCCGCCCTGCCCCCCGCACAGGGCGAGGACGAGTACCTCTCCCTCGCCCTCGCCAACAGCGCGATCAGGCTGCCCGGAGGGCACACGGTCGATCTCCTGGGGACTCCCGCCCAGGCCAACCACTGGCTGACGGAGCGCGGTCTCGCCCCGGTGGACGCCGGCATGCTGGAGATGTGCACGACGCTACTGCGCTCGCTGCGCGAACAGATCAGATCTCTGCTCGCCTCCCGCGCTGCGGGGCTTCCCGCGCTGCCCGCCGCCGTCACGGCCATCAACGACGCGATGACCCGGGTCCCCACGGCTCCACTGCTTCAGTGGGACGAGAAGAACGGCCCCTACCGCGCCACCCAACATCCCACCAGCGAGATCGTGAACCACGCCCTGGCGACCCTCGCCGCCGACGCCGCCGACCTCCTCACCTCCCCCGACGCGGAACGCCTCACCGCCTGCGGCTCCACCCCCTGCACCCGCTACCTCCTGCGCCACGGCCGTCGGCACTGGTGCTCCACTCGCTGTGGCGACCGTGCCCGCGCCGCCCGCGCCTACGCCCGCCGCACCAAGCCCGCGACGGACTGACGAGTTCGCCCGTCGCGGGATTCCCGCGGACGGAGAGCTCGACGATCGATAGCCGTGACGACGGCCGTCCGGCCACCGCCTCACCTCTGGTTACGGGAATGCTCACGCTGGAAACTGAAGAGGACCCGTCGTACCGCCACAGCGACGATCTCGTACAGCCGCACGAGCAGGTCCGCCTCGGCGTCGAGCGCACGCCCGAACTCGCCGAGAACAGCGTTGGCGCACTGCGGGCGCGCACATGAACCACAGTGTTGATGTCACAGGTGCCTGAGAGAATCGCCTGTATGCCCCTGCCGCAGCCCGATGATCTGACCTCGCTGGTCCTGCGTACCGATTTCGGCGACGCATCATCCTGGGACGAAGTCCAAGCCGCGCTCGACGCCGCGGACAAACACCGCCACGCCACGTATGTCAGTGATCCGCGCTTCGCCCAGGTCGGCATCCGGACGCTGGTGGATGAGGAGGCCGCGGCGGATGAAGACGACCACGTCGTCCAGGTCTTCCTCGCGGACTCGACCACCATGGCGGACCCGTCGCGCCCGCTCCTTGCCGTAGACCTGGCGGATGAGCCGGGGCGGACGTTCCGGGTGCCTGCTCAATGGTTTCCCGACGTGTCGGCGAACCTCAGCATCGCGAACATGGACTTCGCCGATTTCGCCGACGCCGTTGACGACTCCGGAACGTTCCGCGGCTTCGGTGACGACTGACGGCGCATCGCAGGGGCTGCCCGTCGCACATCTCCGGTCCGCCGTCGTGGCCCCCTGTTGGGGAGGACCTGCGCGGCGGACCAACTGCTCGAAGTGACATGGCTCAGGACCGAGGAGCGGTGTGCAGGACGGCAAACAGGCCCCGGGCGCGCGTCCCGTCCGGCAGAAGCCATGCGCCGCCGACGTGGCCGGTCGCTCCCTGCGGCACAACGGACGGGCCGTCGGGAGCGGGACGCAGGGCCCTGTGCACGCGGAGGGCCACACCGTGCGGGACCCACAGCTCGGTGCCCTCGTGGTCGTCCGTGGAGGTGGTGAAGTCCGCGGGTGCGGAGCCGTCACCCGTGAAGGAGCGGGTGACCTCACGGTCCGGGGTGTCGCTGATGTTCTGGTCCTGGGCCTGGGCGCGCCCCTCGATCAGGGCGAGCAGCCGGGCGACCAACACCGGGTCGTGACAGCCGTCATAGACCCAGCGCCGCCCCAGCACTCCGTGCTCCATGGTGCCGACGAGAGCGTGGTCCGCGCCGTCGAGCGGGGCCCCGCGATAGGTGAGTGGCACCAGGTAGGCGGCCGGGTGGGCGCCCGAGGTGTCGGTGACCACGATGAACTCGATCCCGACTTCGCCCTGCGGATCGTCCAGCCGGAAACCGCCGGCCTTGGCCAGCTGCGGTTCGCCCGCGCCGCCGTGGAACCACGGCCGGGAGGGAAGCCACGAAGTGAGCAGGTCGAGCTTGGACGGCTTGAGGTCGGTCTGGTGGATGACGGCCATGTCGAAGATTCGCCTCCGGTGAGCAGATGTGAGCGTTCCTACCTTCCCATCTCTGCGCGCCGGCAGCCCCGTTCGCCGTGACCGGCTCTCGCCTGCGACAGCGCTGAAGGTCGGCGGCATCACCGGACGACAACTCCTCCCGTAGCCGAGCAGACTGGCCGAACCGTGCAGGGTCGCGCGTCCGCGGGCGTCAGAGGATGACGAGCCGATGCTTGACGCCTACTTCTACGAGGGTGACCCGTTGCTTGCCGCTGTGAACGTTCCGGCGTCGGCCTGGGCCCTGTTCCCGGACCTCGCGATACGGTTGCACACCGTGCTCATGGCCCTGCCGGAGGCCGCGGCGGCCAGCCTGCCCCGCGGCGCCGCCGAGGAACTCGCCCGCTTCGTCGCCCGGACTGAATCGCTTCGCTGACCGGATGACGGAACCAGCAGTGAGCCAACGATCCGAACCAGGGATTCGGTGGCAGTAAGCCGCGTCTTTGTCGAGGATCTCGTAGGCAGTCTTCGTCCAGGCGAACGGTCTGTGGTGCTCGTTCCAGTTTTTCAGCGAGCCAGGCCCGGATGTCGCGTTAGAGGACTTGGACGGAGCGGTGGACGCCACGCTTGAGCTTCTTCTGCCTATGCCCCGCCCCCATGCGACTCGCAAGCACGGGTTCAGCGCCAAGTCACTGTGCCCAGGTGGGCCCTATGGCGATGACCAGACCACCGGGATCGTGTCGATCACCTGCGGTGGGAGGACGCCCCCGGCCACAACAACACCGGCACCGGCACCAAATCAGCGGCTGATGTAGCAGCGGATCGCCGTGCCGTCGGGGCCGGTGTGGATGCGTACCAGGTCGGACAGGTAATGCACCAGGAGCAGGCCCCGGCCGCCCTGCTGGTCGCGGGTGGCCGGGCGGCGTCCGGCGAGCGGATCGCTCAGGTTTCCGTGGTCACGGACCTCGCAGACCACCTGGCCGTCGTCGGCCCACACCCGTATGGTGCCCGACCCACCGCCGTGCACGACGCTGTTGGTGGTCAACTCGGCCACGATCAGCGCCACGTCCTCGAGGCGGATCCCGGAGAGGCCGAATTCTTTGGCCCGCGAGACCGCGAAGTACCGGGCGCCGGGCAGGGCGTCGGCGTCGAAGGCGACCTCTTCGGTCGTCGCCGTGTGCGCCAGGGGCTGGTTGTAGTGCGCGACCACGTGCTCGGGAGCATAGGCCGTGCTGAGGTGCTCCTGGCCGCCGGAGATGACGACGGGGTGTGTCGCGTACGCGTCGGTGAGCACCTGCTCGTCAAGGCGTTCGGCGTCGTACGGACAGAGGATGGTGACGTCCCGGCCCTGGAACGCCGGGTTGATCAGTGCCTCGTGCTGCACGCACGCCGGGTACTCGACGCTGCTGCGGCCGGCCCAGATCGGCTCACCGATGATCCGCACCCGCGTCTCGCGATGTGCGTCCGCGAAGGCGCGCAGCACCCTGGGAATGATGCGTCCGGGGTTGCGCCCGACGTCGGTCATGTCGAGGAACCGTACGTCCGAGGCATCCGTGCCCAGGGCTTTCCTGAGGATCGCCAGGTTCGGCCCGGGCACGGCGACCGCCACCGGTTCCCCGGCCGTCAACCCGTCGCGGATGAAGGGCACCGTGCCGTGCAGGTACTCCTCCTCGCCCCGGTAGAACAAGGCGGGATGAACGAACGGTTCGGCTGTCTGGGCAGTCATCAGGACACCACCTCTACGGTGGGCAGGTCCGGCCAGAACATGTCCATCACGCGCCGCACTGCGGCAGGTGGCGCCTCGAGCACGATGCGTCGCCCCTCCGGAAGGCTCTGTGCTGCTACCGCCAGAGCAGAGACACCAGCGATGTCGACGAAGGTGATCGCGGATAGCTCCAAGTGGCACGCCTCTTCGTCGCTCAGGGCAAGCTGGTGCAGTGTCTGTTCCCAGGCGGAACGTGTGCTCAGGCTGATTTCGCCCACCGCTTGCCAGCCGGGGCGGTCTGTCAACGGATGCACGCTCAAAGCGCCCATGGACGGGGCCGACGACGCTTCCAGCGCACCCGCCTCCCCCGAACTGTCCACGCCCTCGCCCCTCGGTCACCTGCTGCCTGGGTCCAGTATCCCCCATGGGCGGAGAAGACCGGACGGAGGCCCGGCGGCACGACGATCGCAACCCTCACGTCCGCCCGCTCCGGCGGCGGATGCAGGAGGTTGTTGTAAGGGGGAAACGACCAGGTCAGACCCGGTGGAGCGCGGCGCCACAAGGTCTCGTGCCGCGCCGTCTCCGGGCTTTCGAAGTGCCGGATGCCAGATGCCGGTACGGAGCGAAAACGCAGGTGGACGCCCGTATGCGGGATTGACGCGGATCGGCGGGACGCCTCGCCCCCGACCACGCGCGACCGCCCCGGGCTATGTCGGCTCGGCGTCGGTGTCGTCCGGGCAATCGGCGAGCAGCAGGCGCGCCTGCTCGACGGTGGAGGCGATGGTGAAGATCTCCTGTGCCCCGACGAGCGTCAGCAGGTTGTCCAGGCGCTCAGGAACCGCGGCCAGCGCCAGGGCCCCGCCCGCCTCCTGGACGGCCTGCCGGGTCACCAGCAGCGCGCTGAACCCGCGTGAGTCACAGAACGAGATGTCCGCGCAGTCCAGCACCACGCGTCGGTAGCCCGCTTCGAGCATCTCGGCCACCGCTCCGGCGAGCAGCGCCTCGCAGCCCATGTCCAGCTCACCGGCCAGCGCCAGCACCGCATCCCGCTCCACCACCGCCGGCGTGATCACCAGCCTCTCCACCGGCACCTCACCACTCCTCTTCCTCAGCGACAACCGTGATCCCGGGAGCCCCGTACGAAACCGTTTCTCCCGGGCCTTCCCGGACAACGGGCCTATCTTGCCAGTACCGACGCAGTGATACGCCACGGCCGTACTTTTGACGCGCTGTGCGGCGCGTCTTGAGGCGGTCGCCCGATTGAGCGGTACGGTGCCTGGCTCGGTGCGAGCACGGTCTCGTCGCACGTCTTCCGGCGATCGGACACCCGTTGCCGCGTTCCTTCGCGTCCTCGGAGGTCAGGAACGGGTGGCGGTGTCGGCGTCGGGGTACAGCGGGAAGATCTGGTCGAGGCCGACGATGCGCAGGATGCGCAGCGTGCGGTCGGGGACGGCGGCGAGTGCGATGTCGGCTTGGGTCGCGTGGGCGTGGTTGCGGGCGGCGATCAGGGCCGTGATGCCGCTGGAGTCGCAGAACTTCATGCCGGCCAGGTCGAGAACGAGGCGCTGCCCGGGCTGGACGGTGAGCGTGGTGAGCAGTTCACGCAGTGTGGTGGCGTTGGTGAAGTCGAACTCGCCGGTGATCGCCAGCACGGGGCCGGTCGCGGTGTCGCGTGTGGTGATTTCCAGGGGACTCATCGCTGGTTCTTCGTCCTAGGGCCGGCGGCGGGGACGCCGAGGGCGAGCAGGGCGGTGTCGTCGTCGAGGCCGTCGCCGAAGTCGTCCAGCAGGCAGGTCAGTGCCTCGATGACGGCTTGCGGGGACTTGCCGGCGTGGCCGGCGGCGAAGTCGCGCAGGGCCTCGTCGCCGTACAGGGTGGCGCGGTCCTCGCCCGTGCGGGCCTCGGTGAGGCCGTCGGTGTAGAGCAGGAGGGTGTCCCCGGGGGCGAGGGTGGTGGTGGCGGTGGCGAAGTGCGCTGCGGGCAGCACGCCGACGAGGAGGCCGCCGGGAGTGGGCAGGAAGTCGGCTGTGCCGTCGGCACGCAGGACGAGAGCCGGAGGGTGGCCGCCCGAAGCGATGCGAACGGCGACCTTCCCGGTCACGGGGTCGGGTTCGAGGACACCGAATATCGCGGTGCAGTAGCGCGGGTCGCCGCCGCTGTAGCGCTCCTGGAGCACCTGGTTGAGGGTGTTCAGGGCGGAGACGGGGTCCGGGTCGTGCAGGGCGGCGGCGCGCAGGGTGTAGCGGGTCAGCGAGGTGACAGCGGCCGCCTGCGGGCCTTTGCCGCACACGTCGCCGAGGAAGAAGGCGAAGCGCTTGCCGTCGACGGAGAACACGTCGTAGAAGTCGCCGCCGAGCCGGTCGGGGGACGCGGTGTGGTAGTGGGCGGCCGTCTGCACTCCTGGTACCGGCGGCAGGCTGGCGGGCAGCAGCGACTGCTGCAGTACGGCGAGGGCGTCCTGCAGCCGCGCACGGTCCGCCTCGGCCTGTTCGCGCGCCTCTTCCGCCGCTTTCCGGCTGCGCAGAAGTTCTTCCTCGTAGGCGCGGCGGTCCTGGGCGTCGAAGACGGTGGTGCGGATGAGCAGCGGTTCTCCCGTGCTGCCGTTCTTGACCACGGATGAGGCCAGCACCGGCAGCCGGTCGCCTCCGGCTTGTTTGATCTCCAGAGCCACGCCGCTGATCTCGCCCTGCATGCGCAGCAGCGGCGCGAAGTGCGTCTCGTGGTACAGCTTGCCGCCCACGGTCAGCAGATCGGCGAAACGCATCCGGCCCACCACCGCCTCGCGCTCCAGGCCGAGCCAGCCCAGCAGCGTGGCGTTGATCTTCGCGATGGTGCCGTCCATCAGTGTGGACAGATACCCGCACGGCGCGTTCTCGTAGAGTTCCTCGGCACTGTCCTCGAGCAATGCGGCGAACGCCGCATCCGGCGCCGTCCCGTCGCTCGCTTCGTAGGGGTCGCAGGGGTCGGATCCCTGCCCTGTGCGGCACATCACCGCAGGCCCGCCAGGAACCCGGTGATCGCGCTGTTGGTGGCCTCGGGGGCCGAAAGGTGCGGGCAGTGACCCGTCGCGTCGAGCGTGACCAGCGTGGATCCGGAGATCGCCCCGTGGACGAAGGCGCCGACCTCCCGGGGGGAGATCATGTCCTGGGTGCACTCCAGTACCAGCGTCGGAACCTTCACACTCTGGAGATCGTCCCTCGAGTCGGACAGGAACGTGGTGCGGGCGAAGACGCGCGCCATGTCCGGATCGGTGGCACAGAAGCTGTTCTTCAGCTCCTCCCCCAGCTCGGGGCGGCCCTCGTTCCCCATGATCATCGGCGCCATCGCCGCCGACCAGCCCAGGTAGTTGGACTCCAGCGACGCCAGCAGCTCTTCGATGTCCTGCGCGCTGAACCCGCCCCGGTATCCGTCGTCGTCGATGTACCGCGGAGAGGGAGCGACCATCACCAGCGATCCGATACGTTCAGGAGCCCGGTCGGCGGCCAGCACGCCGACCATCGCACTCACCGAGTGCCCCACGAACGCCGCGCCGCGCAGGTCCAGCGCCTCGCACACCTCCACCACGTCCCGGGCGTAGCCGTCGAGGGAGGCGTAGCGGTCCACCGAGAACGCCGACAGGTCCGAGCGTCCGGACCCCACGTAGTCGAACAGCACCACACGGTAGTTCTCCACCAACGCGGGCACGGTCAGCCGCCACATGTTCTGATCACAGCCGAACCCGTGGGCGAGCACCACCGCCGGCCCTTCGGGGTTGCCCAAGACGGTGACGTTGTTCCGCTGGTAGATGTCCATGCCCGCTATTCTCCCAGGCCCCGCTCACCACTCTGTCTCGACCACCGGCACGGACCGGCCCTGCGTCCCACCGGGGCGGACCGAGCGGCGGGTATCGCTCCGTCGCCCTCCGGTCCGCGCCGGGTCGGCCCCCAGGGGCGCGGGCACGCACCCGATGACCCACCCTCGGCCTTACGGCCGGATTCAGTCACGCACCTGTTGTGTGGCTGAATCCAGTGCAATGCTGTGACGGCGGTGATCCTCCAGCCGGCGGAGGTCTCTGGGCCCTACGCGTGCCGTCACGCGGGAAGGCCATGTCGGCCCTCCCGGCCTCCCCTCGGGAGGGCCGACGACTCGTGCGTCCGGGACCGGGGGCGACCGGAGGTCGGCCAAGTCGACGTCCTTGAAGGGTAGTAGCCGCGAAACGGCCCGGCTACGAACGGCATCCGGCACCCTCGCCCCTCGCCCTCCGGCGGTCGCACCCGGGCAGCGGCGCGACGGCCCGCCCCCGCCCGCCTTGTGCACGGGTTACGCGCCCTCCAGCCCTCTCCGCAGCCGCACCCAAGGGCCCTGCCCCTCGTCCCGATTCCGTGACAAAGTCCCGCCTGCGCCAACCTCCGACGGGGCGTGGCCGTTGTCAGGCAATGAAACGAAACGATGACACCAGCCCCGTCGAGCCCGTCAACAACTGGCACGGCCATGTCGACCGACCGGAGGGGCCGGTGAACGAAGCGCCGCCCAGAGTCACGCGCGCGCTGAAGGTGTTGCGCCTCCTGTTGCTGGTCCTCGCCGTCCTGGCCGCCGTACTGAGCTTCGCCGCGGCACTGGCCAATCTCGCCCGCCCCTGACAACGGGGCCCGTGGCACCGCACCGAAGCGGCCACCGCCCTGCGTGGGTGGCGGGAAGGCGCACTCCACCTCGATCACTCTACGTGACAGACTGATCGCTATGAAGAGTGAGAAGGGAACACCTGCCGGCGGGCGGCCTTCGACGGACAGCGCGGACGGTCAAGGGCTGCCGGCCCGGGCGCCGGCGGTCACGGTGGGGGTGGAGGAGGAGTACCTGCTGGTGGACCCGGTATCGCGGCAACTGAGCCCGCGCTCGGACCAAGTGGCGGCGCAGGCCGCCGGGGAGCTCGGCGACCGGGTCACCACCGAATTCACCCGCTACCAGGTCGAGGTCCGCACCGACCCGCACACCAGCCTCACCGGTCTGGGAGAGCAGCTGCGCGCCACCCGCGACGCCGTCGCACGCGCCGCGGCGCGGCTGGGGCTGTGCATCATCTCCAGCGGCACCCCCGTACTCGGGCAGCACAACCCCCCGCCGATCTCCCCCGGGCCCCGTTACGCGGAGAGCCTGGCCAGGTTCGGCGCTCTGGACTACGAGCAGAGCGTCTGCGCCTGCCACGTTCACGTCGGCGTGCCCGACCTTGCCACGGCCCTCGAGCTGAGCAACCGTCTGCGTCCCTGGCTGCCGGCTCTCCTCGCCATGACCGCCAACTCGCCCTACTGGGCGGCGCAGGACACCGGTTACGCCAGTTGGCGCACCCTGACGTGGGGTCGCTGGCCGGCGGCCGGGCCACCCCCCTACTTCGAGTCCCCCACCCACTTCGAAGATCTGCTCGACCGCCTCGTCACCAGCGAAACGCTCCTGGACCGCGGCGGTCTCTACTGGGACATCCGCCCCTCCCACCATGTGCCCACCCTGGAGGTCCGCATCGCCGACGCCACCCCCACCGTGGACGACACGGTGCTGCTCGCTGGGGCCGTGAAGGGCCTCGCCCTCACCGCCATGGCTGCCCTGCGCGCCGGCGAGCCCGCGCCGCGACCACAGCCGGAGATGCTGCGCGCCGCATGCTGGCGCGCCGCTCGCGACGGGCTGAGCGGAGAGAGCATCGACCTGGACACCGGACGGCTCGAACCAGCCGCCGTACACCTGGACCGCCTGTGGGACACGGCGCTGCCCGCCGTGGCGGACGCCGACGACCGTACGCTCCTGCACGCCGCACACAAACGCCTCGCCACCGAGGGGAACGGCGCCGACCGCCAACGAGCGGCCTACCGCCGGCGGAACAGTCACACCGACGTCGTCGACCACCTGATCCAGACCAGCGCCGCCGCTCAGGCCCCTCATCTCGCCGCCGGAGCCGGCCTCCACGCCCGCGAATGACTCCCGGCGAGCAGCCGCCGAGGCAAAGCGGCGTGTAAAGCCGGGCTGCCCGGCTTGTACGCCGCGAAGCGGGCGCCCCGACGTACTCCGCCGAATCCTCAGCGGCTTGATGCGTGGGGACAGCATGATGTGCGAGCAGGGAAAGGATGGCCGTGAGGCTGCCCCTGTGGTGGTATGTCCTCTTATGGAAGGGAACGGAGCCGCTCACCCCACCTCCCCCGCGACGCCAGGGGTGGAGCACAGCAGGCACGCAGGGTGGTTGGAGCTGTTCTTCGACCTGGTGTTCGTGGCTCTGGCCGCCCAGCTCGCGCACTCGCTGCACGGCGACCCGGGACCGGCCGACTTCGCGATCTTCCTGGCGCTGTACTTCCCGCCCTGGTGGACGTGGATCAACCTCACCGTGGCGGCGAACCTCTTCGAGGAGGACTCCACACGCCGGCGACTCCTCATGCTCACCGCCATGCTGTGCCTGGCGGTGATGACCGTCGCCGTGACCGGAGCCACGGATGAACGCTCAGCCGCGTACGCCCTCGGGTACGCGGGTTCCCGCATCGTTCTGCTCGGCCTCTGGTGGCCCTCCACCCACCGCGCGCTCGTCCCCGGCGGATCCCTCGTGCCGAGGTGGCGGCCCCTGACGTACTGCCTGGCCTCGGCGGTCGGGTGGGGCGCCTCGGTGCTGGTGCCGCCCCCGGGGCGGTTCGTGATGTGGGCCGTACTGCTCTCGGCCGAGATCGGAGTGCTGCTCACGGCACGGCCCGGAGGAATGCCCCGCAGGCTGCACGTGGGACATCTGGTGGAGCGGGTGGGACTCTTCGTGATCATCGTGTTCGGTGAGTCGGTCATCGGACTGATCACGTCACTGGACGCCGAGTGGACAGCAGCCGCGGGTTGGGTCGCTCTCATCGGTTTCGTCATGCTGGCCGCTCTGTGGTGGTCGTACTTCGACTTCGGATCGGCGGCGGCGGAGCACGTGCTCGGTGCGGCGACGGAGCGGACGGCGTTCCCGCTGGCCAGGGACGTCACGGGGTTCCTCCACTTCTTCGTCACGGCTGCCGTGGTCGCCATGGCGGGCGGTCTGGCCACCGCGGTGGAGGAGGCGGGGCAAGGGCATACCCACCTCGCCCACGGCGCGGTGGTCGCCCTGGCCGGCGGTCTGGCGCTCTACCACGCGGCGCACGCGGCCATCTCCCTGCGCTTCGGACGCCGCCTGCTGATCGTGGCAACCTGGGCCGGCCCGGGCATCGGCGTCCCGCTCGCGGTCATCGCGTTCGCCGGGCACCTCGCACCCTGGCAAGTGGTGGGACTGCTGACGGCGGAGGTCGTGGCCCATCTGCTGTACGCACGGTGGGCGGCCGCACGCGTGCTCGGCCGGCAAGCGGCGTGACGGCGCTGCGGCCGCCGGGGGGACACCGCGTTGCGGCTCCGCCGCGTGCCCGGGAAGCCGGGCTGCTGTCCGCTTTGGGCGGCGGCTCCGGCGGCGAGGGGGAACAGCCGCAGGAGCCCGCCGTGAGGTGCGTGTGCCCCCGAAGCCCGCGCACCATGCGCCGGACCGGCTTCGTCGTCCTCGTCAGGCCATGAGCGCCACCGGTCACCCACCCACGCCCCCGCGCCGATCGGCAGGGGCTCGACCAGCCAGGTCGGACGCGTGGGGCACGATGGCGCCATGGCACAGCGGATCTCTTCCCCGGCGGAGTCCTGGCGTCGGATCGACGCCTGGCTGGCGACCCACGTGGCATCCGATGCCACCCTTCTCAATCCGCCCGCCACCGCGGACGAGATACGTGAGGCGGAACGCATGCTCGGCATCCCGCTGCCCGGTGATCTCGCTGAGTCTCTGCGCTGCCACAACGGCGTGAGCGAGTGGACGACCCTGCTGCCGGAACAGTCCCCGCTCTCGGTCAGCGGCATCATGGAGCACTGGCGGACCCGCATGGACGCAGCAGCGGAGAATGACGGCCTGGTCTGCCACCCCTGGGACGACGAGCCCTGGTGGCACCCGCTCTGGGTTCCCTGGGCCGAAGGCGCCGACGGCACGGCGCAGGTGATCGACCGGCGTCCAGGTCCCGACGCGGGGCGCCTGGGCTGGGCAGGCCACAGCGGCGGCGGCGACTTCACCGACTCCTGGCCCGATCTGGCCGGCCTGCTCCACGCGGTCGCGCAGGCGCTCCACGAAGGCGGAGGCGTCCGCGAACTGCACCCCTGCATCACGTCGGACGGTGGCATGTGGTGGGACGAGGAAGGCTGCGAGGAGCTCAACGGCCGCCCGCTGCGGGCAGCCCCCATCGGGCTGCCCTGACCACCGGCCCGCCGCGCTTCCTCCCTGCCGACCGCACCACGAGGGCGAGGAACAGCGTCCCCGAGGTCAGGAATTGACCCATCTTTTCTGCGTCGAAGTGCACCTGCCGGCGGGTCTCTCGGCTGCCTAGAGTCGTAGTCACGGCAGCCCGGGAATCGCCCGCCGCCGCAGCTCACACAGGGAGTACGACGATGAACGCCGCCGCACTGAAGCCGGTTCTGACCCGCGCAGCCTCCGCTGAGACCACCAGCGACCCGAGCAGCCTCATGACACTGCTGGCCGACTGCGGCACGGACGGCAGCCCGCTCACCAGTTACCGCTCGCAGTTCGCCCGTGGCGCGGCCGGCGCCCCTGCGCACTTCCACACCCGCGCGTCCGAACTCTTCTTCGTCATCGGCGGCTCCCTGCGGGTACTCGTCGACCAGGAGGTCAAGATCCTCGACGCCGGCGACCTGCTCATCGTGCCGCCGCACACACCGCACGCTTTCGCGGCGGCCCCCGGCGCCGAAGCAGACGTTCTGTTCGTCTTCACGCCGGGGATGCCGCGCTTCGACTACCTGCGGCTCCTCGGGCGGGTGATGCGCGGAGAGGCAAGCCCGCAGGAGATCAAGGAGTCCTCCGAGCACTTCGACAACCACTACGTGGACAGCCCGGCATGGCGAGCCGCTCTCGAAACCGCCTAGGCAGTGCCCGACCATGCCGTCCGGCGTCCCCAGGTGCACCGAGCAAGTCGGGCGCGTGGGCGCTGCCTTCCGGGTCGGGCGCGGAAACGGCGGGCTCCTCATCCGCACGCTCCGTGCCGCGCGGCGGTGCGGGCGCCGCGTGGGCCGTCCCGACGACGGGGCGGCGGCTCAGTCGCCCGCGCGGTCCAGCTCCTCGTCCAGGGCCAGCGCCGCCATGATGAGCGCCACATGCGTGAACGCCTGCGGGAAGTTGCCCAGTTGCTCGCCGGTCGGCCCGATCTCCTCGGCGAAGAGGCCGACGTGGTTCGCGTAGGTGAGCATCTTGTCGAACGCGTACCTCGCCGTACCCGGCCGGCCCGCGCGGGCGAGGGCCCCTGCGTACAGGAAGCTGCACAGCGAGAAGGTGCCCTCGTCGCCACGCAGCCCGTCGGGTGAGGCGAGCGGGTCGTAGCGGTGGACGAGGCTGTCGGAGACCAGCTCGAGCTCCATGGCGTCCAGGGTCGACAGCCAGCGCCGGTCCTTCGGGGAGAGGAAGCCCACCACCGGCATGAGCAGGAGTGACGCGTCCAGGACCTCGCCGTCGTAGTGCTGTACGAACGCTTCGCGCCGGGTGCTCCAGCCCCTCTCCATGACCTGTTCGAAGATGGCGTCCCGGGCCGTGGTCCAGCCGGCGACGTCGGCGGGCCTGGCGAGCTCGGTGGCCAGGCGGATGCCGCGGTCGAAGGCCGTCCAGCACATCAGGCGGCTGAACGTGAAGTGGCGGCGGCCGCCCCGGGTCTCCCAGATGCCCTCGTCGGGGCGGTCCCAGCTGCGGGCCAGCCAGTCGAGCAGGTCACTGAACCTGCGCCAGCCGTCGTAGCCGGCGAGCTGGGCCGCGTCGTGGGCGTGGCTCAGCGCGTACGCCGCCTCGCCGTAGATGTCGAGCTGGAGCTGACCGGCGGCGTCGTTGCCGACCCGTACGGGAGCGGAGCCGCGGTAGCCCTCCAGGTGACCGAGGACCTCCTCACCCAGGTGCGGGTCGCCGTCCACCCGGTACATGATCTGCAGCGGCTCGCCCGTGACCGTCCCGCCCGTCGCGATGCGGGCGCCCAGCCAGCGCCGGAAGGCGTCCGCCTCCTCCTCGTACCCGAGATCCAGCAGCGCCTTCACGGACAGGGAAGCGTCCCGCACCCAGGTGTAGCGGTAGTCCCAGTTGCGTTCGCCGCCGAGGCGTTCCGGGAGCCCGGTGGTGACCGCAGCCACGGGCGCGCCGGTCGGGGCGTACGTCATCAGCTTGAGGGTGATCGCGGAACGGTTGACCTCCTGCTGCCACCGGCCCCGGTAGCGGCTGCGGCGTACCCAGCGGTGCCAGAAGCCGTACGTCGATCCGAAGGCGTCCAGGACGGCGGCCTCGGTAGGCGCCGGCGGGGTCTCGGCGTCCGGTCCGCACACGGTCAGTACCGCTGCCGCCCGCTGCCCCTGGCTGAGCGTCAGGCCGGCCCGTACGTCCCGTCCCTCGCGCATCAGTTCCACGGGCTCCGCAGTGTCACGGCCGATGTGCAGGAACACCGTCGTGTCCGAACCGGTGAAACGGGCCGCGCCCCCGCTCATGTCGAGCTCGTGCGCCCCGCGGCCGTAGTCGAACCGGGGGCGGCAGGAGAGCCGGAAGCGGACCGTGCCGCGGGTGACGCGCAGAATCCTGAAGACGCGCTGGGGACCGGCGGGAGCTTCGGCGTCACCGGGCGGCATGAAGTCGACGACCTCGCCGACGCCTTCCTCCGTCATGAACCGCGTCACGAGGATGGCGGTGTCGGCGAGGTAGAGCTGACGCGTCGTCGCGCCGTCCGCCTCGGGTGTGACGGCGAAGTGGCCGCCCCGGTCGTGGTCGAGCAGGGCAGCGAAGACGCTGGGCGAGTCGAAACGGGGCGCGCAGAACCAGTCGAGAACTCCGTCCGAGGAGATCAGCGCGGCCGTCCGGAGGTCGCCGATGAGCCCGTGGTCGGCGATCGGTGGGTAACGGCGCATGACGTTCCCTTCACTGACCCGACCGTCACCTCACGCTACGGCCGGGGACGCCGCCCTGCATGCGCTGCGGCCGTCGGCCTTCGGGTGGGCGAGTTCCTCCCCGAGACCGCACCGTCGACGGCCGAGGGCGAGGCCAGCGCCCACGACGGAGCGGGCCCGGCCTCCGATCGCGTCACGACGAGCCGGCACACCGGCGCTCGGGAGCGGACGCGCCGAGACCGGCCCGTACTACGAGGTCCATGGCGGCCTCCAGCCTCTGCGGAGGTACGCCGTCCGGAAGCACCGCGGTCAGGAGCGCCGCCACGGCCGCTTCGTCGACAGCGCGATCCTCCGCCCGGTCACGGAAGCGGGTGACTGCCTCGTGCAGCTCCTGCGTCCGCGCCAGGCCGTCGGCACGCGCCAGGGCGGCCGTGAGGACGCAGAACTCCTCCTCCGAGCCCACCCACGGCGCCGCGCCTTCGAGCCCGTCCTCCGGCAACTGCTCCGGGTAGAGGATGCGGTGCCAGGCGCCGCCCTCCCACCAGTAGACGAAGCCGAAGAGGTTGCCCTCGGCGTCGTCGCGCAGCTGTTCCCAGGGCAGCCAGTCCGGGCCGCCCGCAAGGAAGTCGATCTGCTCGCCGTCGATGTGGGTGTGGCTGCCGTCCGGGTCCTGGCCGACGAAGACGGCACGGCCCTCCTCGACGAGGGTCAGCCGCCACCACCCGCACCCGCCGGTCGCGTGGCACCACAACCCGTGCTCGTCGAGTACGTGCTCGGGCCGGCCGTCGCCGCATGCCTCCTCCACCAGTGCGAAGGTGACGGCCCGCGCCCACAGGCGGGCGGGGCTGTCGAGGTCTCGAGGAAGGCTCGGCGTGTGCATGGCGGCGGTGATTCCCCTTCGAACGGTCCGGGGAGTCACCCTCACACAGACGGGTGGACGTGAGGACGGTGGGGGGCGCCTGTCGTGGGCGGCCGGCGGTGACACCCGCGACGGCTGAAGGCGGCCGTCGCTTGGGCGCTTCGCGCTCGGCGGAGCTCCCTCGTGTCCGAGGCCCGGTGCGGGCGATCCGTCAGCCCTGGGGCTCCACATCCTTGGACAGGGGTACCTGTCCGGTGTTCTGCACGTGCCGCGCGGCGACCCAGAAGGGCTGGTCCCGCAGCAGGTACCAGATGCCGTTGCCGTCGATGACCTGGGCGCGGACCTTGCTCCTCAGGCCGATCTCGGCGCCGTGATCGAGTGTTCCGGTGACCGCCGAGTCAGTGCTGGGGTACTTGCGCAGGTTCACGCCGATGCTGCTGACGACAGTGCCGAACGGCTGGTGCGGGCTGGCCATCTCTTCCTCCAGGTCGGTGTCGGTCGGTGCCGCTGGGATCACCCCGCCCGTCAGGGGCGTGGTGACCGCAGAGTAGATCGCCGGAACGCGGAAACGCCGGAGGCTGTCATATGCCAGCGGCGGGTCGCACACGTGGCTTGCGTGTAATCATTCCCGTCGTCCCGCTTCCGGTTGCACGCAGCGCCGGCCGGCCGTGGCCGACGTCTCCGGCAGGGCGTCTTCGCGGGACGCTGCAACAGAGGCTTCTGGCAGGGTCCCGCGACCGATCACAGGGCCACGGCGGGACGGGACGCATCGGGCCGTAGGGTGTCCATGGGCGCGGCACGAGCACGAGGAGATCGAACGAGTGTCTGCGCCCAGTCTTGAGCACGCCAGTGTCCCCGCCGACAGCGACGAGGTGACTCTGCTGATAGCCCGGCAGGTGGAGCCGGGTCACGAGGCGGATTTCGAGCGGTGGGCGAGGGGCATCCTCGACAGCGCGTCACGCTTCCCCGGGCACCTGGGCCACGGGTTGTTCCGATCGTCCGGGGACGGTGCCCCCTGGTTCCTCGTACACCGCTTCCGCGACGCGGAGGCTTGCCGGTCCTGGCAGGAGTCCCCGGAACGGGCGGCATGGTTCGCCCGGTGCGAAGGTCACCATCACATGGAGATAGCCCGGCGAACGCTGACCGGCATGGAGACCTGGTTCGCGAAGCCCGGGTCGACCCGCCCCGCGCCTCCCCGTTGGAAGATGGCGATCAGCGCCACCCTGGCGATCTATCCGATCACGCTGCTCGGCGGCTACCTCCTGGTTCCCCGCCTGGCCGTATTTCCGGTGGCCGTGGCCGGCGCCGTCCTCGCTTGCGTTTACAACGTCCTGATGACGTACGTGGCCATGCCGACGGTGAGCCGACTGCTCCGGGGGTGGCTCAGTGGGTGACGTGTGCTCGCCCCGTCGCCGGCCGAGCCGCGCACCGGCCCGGCACCTCGGAGTCCCGTCACCGTCGGGGTTGCCTATCGGCCCTCCCGGGGCTGCTGCGCCCGGCGCGCGGGAGCGTGTCGCGGATCCGGCTCGCCGCTGTCCGGCCGCCGGCCCGCGGCGGTGAGGCGGGCGACGGCCAGGCGCGCGGGTGGCGGCGAGGATCCGTTCGCGCCGCTGGGGGCCGGTCTGTCCAGTATGCGTGGGGGTGAGGAGTTGTACGTTCGGGCCGACCTGGCCGTCCTCACCAATGACGATCCGCGCGACGTCCAGCGCGGTCAGGTTGTAGTGGACGAAGGTGCATGCCCCGATGGTGATGTTGCTGCCGGAGTCGACGCGCAGGGGCGGCCGTACGTCGACGTCTTCCCCGACACCGTCCTGCAGCTCGGCAAGGAGCGGCCGGGCCTTCGCCGCGTCTTCCACATAGGCGGCCTCTTTCTTGTCGTTGACAAGATCTTGCTGGACGGAGTTAACTTGACACCGTCAAGATGGCCGCCATGATCGCACCCGCATGCTGCCGGAGGACCCGTGGAACCCCTCATCGCTCTCGTCGTCGGCTTCGCCGGCGCCCGCATCGCAGGCGTGCTGGGCGTGGAAGCACTCGACGGCTGGCACCCCGCCCTGCTCGTCGGACTCTCGCTGATGTTCCTGCTCACCGCGTTCGCCCACTTCTTCCCCAGGCTCCGGGCCGAGCTCATAGCGATGGTTCCGCCGGGCCTGCCCAAACCGGCTCTGCTGGTGACGCTCACCGGCCTGCTCGAACTGGCGGGGGCGATAGGCGTTCTCGTTCCGGCGACGTCCCCGTGGGCTGTCGGCGGCCTCCTCCTACTCATGCTCGCGATGTTCCCGGCCAACGTTTCCGCCGCCCGGCGCCGGCTGCCCGGAGCCACCCGGCTCGGCCCCCGTACGGCCTTGCAGGGGCTGTTCGTTGCAGCGGCCCCTCTGGCGCTCGTCGGCTGAGCGGTTCCCGCTCCGACGCCGAGGCGTACAGGCGCGCCAGCCGCGGCGAACGGCGTGACAGCCCGCCGTCGGGCTGCTCCGCACCTCGGCGCGTTCTCCCTCCGCACACGGCCCTGACGATCTACGCCGTGTCTCCACGGCCTGGAGTACGAGCCCTCAAGGACTCGAGCGCGGCCGCGGCGCACAGTTGCCCAGTCGGGCGGGCGCGGCGATGAGTTTTCCCGTCCCGGAAAGTCTCACCACCATGGCCGACACCACGGGACCATCGTCGACACCACAGGAGGAACACACATGACCCAGCTACTGCGAGTGCAGAACTTCAACATCTCGAGCGACGGAATCGGCGCCGGTGAGGATCAGAGCCTTGAGCGCCCGTTCGGCCATGTCGACCCCGGAACATTGTTCGCCTGGGCCGGTGCCACGGCGAGCTGGCCGATGCGCACCGCCCCCGGAGGCAGCCGGGGTCTCGACGACTACGTGACGCGGGACTACACACGCAATATCGGCGCCGAGATCATGGGCCGCAACAAGTTCGGTCCGCAGCGCGGGCCCTGGACCGACCACGAGTGGCGCGGCTGGTGGGGTGAGGAGCCCCCGTTCCACACTCCGGTGTTCGTCATGACGCACCACAAGCGCCCGTCGTTCACGCTCTCCGACACCACGTTCCACTTCGTCGGCGGCGACCCGGCCACCGTCCTCGACCAGGCGCGGGAGGCGGCGCGGGGCAAGGACGTCCGACTCGGCGGCGGGGTCACCACCATCCGGCAGTTCCTCGACGCCGACCTCGTCGACACCATGCACGTGGCGGTCTCGCCCGTGAAGCTGGGGTCCGGACTGCGTCTGTGGGAGTCGCCCGACGAGCTGCTCGACCGGTTCCATCTCGACGTCGTTCCCAGTCCGAGCGGCGTGACCCACCACCTGTTCTGGCGAAGGTGACACGACGGCCCGCGCCGGAACGGAACCCCCTCCGGTGCGGCCGCAGCGGCGTATTCCCGAGTGGCTTCGGGCGAGTACGGACAGGGGCCGCCGGCCCGTTCCCACCGTCGCACGACGGGTCCAGCCGGACGCCGTTCGGGTGAAGGGCGGAACCCGGTCGAAGCCGGGCAACGCCCGGTACCCGCGTCCGCGATGCCTGCCGGTAAGGCTGTACGTGACGAGCCCCGAGGAGCCGATCCGGCAGATCGTCGCAGCCCTCACCGCACGGCCGAGCGGATCCAGCACGCTGGTGGCCCTCGACGGGCGTGCGGGCGCCGGAAAGACGACGCCGGCCGCCGCGCTGTCGGAGCATCTGGGCGGTGGAGGGCATGCGACGGTCGTCCACGGTGACGACTACTTCCGCCCGATGCCCGCCACCGCGCGCCTGTCCATGGACACGGTGAAGGGGTACCAGGAGTTACTTCGACTGGCGCCGGCTACGACGCCAGATCCTCGCCCCACTCGTGGCGGGGGCCCCGGCCCGTTACGAGCCCTTCCTGGCCGGGGCGGACACCGCCGCGGTCCCCGGCGCACCACGTGAGATGCCGTGCCGAGGCACGACCATCGTCGAAGGCGTCCTCACCGCCCGTCCGGAGCTCGCCGGTTTCTACGACCTGACCGTTCTCGTCGACACGCCGGGGACGTGTGCCTTCAGCGGCTACGGGCCCGCGGGAGCAGTCCCTGCCGCAACGCATGGATCGCCCGCTGGCGCACGGTCGAAAACCACTACTCCACCTCCACCGGCCTGCGCGAACGGGTCGGCCTCACCGTCCGGCCGGTACAGACGCCCGAGGGCTCCGACGGCCTACCGCCCGAGCACCGCGCGCGGCGGCCGGCGGTTTCGGCTCGGCGTGAGGGTGTCCAACTCGGCGGCCTCTGCGGTACGTCGTACCTCGTACGTCTCGTGTCGTCCGTGTAGAACGCGGGGTTTACGAAGCCGCGCGCGCAACAAGCCTCGTCAGCTGAGGCCGGATGCGGCGCAGGACCGCGCCGTGACCGCGCCAGTCGGGGGCCTGCCAGGTGCGAACCAGCAGGCCAGGGCCCAGCTCCCCATCCGGCACCTGCAACTGCGCGGAGCTCTTCCAAGCCGCCCCAGTAGCAGTCGCATTGGTTGTCGTCGGACCGGGCGGTCATGCCGCGAAAGGTGGCAGACACACTGTCCAGCGCACGATCGAGTCGGCGTCGCGCGGGCCGGTGTCGAAATGCATCTTCGTGAACACGACCTGCAGGTCCCACGGGTGGATCGCCCAGCCGAAGATCGCCTCCTTGCAGGTTCCAACAACGCGGCCGCGCGCAGGCCGGCGAAACGCAGCGTGTACAGAACCTTGCCAGTTCAACAGAGGCCGCCCTATCCTCGCGGACAGAAAGCGCTTTCTCCGCTCCGAGCCCTCTCGCTTTTCGAAGCGACCGGCGCGGCGCCTGCTGCAGCTTTGCGCATGACCGACCACCGATCCGGCGCGTCGACGGCAGCACCGGCATCGACACGCCACGGAACGAAGGACGTACGCAACGACCAAGACGCATACCACTCCCCCACAGCCGCGCATCAGCGACGGCCGCCGGCGGTAAGTGGTCGCCGGTCACACCGCTCGGTCCCGACGACCGCCCACGCATGTGCGTCCTCCCTCAACGCCACCTGTACTTGAGGCTGTTGCAGCAGTGCGCAACAGGTGAGGTCTGCCGATCTCGCGATTGACGAAGGCGACCTGGGAGACCAGGGCCGCAGCGACCACGGACGGCCCACGACCACCCCCCGATGCGATCCGCATTCAGTCGGAGCACCACATCCGGCCCACCCAACGACAGGTCGGCCACTTCGACGTACCGGCCTGCCAGAACGATGTACAGACCTGCCAGAACGACCACGGCAGGCAGCAGCAACACCCGTCATTCAACGAGGAAGACGAAAGGTGAGACGAGCATGAGACGACCAGTCACACTGCAACTCTGCGCGGCACTGGCCACGATGGCCCTTGCGGCCGCCACCGGCATGGCGCTGTCGGCGCCCGAGGCATCGGCGGCTACCACCAGCGCCACCGGTTACGCGACCCAGAACGGCGGGACCACGGGTGGCGCCGGCGGGCAGACCGTGCGCGCCACTAGCGGGACCGCGATCCATGCGGCCCTGTGCGGCAGGGCCAGCAGCAGCACCCCGATCACCATTCAGGTGGAGGGGACCATCAACCACGGCAACACCAGCAAGGTGTCGGGCGCCAGTTGCAGCACCGCCGACGGCGTCATCGAACTCAAGCAGATCAGCAACGTCACGATCGTCGGGGTCGGCGGCGGGGCCGTCTTCGACCAGTTGGGCATCCACATTCGTGATGCCAGCAACATCATCATTCAGAACGTGACCGTCCGGAACGTCAAGAAGTCGGGCTCGCCCATATCCAACGGTGGCGACGCCATCGGCATGGAGAGCAACGTCCGCAACGTCTGGGTCGATCACACGACCCTGGAGGCGTCCGGTGGCGAGTCGGAGGGGTTCGACGGCCTCTTCGACATGAAGGACAACACCCAGTACGTGACCCTGTCCTACAGCATCCTGCGCAACTCCGGCCGCGGTGGCCTCGTCGGATCCAGTGAGAGCGACCTCTCGAACGGCTTCATCACGTACCACCACAACCTGTACGACAACATCGACTCCCGCGCACCCCTGCTGCGTGGCGGCACAGCGCACATCTACAACAACTCGTACGTGAACCTCAATGAGTCCGGCATCAACTCCCGCGCCGGAGCTCGCGCCAAGGTGGACAACAACTACTTCAAGGACTCCAAGGACGTCCTGGGCACCTTCTACACCGACGCGGCCGGATACTGGCAGGTCAGCGGCAACATCTTCGACAACGTGACGTGGTCCGCCCGCGGTAGCGAGAACAACCCGGCCGGCCCCGATCCGAAGTCCAACACCACGGTCAGCATCCCTTACGCGTACGCCCTCGACGCGGCCAGTTGCGTGCCGAGCGTCGTGAGTGAGACAGCAGGCGCCAACAAGGGGCTGAAGGTGTCGAACGGCAGCTGCTCACCCCAGACGCCGACACCGACGCCGACACCGACCAACCCCACTCCGGGGCCCACCACCCCCACACCGACACCGACACCGACTCAGCCCGGCGGGAACAACCTCAGCATCGGGGCAGGTTCCGACGGCTCCAGCAAGGCCGACGGGACCAGCTACGGCAATGTGCGCGACGGTGACATGCGCACCTACTGGTCGCCGGCGGGCTCGACCGGCGCCGTCTCGATCAAGTGGAGCTCCCCCACCACGGTGTCCAAGATCAACGTCAGGGAGGCATCAACCGCCGCAGGCAGGATCGGCTCCTGGAGGGTCGTCAACGGTGACACCGGCGCCGTCCTGACCTCCGGCAGCGGGGCGGGCGTCATCACCTTCCCCCGGACCGCACTGAACAAGATCACCTTCGAGATCACCGGCTCGAACGGCACGCCGCAGGTCGCCGAGTACGAGACGTACGCGGGCTAGCAGCTCGGCTTATGCCGCCCGGCGGGTCCGACGTCCCTCGGCCCCGCCGGGCGGCGGCAAGCGCGGGCACCTACGCCGTGACCCTTTCCGCGCCACTGCGGATCAGAGGTTCGACGGCATCTCCGCAGTCCGCGACGCATCCGTCGCGGAGCGGGCGAGAAGTGCCTCCTCGACCGTGGCACACGTAGGAGTGACGGTACTCATCCCCGTGATCTCCAGGAGTCGACGGACCGCGGGGGCGGGAGCGACGAGGTAGAGGTGGTCGTTGGCGAGCCGCGTCTCGCGGTTGGCCTTGACCAGGACGTTCAACCCCGACGAGTCGATGAAGTCGAGACCGGAGAGATCCAGCACCAGGTGACGCCGTCCATGGGCGATCTGATTGGCCAGGTGATGGTTGAGCAGCGTCGACGTGTCGAAGTCGAGATCGCCGCCGACCGTCATGATCGCGGTTTCGGGGTCGGGGATCTCGACTTCTACGTTGAGGTTGCGAATCTCAGCGGTCACGGGCTCTCACCTTCGTAAAATCTGACTACTGCTGGGCCAGGCGTGTACGTCTGGGTACGCGCCTTCCCCCTCGCGCGGTTGTCAATCCGAGCAAAAGGCGGACCTTGACCGCCTGCCCCGCGACCGGCCGCCGGCCCACTGGATAGGTAAGCCGTCACTTGCCTATGGTGGGGTCATGGCGGAGGACGTCTTCAAGGCACTGGCCGACCCCACCCGTCGGCGCATATTGGACGAGCTGGTGGAACGGGACGGCCAGACCCTGTTCGAGATCTGCACACGGCTGGTGACCAAGCACGGCCTGGGGCTGTCCCGCCAGGCGATCAGCCAGCACCTGACCGTGCTGGAATCCGCGGGTCTGGTTCTTTCGCGGCGCGAGGGCCGCTACAAATTCCACGACCTGAACACCGAACCCCTTGAGCGCATCGCCACACGGTGGCTCAGGCCCACTGCACCGGAGGGCACTCCATGAGGATCCATCTGTCCAGCGTCTTCGTCGACGACCAGGAGAAGGCCCTGCGGTTCTACACCGACGTGCTGGGCTTCGTGAAGAAGGCCGACGTCCCGCTGGGGAAGGACCGGTGGCTGACCGTGGCCTCGCCCGAAGATCCCGACGGGACCGAACTGCTGCTGGAGCCGGACGGCCACCCCGCAGTGAAGCCGTACACGGAGGCGCTGGTAGCGGACGGCATTCCGGCCACGTCCTTCGCCGTGGACGACGTGCATGCGGAGTTCAGCCGGCTGCGCGAGCTCGGGGTGCGGTTCACCCAGAACCCGCTGGAGACGGGCCCGGTCACCACTGCGGTTCTGGACGACACCTGCGGCAACCTGATCCAGATCGTGCACAGCGAATAGGAACCGTCGCACAGCGGTTGGCCGTGCGTCTGCTTCAGTCGTCCGGCAAGAGGAGCCAGACCTCGGAGAAGGCCAGGCGGTGGTCTCGCGTCACCACCCCGCACGGGCAGCCCAGCGTGATCACACGCCAGTCGCAGGCCACGGTCCACGGGCCGGCCGTGCCCCCGCACCCCGGGCAGCCGACGGTCTCGGCCGTCCACACCCCCGGGGCGGGTCTCGCGTAGCGACGGAAACCACCTGCGTACGTGGCCTGCCACGGGACGGCCCGGGGCGTGCGCGGGGCGGCCCCGGGCGGGCACCCCACCGCCAGGGCGGTGAACAGCGCGACCAGCTCGGGTAGCAGGGCCTCGCCCGCACCGGTCGGCGGCACCACCACGCCGTCCGCTCTCCTCGGCGCGGCCCCGTATGCGGGGGCTGCCGCCGCGGCCGGTGGGTTCGGGTGGGCGTGCCAGGGCAGGAGGGCGCGCGCGACGGCGGCCAGGAGAGCGGCGGCGGGCGCACTGACGGCGCCGGCGTCGAGATGATGCAGCGTGGTGCGCAGGACGCGTTGCAGCCGCCGGTCCCGGTCCATGGCCGAAGTGCGTCCTGTCGCGGCCCGCCGGGTCGGGAGCGGGGCGGTGAGCCGGACGAGGACGGCCCGCGCCGCTTCGGCGTCCGCCGAGGCGGGACGCCACTCCCCGGTGGCCAGGAGCTGCCGGGTCCGACCCGACTCCCGTCCGAGGGCGCCTGTCGGCAGCGATCGAGTACCGGGGGCCGTGACGCGTGCCTCGTGTCCACCCGCCACCGGTCCACCGTCTCCCTGTCCCGCACCGTTTCGCCCTGCCCAGCCCGGGCGTCCGTGGCGTCGTGTCGCACACCGGGCGCGTCGGTGGAGATTCCATCACAAGGCGATTCGGCTCGCAGAGCCTCGACTTCACGGTGGACGACCTGGACGAAGCCGAGGCCCGGCTGCTGTAACTCGGCGCGGGCAAACCGGATCACCAGCCCCACGCGGACAAGTGGCGGGGCCTCACCGATCCGGCCGGCCATCCGTTCTGTGTGATCAAGGGCTGAGGGCGACGGCGCGGCGCCGTCGCTCTCGCGTCGTCAGCCGCCTCGTACGAGGTGGGTGTCCGGTCGTCAGGAGAAGACCACGCACGCCGCGGCCGGAACCTCCACCGCGCCGGCGGAGGTCAGTCGGCCGCTCTCCGCGTGCACGTCGAACCAGGTGACGTCCCCCGACCACTCGTTGGCCACGTACAGCCGCCGCTCCGAGGGGTCGGCGACCAGGTCGCGCGGCCACACCCCGCCGCAGCCCACACTGCTCGTGAGCCGTGGCTTCTCGGCGCCGTCGGCGAGGGAGTACGTCAGGATCGTGTTGGCGCCGCGCACCGCGGCCCGTACGAAACGCCCGTCGGACGGGACGCAGACCACCGAGGGGTGCACCCGTTCCCCTTCGGGGGCGCCCTCCGGGTCGATCGCCACCTCCGCCGACGGCTCCAGCTCCCCTGAGACGGGATCGAAACGGCACACGGTCATCTGCGGTTCCAGCTCGTGGAGTACGTACACCACGTCGCCGTCCGGATGAAAGGCGAGGTGACGCGGTCCGGACCCGGCACGGAGGGCCGTTTCCGCCCGCACCCGGAGTTCACCCGACACCTCGTCGAGCTCGCACACCCGGACCGAGTCGGTGCCCAGGTCCACGGTGAGCACCCACCGGCCGCTGGGGTCGGGCAGCACGTGGTGGGCGTGCGGTCCCCGTTGCCGTTCACCGTCGGGGCCCGAACCGTGGTGCGCCAGCACGGCGGGTGCGCCCGAAACGCTTCCGTCGGGCTTGGTCCCGAAGCTGCTGACGCTGCCGGAGCCGTAGTTGGCGGTGAACAGCCGTCGGCCCACGACGCTGAGGTGGGTGGGACCCCGACCGCCCGAATCCACCGCCGGGCCGAGGGCGGTGAGACTGCCGTCCGCCCCGGTGCGGAAGGCCGCGACCGCGCCCGGCTCCGTATCGCTCACCGCGTAGAGCACTCCGCTCGCCGCGTCGAGGGCGAGACAGGAGGGGTTGACGACGGTGTCGACGGAGGTGCGCGGGGTCAGCGCCCCGGTCGCCGCGTCGACGGACGCGACCGTGATCCCGCGGCCGCCACCGGAGGTGAACGAACCGATGTATGCCCAGCGCACAGGGTGTCCTCTCTCCCATTACGGACGGTGGCTGGGCACTGTAGGCACGGCCCGGCGGTGTGAGCGGCGCCACACGCCGACCTCGTGAGCGAGTAGCCCCCATTGCCCTATGCGCGGCCCGCGCGGCGAGGAACCGGGCGTTGCCGCTCCCAGTCGGCGCGTGTGCGGGGCGTGCGAAGCGGGAGTGGCGTCACATGAGGCCATCCCGTCGCACTGACCTCGGGAGTCAGGCTCCACGACGGTTTCAAGGGTGATGTCGGAATTATCACTCTCCCGACCTGTACGTTTCGCCAGGCCCGGTGCGTAGCCTTTCGCTAGCCAGCGCGGCCCAAGCATCTGGAGCTCCTGTAGTGGAAGGCGTCACCCGCGACCCGCTTGTCCCCGGACAAGCCGTCCCCGAGTCACTCACCGACAGTGAGAGCTCCCTGACCGCGCCGCAGGCGCTCAGGGCACGCGTTCCCGCGCAGGCGGGGCCGGTCTCCACAGCCGCTCCCGCCGCTCCCGGTACCGCCCGCCGGGATGTGCTGCGGCGCGCGGCCGCTCAGGTCCTCTCGGACAACTGGACCGGCGCCTCGACGGTCCCCTCCCCCAGCCTCTACCCCCACCAGTGGAGCTGGGACTCCGCCTTCATCGCGATCGGGCTGCGTCATGTGTCGCCGGAGCGCGCCCAACAGGAGCTGGAGACGCTCCTCGGCGCCCAGTGGGCCGACGGCCGTATCCCCCACATCGTCTTCAATCCCGCCGTACCGCTCCAGGCGTACTTCCCGAGTCCCGACTTCTGGCGGTCCTCCGCCGCGGGCCGGGCGGCGGGCGCGCCCGTCGCCCGGGAGACGTCCGGCATCGTGCAGCCGCCCGTTCACGCGCTGGCCGCCCTGCTGGTCCACCGCAGTGATCCGGAGGCGTCGCGCCGCAGGCGGTTCCTTGAGCGACTCCGTCCGGCTCTGATCGCATGGCACGACTATCTGATCGACTGCCGCGACTTCGGCGGCCACGGGCTCGCCGCCGTACTCCACCCGTGGGAGTCCGGCATGGACAACAGTCCCTGCTGGGACGGTCCGCTCGGCGCGGTCGAACCCGCCCCCGCCGGATCCTTCCGCAGGGCCGACCTGAGTCACGGCGCGGCCTCGGACCGGCCCACCGACCTGGACTACGGCCGCTACGTCAGTCTGGCCGCGCACTACCGGGACGGCGGCTACCGCGACCAGGGCGCTGAGCACGCGTTCATGGTCGAGGATCCCGGTTTCAACGCCTTGCTCATCCTGTCCGAGTACGCCCTGGCCGATATCGCCCTGGAACTCGGAGAGGACACGGAACGCCATCGTTCCCGGGCTCGCCGTCTGACGGCGGCGCTGACGCGGCGGCTGTGGAGCGAGGACGCCGGCCTCTTCCTCTGCCGGGACGTACGGACGGATTCCGCGCTTCCGGAGAAGAGCGTCACCGGCCTGTTGCCGCTCGTCGTCCCCGGACTCCCCGAGCCCGTGGCCCACACTCTGGTGCGGACCATGACGGGGCGGCACTTCGGCCTCGGCTCCACGGCCCGGCTGGTACCCAGCTACGACGTGCAGGACCCGGCGTTCGACACGTCCCGATACTGGCGTGGACCGGCCTGGTTCAACGTCAACTGGCTCCTGGAGCGGGGACTGCGGAAGCACGGCACGACCGGTCTGGCCGACGCCGTGCGCCAGGCCGTACTCGACACGGCCGGCGCGTCCGGCTTCGCCGAGTACGTCGACCCCCGGACCGGCCAGGCCTGCGGCACGAGGCACTTCAGCTGGACCGCCGCTGTCGTCCTGGACCTCCTCGCCGGGGCCCCCGCCCGCCCACAAGTCGCGTGCGACGGGGCCTTCGGTCGTGATACTCCGACCGCATGGACGATCTCGTAACAGCACGGCTCACACTTCATCCACTGAGCCCCAGTGAGGCGGAACACGTAGTGGCGGGCGAAAGCGACAACCATGCCCAGTGGGCGCCGGAACCTTCCGGCGACGCCATCGCGGCCCGGCGGTACCTGCGTACCTGCCGGAGCACCGGTGACCCGCGGCCCTTCGGGCCCTACGAGATCCGGCTCCGCGACGACGGGCGCGCGATCGGCGGGCTCGGCTTCCACGGCCCTCCGGACCAGAACGGCAGCGTCACCATCGGGTACGGCCTGATCCCGGCAGCACGAGGCCGGGGGTACGCCACCGAGGCCCTGCGTGCCCTCATGGCGTTCGCCCGCGCCCGGGGTGTCACTTGCGTGCAGGGCGACACCGATCGCGACAACGCCGCGTCCCAGCACGTCATGACCGCTGTCGGCATGCGACTGGCCGGGGAGGACGAACGGTTGAAGTACTACAGGATCGACTGGACCGACGTGACGTCCGGCCACGACCCAGGCTCAAGTTCTCCGTGATACCGCGGCGGGGTCGGTGTCTTCGGGCCTCGCCCTTGATCCGCCGGGCCCCTCCCCCGCTGCGCCGGGCGAAGCCCTGTTGTCAGAGCCGTGTGGAACACTCGCCGCCCGTTCGGTCAATGGGACGAACCAACCCTGCTGTCCGCGCCTTCGGAAGGCGACCGGAAACGGCTTGACCGCGCGAGGGGTTCAGCGGGATTCCGCGCCGGACGTCGACCGGCACGCGCGACAGAGGCGGCGGCGAGGTCGCATCACGCGACGGCGGTCCCCTCGAGTTCGACCAGCTGGCCGGGGATCGCCAGCCGTGTCACCCCGAGCATCGTGGTGGCCGGCGCCACCCCGGCGGCGCCCAGCCGCGACGCCAGCACGCCGTAGTGCGGGAACAGCAGATCGACGTCGGTGGTGTAGACGTTGAGCCGGACGAGGTTCGCGAGGGACATGCCGGCCTCGCCCAGCACGGCTTCCAGGTTGTCGAGGCTCAGCGCCAACTGTGCGGCCATGTCACCCTCGTGCCGGGGCCTGCCGTCACCGCTCATCGCGGTCTGTCCGGAGCAGTAAAGGGTTCGGGTGTGCCCGGAGACCAACTCGCCCTGGTTGAAGCCCATCTCGACCGACCACGTCACCGGATTGACTGCCGTTCGTTCCACTGCCACATCAGCTCCATCGGATTTCTTGGGCGTACATACGTCCATCGGTGCGGTAGCGGCCACCGTCGACGTCGGTGCACACGAGCCTTCCAACGAATCACGACACCGTTGGTCATGTATTCGATAGGGTTCCGCGCATGCGCGCCGATCGGCTGGTCTCGCTGGTGCTGCTGCTGCGTCAGCGCGGTCGGCTGACTGCGGACACGCTGGCCCGCGAGCTCGAGGTGTCCACCCGTACCGTGCTGCGCGACATCGAGGCGCTGTCGGCGGCCGGCGTGCCGGTGTACGCCGAACGCGGCCGGCACGGCGGGTTCGCGCTGTTGCCCGGCTTCCGGACCGAGCTCACCGGACTGAACCACGACGAAGCCCTTGCCTTGCTGACCGCCGGATCCGGGCGCGGCGAACAGGTGCTGGGCCTCGGCTCGGCGCTCGCTTCAGCCCTGCGCAAGGTGGTGGACGCGCTGCCCGAAAACCATCGGGCCATCGCGAGCGACGCGGCCCAGCGCTTTCTCGTCGAGCCGGACACCGACCTGCTCCCACGCCGGCCGGCCGCCGCGGAAGTGCCCGGCTCGACCATGACCGAGATCCGGCGCGCGGTGCTCGCCGGACACAAGCTGCGCATCCACTACGCGGCCACGGACCAGGCACCGCAGTGGCGCACCGTGGACCCGATCGGCCTGGTCACCGTACGCGACCGGGGCTACCTGCTGGCCACGAGATCCGGCGCGGACCGCACCTACCGGCTGTCGCGGATGCTGGCAGCCGAGGAACTTCCCGAACCGGCGCAGCGACCGAACCGGGTCGATCTCGACCGGGCCTGGCGGGAACGCTGCGCGCAGTTTCTGTCCCGTGATCACATCACTGTGCCGGCGCGGGTGAACCCGGAGCGGCGGGAGGACCTGCTGAGAACCGCCATAGCCGTGCGCGCCACGGAACCGGAAGCAGACGGGTGGCTGCGGCTGGAGGTGACGTACCAGGACCTGCGACACGCGGAGTGGGCGCTGTGGGAGCTCGGCACGGACGCGGAAGCCTTGGCCCCGGAGTCGTTGCGCACCTCCCTGCGCAACCGCGCCGCCGCCATTGCCGCCCGCTACGCAGACTCGTCCTGAGGCGGGCTCCTCCTCCCGGAATCCGTCAACCACCAGGCGTAGTCCGCATGCCGCTGAGCCCGGGGTCCCACACCGCACCACCATGGCGTGGCGCAGATCACAGGTACAGGCGTACCTACTGGTCGGTATGGTCATGGGGTCGATGGACGATCAGGGAGGCTTCATGTCTGCGACCAACCGCCAGATTCGTCTGGCAGCCCGCCCCGTGGGCGACGTCAAGACCAGCGACTGGGAACACGTCACCGTGCCCGCCGAGGCTCCCGGCCCCGGCCGGTTCACGGGCAGGACCCGCGTCATATCACTGGACCCGGCGATGCGCGGCTGGCTGGACGACCGGCCGTCCTATCTCCCGCCCGTCGGGATCGGCGAAGTGATGCGTGCGGGATCGGTCGTCGAGGTGACCGCCTCCGAACACCCCGACTTCAAGCCCGGCGACCACGTCGTCGGCACGTTCGGCGTTCAGGAGCACGTCGTCTCCGACGGTAAGGGCGCGCTGAGGATCGACACCTCTCTCGCACCGCCTTCGACGTACCTCGGCGCCCTCGGAATGCCCGGCATGACGGCGTACTTCGGCCTGCTGGACGTCGGCGCGCTCAAGGAGGGGGAGACCGTCGTCGTCTCCGGCGCGGCGGGCGCGGTCGGCACCATGGCCGGACAGATCGCCAAGGTGAAGGGATGCCGTGTCGTCGGCATCGCCGGAGGGCCCGAGAAGTGCGCGCTGCTCACCGGCGAGCTGGGCTTCGACGCGGCGATCGACTACCGCGCCGGCGACGTCAAGCGTGCGCTGCGCGACCAGACCCCGGACGGCATCGACGTCTACTTCGACAACGTCGGCGGGGAGATCCTCGACGCCGCGCTGACCCGGCTGGCCATGCACGCGCGTGTGGTGGTCTGCGGCGCGATCAGCCAGTACAACAACGCGACGCCGGTCAAGGGCCCGTCGAACTACTTGTCCCTGCTCGTACGCCGTGCCCGCATGGAGGGCTTCGTGGTCTTCGACTACGCGAAGCGCTACACGCAGGCCGCGGAGGAGATCGCCGGGTGGATCGGCGACGGGCGGCTCAAGGTCAAGGAACACGTGGTGAAGGGGACGGTGGACGACTTCCCCCAGACGCTGCAGATGCTCTTCCGCGGCGAGAACGTCGGCAAGCTGGTGCTGGAACTGGCCTGAGCGCCGGGGCGGCAGGCCGGGGAAAGGCCCCGCCGCACGACCGGTGCGACTGCCGGGGCCCGCGACGACGACGGGCCCCGGCACGCCCACCGAACCACCTGCTCCACCGGGGAATTATCGAAGCGCTTCGATTCGAGCTCTGGACAGTCTCCAGTTGGTCGCATTAGTGTAAATGCCCAGCCGAGAGACCGCTGCACAGTGCGCTGTCGAAGCGCTTCATCACCTGGAGATCAGATGGTCACCCTTGCCGACGTGGCGCAGCACGCCGGAGTCTCCGCCAGTACGGTGAGCTACGTCCTCAGCGGCAAGAGGACCATCTCCGCGGTCACCAGGCAACGGGTCGAGCACAGCATCAAGGAACTCGGCTACCACCCGAACGCCGGGGCGCGGGCCCTGGCGAGCAGCAGGTCCAACATCATCGCGCTGATGACGCCGCTGCGCACGGACATGTACGTACCGGTCATGATGGAGATCGCCATCGCGGTCGCCACCCAAGCCCGTGAGCACGGGTTCGACGTGCTGATGCTCACCGGCGAGGAGGGGCCTGCCGCTGTGCGCCGCGTGGTGGGCAGCGGTCTCGCCGACGCCGTCATCCTGATGGACGTGGAACTGGACGACGCCAGGCTCCCGTTGCTGCGGGACAGCGGCCGGCCCGCGGTGCTCATCGGGTTGCCGGCCGAGACCACCGGCCTGACCTGTGTGGATCTCGATTTCACCCGGGCCGGCGCCCTGTGTGCGGAACATCTCGCGGGGCTGGGACACCGCGAGATCGCTGTGATCGGGGAAGCGCCGGCGGTGTACGAGCGCAGGACCGGCTTCGCGGAGCGGACGATCGACGGGCTGCGGGCCCGTGCGCGGCAGCTCGGCCTTCGCGTGCTGCACCGCCCGTGCGAGGGTACGTACACGGCGGTGGTCGGCGCCCTCGGACAGATCTTCACCGAACGCCCGAACATTACGGGCTTCGTGGTGCAGAACGAGCAGGCCGTGGAACCCCTGCTCAGCTTGTTGCGCCAGGACAGGCGCGCCGTGCCGGAGGACATCTCGGTGGTCGCCATCTGCCCGGAGCAGGTGGCGCTGCAGGGCTCGGTCCGTCTGACCTCCGTGACCATCCCCGCGCGGGAGATGGCGCGGCAGGCCGTCGATCAGCTGGTGGCCAAGATCCACGGACGGGGCGACGACGATGTCGTCCTCCTGGAGCCGGAACTCGTCGTGCGTTCAAGCAGCGGCCCGGCGCCCGTTTCCACCTGACGTTCAGTCGCCGGCTCGGGCCGCGGAATGCCTCGGGCCGGGGAATGCCTTTCCGGCTGGGAATCACTCACGCTGAGGAATCCCCGCAGACCGGGGGCTCGCCCGAGGCAGGCCACTCGGCACCGCCCGGAGCGCCCCCTCCGCCCCCTCCCTCCGTCCCCCTCTGCGCTCCTGCCCTCTCCCCCGCCCCCACCGCTCTTCCATAGCGCTCTTCGTGTGCCCTCTCAGCCCTCAGGAGTCTCGCCCGTGGACCAGTCACCCGGCCTCGCCCAGTCGTCGCCCACCGCAGGAACCGTCCGGGAGCGTGACTGCGGTCTGGAATGGAGCGGACGTCAGGAGACCGTGCGCATCGAACCGTGGGGTCCCGACGCCGTCCGGGTCCGCGCCCGGGTGGGCGGACCGCTGTTCGAAGCGCTTCCGGGGGCGCTCACCGACGCGCCCCCGGCGTCCGCGTCGGCCGTCAAGACGGACACCCGCTCCGGCACGCTGGTGAACGGCGCGATCACCGCCGAGATCGACGCCGAGGGCATGCTGCGGTTCACCGCCACCGACGACGGGCGGGAACTCCTCGCGGAGGAGCGCGCGCACTTCTGGTGGCCCGGCCCCCGCGTCTACACCCCCAACGGCAACGGGTACCACCGCCTGGAGCAGCGCTTCGCCGCCTACGAGGGCGAGCGGCTCTACGGTCTCGGCCAGCACCAGCACGGCTTGTTCGACCAGAAGGGGGCGGTCGTCGACCTGATCCAGCGCAACGCCGAGGTCACCGTCCCCGTCCTCACCTCCAGCCGCGGTTACACCCTGCTGTGGAACAACCCCGCCATCGGGCGGGTGGAGTTGGCGCGCACCGGGACGCGCTGGGTCGCCGACAGCGCGCGCCAGATCGACTACTGGATCACCGCGGGCGACCCGGCGGAGGCCCAGCGACGCTATTCGGCCGTGACCGGCCGCGCCCCGATGCTGCCGGAATGGGCGGCCGGATTCTGGCAGTGCAAGCTGCGCTACCGCACGCAGGAGGAACTGCTGTCGGTGGCCCGCGAGTACAAGCGGCGCGGACTGCCGATCGATGTCATCGTCTGCGACTTCTTCCACTGGACCCACCTGGGCGAGTGGAAGTTCGACCCGGCCGAGTGGCCCGACCCGGCGGCCATGACGCGCGAGCTGGACGAACTCGGCATCAGGCTCGTCGTCTCGGTGTGGCCGTCGGTGTCACCGCTGAGCGAGAACCACGTGCCGATGGAACAGCGGGGCTACTTCATCGGCACGGAGTACGGCCCGATGGCACACGCCGACTGGCCGGACAAGGAGGTCGCCGAGCCCGTACAGGTGGCCTTCTACGACGCCACGAACCCGGCGGCGCGCGCGTTCGTCTGGTCCAGGGTGCGGGAGAACTACCTCGAACCGTACGGGATCCGCTCGTTCTGGCTGGACGCCTGCGAGCCGGAGCTCAAGCCGGGCTTCTCCGCCAATCTCCGCTACCACGCGGGCCCGGGCCCGGAGGTCGGCAACCTCTATCCGCGGGAGAACGCCCGCACCTTCTACGAGGGCATGCTGGCGGCCGGCGAGAGCGAGATCATCACGCTCAACCGTTCGGCGTGGGCGGGCAGTCAGCGCTACGGGGCGGCCCTGTGGTCCGGTGACATCGGCACCGACTTCGCCACCCTGCGGCGGCAGATCGCGGCCGGCCTGAACACCTCCCTGTCCGGCATCCCGTGGTGGAACACCGACATCGGCGGCTTTCACGGCGGCGACCCGGACGACGAGGCGTACCGCGAGGTGATGGTCCGCTGGTTCCAGTTCGGCGCGCTGTCCCCCCTGATGCGGCTCCACGGCTTCCGCGACCCCGGGATGCCGCTCGGCCCCGCGATGACGGGCGGGCCGAACGAGGTCTGGTCGTACGGCGAGCGGGCGGAGGAGATCCTCTCCTGGTACCTGCGGCTGCGTGAGCGCCTGAAGCCGTACGTACTGGAGCAGATGCGTGCGGCCCACGAGGAGGGGCTGCCGCCGATGCGCCCGCTGTTCATGGAGTTTCCGCGGGACGAGCGGGCGTGGGGCGTCGCGGACGCGTATCTCCTCGGGCCCGACCTGCTGGTGGCCCCGGTGCTGGAGGCGGGAGCGGCCAGCCGTACGGCGTACCTGCCGGCCGGGGCGCGGTGGACGGACGCGTGGACGGGCGAGACGTACGCGGGTGGCCGCAGAGTGACGGTCGACGCGCCGCTGGACCGGATTCCGCTCTTCCTGCGTGACGGGGCCCGGCTGCCGGTCACCGGGTGACGGACGACCGCGGGGGGGACACACGGAGAGACAGTCGCACCGCGGTCGCAAGGTTCCCCCCCGATGGAACCAAAACCATGTGTTTCCCAAACCAAGCCTCCCCGTGAAGAAGGGGGTCGTCCTACACAACC
>NZ_JBWKLQ010000003.1:545936-710523 GCF_056429965.1 Streptomyces sp. NPDC046122 | reverse complement strand
GGGAAGTACGTTCGTTCTCCTTCTCTTTCTTTTTTTTTTGTGCTGTCCATTTTCCGCCGGCGTGGTGCAACAGCCCCCCCCTCCCCCCCCGCCCCCCCCCCCCCCCCCCCCGCGGTCGCGGTGTCACCTCGCGGTGACCCCGAAGTCGTGCGTCACGAAGTCCAGTCCGCCCGGCGACGAGGTGATCTCGTAACCGAACTGGACGTCACCGATGGTCACGTCGCCGATCCAGCCCTTGGAGTTCTTGAGCCAGTCGAGGACGGCCTTGATGTTCACCGTGCCGGAGGTGGAGTCGCCGGTGCGCAGGAACGAGTACACGGCGTTGGAGCCGTTGTCGCCCCGGTAGACGTCCCACGTGTGCCCGCCGAGGGTGACCCTTCCCTGGCTCGTGCCGATCGGCCCGACCGGGCCGGTCTGGTTGACCCACAGCATGATCTCGTGGTCGTAGGCGGTGTCCCAGATGTCGTACGAGGTGTTGTACGCGCCCGAGGCCGGCACGGAGACGGTGTAGTGCGAGCTGAGCGACGACAGCGCGCTGATCTTGCGGTTCACCACCTTCTTCGCGTTGGGGTAGGACTTGATCCCGCCGGTGCCGGGGTGGTCGGCCCACACGCCCCAGTCGGTGGCCGAGTCGGCCCAGATGGTCTGGGCTCCGGCTCCGGAGCCCCAGATGTTGTTGTAGAGGGTGTAGCCGCCGCTGTTCCAGGTGCCCCAGCGGTCGGAGGAGTACCAGACGGCCGCGTGCGCGGGCGCGGACGCGAGACCGACGACGGCGAACATCGCGAGGAGCGGGGCCAGGAGCGCGGCGAGGCCGGGGCGGCGGTGCGTCCGGCGTGGTGCCGGTGCGGTGTGGGCTGTGCCTTCCATGGAGTTCCTTCCAGGGTGGGGGGTCACGTCTTCCCGGGGACGGAGAGGACGTGTGTCTCGTCGGCGACGAGAGTCAGGGGGAATCGGCCGGACGCCGTGACCACTTCGATCGTCCGGTCGGCCGGCGACGTCAGTGCGGCGGTGGCGTACGCGTCGCACCAGGTCAGGTCGAGCCGGGCAGCGAACCGGGTGCGGACGCCGCGCAGGGATCCCGCCGCGCACCCCGGCGGTACCGCCGGCAGCAGCACCAGGCGCTCGGGTGTCGACTGGACGAGGCACTCGACGAGTACGGCGGGGAGCGTGTGTGCGGCGTCCGCGTTGTAGACGTTCCGGCCCGGGTAGTGGGCGCTCATCAGCGAGGCGTGGAAGAAGTCGCCGTCCAGCACCCGGCCGAGTGCCCGCCCCGCGAGGCCCCGGTCGCGCAGCCGGGCGGCGACGAGGGCGGTGTGCAGGTAGCCGTGCGCCGAGTCGTTCTCGGCGCCGCGCAGGGCGAGGGCCCGGTGCGCGGCCGCGGCGAGCTCGGGGGTGTCGTAGGGGTTGATGTCGTCCAGCGGCCACACCGGGTACAGGTGGCTGAGGTGCCGGTGGTCGTAGGTGTCCCGCAACCCGGGACGGGCCCATTCGGCGAGGGCGCCGTCCTCGTTGACGCGGTAGGGCGGCAGCCGGTCGGCGAGTTCCCGCCAGTGGGGGGCGCGCGGGTGACCGGGGGCGAACGCGGCGGCGGTGGTGAGGGCGTGCCGGGCCGCGGCGATGTCCATGGTGGCGTCGATCGTGCCCCAGCCGGCGTTGGCGGGGCGGTTCTCCGGTGAGTACGAGGGGACGACGGTGAGGCGGCCGTCCGGCCCGGCCCGGACGAGGAAGTCCTCGTAGAACTGTGCGGCTTCGACGAGGGCGGGTGCCAGGCGGGGGTCGGGCCGGCCGCCGCAGAGGATCGCGTCGACCAGGGGGTGGAGCAGCCAGTCGGCGCCGGCGGTCCACAGGTGCAGCGGGTAGGCCCGTTCGAAGTGGCGGGTGTGGCCGCTCTCCCCGTCGGTGTGCGCGGGGGCGACGATCCCGCGCGCGCCGAAGATCGCCCGGGCGTTGTCGCGCCAGTCGGCCAGCTGGCCGTGGACCAGCCGCGCGTGGGCCTGCGACACCTCGGGCAGCGCCCCGGCGGCGGCCGACGAGATCTGCAGGTTGAGGTTGGCGTTGGTGGTGAAGGCCCCGGACCAGGCGGTGTTCCAGTCGCCCGTCCACAGGCCGGTGAGGCGAGGCGGCATCAGGCCGCTGGACGACAGCAGGTGGTAGCGGCCGGCGGCGAAGAGCCGCTCGACGAGGGCAGGGCTGCCGGGCAGGCGGAGCAGCGCGCTGCCCGGCAGCTCCCTTTCCGCGGCATCGGCCGTCAGGGTGAGTTCGGCGCGGAGGTAGGCGTCACGGTGGCGGGGCAGATGACGCGCGAGGAGCCGGCCGTAGACCGCGGTGGCGGTGTCCGGCGGCGCGGTGGCGGTGGCCACTTGGCCGGTCCGGGGCGCGCGGCCGGTGCCGTCCGGGGCCGTGTCGAGCAGTGCCCGCAGCGCGGTTTCCTGGTCGGCGGAGGGGTCGAGGCGCGCGGGATGCCGCTCCACCCGGGTCAGGAGAAGCACCGCCGACGCGCCGGTCACCCGCAGCCCGGCGGCGGTCGGCGCCGTGTGGCCGCCGGTGACGGCCACCACGGTCGTACCCGTGAAGGCGGTCCGTCCGTCCGCGTAGTCGGTGCGCAGGCTCAGTACGGCCGTGGCTCGGCCGGGCTCGCCGCATTCACAGGTGGACGTGCGACTGAATCGCAGCCCGTCAGGCAGTCCCGGCAGGCGTTCGTCGAGCCGCAGGTCGGCGCTGAGGCCGTCCGGCCGGGTGCTCGTCCGGTGGACGATCACGTCGTCGGCACGGGAGACGAAGAGGTCGCCGCGCCAGTCGCCGTCCACGGCGCTCGCGACGCCCGTGGTGAAGTCCACGTGCCGGCGGTAGTCCCGCGTCCGGTGTGCGGCGCGCCGTACGCGGATCTGGAAGGCGGGGTGGAACGGCTGCACCCACACGTGCGGGTGCCCGGCGCCGAAGCGCTCCGCCGCGGTGGTGTCACCCGCCAGCAACGCGTCCTGGAGAGCGGGCAGTTCGGCGGCGAGAGCGGGCGGGCCCGCACGCTCGCTGCCGTTGGGGCGGACCAGCGTGTGGTGGGTGACGACGACGCGCTCGTCGGCCGGGTCGCCGAACACCATGCCGCCGTGCCGGCCGTTGCCGCTGAGGAAGGCGTCCTCCCACCGGCCGGCGGGTTCCGGCTCCCACGTCCCGTGTCTCACGGCCGGCCTTCCGCCAGCACGGCCGCACCATGGCGTTCGAGGCTGACCGTTCCGTCGGTCCGGTGGCCGGAGAGGAGGTCCAGGTGGTGGCCCGGCACGGTGACCGTGACCGGCCCCGGCGCGTGGTTCAGCAGGAAGAGCAGGTCACCGCGGCGTACGGCCTCCAGTCCGGCGGGCCGGTCCGCGAGGACGGGCCGCACGTCCGCGGCGTCCGCCGCCCGGGTCAGCAGCGCGCACAGTGCTTCCGGTTCGGGAAGGGTGGAGACGTACCAGGCGCGGCCGTTGCGTAGGACGGCGGGCATTCCGGTGAGTTCGCCGCTGCGGTACGCGGCGACCGTGCCGGCGGTGGAGACCTCCAGCTCCTCCGCCCATACGGTGCCGTCGAATGCGCGGAAGCCGTCGCATCGCACCGTCTCGCCGGCCTGCACGGGCCACCACTCGTGGACCGTGGCGATGCCGAACAGCTCGCGCAGGCGTGCGTCCATGCCGCCCGGGCGGATGCGGTCGTCCCCGTCCGCGACCCCGGTCAGGAAGCCGGAGACCAGCGTGCCGCCGCCCCGTACATGGGCGACGAGGTTGTCGACCGCCGTGTCGGTCAGCAGGTACAAGTGCGGGACGACGACCAGCCGGTAGGCGCTCAGGTCGTGTTCGGGGTGGGCGAAGTCGGCGGTCCGGCCCGCGTCCCACAGGGCGCGGTGCCAGGCCCGTACGACAGTGGGGTAGTCCAGGTCGGTGGACGGCCGGCCCTCCTGCTCGTCCGCCCACCAGGAGTTCCAGTCGTGGAGGATCGCCACCTCGGAGGTGACGCCGGTGCCCGCGATCCGCTCCCCCAGCCGGGCCAGATCCGCACCGATCCGCTTGATCTCCTGGTAGGTGCGCCCGTGTTCGCCGGCATGGGACACCATGGCCGAGTGGAACTTCTCGGCACCCTGCCGGGACTGCCGCCACTGGAAGTGGCAGACCGCGTCCGCGCCGCGGGCGACGGCCTGGAGGGACCAGAGCCGGCCGAGGCCACGGGGCTTGGGGTGATTGACGCCGCGGAAGTTGACCGCGCCGGGCGCCTGCTCCATCACCATCCACGGCCCGCGCGCCTGGGAGCGGGTCATGTCCTGGATCATCGCGCCGTACTGTCCCCCGAGCGGATCGGCGGGATCCGGGTAGATGTCGACGGAGACGACGTCCTCTTCCCCCGCCCACTTCCAGGCGTCCTGGCCGATCCAGAACGGCATGAAGTTGCTCGTGACCGGGATGTGCGGAGTGTGCGCCGCGACGATGTCCCGCTCGGCGGTGCAGCACTCCAGGAGCGCGTCGGAGGTGAAGCGCCGGAAGTCGAGGGTGCAGGCGGGGTTGCGCAGGTACTGGGCCTTGCGCGGCGGGATGATCTCCTCCCAGTCGTCGTAGCGCTGGCTCCAGAAGGCGGTGCCCCACGCCTCGTTGAGCGCGTCGGTCGTCGTGTAGCGGTCGCGCAGCCAGCGGCGGAAGTGCCGGGCGGTCTCGTCGCACCAGCAGAACGTGCAGTACTCGTTGTTGACGTGCCACATCCGCAGCGCCGGGTGGTCGCCGTAGCGCGCGGCGAGGTCTTCGGTGAGGGCTGTCGCACAACCCCGGTAGACGGGTGAGCTGGGGCAGAAGTGCTGGCGCGAGCCGTACCAGATCACCGATCCGTCCTCCGCGCGCGGCAGGGTCTCGGGATGCCGGGATCCCATCCACGGCGGCGGTGAGGCGGTGGGGGTGGCGAGGACGACTCCGATGCCGTTCTGGTGCAGCAGGTCCAGCAGCCGGTCCAGCCAGCCGAAGTCGCGGGCTCCCGGGCGGGGTTCGATGCGTGCCCAGGAGAACACGCCGACGGTGACCGAGTTGACCCCCGCCTCCTTCATCAGCCGCATGTCGTCGGGCCAGGTGTCTTCGGGCCACTGCTCGGGGTTGTAGTCGCCGCCGAACAGGATGCGGCCCGCGGTGGCGTCGTTCAGGGAGGGCATGGCATGACTCGCTTCGTCGCAGGAGGGATGCGGGCGCGCCGGGGTCAGACGGGGTCGGCGTACTGGATGCCGCGGCCGTTGGTGCCGAGGTAGACGCGGCCGTGGACCCGGGGGTCGCCGGTGATCGTCTCCCCGATCCAGCCCCACTGGTGGTCGTCGTCGTTGACGCGGATCCAGGAGGCGGCCTCGTCGTCGGAGCGGAACACGGCCGTCTTCTCGGCCGTGGCGCCGACCTGGAAGAGCGCCGGGTAGCTGGCGCTCTCGGCGGCTCTGCCGAACCCCAGGGTGTACGAGGCCCAGCAGCTGGCGATTTTGGTGAAGGTGCGGCCGCCGTCCGTGGAGCGGTACAGGCCGTTCCACTTGGCGGAGAGCCAGAGGTGGCCCTCGTGCCCGGGGGTGGCGGCGATGCGGAACTGGCTGTCGCCCGAGGGCAGTCCGGTGGCTCCGGGGGTGAACGTCCGGCCGGCGTCGACCGACCGCAGAATGGTCCCCGCCCCGGTGTCGTAGGCGTAGAAGTGCCGGGGGTTCACGGGGTCGGCGACCGGGGCGGCTCCCCGGGGGAAACCGGGCGCCTCGGCCCAGGTCGCGCCGTTGTCGGTGGAGCGGTGGGTGGCGTGCGCCGAGCCGTCCCAGTGCACGAACGACCACAGCAGGACCCGGCCGTCGGCACTGACCGCGAGGGGACCCGGCGCCGTGGCCGCGATGTCCGGCTGGCCGGCGAAGGGCTGCCAGGTCCGCCCGCCGTCCGCGGACCAGGCGCCGTTGTGGTCCGGCGCCCAGCCGGCCCGTACGACGTACGAGGGCTTCAGCGCCGCCATCGCCAGGCCGGTGGCGGAACCGAAGACCGGGTTGTCCGCCATGCCCCGGGACGGCGAGGCGGTCAGCGAGTCGTGGTACATGACCCCGATGTCGCCCAGGCCGCTGATCAGGTGGGCCCTGCCGGTGGGCGGGGAGATCAGTTGCCGTACGGCGCTCTCCTCGAGCCCGCGGATCTCGGGGGCCCAGTGGACCAGATCGCGGGTGCCGTAGAGGGTGGCGCCGGTGCCGTACACGACGTGCCGGGAGTCGAAGGGGTCGATGGCGACGGTCTGCGTCCACCAGCCGAACTTGGGTTCCCGCTCGCCCCAGCGGAGGTAGGGCGTTTCCGACACGTCCAGCACGGCCCGGTCCTTGAGCGACGACCACGTGCGTCCGCCGTCGGCGGAGCGGAAGACGGTGTCGACTTGGGCCCAGCGGTTGTTGGTGGTCACCACGAGGGTGCCGGGGCGGCGGGCGTCCACGGCGACGCCTCCGTAGCCGAAGGTGTCGCGCGATCCGTCGGAGGCCGTGCCGCCGGGGGCGACCGGCGTGACGTCGCTCCAGGCGCCGGTGGTGGTGTCGTACCGGTGCACGCTGCCGTCACTCTGGCCGTTGGGCCCCGGGCCGTCCGCGAAGGTGACGTACAGGGCGCGCGTGTGGGGGTCGTACGCCGCCCGGATCGGTGTCCGCGCCGCCCGGCCTTCCGGCTGCCCCGGTACCGGTTCCCAGGTCCCGCCGTCGACGGAGCGGTACAGCGTGGGGCCCCCGTCGGCCCATCCGGCGTACAGCGTCCGGCCGGCGGCGACGAGGAGCGTGACGCCCTGCCCGGTCGGCGAGGGCTCGGCCGGGAAGCCGGCGCGTGCCCAGGCGGCTCCGCGGTCGGTGGACTTCCACAGGCCGTCGTGGCGGCTGCCGAGCCACAGGGTGGAGTTGTCGCGCGGATCGACGATCAGGCGCTCGCCCGCCCCCCGGCCGTCCTCGTTGGCGCCGAGTTTGACCGGCAGGTCGGTGCGCGCCCAGGTGGCGCCGCGGTCGTCGGACCGCACCACCGCTCCGTTGCCCGCCCAGCTCTGGGTGTACGTGCCGAGGGCGAGGTAGAGGCGGTCGGGCTCGCGCGGGTCGATGGCGACGGCCTCGACGCCGAGCAGGTTGTAGTCGTCCCAGCCCAGGCCGTCGTTGAGGGGCGTCCACGCGCGGGTGCGGTCGTCCCAGCGGTAGGCGCCGCCGATGTCGGTACGCGCGTAGGCCAGGCCGCGCACAGCGGGGTGGAACAGGACGCCGGTGATGAAACCGGTGCCGCCGATGACGACGTTGCGCCAGCGGTGCGGCCGGCTCGTGGCTCCCGCCGGGGTCTCCCCCGCCGCGCGGTCCGCCGGGGACGCGTGGGCGGGGTGCGACGCGGCGGTGAGGACGGCGGCGGCGCCGGCGGCGAGGACGGTGCGCCGGCCGGGGCGGTGTGACGACATGGCCATGTCTGCGACCTTCTCTTCGTGGGGGGTCCTGGAGCAGCGGTGACGAGGGGTGACCGCCGTGCCCGCCCGCCGTCGGGTACGAACGGGCACGGTGGTGGTTCGGGCTCGCGTGCGGTGTGGCACGGGAGGTGTTGCCGGGGGCTTCCGTGGTGACGCGACGGCCTGGGCTCCCGCGCCTCGCGCGGGACGGCACCGCCGTGTCAGCCCTTGACCGCGCCCGTGAGCATGCCCTTCTTGAAGTGCCGCTGGACTAACGGCGACAGGACGGCCACGGGCAGCAGCGCGAGCACCATGACGGCCATCTGGATCGACAGGGGTGAGAGCTGTCCGGCGTTGATGGCCTGGGCGAGCCCGGTGGGGCGTTCCTGCTTGAGGACCAGCTGCATCATCACGTTCTGCAGCGGCATCATGTCCTGGTCGCTGAGGTAGATCGACGCGTTGAACCAGGCGCTCCAGTAGCCGACGGCGTAGAACAGGGCGATCACGGCCAGCACCGCCCGGGACAGCGGCATCACGATCTGCCACAGGATGCGGAAGTCGCCCGCCCCGTCGATGCGGGCGCTGTCGGTGAGTTCGGGTGCGACCGACATGAAGAAGGAGCGCAGGACGAGGATGTTGAAGACGTTCACCGCGCTGGGGAGGATCAGGGCCAGGTACGTGTCGGTCAGCCCCAGCCCCTGCACCAGCAGGTAGGTGGGGATGAGTCCGGCGCCGAAGAACAGGGTGGCGAGCAGGGCCACGAGCAGCGGCCGGTGCAGCACGGATCCGCTGCGGGAGAGCCCGTACGCGCACAGCACGGAGACGGTCATGCTGAAGAGCGTGCCGACGGCCGTGACGCCCAGACTCACGATGGCCGCGCGGGTGACCTGGCCGCCGCCGAGCAGTTCCTGGTAGGCGACGAACGTGAGGTCGCGGGGTACGACGACGAGTCCGCCGGCCTCCGTGATGGTCTTCGACGACGAGAGGCTGGTGACGACGACGATCCAGAGCGGGAAGAGGATCGCCGTACAGGCCAGCACGAGGACCGTGCCCTTGGCCGCGAGTCCCGCCCGGCTCGGCTCCTCCTCCCACGCGGGCCGCAGCCGGCCGCGGGATCCCTCCCGGCGTGTCGCGCCCGTCACGGTGCTCATCGCCTGTACACCCCCTGCTCGCCCATCATGTGGGCGACCTTGTTGGCCGCCAGCACCAGGCAGAGGCCGAAGACTCCCTTGACGATCCCGACGGCTGCCGCGTAGCTGAAGTCGCCGTACTGGATGCCGACGTTCCAGACGTAGGTGTCGAGCACCTCGGCCGCCGTCGGGCCCACGGCGGTGCGCTGGAGGAGGATCTGTTCGAAGCCGACCGTCAGCGCGTTGCCCACCTGGAGGACGAGCAGCAGTGCCACCACCGGACGCAGGGCGGGCAGCGTCACGTGCCACATCCGCCGCCATCGGGAGGCGCCGTCCATCGCCGCCGCCTCGTACAGGTCGGGGCTGACCGCGGACAGCGCGGCGAGGAAGACGATGACGCCCCACCCCGCGTCCTTCCAGACCGTCTCGAAGGTGAGGAGGAACGGGAACAGGCCGGGGTCGGTCATCAGGTCGACGCCCTCGTGCCCGTGGTCGCGCAGGGTCTGGGCGAGCAGTCCGGCGCCGCCGAACATCTGTTGGAAGACGGTGACGACCAGCACCCAGGAGAAGAAGTGCGGCAGGTACAGGACCGCCTGCGCCACAGCGCGGACCCGGGGCCGTACGAAGCTGTTGACGAGCAGCGCCAGCAGGATCGGGACGGGGAAGAACAGGGTGAGCTGGACCAGGAAGATGACCAGGGTGTTCCCCAGCGCCTGCCGGAACAGCCGGTCCTCCCCCATGCGGGTGAAGTGCTCGGCGCCCACCCAGGGGCTGTGCGTGACGGCCTGCCAGGCGTTGTCGCCGAGATAGGGGTCGTAGTCCTGGAACGCCACCACGTTGCCGAGCAGCGGTACGTAGTGGAAGACCAGCACCAGGAGAACGGCGGGCAGCGTCATCAGGATCAGCGTGCGGTCGCGCCGCAGCCGAACCCTCCAGCCGGTCCCCAGGTGCAGGCGAGACCGGCCGGCCGGTGTGCGCGCCGGTCCCGCGTCCGTGTGCGCGGCGGGCCGGGACGGGGCCGTGGTGCTCTCGGCGGCGGCGCGATCGGGGTCCGCCACCTTGCTGTGCGACACGTTCTCTCTCCCCTCGCTCCCGGCTCGACCGGTGTCCTCGCGACTCAGGACGCCTGGCCGACCTCGTCGAGCAGCTCGCGGTACCAGCCGCGCAGCCGGTCGCCACCGCGGGAGCGCCAGTCCGACACGGCCTGCTGCATGTCGCCCACCTTCTTGCGGCCGCGCACGATGTCCTTCTCCAGGTCCTCGAACTGGCTGCTGAGTTCGGCCCATCGCCTGGGCTCCTGGACCTGCGCGCCGTGGAACAGCGGCTTGGTGACGAACGCGCCCATCCGCTGCTGCCAGCGCACCATTCCCTCGGCGACGTCGGGGTGGTTGGGGTAAGCGAAGAACTGCTGGGGGCCGGCGATGTACTCGTAGGTGGCGAAGACCTGGTTGTTGCCGGTCTCGGTCTTGGTGATCTCCTTGCCCTTGACGGTGTGGTGGACGCCCTCGACGCCGTAGGCCTTGAGCCGCTGCTCCTTGGTTCCGTACGGGGCCGCGGTGTAGTTCGCGATGGCGAGGACGTCGCGGACGGTCTTCTCGTCGGCGTGCTTGTTGACGAAGGCCCAGATGTTGGAGGGCGAGCCGGCGTAGAGCTTCGGATCACCGCCGTCGTGGTGGAAGTAGTCCATCGCCGCCATGGTGAACTCCGGGTTGTCGCCGCGCTGCACGACCGTCTTGCCGTACCAGTCGGAGATGTCCGCGTTGTACATCCACACACGGCCCGAGGCGAAGAGGTTGCCGATGTCGCCCGTCTCGGCCTTCGCGTCGGGGTGTACGAGACCGGCGGAGTACAGGGAACGGGACCACGCGAGGGCTTCGAGGTACTCGTCGGTCTCGATGCGGTGCACGAGCTTGTCGCCGACGAGTTTCCAGCAGGTGGGCTTCTCGTCGAGCACGCCGAAGAACTTGTACGCGGCCCAGGTCATGTCGCCGCAGCCCCAGACCTTGTTCCTGGCCGACGTTATCTCCTTGGCCAGGCCGAAGAACTCCTGGGTGGAGGTGGGCGCGTCGTACCCCTTCTCCTCGAAGAGGTCGGAGCGGTAGAACGGTGCGATGTTGGGGATGTCGCTCGCCGGCATGGGGAGGCCGCGCAGTTTGCCGCCGAACACCGCCCGCTGCCAGGCGCCGGTCGGTACGGCGGCGAGGTTCGGGTACTCCTTGACCTTGTCGCCCGACAGGTACGGGCCGAGGTCGGCGAACTTGTTGTTGACGGCGCTCGGTATCTTGCCGCCGAGTTCCCAGGCGGGGACCACGACGACGTCGGGTATGGAGCTGGAGGCGAGGACCGCGCCGAGCTTCTGCCCGTAGGTGTTGCCGTCCTGGTTCTGCCAGTTCACCTGGACGCCGATGGCCTCGTCCATCGCCCGGTAGTACGGGTTGCCGGACTTGGGCGGGGTGCCCCACAGCGGCGCCATGACCGTGACGGTGCCGCCCCTGCCGAGCTTCTTGGGTACGGACACGGCCAGTTGCGAGGCCGGCAGGGCGGTGGTGAAGCCCAGCGCCGAACCGTTCCTGCTCGGCACGTCCGGCTCCACGACCTCCGAGCCCGCGAAGGCCGGGAGCACGCCGCGGAGCTTCTTCCCGGTCGTGGCGCCCTCGGTGTCGCCGCCACCGGACGTGCCGCTGCACGCGCCGAGCAGGGGAACCCCGCCGGTGACGGCCACCGCGGCCACCGCGGTGGACGTGAGGAACGATCTCCGGCTGGGAGCTGTGGTCCTGGGCATCGGGTCAACCCTTTCCTCGTGCGGACAGCCGGTGGGCGTTCGGGGTCGGCGTTCGCGCAGGGGTGTCGGCGTGCGGGGATGCGTGTCGGCGTGCGGGGATACGTGTCGGCGTGCGGGGATGCGCTGCAGGAAAGCGAACGACGGGCTTCGCGCAGGTTTCCCGTCCGGCACAGGTTCTCGTCCCGTGTAGTTTCGTCGAAGCGCTTCGATGTTGCAGTGAGGTTAAGTGAGGACGCCAGTCGGTTCAAGGGTCGTCGCGAAAATCCTCGCAAGACTGCGCCAGTTGGGGCTTCCAGGCAAGCGTCCGGCCCGTGGAGAGGCGGCCGTTGCTGACCTGCTCCTCTTGACACCTCCGCACGACCGGCCTCAGCATCGAAGCGCTTCGAATCCGGTGTCCGGCCATATCGATCGTCTAGGGGACCCACGTGACCGACGCCCAGCCGCCGTTCCGCGATGCCGCGCTCCCCGTCGACGACCGTGTGGACGACCTGCTCGCGCGGCTCACCCCCGACGAGCGCATCGCGATGCTGCACCAGTTCACGCCGGCCGTCGACCGGCTCGGCGTCGGCGCCTTCCGCACCGGCCAGGAGGCGCTGCACGGCGTCGCCTGGATGGGCCCGGCCACCGTCTTCCCCCAGGCCGTGGGCCTGGGCGCCACGTGGAACGACGACCTCGTACGCCGGGTGGGCGAGGCCGTGGCCGCCGAGACGCGCGCGATGCGGGCCGGCGACCCACGGGTGGGTCTGAACGTCTGGGCGCCCACCGTCAATCTGCTGCGGCACCCGCTGTGGGGCCGCAACGAAGAGGGATACTCCGAGGACCCGCACCTGACGTCCGCCATGGCCGTCGCCTACACCGGCGGCCTGCGCGGGGACCATCCCGTCCACTGGCGTACCGCACCCGTGCTGAAGCACTGGCTGGCGCACAACCACGAGACCGACCGGGCCACTTCCTCCTCCTCGGTCCGCCCGCGGGTGCTCCACGAGTACGATCTGCGCGCCTTCCGCACCGCCGTCGAGGCCGGCGCCGTCGCCGGAGTGATGCCCGCCTACAACCTGGTCAACGGCCGGCCCAACCACCTCTCGCCCCTGCTGCGCGAGCAGCTGCGCCGGTGGACCGACCGGTCCCTGGTGGTCTGCTCGGACGCCGGCGCACCCTCGAACCTGGTCGATGCGGAGCACTACTACGACACCCACGAGGAGGCGACGGCCGCCGCCCTGCGCGCCGGGGTGGACAGCTTCACCGACCACGGTCAGGACTCCTCGGTCGTCATCGGCCGGGTACGCGGGGCGCTGGACCGGAAGCTGATCGGCGAGGAGGACGTCGACGCCGCCGTGCGCCGGTTGCTCGCCATGCGTTTCGCCCTGGGAGAGTTCGATCCGGACCCCGACCCGTACGCCGGCGTCAGGACGTTCGACACCCCGGCGCACCGCGCGCTCGCGCGGGAGGCGGCCGAGCAGGCCGTCGTGCTGCTCAAGAACGACGGTCTGCTGCCCCTGGCCGGAGGAGAGCGGATCGCCGTCGTCGGACTCCTCGCCGACGAGTGCAAACTCGACTGGTACAGCGGAACGCTGCTGCGACGCGCGACCCCGCTCGACGGGTTGCGCGCACGCTTCGGCGCGGAGAACGTCTCCTTCGCCGAGGGCGTCGACCGGATACGGCTGCGGACGGCGGCCGGCTGGGTGCGGGTGCCCCCGCCGTCCACCGCCGCCGGGGCCCGGGGCGCCGAGGGCGCGCTCGACCCGGCGCTGCTCGCCGGACGTACCGACCTGCCGCCGCTGACCTGCGGGGAGGAGCCGACGGAGTTCGCCATGGCCGACTGGGGAGCCGGCCTGCTGACCCTCCGCGCGCCCGACGGAAGCCATCTGTCGGTCGCGGAGGACGGCTGGGTGCGCGCTTCCGCCGACCAGCCCGGCGGCTGGGTCGTGCAGGAGACCTTCCGGCTGGAGCAACACGGGGAGGGGCACCTCCTGGCGCATGTGGGGACGGGCCGGTATGTCTCTGTCACCGCCGACGGCCTGAAGGTTGCCGACGACGGAGACCTTTTCGAGACGGTGGTCGTCGAGCGCGGCGAGGACGCGGTGGCGGCGGCCGCAGCGGACGCCGACGTCGTCGTCGTCGTGGCCGGGAACGACCCGCACATCAACGGACGTGAGACCGAGGACCGCGCCACACTCGGCCTTCCGGAGCATCAGAACCGGCTCTGGCGGGCGGCCCGGGCCGCGAACCCCCGTACGGCGCTCGTCCTCACCTCCTCGTATCCGTACGCCGTGGCCGACGCGGACGCCGCTCTGCCCGCCCTGGTGTGGACCGCGCACGGAGGCCAGGCGGCCGGGACCGCGCTGGCCCGGGTCCTGGCCGGCGACGTCTCGCCGGGCGGCCGGCTTCCGCAGACCTGGTACGCGGCCGACTCCGACCTGCCCGCCCTGCTGGACTACGACGTCATCGGCAGCCGCCAGACCTACCTGTACTACGACGGCACACCGCTGTACGCCTTCGGGCACGGCCTGTCCTACGCGTCCTTCGCCTACGGCGACCTGTCCGCCGAACGCGTCGGCGACACGGTCCGGGTGTCGTTCTCCCTCACCAACACCGGGGCGGCCGCCGCCGACGAGGTCGCCCAGCTCTACGGGCGCGCCGGGAGTCCGTCCGTGGTCCGCCCGCTGCGGCAGCTCCTCGCCCACCGCAGGGTGCGCCTCCCCCCGGGCGCGGGACAGCGCCTGGTCTTCGAGGTGCCGCTGGCCGGCATCGGCTTCTGGGACGTGGCCCACGGGCGCTGGACGGTGGAGGGTGGGCCCTACCTCTTCATGGCGGGCGCCTCCAGCACGGACATCCGCCGCACGGCCGCTGTGGAGATCGACGGTGAGGAGATCGCCCCGCGCGCCGTGCTGGAGCGCGGCCTCGAAGCCGCCGACTACGACGAACAGCGCGGCACGTCGATCGTGGACCGCGCCAGGACGTCCGGCGACGCCGTGACCCCCGCCGGCGACGGCGCCGGTGAACTCGTCTTCCACCGCTGCGACTTCGGCGACGGCGTCACGGCCGCGTCGGTCGAGGTCTCGGCCGCCGGTCCGGCCTCGGTCGAGCTGCGCCTGGCCGACGGCACGCCCCTCGCGACGTACACCCCCGCCACCGGCGGACGGTACGACTACGTCACCATGAGCGCCGGTTTCCCGCTGTCCGGCGTGCACGATCTGCACATCCGCCTGCACGGTCCGGTCCGCCTCGCGCGGGTCTCCTTCACCGGCTGAGGGGCCGGGGGCAGGGACCGGTGGCGGCCGTTCGGCGGGAGTCGCACGCCGGTGATCGCGGGGTCCGGTGACGCTCGTCCGGGGTGGGCGTTGTTCCGCCTCCGCTCCCCCATGCCCTCCCGTCAGCGCCTCGACGCGGCTACTTCTGCGCGTCGTTGCCAGTGTGCCCGGGGCCGGATGAGCGCGCGCGAGCGTCGCGGAGTGCGCACGGCAGAAAGCCCGCTCAGCTCCCCCCGGAGGCCGTCGAAACCCTTCGGCGGGTACGCGCACACGCGACGGCGCAGTCATACCGCAGTCGGGCCGGCCTGTGACGCCGCCGCCCGGACGGCCGTACGGCCGGGGTCGACGCGTACGCCTTCCGCCGCCGGGGACGAGCCGCGTGCCGGGCACCGGGTGACCGTACCGGCGTCGCCGCCGGATGTGGCGGAATCATCACGGTTCGGCAGCGACCTCGCCCTGAGGTAACCGACTGCTTAGCATGGTGGCTTCCCGGAGGCTGCCGCCGCCCACCCCGCTGTGGCGGCCGCCCCGGGGAGGGAACCACACCGCGCACCGCGCGGCGCACGACATGGCGACCCGCCGTGGTGTTCTCGCACGTCCCATCCGTTTGGAGGGTCCATGCACGCCAATGCTGTCCCCGGCGGCGTTCGCCCCACCGCCGCCGGCACCGGCCGCGCGAACGAACGCTTCCCCGCGCCGACCGGCACGCTCCGCTCCGACCCGCGCCGGGAGAAGACGCGCGACCACGAGGGCGCGGGCGGTCCGCGGTCCGACGGCTCTGCGGAAGCCTCCGCCGTCCAGCTGCTGGACCGCGCCTGCCGGCGCCTTCTGGGGCGCGGCTCGGAATTCACCGACGCGGTGGTGGGAAAGATCCGTGCCGAAGTGCCCTACTACAGCGACCCGGTGCTCGCTCCGCCGGACCTGCCGCGCTCGGTGAGTACCGGTGTCCGCCACGGTCTGGAGTCCGGCCGCGATCCGGACCGCTTCGTGGACGTCGAGCGGTACACCAGGGAGCTGGGCATCCGGCGAGCGGAGGAGGGCCGCCCCCTCGACGAGGTGATGCATGCCTACCGGGTGGCCGGCGCGGGCGTGTGGGGCGGCATCATCCGCGTGGTGGAGAGGGAGGGGCTCGGCGACACGCGTCAGCTGGTGCACGTGGCGGAGCTGGTGTGGAAGCACAACGACCGGGACGCGGTCCTGGTCGCCGACGCCTACCGGCAGGTCGCCCAGGGCGTCGCCAGCCGGCACGGCGAGCGCGTCCGCCTGATCCTCGCGGCGCTGCTGGAGAGCCGCGACGAGCCCGAGTTCACCCGGGACGCGGCGACGATCCTCGATCTGCCGCTCGACGGACGGTTCGCCGTCGCGGTGGTGGGGGCGACCCCTCCGTACGGCCGCGTGCCGGAGGCCGTACCCGAGGTGCGCGGCATCCGGATACTGCGCCAGGCGTCCGGACAGCGCGCCGTGCTCGTCGCCCACCTGGGCGACCGCCCCCTGGACGCGCTGGTTGCCGGCCTGGCCGCGGGCAGTGGACTGCGTATCGGCGTCAGCCCGGTGGTGCAGGGCCTGCACGGGCTCCCCCGGGCGCGTGACATGGCCGTACTGGCGCTGCGCACGTGCCGCGCCGACGGCGAGATCGCGCGTCTCGACTCCCGGCTGCCCGACGGTCTCCTGCTCTCGCGGCCCGACCTGTCCACCGCGCTGACCAGCCAGGTGCTCCAGCCGATGTACGACCTGGAACCGGCGGACCGCGAGATCCTCTTCGACACGCTGGGCATCTGGATCGACAAGGGCGGCTCCGCCGTCCAGACCGCCCGGCACATGCTCTGCCACCGCAACACCGTGCTCAACCGGCTCCGTCGCTTCGAACAGATCACGGGGCTCGCCCTGTCCCGCCCCCGCGACCTGGTGCAGCTGACCCTCGCCCTCGACGCCCTGCGCCTGCTCGGGCCGGCAGCCGCTCTCACGGGCGCCGGGGACCCGCCCCCGTCGTCCGCGGCCGGACGGCGCCCGCCCGGGGAGGAGCGCGGCCGGGTGGGCAGCGGCACAGCGACGCCGTAGCCGCCTTGGGAGCGGACAACGGCGCGGGCGCGGAGCATCGACGAGCCGGGGCGTACGTGCTCGAGTGAGCGCGCATCGGGCTCGCTCGCCCGCAGTTCCCGCACGCCAGGAGACCCTCATGGCCCAGCAGTACGCCCCCCGGCTTCGTCACCGGCCACAGCGGCACCGCCCCGGCGTGTCCTTCGCGGTGGTCAACGGAGTGACCCTGTGCGTGCATCTGCTGCTCGCCCTGTCCGCCGCCGGCTTCCTGGCCACCCGTATCTGGGGAGAGGTGAACATCGGCATGCTGGTGATCCTCGCCCAGGGCTGCCTGCTGCTGTGGACCGCCGCGCGGTACGACCGCCACGCCGACGAGGAGCGGTGATGACGACTGCCGGCCTCGCGGTCCTCGCGTCACCCGGTGCCCGGGTTCTGGACTCGGACACGCGGGGCATGGTGCTCGTCGGCTTCCTCGCGTTCATCGTGCCCATCCTGTTCATCTGTGTGCTCAGCGGCCCCTCGCGGGACCGCGTCAACGACTTCTACACAGCGGGTCGCACGCTCTCACCGCTGCGCGGCGCCCTCGTGCTGTCCGGCGTCTACCTGTCGGCGGCCACGGTGCTCGGGACGACGGGCAGCGTGGCGGTCTTCGGATACGACGGCCTGTTCACCGCCCTGTGCACGGTGCTGTCGCTCGGTGTGCTGCTCCTGCTCGCCCGCCCCCTGCGCGAACGCGGCTGCTACACCTTCGGCGACCTGTTCGCCCTCCGCGCTCCCGGGCCCGCGGTGAGGATCGCGGTCGCCGCCGTGGTGCTGAGCGCCTGCGTCCCGTACCTGGTGGTGCAGCTCTCCGGTGCGGGGGTGACCACGGCGATGCTGCTGGGACTCTCCGGACCGGGCCCGGAGCAGACCGCCACGGTGATGATCGGTCTCCTGGTCGTCTGCGCGACGGCGTTCGGCGGAATGCGCGGCATGATCACCGTGCAGATAGTCAAGACCGTGGTGCTGCTCGGCATGGCCCTGGCCGTGGCGGCAGTGGTGCTGCACCGTTTCGACTGGAGCGCCGACTCCCTCCTCCACGCGGCCGGGCAGGGCAGTGGCCGCCCCGCCGTCCACATGCGGCCGGGGCTGCGCTTCGCCGACGGCGGCACGGTCGAGGACACACTCGACCACATCGGCCTGATGATCACCATCGTGCTGGGTGTGGCGTGTCTGCCCCACGTCGCCACGCAGCTCAACACCGCCCGCGACGCGGCCACGGCACGCCGTACGGTACGTCACACCATCGGAATCGTCGGTGCGTTCTGCCTCGCCACCGCCGTACTGGGCCTCGGGGCCGGCGCACTGGTCGGAGTTCCCAAGATCCTCGCCGCGGACCCGGGCGCCACCAGCAGTCTGCTGATGCTCACCGGCGAACTCGCCGGTGGCTCCTCCGCGGGTGACGCCTGGCTCGCGGTCCTCGTCGCCTCCGCCGTCTTCCTCACCACGCTGGCGGTCGTCGCGAGCGTCACCCTCGCCGCCGCGGGGGCGGTCGCCCACGACCTCGTGACGCATGTGCTGCGCCGAGGACGCACCACCGAGGGCCGCGAGGTGGCGGCCGCCCGCATGGCGTCCGCCGGAGTCGGCGTACTGAGCATCGGGCTGGCGGTCTCGGTCCAGGGATGGAACATGGGGTTCCTGTCCGCGCTGGCCCTGGCGGTGGCGGCCTCCTGCCTGCTGCCCACCCTGGTGTACTCGCTCTTCTGGAGCGGCTACACCCGGGGCGGCCTGCTGTGGACGCTGTACGGGGGCTTGTTCTGCGCCGTCGGACTGCAGATGTCGAGCCCGATCTTCTCGGGCACACCCATCGCATTGCTCCCCCAGTGGCACCTCGACTGGTTCCCGCTCCAGACGGTCGTCCTGGTCTCGATGCCGGTCGCCTTCCTGCTCGGCGCGCTGGGCAGCCTCGCGGGCAGACGGCGAGCACCGGCGGTCACCGACCGCGCGGCGACACACGCCTGACGGTGCGGAGTCCGGCGCGGACGGCACGGAGGCGGTGACCGCGCGCTAGGTTGCCTGTCCCACGTCGGTCCGCTTCCTGCGAGCGTAGGCGCGGCCGATCGGTTCGGCGCTCAGGCCGTGCAGCACGATGCTGAGCATGACGGTCAGCACCATCACCCGGGCGATGAAATCGGCGCTGTGAGCGGGCAGCTCGACGGCCGCGAGGAGCCCGAAGACGATCGACGTCACGCCTCTCGGGCCCAGCCACCCCAGGAACAGCTTGTCGGACCGCCTCAAACCGGTCCCCGTGAGCACGAGCAGCACGGGGACCGTGCGCGCCAGGGTGACGGCGACGAGCGCGTACAGGACGATCGACAGGTGGAACCCGTCCGAGAACGCCTCGTTCACGGTCTGGCCGAACACGAACCACAGCCCGAGGCACATCAGAGCGACCAGATCGTCGGTCATCTGCACCGCGTCCGCCGGCAGGTGGCGCATGGCGGGGGCGATGCAGACGCCGGCGACGAAGGACGCGACGAAGCCGTTTCCACCGAGGGCCGACGACAGGGTGTATGCGGCCACGGGAACGGTCAGGATGCCGAGCCGCGTCGCCGCGTGCTGGGTCCAGCCGCTCGCCCACGACCGGCGCAGCAGCCACCCGGCCACGTACCCGATGACCGCCCCCGCGCCGACGGCCCAGGCCGCCGCTTCGACCGCGCCCAGCAGCGCCTCCGTGTAATCGGCGCTCCGCGTGCGGGACTCCACGGCGGCGGCCATGCACAGGAGGAACAGGGGCGAGACGATGCCGTCGTTCAGGCCCCCTTCGACGTTGAGCACGTCACGGAGCCGCGCCGGGATCCGCTTGTCCCTGACGACGGCCGTGGTGGGGGCAAGGTCCAGAGGGACGACCACCGTCGCCAGGACCGCCAGGATCCAGCCGGGCTGGTCGGGGAAGAAGGCGTACGCCGTGAGAAACGCGACGCCCAGCGTCAGCGGCAGCGCACCGCCGAGCAGGCGCGCGACGATCCCCTTCTCCCTGCGGATGACGCCCCCGGGCACCTCGGTGGCGTCGACGAAGAGCAGCAGCGCCAGCACGACTTCCACCGCGTGCTCGAAGCCGGCCGTGTCGATCTCGAAGCGCAGCGGAGGGTCCGAGCCGGCGGTCATGGCGACACCGGCCGCCATCATGGCGATCGGGGCGGTGATGCTCCAGCGCGCCAGCCGGTGCGAGAGGACGGCCCAGACGAACAGAATGCCCGCGATGACGGTGACGGCAAGCATCGCATCCTGCGCTTTCCGGCTGGGCGCCTTTCCCGATGTGCGGAGCTTAGAGCGACGCGTCGGGCGTGACGGCGGAGCGCGCCGGTGGGCAAGACATCGGATCGCTCGCAGGTGAGCGGCGCCGGCCGGTGCGACGCCCTTCGTCGTACCGGCTCCAGGCCGTGGTCAGTTCTCGGCTGCGTAGGTGTTCAGCACTGCGCCGTCGAAGTCGGCGACGAGGTATCCGGACGAGTTGTACTCGTCGGTGAGGTAGATGTTGATCGTCGGCACACTCTCGAACACCGGTCCGCGGACGACGGCGTAACGCATCGTCGGTTCGGCGATGCCGAGGTCCTGGTCGGCCTTCTGGATGAGCGCGGGCAGCTTTTCCCAGTCGACCTTGCTGACGTCGATCGGGCCTTCCTCCGTGCCGATCGCGGTGCCGCCGGGGCCTTCCTTTGCGGCGTAGCCGTTCCGGTACACGTAACGGTCGTACTTCTTCTCGCTCCCCTCGACCGGAACGTCGGCGATCGCGTACTCCTTGTAGACGGTGAGCTCGAAGAACTTCGTCGTACGGGTCTCCGCCTTGAGCGCCGCGATCGCCTTCCGCGCGCTGTCCGGTGTGAGGAGATTCTTCGTCTGCTTGGACGGCGGCAGTGACGCCTGCGCCGGCTGTTTGACGTCGTTGCGTTCCGTGGTGCCCGGAGTGTCCTTGCCGCCGGTGGCCCCCGTGGTCGAGGCGGAATTCTCCTGCGGCTTCCCGCCGAACAGACCGCTGTCCAGCGGCAGGGCGTTCAGCACCGTCCATGACGCTGTGGCCAGCAACGCAGCGGTCAGGACGGGCACGGTCCACCGCTTGCGTCCCCGCTGGGGCGAAGGGCGGAACGACGGGGTGTCGAGAACGGTGCCCCGCTGAGGCGGCGGACCGAAGCCGGCCGGCGGGGCGGACGCGGGAGCAGCGCTCGACGGCCAGGACGGCGCGGGCCGCGCACCCGGCACGTCGTGCACGGTCTCGGCTTGGGGGACGGCCGGCGGCGCGGGCCACGGCGCGGAAGCCGGGGGGACGGCGTCGGCGCCGCGTCCGGCGTCGACGAGCATCTGCTCCAGACGCGCGGCGTCGGGTCGTGCCGCGGCGTCCCGCGTGAGCACGGCGTCGAGGAACGGGGCGAGCGGCCCCGAGCGCACCGGCGGGGGTATCGGCTCGTCGAGAACCGCGACCAGCGTCGACAGGCTCGTCTCGCGCCGCAACGGGTGCCACCCCTCGAGGGCGGTGTAGAGCAGCATGCCCAGGGACCACAGGTCGGAGGCCGGGTTGCCCTCCTCGCCGCGGATGCGTTCAGGCGCGATGTACTCGGGCGAGCCGATGAGGTCGCCCGTAGCGGTCAGGCTGGTCGACTCGCGCAGTACGGCGATGCCGAAGTCCGTCAGGACGGGGGTGCCGTCGGGTCGCAGAAGCACGTTGGCGGGCTTCACGTCCCGGTGGTGGATGCCCGCGCCGTGCGCGGCCTGGAGGGCGGACAGCACGCCGCGCCCCACGGTCACCGCCTCGGAGACGCTCAACGGGCCCTGGGCCAGGCGTTCGTGCAGGGACTGCCCCGGCACCAGCTCCATGACGATCCACGGGTGAGGACCGTCGGACGCGTCCACGATGTGGTAAATGGTGACCACATGCGGATGGGCGAGCCGGGCGAGCGCCCGAGCCTCACGCAGTACGCGCTCACTGAGCATGCGCGCCCGGGCCGGGTCCGCCTCCGCCGTCGCGGGGTCCGGCGAACGTACTTCCTTCAGTGCGACTTCACGGTGCAGCACGATGTCCCGGGCCCGCCACACGGTGCCCATACCGCCGCTGCCGAGCCTGCCGAGCAGTTCGAACCGGCCGTCGATCGGCCGTCTGCCGGCCTCCTTGGTGTCCATAGCGGGTCAGCTTACGAGCAGCGCGCCCGCCACCGGAATCGCCCTTCGGGCAGGGGCCGATGCGCGGGAGTACCAGGCCGACGGCGAGGCTTTCGTGCCGTACGAACGGCCCAGTGCGCCGCGCGGTCCGGGAGCGGCGGTCAGGGTGCGTCCCCGGACCAGTCCCAGCGGCGCCGGTCGCCGGGGCGGGGGTCGTACAGGGCCCGCCCGCCGGCTCCGAACCGCCCCAGCTCCGTCTCCAGGGCGACGCCCGTGTCGATCCGGTCCGCCGCCCAGCCGGTGATGTCGAGCAGCAGACCGTCCAGCGGCCCGCCGACCAGCTCGGCGTACGCCCGTCCCGGCCGCGGGCCGCGCCGGGGGTCGTCGTGGTCCTGACCGTAGATCCGGCCGCGCAGCAACTCCTCGTCCCTGTCCATGGCCCCAGCCTCCCAGCCACCACCGACAACGGGGTTCCGGCCCGGGACGGCGGGGGCTCGGTCCAACCCGCGGATCAGCCACCGCCGGCGCGGCGGGTCACTCCGGTGCCGTCTGTACTGGGCAACTCCGGCCGGCCGACGACCCGCCCGGAAGCGGTCGGGCGGGTCGAGGCGCACGCGCCGACGCGTCTGCGCTCAGCCCGGTCGGTGTCCGCCGTGCCTCGACTCGTCCCACCGCACAGGCGCTGGGCGCCCCCGGGTGGGACGAGTCGGGACGGGCCGGGGGGAAGCCGTCCCACCGTGTCGGCGAGACGCTCGGTCAGGTGCCGCCCGGTCCGGCGCCGAGCCGGAACCGGTCCAGTGCCGAAACCGGTCAACGCCACTCCCGGTCAGGCCCCGACGTAGGCCGCGAGGTGCTCGCCGGTGAGCGTGGAGCGGGTGGCGACGAGGTCGGCGGGCGTGCCCTCGAAGACGACCCTGCCGCCGTCGTGACCGGCGCCCGGGCCGAGGTCGATGATCCAGTCGGCGTGCGCCATGACCGCCTGGTGGTGCTCCACGACGATCACGGACTTTCCGGAGTCGACCAACCGGTCGAGCAGACCCAGCAGTTGCTGGACATCGGCCAGGTGCAGGCCGGTGGTCGGCTCGTCGAGGACGTAGACGCCGCCCTTGTCGCCCATGTGGGTCGCCAGCTTGAGCCGCTGCCGCTCGCCGCCGGACAGGGTGGTCAGCGGCTGGCCGAGGGTGAGGTAGCCGAGGCCGACGTCGGCGAGCCGGTCGAGGATCCTGTGCGCGGCCGGTGTGCGCGCCTCGCCCGCGGCGAAGAACTCCTCCGCCTCGGTCACCGACATCGCCAGCACCTCACTGATGTCACGGCCGCCGAGACGGTACTCCAGCACCGACGCCTGGAACCGCTTGCCCTCGCACTCCTCGCACGGGATCGCCACTCCGGCCATCATCGCCAGGTCGGTGTAGATGACGCCGGCCCCGTTGCAGTTGGGGCAGGCGCCCTCGGAGTTGGCGCTGAAGAGCGCCGGCTTCACCCCGTTGGCCTTGGCGAACGCCTTGCGGATCGGGTCCAGCAGACCCGTGTACGTGGCCGGGTTCGAGCGGCGCGAACCGCGGATGGGGGCCTGGTCGACCGACACCACGCCCTCGCCCGCGGGAATCGACCCGTGGACGAGCGAGCTCTTGCCGGAGCCCGCCACACCGGTGACCACGCACAGCACCCCGAGCGGGATGTCGACGTCGACGGCGCGCAGGTTGTGCGCCGACGCGCCACGGATCTCCAGCGCGCCGGTGGACTCGCGCACGGTCTCCTTGAGGGACGCCCGGTCGTCCAGATGGCGGCCGGTGACCGTGTCGCTGGCCCGCAGCCCCTCGACGGTCCCCTCGAAGCAGACGGTGCCGCCTCCCGTTCCCGCCCCGGGACCGAGGTCGACGAGATGGTCGGCGATCGCGATCGTCTCCGGCTTGTGCTCCACGACGAGCACCGTGTTGCCCTTGTCCCGCAGGCGCAGCAGCAGGTTGTTCATCCGCTGGATGTCGTGCGGGTGCAGGCCGATCGTGGGCTCGTCGAAGACGTACGTGACATCGGTGAGCGAGGAGCCGAGGTGGCGGATCATCTTGACCCGCTGCGCCTCGCCGCCGGACAGCGTGCCCGAGGCCCGGTCCAGCGAGAGGTAGCCGAGGCCGATCTCCACGAACGAGTCGAGGGTGTGCTGGAGCGCGGTGAGCAGCGGCGCCACCGACGCATCCGCGAGGCCGCGCACCCATTCGGCCAGGTCGCTGATCTGCATCGCGCAGGCGTCGCCGATGCTGATCTTGTTGATCTTCGACGACCGTGCGGCCTCGCTGAGCCGCGTGCCGTCGCACTCGGGGCAGGTGGTGAAGGTGACGGCCCGCTCCACGAACGCACGGATGTGCGGCTGCATCGCCTCCTTGTCCTTGGAGAGGAACGACTTCTGGATCTTGGGAATCAGCCCTTCGTAGGTGAGGTTGACGCCGTTGACCTTCACCTTGGTCGGCTCGCGGTAGAGGAAGTCCTGCATCTCCTTCTTGGTGTACTCACGGATCGGCTTGTCCGGGTCGAGGAATCCCGACTCGGCGTAGATCCCGACGGTCCACACGTTGTCCGACTTCCAGCCCGGGATGGTGAAGGCTCCCTCCGCGATCGACTTGGAGTCGTCGTAGAGCTGCGTGAGGTCGATGTCGGAGACGGCGCCCCGGCCCTCGCAACGGGTGCACATGCCACCGGTGCGGCTGAAGGTGACCTTCTCCGTCTTGGTCTTGTCGGCGCCGCGCTCGACTCTGAACCCACCGCTCGCCGTGACCGAGGCGACGTTGAAGGAGTACGCGCCGGGCGGGCCGATGTGCGGCTTCCCGAGCCGGCTGAAGAGGATGCGCAGCATCGCGTTGGCGTCGGTGGCGGTGCCGACCGTGGAACGGGGGTCGCCGCCCATGCGCTGCTGGTCGACGATGATCGCGGTCGTCAGTCCCTCGAGTACGTCGACCTCGGGCCGGGCCAGCGTCGGCATGAAACCCTGCACGAACGCGCTGTACGTCTCGTTGATCAGGCGCTGCGACTCCGCGGCGATCGTGTCGAACACCAGCGAGCTCTTGCCCGAGCCCGAGACGCCGGTGAACACCGTCAGGCGGCGCTTCGGGATCTCGATGCTGACGTCCTTGAGGTTGTTCTCGCGCGCGCCGTGCACACGGATCAGACCATGGCTGTCGGCGACATGCGGCGCAGCCGACCGCGCGTCCGTCCTCGTGACCCTGCTCATCGCGTCTCCATCCGTTACGGGCCGCCTTCGCGCTTTCCGTCGGCGTCGCCTGACTTCGATCTACGAGAGCAGTATCTCTGGTTCACTTTCGCCGCGGCGGCCGCTGCCACGGTCCGGCGCCTGCCTCGCCGGCGGTGTCGTACGGCGTGTCGCGCCCGCCGGCCGACGGGACATGGCCGGACGGACGGGCGTCCGCCGCCGTGCGATGCTGGTGGGCGTGACGCTTGAGGACCTCGTACGACTGCGGCGCGCACGGGACGCGATGGACCGCGACTACGCCGAGCCGCTGGACGTCGCGGCGCTGGCCAAGGTCGCCCTCATGTCGCCCGGGCACTTCTCCCGCAGCTTCCGCGCCGCCTTCGGTGAGACGCCGTACGGCTACCTGATGACGCGCCGTGTCGAGCGTGCCAAGGCGCTGCTGCGGCGGGGAGACCTGAGTGTGACGGAGGTCTGCTTCGCCGTCGGATGCACCTCACTGGGTTCGTTCAGCTCCCGCTTCACCGAGCTGGTCGGCGAGAGCCCGAGCGCGTACCGGGCCCGCCGCCACGACGAGGGCGCCGCGATCCCGGCGTGCGTGGCCAAGGTCCTCACGCGACCGCTGAGGAACGGCGAACCGGTCGGGAAGGCCCAACCGGTCAGGATCGGAGAAGCGGAACCCGGCGCCGCCTCGTAGCGTCGAAGGCATGAACATCAACCTCGCTCAGTGCTTCATCGCAGTCGACGACCATGACAAGGCGCTGGCCTTCTACCGCGACGTCCTCGGCCTGGAGGTGCGCAACGACGTCGGGTTCGAGGGCATGCGCTGGGTGACCGTCGGGTCGCCCTCGCAACCGGACGTGGAGATCGTCCTCGAACCGCCGGCCGCCGACCCCAACGCCTCGCCGGCCGACCGGCAGGCGATGACGGAACTCCTGGCCAAGGGCATGCTGCGCGGCGTGATCTTCTCCACCGACGACTGCGACGCCACCTTCGAACAGATCCGGGCCGCCGGCGGCGAAGTCCTCCAGGAGCCGATCGACCAGCCGTACGGCGTCCGCGACTGCGCCTTCCGCGACCCGGCCGGCAACATGCTCCGCTTCACCCAGCCCCGCGCCCCCCGCTAGGGAGGGCACTCGCGCCCGCTGCGGCCGGGCGTCAGCGGGCGCGAGAAAGGCCGGGGTGAACGCGACGGCCCCCAGAGCGGCCCCCGCGACAGCGGTCCACAGACGGCCGACGCCGTGCACGGCGTAGTGGACGCCCGCCACACCCAAGGTGACGGCGAGGGCCCCGCCGCCCCTGACTCCCGTCAGCCGGTGATCAGTCTCGGGTGGTGGCGGCGGGCGACCTCGGGGTGGGCCCGTACCCAGCCCTTGAGTTCGTTGCGGCCGTACTCCGCGTGCAGCGGATTGGCGAGGTCGTGGGCGAGGCCCGGGGCCTTGCCCAGGTAGGGGCCCGGGACGGTGCCGACGACCGTGTCGAGGCGCGGGTTGTAGAAGAAGGGCACGGAGAAGCGCTCCACCGCCCCCGGCGGGCTGACCACCCGGTGGTCGGTGGCCGACAGGTAGCCGTCCGTCGCGATCTCCAGCAGTTCACCGAGGTTGACCACGAACGCGCCCGGCAGTGGCGGCACTTCGACGAAGCCGTCGTCGGAACGGACCTGCAGTCCGCCCACGCCGTCCTGGAGCAGCAGCGTCAGGAACCCGTAGTCCTTGTGCGCACCCACCCCCTGGCCACCGCCGGAAGGCGCCGATCCCGGGTAACGGATCAGTTTGGTGTGCAGATGCGGGCGGTCGGCGAACGCCTCGTCGAAGAAGTCCCCCGGCGCTCCGATGGACAGCAGCAGTTCGCGCAGCAGCCGGTGGGCAACCGCCGCCAGCCGCTCCTGCCAGGCCAGCACCACCGTACGGAGTTGCGGCAGCGCGGCGGGCCACTGGTTGGGGCCCTCCAGCCAGAGGTACGGCGGGTCGTCGGGGCCGATGGCGGGTGCGAGCCGTTCGGCGCCCACGTCGAGCTGGTCGCGCCAGTCGGAACGGCCTCCGGTGAGCTCGTGCCCGACGCGGGTGTAACCGCGGAAGTGCGGCGAGCGCACGTTGCTGACGGCCAGCCTGTCGGCCTCCGGCAGTGCGAAGAACTCCCTGGTGACGCGCAGGATTTCGGCGGTCTCACCGGCGCTGACGCCGTGGCCGGTCAGATGGAGGAAACCGACGTCGCGCGCTGCGGCGTGCAGTTCCTTGTGGAACGCCTCCCGGGCCACGGGATCGTCGGCCGTGGACAGATCTATGACCGGCAGCGAGCCGGCGGAAAGGGGCGACATGCGCGACATGATGGTGTTCCGTCTCTGCTGAAGCGAGGCCCTGCTCCCGGAGATGGCGGGATCGCGGGGGTACGGAAAGCCGTCGGCAGGGGTGTGCCCGAGTACCGCGTGTCCGCGACAGGACCGGTGGAAAGGGGGAGGTCAGTCCTGGGGCAGACAGCTCATGGTCGTGACGCGCACGTAGTCCACGTGTCGGCGCATCACGAGAAGAGTCACCGGGCCAGGGTAACCCGCGGCCCTGTCGCGCTCACGCGGAACTCGCCCCGGCCGACGGCGGTGCGCTGCGGCGTCGGCCGCACCAGGGGTTCCACCCGGGCCGCTGCCCGCCCGTGCGACGTGGCACCGTACGCGGCGCGGCTCCGCCGCGGAGGGTGTCCTGTCACGGGACGAGAAGTCACGGGACGAAAAAAGGCAAGGAGTACACCGCTCCTTGCCACTCTCAACTTATAACCCACCAGGGGGCTTGCCGCAAGGCCCCGGTGATGCCGCAGAATCGTCCGCCGTAGCCCGAATCCAACGGAAGTGAGCGTCGCGAAACTGCCTGAATCACGCGAGACCTTCGCACCGGAAGCAGACCACGAGAACGGACGAAGGCCGGCGCCCGAGCCGACGACGGCCACCGGATCCACGGCAGGGCGGAGCCTCGCCCGTCCCGCCCACCCGGCCCGCCACCCGGCCCGGACGCCCCGCCGCGCGCCCCAGTCGCATGCGGCACCAGATCGGAGTTACGGAGTGCATCCCCTGACCACCAGCGCGTTCGACCTTCCCGACCGCCTCTCCCCCAAGGCCGACCCGGCCCTGATCGCAGGCGACGAGCAGCACTTCGCGGCCGTCGCGGAGTGCCTGGAGCAGTCGATCGCCGAGGTGTCCGACCGCTTGGACGCCGAGCGCAAGGCGCCCGGGGGCTCGGGCCGGCAGGCGATGGACCGGGACCTCGAGGTCCACCGGCTGACCGCTCGGCTGCGCGCACTGCGTCGCTTCGGGCTGGACCTGTGCCTCGGGCACATGGTCCTGGCGGACGACCCCGAGCCCGTGTACGTCGGACGGCTCGGCCTCACGGACAGTACGGGCCGCCGGCTGCTGCTCGACTGGCGCTCCCCCGCGGCTGAGCCGTTCTTCGGAGCCACCCACGCCAATCCCATGGGGCTGGCGAGCCGCCGCAGGTACCGCTGGACCCGCGGGCGGATCAGCGACTACTGGGACGAGGTGTTCACCTCGGACGGCTTCGCCGGGCACGCCGCGCTCGACGACCAGTCCGCCTTCATCGCCAGCCTGGGCTCCAACCGGTCGCCGCGGATGCGGGACGTGCTGGGCACCATCCAGGCCGACCAGGACGCCATCATCCGCGCGGGATCGCGCGGCGCCCTCGTCGTCGACGGCGGTCCGGGTACGGGGAAGACCGTCGTGGCTCTGCACCGCTCCGCCTACCTCCTGTACTCCGACCCCCGCCTCGGTCACCGCCGGGGCGGCGTGCTGTTCGTCGGTCCGCACCAGCCGTACTTGGGTTACGTCGCCGACGTACTGCCCAGCCTCGGGGAGGAGGGCGTGCAGACCTGCACCCTGCGGGACCTCGTCGCCGAGGGCGCCTCGGCAGGAGTCGAGGCCGACCCGGTCGTGGCACGTCTGAAGGCGTCCGCGAAGCTGGTGACGGCGATCGAGACGGCCGTCAGGTTCTACGAGGAGCCGCCCGCCAAGGGCATGACCGTGACGACCCACTGGTCCGACATCCGGCTGAGCGCCGACGACTGGGCCGTGGCGTTCGAAGCGGCGGAACCCGGCACTCCGCACAACGACGCACGCGAACAGGTCTGGGAGGAACTTCTCACGATCCTCGTGGACAAGCACGACGGGGACGCCTCGCCGGCACTTCTCCGCAAGTCGCTGCTGCAGAACAGGGAACTGCTCGCGGCCTTCGACCGCGCGTGGCCGCTGCTCGAAGCGGCCGATCTCGTGGGCGACCTGTGGTCGGTCCCCGCCTACCTGCGCAAGTGCGCTCCCTGGCTCGGCCCCGACGACGTGCGGCGGCTGCGGCGCGAGGACGCCCAGGCGTGGACGGTGTCCGACCTGCCGCTCCTGGACGCGGCGCGGCAGCGACTCGGCGACCCCGAGGCGTCACGGCGTGAGCGGCGGCGCACGGCCGCTCTCGCCGCCGAGCGGGAGCACATGACCAAGGTCGTCGACGCCCTGCTCGAAGCCGATGACGACGGCGAGGGGGTCCTGACGATGCTGCACGGCCAGGATATGCAGGACAGCCTCGTGGACCAGACCGCTGCGCGCGGCGCCGAACCGGACGTGCTCGCCGGGCCGTTCGCGCACATCGTCGTGGACGAGGCGCAGGAACTGACCGACGCGGAGTGGCAGATGCTGCTGCTGCGCTGCCCGTCCCGGAGCTTCACCATCGTCGGGGACCGCGCCCAGGCCAGGCACGGATTCACGGAGTCGTGGGAGGAGCGGCTCGGGCGGGTGGGCTTCGACCGGATCACTCTGGCCTCCCTCGGCATCAACTACCGGACGCCGGAGGAGATCATGGCGGAGGCGGCACCGGTCATCCGTGCCGAACTGCCGGACGCCAACGTGCCGGCCTCCATCCGCGCCAGCGGCATCCCGGTCGTGCACGGCTCCGCCGCTGATCTGCACCGGATCCTGGACGCCTGGCTCGCCGCCCATGCCGACGGGACCGCCTGCGTCATCGGCGATCCCACGTTCCGGGCGACGTCCCGCGTCCGGTCGCTGACCCCCGAGCTGTCGAAGGGGCTCGAATTCGACCTGGTCGTCCTCGTGGACCCGGAGGCGTTCGGCACGGGCGTCGAAGGTGCGGTCGACCGCTACGTCGCCATGACCCGGGCGACCCGGCAACTGGTCGTCCTCACGAACTCCTGACGCCGGCGGGCGAAGTCCGTGAGGCGTCCGGGGCGGGGCGGTGGGCGGCGGAGAAGCTGCCCCCGCCCCACGGGCCCCTTCTGCGCCGGGGGCACGCGCCGGTGCGCGGGGCGGCGGATCTCGTGCAGCTGGGCAAACAGCTCGCTCGCGTCGGCAGGGCGGCGGACGCCCGGGAAGCCCTGGCCCAAGCGCCGCCGGTGCGGAACGGAGGCGTCGAACGGCTCCCCGGCGCTCGTACCCCTCACGGACCAACGGGGTGTCGACCCGTCGTCGGACGGGGTAGTGAACCCTTCTCCGCCGGTCAACGGCACGTGGACGAGCGAAAAGGGAACGCCCATGACGGCTCTGCAGGTGCGGGACGCGGCCGACGTCGTCGTGGTGGGAGCGGGGCCGGCGGGGTCCGCCGCCGCGTACTACCTCGCGCAGACGGGACTGGACGTCCTGCTGCTGGAGAAGGCGACCTTTCCCCGCGACAAGACGTGCGGTGACGGCCTCACCCCGCGGGCCGTCAAAGAGCTCGTCGCCATGGGCATCGACGTCAGCCGCCGGCAGCCCGGCTGGGTGCGTACGAAGGGGTTGCGCGCCTACGGCGGCGGGGTCCGGGTCGAGATTCCGTGGCCGGAGCTGGCGAGCTTTCCCGATTTCGGCCTGGTGCGCACGCGGAAGGACCTCGATCACTTGCTGGCGCTGCGGGCGGCCTCGGTCGGCGTCCGCCTCCAGGAGGGCACCAAGGTCACCGGCCCCGTACTGGACGAGCGCACGGGCCGGATCCGCGGTGTGGTCGCGCAGTGCGGTGACCGCCCGTACGAGGTCGACGCCCGGGTCGTCGTCGCCGCCGACGGCGCTTCCAGCCGGATGGCGGTGGCCATGGGCCTGCCGCAGCGCAAGGACCGCCCCGTGGGAGTGGCCGTGCGCCGCTACTACACCACTCCCCGCCACGACGACGACTACCTGGAGGCATGGGTGGATCTGTGGGCCCCGGACGCGCGGGGGCGCCGTCAGATGCTTCCCGGTTACGGATGGATCTTTCCCCTGGGCGACGGCACTGCGAACGTCGGTGTCGGCACGTTCGGCGTGGACCTGCCCTTCGACGTCGACTACCGCGCTCTGCTCAGGGACTGGACGGCCCGCCTGCCGCAGGACTGGCGCATCGGCGAGGAACACGCGGCCGGCCCCGTCCGGGGCGCCGCGCTGCCGGCGGGTCTCACGCGCCCCGCGCAGTACACCCGGGGCATGCTGCTGACCGGCGACGCCGGTGGGACGATCAACCCGCTGAGCGGGGACGGCATCGACTACGCCATGGAATCGGGGCGCCTCGCCGCGGACGTCATCGCCCAGGCACTGGCCCGGCCCACCGCCGCGCAGCGCGAACGTGCCCTCGGGACCTACTCGCGTGTGCTGCAGGGCGCGGTGGGCAGTTACTTCACCCTGGGGCGGTTCATCGTGCACGCCCTCGGCAATCCGCACATCATGCGGTTCATCGCCAAGAACAGCCTGCCCAATCCGACCGTGCGGCGGCTCATGTTCAAACTCTGGGCCAACCTCGCCGACCCCCACGGCAAGGACTCCCTGGACCGGGTCATCAGTGTCCTGCTGAAGGCGACCCCCGCCGGCTGAGCGGCGTACCGCTCCGGCTCGGCCGGAGCGGCCTCAGCTCCGGACCATCGGTTCCGGGCCACTCGGCGCGGACCACTCAGCTCCAGACCGCGAGGCCCGCGGCTCGGCCCTCGTCGTCCCGCTGAATCTCCATCAGCCCTTCGACCGCGTCACGCCTGATGGGCCCGTACACGTGGGGGAACGCGGTGCCGGGGGCCACGCCGGGAGGCGCAGCACCCTCCGCCTCCTCCCACTCCACCCCGGCGTCGAGCCGGTCCTCGTCGATGAGCAGGGCCATGAGGGGACCGTTCCGGTCGCGGAAGTAGGCGTCCGCGACGGCGAGCGTCGTGTGCTCGTCGGGGGAACAGTGAACGAAGCCGTCGCTCGCCAGGGAGGCCGGGGCATAGGGGTGGTCGGGTACGGCCAGCCACTCGTCGAGCGCGACCACGTGATAGATCATGGTGCAGTTATAGCGAGGCGCGCACCGGACCGGGTAGCCGACCGTGCCCTCCCTGGGGGCCCGCGGCCTCAGGCGTGCGGGTCGGCGTTCGTCTCTCACGTGGCACGGGGCAGTTCACGGGGCCATCGGGCGATGCCGGTCACTGAAGGGGCGACTCCGGTGGGGGAGCTGGACGGTGCGGGCGCGGTCGACCGACTCGATGCCCTCGACGGCCCGCAGGGCCGGATACCGGCCCTCGGCGATGGTGCCGGACAGGGAGCCGAGTACCGGTTGTTCGCCGGTCGCCACCAGGCCGGTCCGCCGGGCGGCTTCCATGGTCCGCGCGTACCGGTCGGGGTCGAGGGAGACGACGACCTCGACCGGTACGGCGCCGCCGGGTACCGGCTCATGGGGCCTGGAGCAGACCCGCGCCGACGTCCCGGGCCGGCTGCGGCAGCGGGTGCGCCATGGACAGCAGCCGTCGGGGCGCTGCACCTGGGGGCCGCCCGATCCTGCCGCCGGGCGCACGGTTCACCCGACCGGCCGTGGGCACGTCGACGAGGCGTGATCCCGGCCGGCCGGGCCTGGCGTCGTCAGGCCAGCCTGGTCAGGACTTCGGCCGCCAGCGGGGCGGAGGAGGCCGGGTTCTGACCGGTGATCAGGTTCCGGTCGACGACCACGTTCGGCGCCCACGGCTCCCCCGCGCGCACCTGGACGCCGGCCTCGACGAGACGGGTCTCCAGCAGCCACTTCGCCTTGTCGGCGAAACCGGCCTGCGTCTCCTCGGCGTTGGTGAAGGCGGCCACCTCGTAGCCGGCGAACGCGTGGGAGCCGTCGGCCTTCCGGGCGGCCAGGAGCGCCGCCGGGCCGTGGCAGACGACGGCGAGCGGCTTGCCGGAGTCGAGGGCGTCGATCAGGATCCGGCCGGAGGCGGGGTCGACGGCGAGGTCCTCCATGGGGCCGTGGCCGCCGGGGTAGAAGACGGCCGCGTAGTCGTCGAGGCGCACCTCCGCGAGGGCTGTCGGATGCCGCAGCTCGGTGATCGCGCCGAGCGCGGCGGCGACCCCGGCGGCCCCCTCCGGGCCGCCGTTGACATCGGGCGCAAGGCTGCTCTCGTCCACCGTCGGCACGACGCCGCCGGGCGTGGCGACGACGATCTCGTGTCCGGCGCCCTTGAACGCCTCGTACGGGGCGACGACCTCCTCCGCCCAGAAGCCGGTGGGGTGCTCAGTGCCGTCCGCCAGCGTCCAGTGGTCAGCGCCGGTCAGCACGAAAAGGATCTTCGGCATGGTGAGTCACTCCGGGGTGGCGGGCCCGCTGGGGCCGCGGAAGGGTGCGGGGCGCACGCTCCGGCGTTCGGGGAACGCCGACGTGGCGCGTCCGGCTCGTCGGTGCGGCGAGGTACTCGAAAGGTAGGCGCGCTCACCCGTCGGCATCCAATGACGAATCCAATGACGGGCATCGGCTTCCCGATGGGTCGGGGGGAATACCGCCGGCACGGCCCTCGCCCGGGGACGGTCCGTCGCTCCGGTGGTGTCAGACACCCGCCGGCGTCACGCCCCGGAAGGTACGCCGGTAGGCGAGCGGCGTCACGCCGATGGCGGCGTGGAGGTGCTGCCGCAGCGAGGTGCCGGTGGCGAAGCCGACCTGCCCCGCCACGTCGTCGACCGCCAGGTCGGTGGACTCCAGGAGGTGCCGGGCCCGGGCGACGCGCTGCTGGATGAGCCACCGGCCCGGGCTCATGCCGACCTCTTCGCGGAAGCGGCGGGCGAACGTGCGCAGGCTCATGCGGGCGTGGCCGGCGAGCTCGGCCAGGGTCAGCGGCTCATGGAGGTTCTCCAGCGCCCACTGGCGGGTGGCGGCCGTTCCGTTTCCCGAAGTGCCCGGCACCGGCTGCTCGATGTACTGCGCCTGGCCTCCGTCCCGCCACGGCGGGACCACGCAGGCGCGCGCCACCCGGTTGGCGATCTCGCTGCCGTGGTCCTTGCGTACGAGGTGCAGGCAGACGTCGACCCCCGACGCGGCGCCCGCCGAGGTCAGCACATCGCCGTCGTCGATGAACAGGACGTCCGGATCCAGGTCCACCTGCGGGAACCAGGCACGGAAGACGTCCGCGAGGGCCCAGTGCGTGGTGGCCGGCCGGCCGTCGAGCAGCCCCGCGGCCGCGAGGAGGAAGGCGCCGGTGCAGATGGACACGATGCGGGTGCCGGGTGCCACGGATGCGAGCGCCGTCAGTACGGCCTCGGGCGCCTCCCGTCGCAGACGGGAGGCGTCGAAGGGCGGGACGACGACGGTGTCGGCCGTGCGCAGGGCCTCCGGGCCGTGGTCGGCGGTGATCGAGAAGTCGGCGTTGGTCCGCACCGGTCGCCCGTCGACGGTGCAGGTCAGCACCTCGTAGCGGTCGCCGGCGGCGCCGAAGACCCGGCTCGGCATCCCCAGCTCGAACGGGTACACCCCGTCCAGAGCCAGTACGACCACACGGTGAGCGTTTCCCATGGCACGATCCTGTCGAAAGATGGCAATCATGCCATGGTACGGAACGGCGGCCCCGGCGAGGCTGTACGTATGACGAACACCGCCACCACCATGCGCGCCATCAGCCAGGACACCCATGGAGCCCCCGATGTGCTCAGGGAAGTCCGCGTGCCGCGGCCCGCTCCCGGCCCGAGCCAGATCCTGGTCGCCGTCCGCGCCGCGGGCGTCAACCCGACGGACTGGAAGCACCGCGGACAGCGCCTCTTCCTCGACCGCTTCCCGCTCGTCCTCGGCTGGGACGTCTCCGGCGTCGTCGAGGCCGTCGGCTACGGCGTCACCGTCTTCAAGCCCGGCGACGAGGTCTTCGGCATGCTGCCGTACCCCTACGGCGTGGGGTCCCACGCCGAGTACGTGACCGCCCCCGCCCGCGCCTTCGCCCACAAGCCCGCCGGTATCGACCACGTCCAGGCCGGCGCCCTCCCCCTCGCCGCCCTCACCGCCCACCAGGCGATCGTCGACACCGCCGCCGTCCGCGCCGGGCAGCGGGTCCTCGTCCACGCGGCCGCCGGCGGCGTCGGCCACCTCGCCGTGCAGATCGCCAAGTCCCGTGGCGCGTACGTCATCGGCACCGCGAGCGCGGCCAAGCACGATTTCGTACGCTCTCTCGGCGCGGACGAGGTCGTCGACTACCGCACCGTCGACTTCGCCGAAGTCGTGAGGGACGTCGACATGGTGCTCGACCCCCTCTCCGGCGACACCCGCGCCCGCTCCCTGGACGTCCTGCGTCCCGGCGGCGTCCTCGTCTCGCTGCTGCCCGGAGAGGACCCGGACGAGGCGGCGAAGGCGGCCGCACGGGGCGTCCGCGTCGAAACCCTCCTCGTCGAGGCCGACCACGGCGGGATGAACGCGATCGCCGACCTCGTGGCGGCCGGCGCCCTGCGCGCCCACATCGAAGCCACCTTCCCCCTCGCCGAGGCCGACAAGGCCCACAGCCTCGGCGAGACCGGCCGCACCACCGGCAAGATCGTGCTGGTGGTGGAGGACCCGGCGACGGCGTAACCGGCCTGCGGGCAAGGGAGGGGCTCGGGGCCGAGCCGGCACCGCGCCCCTCCGGCGCACTCATAGGACTCGCATAGAGTCGGCCGCGTGACCCATAGGGATTCCGATGAGACGGCCCGTCCGCCCCAGCATGCCGGCGGAGCGCAGCACCCTGCGGATCTGAACCTCCTGCGCACCTTTCTCGCGGTCTACCGCGCCGGATCCTTCACCGCCGCCGCCCCGTTGCTGGGCCTCTCGCAGCCCACGGTCACCGCGCAGATCCGCACGCTGGAACGGCAGACCGGGCGCGAGCTGTTCGAGCGGCTGCCGCGCGGCGTCGCGCCGACCCCGGTCGCGGACGAACTCGCCGCCCGGGTCGCCGCGCCCCTGGACGTCCTCGCCCGCGCGACCGCCCCCGCCTCGCCCGGCGCCGGCCCGGCCGAGCCGGTACACCTGGCGGGCCCCGCCGAGCTGCTGTGCACGCGCGTGCTGCCCGGGCTCGCCGTCCTCGTCGCCGACGGCGTACGGCTGCGCGTGACCACGGGACTGACCGATCACCTGCTGGACGAACTGCGCGCCGGCCGCCACGACGTGGTGATCGCCACCACCCGTCCGCGCGGTCGGACCCTGGCCGCCGTGCCGCTGATGGACGAGGAGTTCGTCCTGGTCGCCGCCCCCCTCTGGGCGGACCGCCTCAAGGAGGGGCTGGCCGCCCAAGGCCCGGCGTTCCTGAGCGCCGTACCGCTGATCACCTACGCCGAGGATCTGCCCATCGCACGGCGCTACTGGCGCCACGTCTTCGGCAAGCGCCTGACCGGCCGAGCCGCCGTCACGGTCCCCGACCTGCGCGGCGTACTGTCCACGGTCGCGGCCGGCGGCGGCTTCACGGTCCTGCCGCGCTACCTGTGCGCGGACGAACTCGCTTCCGGCACTCTGGTCGCCCTGCACGAGCCCGACGACCCGCCCATCAACACCGCCTACCTCGTGCAGCGGCCCGGCGGTACGGACAACCCGCACGTCACGCGCGTCCGCGACCAGGTGCTGCGGCTCGGCCGCACCTGGTGAGACCGGCGTACCGCCGAACCCCCGGGGGCGTCCTCCCCGCGTGCGTACCCACCACCCCCCTGGGGCGGCCCGGCTCATCGACGAGACCGTCGTCCGGTTGCTCCTCGTACCGGCTGCCATGACCCTTCTCGGCAGGGCGGCCTGGTGGACACCGCGCTGGCTGGACCGCGTCCTGCCGCACGTGGACGCCGAAGGTGGGGGCGTCGCGGCCGCCGCTACGTCCGGCTCGGCGGGCGGCCGGCCGGCGAGAGGCTGAGAGCGCGGTCGTCCCGGGCTGCCTCGCGGGGCCCGCCCCACCTCATACGGCGGGTTCGGGCCGGCGGGCGTCGGCGGTCGGGAGGGTGATCTCGAAGCGGCAGCCCCCTGCCGTGTTGCGGACCGAGGCGTGTCCGGCGTGGGCCTCGACGATGCCGCGCACGATCGCGAGCCCGAGTCCCGCCCCGGTGTCTCCGTGCCGCCGCTGTCCCCCCGCCGCGGCATGGGCCGTGGTCGCCGCTTCGTCCGCCGCGCCGCCCGTGGCGGAGGCGGCCGTAGCCACGCGGTCGGCCGGAGGGGTACGCGCCTCGCCGCCGCGCCACCCGGTGTCGAAGACGCGAGGCAGGTCCTGTTCCGGGATGCCGCCGCAGCCGTCCTCAACCGCGAGCACGACCCGGTCGGCCTCACGACGGGCGCTCACCGCGACGGTTCCGTCGGCCGGCGTCGACCGGATGGCGTTGACCAGCAGGTTGCCGAGGACCCGCGTGATGCCCTGCCCGTCGACCCGGACCGGGAAGGGCGCGATGCCGCCGTCCACCAGCCGCACGCCCCGCTCCTCCGCGAGCGGCCGGGCGGCGGCGAGGGCGTCGTCGACCAGGTCGTAGACCGACATCCGGGTCAGGGCCAGCTCCAGGGACCCGGCCTGGATGCGGGACAGCTCGAAGAGGTCGTCGACCATGCCGGAGAGGCGTTCCACCTCGGTGCGGATGCGGGCGTGGTAGCGGCCTGGGTCAGGGGCGACGCCGTCCTCCAGGGCCTCGGCCATCGCGCGCAGCCCGGCCAGGGGGGTGCGCAGGTCGTGCGAGATCCAGGCGATCAGCTCCCGCCGCGAGGCGTCCAGTGCGCGCTCGCGCGCCTGTGCGGCCTTCAGCCGGGTCGCTGTCTCCTCCAAGGCGGCCGCGAGCGCGGCGAGTTCGGCGGTGGGCGGGTCCGCGGGAGCCACGAAGCCGGTCTCGCTGCCGACGGTGAGCGCCGCCGCCGCCAGTTCCCGGCTGCCGGCGGCGATCCGGCGTCCGAACAGCAGCGCGGCGCCCAGCGAGACGGCGCCCGACACGGCGACCACGATCAGCACCACGCGGAAGTCGTGGCCGGACAGGAACATCTCCAGTGCCACCGCGACCGTGCCCGCCGCCATCGCGACGACGGCGAGCGCGGCGACGGCGAACATCGACAGGACGACCGAACGGCGGCGCAGCAGCGTGACGGCGGGGGCGGCGAGGAGCCCGGCGGCCAGGGCGCCCAGGGCCGCGAGGGCGACGATGATCAGCATGTCGATCACGGCTGGTGGCCCCCGGGTCCGGCCGCGGGCGGATCGAAGCGGTAGCCGGCGCTCCAGACGGTGCTGATGAGCTTCGGTGCGGCCGGGTCGTCCTCGACCTTCTCGCGCAGCCGGCGCACGTGGACGGTGACGGTCGACGCATCGCCGAACTCCCATCCCCACACCTGCCGCAGCAGTTCTTCGCGGGAGAACACCCGGCCCGGATGGCGCAGCAGGAAGACCAGCAGGTCGAACTCGCGCCCTGTGAGGGCCAGTTCACGGCCACCGCGTTCGGCGCGCCGCGCGACCGGGTCGGCGGCCAGGTCGCCGGCCCGCAGGACGGCCGGGGCGGCGGCGGGCGCCGGCGCCTCCGAGCGGCGCAGCACGGAAGCCACGCGCAGCACCAGTTCGCGGGGGCTGAAGGGTTTGGCCATGTAGTCGTCCGCACCGAGTTCCAGGCCGAGGATCCGGTCCGCCTCCTCGCCGCGCGCGGTCAGCATCACCACGGGCAACGGCGGCCCGCCGCCCGCCCGCAGCCTGCGGAACACCTCCAGGCCGTCCAGGCCGGGCAGCATGAGGTCCAGGACGACCAGCTGGGGCCGCGCGGCCGCGGCCATGGCGAGGGCGGCGAGGCCGTCGGCGGCGTGCGCGACCTGGTAACCGGCGCGGGTCAGGTAGCCGGTGACGACCTCGGCGACGGTCGGGTCGTCCTCGACGACGAGGACGCGGCGGGCGGGAGCGGGGCGGGTGTTCAACGGGTCAGCCCGTCACCGGGGCGAGGTCGGCGGCGCCGAAGGAGACCGAGAACCGCTTGCACCACAGCACGGCGCTGTGGAACTTCGACAGATCCGTGCCGGCCGGGACGGTGTAGTTCTGGTTGCCCAGGTTGCCCTTGAGCTTGCCGAGCTGGACCGCCCCGTCGCCCAGCCCCGCCTCCACCGCGTCGGCGTTCCTGGTCGAGAGGTAGACCCGTACGTCCGGCCCGTCGGAGGTCTTGAGGTCCTCCAGGCGCAGCACCTGCCCGCCGTCCGCGAGCCGGACGGTACGGGCTGTGCCGCTGGTGCCGTGCTCGTGGGTGACGAAGCCGCCCTCGGCGAGGTCCTTGGGCCCCGTGTCCTTCATCGGCGGCTCCTCGCCCTCGTCGCCGTTCTTGTCCTTGGCGTCCGGTGCGGCCGGCGCGGCCGCGGACTCGGAGGCGGTCGGCAGGGCCTCGTTCACCGCGGTCTCGGTGAACGCCTTCCAGGGCTGGAAGAGATAAAGCCCGATGCCGGCGGCGACCACCAGCACCAGAAGGGCGGGAACGACGACACGGCGGGACACACGGGACACCTGGACCTCCTGCGGGGACGAGCGGGGCGACCGCTACCGGCCGGGCCCCATCATGCACTCAGCAAACAGCAGGCCGGCCCGCCGGGACACCGGCGGCCGCTCCCCGTAAGACACCGGTAATCACTGCCGCGGGGAGCCCGCGGCCGGTCGGCGCCGCGTCCCTCCCGGCGCACCCGGCGCCCGTCGTCGGCCAAGGGCGGTCAACGCGGCCGACCGACACCGGTGATGGGCCCGCACGGGGTCCGTGCCACCCTGGACGATCACGCCTCGGCACCACGTCACCGGCGTGTCCGGAACGGGAGTGGCCATGGCGGAGCGCGAAGAACTCGAGCAGTACCTGGACGGGTACGCCCGGACCCTGGCGGCCGCCTGCCGCACCGGCAGACGGCTGACGCGCGAGGAGCTGGAGACGCGGCGCGCGCAGGGGGAACGCGCGGCGGAGGCCGGGATCGGCATGCGCGCCCTGGTGCGGGCCCACCTGCGCGCCGCTCAGGGCGTGCGGCACACCCTGCGGGGAGCGTGCGCCGACCACTTGCTCGTGGCCGTGGAGCAGGCCGTGGACGCCTTCGCGGAGGGGCACGAGAGGGCGCAGCGGCTCGCCGTGCGCCAGGAGGAGGCGGCACGCCGGGAGTTCATCGACGACCTGCTGCACGGGCGCGGTGATCTGGGCCGTATCGCCGAGCGGGCCGAGCGCTTCGGGCTGCTGCTCTCCCACGCCCACGCGGTCGCCGTGGCCCAGGGCGCCGAGCCGTACGACGACGGCTACCCGGTCGCCCGGCGCATCGAGTCGTCCCTCGCGGCCCGCTTCGGAGACCGCCGCATCCTGCTCACCACGAAGAACGGCCGGCTGATCTGCGTCGCGCCCGGCGACGACCTGGACGTGCTGCCCGTCTTCGCCGAACAGGCGCACACGGCCACCGGCGGCGGCCGCGTCGCCATAGGCCGGGCGCATCCCGGGGTCGGCGGGGTCGTCCAGTCGTACGAGGAGGCCCTGAACGCTCTCGACCTGGCCGGCCGCATGGACCTGGACGCCCCGGTCCTGCACGCGTCGGACCTCCTGGTCTACCCCGTGCTGACCCGCGACCGGCAGGCGATGGCCGACCTGGTGCGCAGTGTGCTGGGCCCGCTCCAGCAGGCTCGCGGCGGAGCGCGGCCCCTCATGGACACCCTGACCGCGTACTTCGACACCGGATGCGTGGCCGCCGAGGCGGCCCGGCGGCTGTCGCTGAGCGTGCGCGCCATGACGTACCGGCTGGACCGGATCCACAAGCTGACGGGCTCCGACCCCGGCGACCCCGTGCACCGCTACACGCTGCAGACCGCGGTCATCGGCGCCCGTCTCCTCGGCTGGCCCGGCGAGCCTCTCTGACGCTCCGGACGCCTCAGGGCTCGCGGCGCCTCGCGGCGGCGCCGGCCGACCGGGAGGCGGGCAGCAGCGCACGCAGGTACCGGCGGCGGAAATGGCCCTGTGCGAGCAGCAGCAACGGAAACAGCGTCCGCCACGGGCCGCTGGGCGCCGCACGGGTGAGGGAGCGGAGCGTGAACGCGACCGTGCCGTCGGACGCCCGGTGGACGACGAAGGCCTCCTCGCCGCAGACAGGATGCCCCGGCCCGGTGCCGTACGCGAAGCCGCACCGGTCGGGTCCGTCGACGACCGCCACGACGCGCACCGGTTCGTGCACCGCGACGGGGCCCCAGGCTGCGGTGATCCGGTACGGGGCGCCCTCGGTGACCCGCTCCCCGGCCCCGGGGCCCGGTGTGACGGCGAATCCGCTGCGCCGCTTCACGCCCCACCGCACAACGGCGTCGGCCGCCGCCCGCCAGTCCGCGTCGCCGTGCCCGATCACCACTGTCCGCTCGTAGCGTCGGAAGCCGTCGTCCGTCGGGAGCCACATGTCGTCGCCCGGACACGTCGCTCCGGCGGGACCGTACGTGAGAGCGCCGGCCGGCGCGGTGCCGCCCCGGGGGCGGCGGGCCGTCGGTTCACCGCTGGTCATGGGGCTCCTGGGTCGCGGGCGGGCGGATACGACCCGAAGGCCGGCCTCCGCGGGGGACACCGAGAGCCTACTGAGGGGAGCGGCGTCCGCCGCCCCGGGCTGCCGACAGCGGCCCTCGGCGGCCTGCTCCGTCGGGGATCGACACCGGACTCGGTGCGCCTCCCCGGTCGTCGAGTGCGAGCGGCAGACTGAACGGGTGGGCGGTCCCGATGGTCACGCATTCCACCGGCCGGCCCGCGACGGCGGGCCGGCTGACCGGCTCGCCGTCGCGGGCGGCGGTCCGGCGTCGCTCCCCCGTGGTCAGGCGTGCCTGCCGAGGAGTTCGGCCAGGCCGCGCCGGGTGGCGGCGAGGACCACCCGGTCCTGGGGCTGGAGAACGTAACCGGCGTGCAGGTCCCAGATGAGACCGGTCGGATGCTCGTCCCCGTCGGCCGCGCGGGGTGCGGCCAGGTCGGGGCGCCGGTCGGCGGGGGCGGTGGTGTCCAGGGCGAGGACGCGCCAGGCGCCGGGCCGGAAGGCTTCCTCGATGGTACGGCCCTCCAGCTGCGGGTGGCCGGCCACCACGAGGGCGGCGAAGACCAGCACCTTGCGCTCCACCGGTATGGCGCCGAGGATCTGACGGCCCATCATGGCTCCGGCGAACGCCGGAGCCGCCAGGTGGGAGACGCTGCGGCTGCGGGTGAGCGCGCGCGGGTGGGCGACGCGCAGCGTGCGGTAGACGGCGGTGGCGAAGTCGTCGTCGTACAGCCTCAGTGACACGTGGAGGTCCGGGCGGACCGTGCGGGCGTAGAGGGCGGCCTCCAAGTTGGTGGTGTCGGAGCTGGTCAGAGCGAGCAGGGCGTGCGCCCGGTGGATCTTGGCCGCTTCCAGTACCCCTTCCTGGGTCACGTCGCCGATCACGGTGGGCACGCGCAGGCGCCGGGCGAGTGCGATGCCGCGGGCTTCCGGATCCTCCTCGACGCACACCACGGGGATGTCCAGGTCGCGCAACTGCCCGAGGACCCGGGTGCCGATCTTGCCGAGGCCCAGAAGGACGACGTGGCCCGACAGCCCGCGCGGGGGGCGGCGCAGGGCGGAGGCGCCGCGCAGTACGCCGAGCGCCTCCAGGGACGCGGCGATGAGAAGGGGCAGCAGCGCCAGGCCCACCAGTCCGGACAGCAGTTGGAGGACCTGGCGCGCCGGGCTCTCCCCCAGCGCGGGTTCGTTGATGGAGAACAGGTCCAGCAGCGTGACGTAGGAGGCGTGCAGCGCTCCCTCGTCGGTGACGACGACGGACGCCACGGTCAGGGCCACGACGGCCAGTGCCCCCACGGCGAGCGACCAGCGCAGGCGGCGCGAGAACAGTTGCGAGAGCGGTACGCCCCGGCCGGAGAGCCGGCCCGCCGGCGGAAGCGGACCGGTGTGGGTGACGGTTTCGAGGACGACCGTGCCCCGCCCGGTGGCCGCGGCGACGGTGCGCGGGTCGGGCAGGAGCTGCGGCCCGGACGTTCCGCTCGCTTCCGATCCCTCCTGGCCGGCCGGATCGCTCGCGGTGGCGGAGAGGAGGGCGAGCGTGCACAGGCCGGGTTCGGACACCTCGCCGGGGGACGGCGGGGTGCGCTCCACGGCGCGCAGGAGGAACCCGTCGGCGTGGACGACCTTGCTGGTGCCCACGACGGCGCTGGCGGCCAGGGCGGGCGCGGCCGTGTCGGCGTCCGACAGTACGGTGGTCGACGCGTCGAGGACGACCGGGTCCAGATCCGGCAGGGTGACCAGGGCCGCCTGATCGAGCAGTTCCTCCAGGTGCTGGCCGAGTTTGCGGTTGTAGAGGCGGATCACCAGTCGCAGGCCGGGGTTGAGCCGCCGGGCCGCGAGCGCGGCCCTGATGTTCGTCTCGTCGTCGTCGTACACGAGCGCCAGCGCGGCGGCCCGGCCGACCCCGGCCGTCGCCAGTACGGAGTCGGTCGGCTCGGGGGCTTCGAGCACCGCCAGGGGCGCGGAGCCGGCAGGAGGAGACGTCGACCGGGCCAGCGCGGTCGAGACGCGCCCCAGCAGCACGGATCCGCGGCTCTGCGTCGGCACGGTGAGCCGCGCCCCGAGGGCCGCGCCGCCGGCCGGACCGACGAGCGTGACGCGTTCCCGGTAGACGTAGCGCAGTTCGGAGGCGAGCCGAAGGGCCAGTGCGTCGTCGCCGCAGACGATCATGTGGCCGGACTCTCCGGGCAGTTGGGGCTGGGGGGTGAGCTGAGACATGGGGACAGCCTGCCTGGTCCGCCCGCGGCGCGAGGCGGCGAGGTCCGGCAGAGGGTGGCTGGTCGGCGTTGCGTCGCCCCGCGGGGCGCGGGAGTTGGGCCGGACCGCGCGGCGCGTGGCGTGCGGTGGGGTCACGCGGTGTGCGCGTGCTCCTGCCTGTACGTCGTGAGCAGGGCCGGCCCTGCGGGGGTCCTGGCACGCAGCGGCCGGCCCGGTTCGAGCCTCCCGAACGCCCCGTCGAGGTGCGGGCCTGCCCCGACCGCCGCCGGCGCGACCGACACGGTGCGGCTGCGCGAAGACATCACGGCTCGGGTGGCGAACGAGCGCCGAAGTCACCGGCGGACGAGGTGGGCCGACGGCCGACGTGATGGTCGGCGGAGGGGACGGGGCCGGACAGCGCCCCGTCCCGCCGCGCCGGCCGGCGTGATCGCCGTACGGCGCCGGGCCGTGCGGAACTACTTCGCGCGCTCCGTCGCCGTACCCGCCGGGGCGTCGGCCCGTGCGAGGGCGCTCGGCCACCAGGCCCTCGGGCCGATGTCGACCACCAGCGCCGGCACCAGCAGGGAGCGGACCACCAGGGTGTCCAGGAGCACGCCGAAGGCCACGATGAAGGCGATCTGCGCCAGGAAGGCCAGCGGGATCACCATCAGCGCGGCGAACGTCGCCGCGAGGACCACGCCCGCCGAGGTGATCACCCCGCCGGTCGTGGCGAGCCCGCGCAGCACGCCCCGGCGGGAGCCGTGGACGAGTGCTTCCTCCCGTACCCGGGACATCAGGAAGATGTTGTAGTCGACGCCGAGCGCCACCAGGAACACGAACCCGTAGAGCGGGACCGACGCGTCGGTGCCGCTGAAGCCGAGGAGGTGTTCGAAGACGAGCGCCGACACCCCGAGCGTCGCCAGGAAGTTGAGCGCGACCGTCGCCACCAGAAGCACGGGGATCAGCAGCGAACGCAGCAGCAGGACGAGGATCAGCAGGATGACGGCGAGCACGACCGGCACGATGATCAGCCGGTCGCGGGCTGCCGTCTGCTGGGTGTCGTACTGCTGCGCCGTGTAGCCGCCGACGAGCGCGTCGGCGCCGCTCACCGCGTGCACCTTCGTACGCAGCCGTTCGAGCGTGTCCTTCGCGGCGTCGCTGTCGGCGGCCGCCTCCAGCGTGGCGTCGATGCGCAACCGGCCGTCCACGACGAGCGGTTCGCCGGCGCCCGGCCGGCCGGACGCCGAGACGGCGGCGGCCGTGGCCACGCCCTCGGTGCTCTCGGCGGCGGTCGTCACCTCCGCTGCGCGGCCCGCGTCGGCGATGATGACCGCGGGGTTGCCCGAGCCGCCCGGAAAGTGCCTGCCGAGGGTCTCCTGAGCCGCCACCGAGGGGGCGTCGTTGACGAAGATCTCGTCGAGCGGCACGCCCTTGGACGACAGTGCCGGGGAGAACGCGGCGAAGGCCGTCAGCACGAGGGCGGTGGCGACCCACACACGTCGCGGCCGGCGGTCGACCAGTGCGGCGACGCGGCGCCACACGCCGTGGCCCTCGGCTTCGGCGTCCGACGGCTTCGGCCGGGCCGGCCAGTACGCGGCACGGCCGAGCAGCGCCAGTACGGCGGGCAGGAACGTCAGGGTGGACAGCACGGCGCAGACGATCCCGATCGCGCCGACGGGGCCGAGCGCGCGATTGTTGGTCAGGTCGCTCGCGAGCAGGGCCAGCAGCCCCAGCGCCACGGTCGCCGCGCTCGCCGTGACGGCGCCGAACGAACGGCGCACCGCGGCCAGTGCGGCGGCCGCACGGTCCTCACGTACCGCGAGTTCCTCCCGGAAGCGCGCGGCGAGCAGCAGGGCGTAGTCGGTGGCGGCGCCGATCACCAGGATGGAGAGGATGCCCTGCACCTGACCGTCCACCCGCACCACGTCCCGGTCCGCCAGCGCGTAGACCACCGCGCAGGCCAGCCCGAGCGCGAAGACCGCCCCCAGGATGATGACGAACGGCAGCAGTACGCTGCGGTAGACGAGCAGCAGGATGAGCAGTACGGCGCCGAGCGCCACGCCCAGCAGCAGACCGTCGATGCCTGCGAACGCGTCCGACAGGTCGGCCTGGCTCGCCGCCGGGCCGGCGATGCGCGCCACCGAGCCGGGCACGCCGCCCGCCGCCTCGCGCACTTCGTCGAGGACGGCGGGCAGTTCCTCGCCCAGGTTCGGCCGCAGCTGGACGACGGCCTGCATCGCCTCGCCGTCCTTCGACACGAGTGCGGGCGACGGGCGGCCGACGACGCCGGGCCGGCCGGCGAGCTCCGCGACCGCCCTCGTCGCGGCGGACCGCTGCTTCTGGGTGACCGGGCCGCCGTCCACCGTCCACACGACGATGGCGGGCACCGTCTCCGCCTGGTCGAACGCCCGCCGGGCCTCCAGCACCCTGGTGGACTCCGCGCTGCGCGGCAGGAACGCGGCCTGGTCGTTGGTTGCCACCTCGCCCAGCTTGCCGGCGTACGGGCCGAGCGTGCCGCCGATGCCCAGCCAGACGATCAGGAGCGCTACGGGTACCAGCCAGCGGGCCCAGCGCGGTGTGCTTCTCATGAGGATCCCCAGCGACGTCACGATTATGTCAGCCATCAAGTATGTCAATGGTCGAGATACCATATCCTGGTGTGATGAGCAGCGCCGACACCCCCTCCCCCGCACTTCCCTCCGAGGACCCCGTCGGGTTGCAGGAGTTCGCCGTGCTGCTGCGCCGCCTGAACGGCGAGTTCAACCGCATCGCCCAGGAGTTCGCCCAGGCCCAGGGCCTGCACCTCACCGACGTGCAGGCGCTGATCGCTGTCCTCGACGGGGACGCCGACGACGAGGGCCCCATGACGCCCGGCCGGCTGCGCAAGCGGCTGAACCTCACGTCGGGCGCCATGACCGCGTGCCTCGACCGCCTGGAGAAGGCCGGTCACATCCGGCGCGTGCGAGCGGCCGACGACCGCCGGGTGGTCCACCTGCACTACGCCGAGGCGGCCAAGAAGGTGGCCCGGGACTACTTCTCGCCTCTCGCCCGCGGCACCGACGCCGCCCGCGGACGTTTCACCCCCGACGAGCTGAGGGTGGTCGTCCGCTTCCTCGCCGAAATGAACCGGGAGCTGTCCCTCCTGCGCCGGTAGGGGCCCGGCCGGATCCAGCACTCCGCGGTACCGACTGGCCGCGGGGCGACGCCTGTTGGCGCCCGCGCGCGGGACCCTCGCCCCACGTCCCGCGCACTGCAAGGGATTCCCCTCTTACTCCGTGGCCGGGGTGTCTGACATGTTGCGTCCACCCCCTACACGTTTCGTCCCCGGCGGCCCCATCGGCGTGCCGGGACTCGGAGGACGCATTGAGACGTCACATATTCAGCCGGCTCCAGGCCCCCGTGGTCGCCGCCGTCGCCCTCGGAGCCACGCTGGCGCTCGCCGCTCCGGCCGCGGCCGTCACAGCCGAGCCGCAGGCCACCGCCGCCGCCTGGGCCGCCGGCACCCGCGCGCACCTCGTGATCACCACCCCCGGGGACACCAGCGCCGTACGGACGGCGATCACCGCCAACGGCGGTTCGGTCTTCGCCGCGTACGACGCGATCGGCGTGATCGTCGCGCACTCGGCCTCGACCGGCTTCGCCTCGGCCATGCGGAGCGTCGCCGGGGTGCAGCAGGTCGGCGCGACGCGCACCTCGGACGTCCCGGCCGACGCGTACAACCCCGCGCTGCCGGCGAACCCGACCCAGTCGGCGACCACGCTCACGGAGAGCCTGAACCGCTGGGACATGACCCAGATCAAGGCCGACCAGGCCTGGGCCGTGACGACCGGCTCCGCGTCGGTCAAGGTCGGCGTACTCGACACGGGCGTCGACGACCAGCACCAGGACATCGCCCCGAACTTCAACGCCGCCGACTCCGTCTCGTGTGCCTACGGCAAGGCGGACACCCGTACGGGTGCCTGGCGTGACGTCGGCACGCACGGCACGCACGTCGCCGGCACGATCGCGGCCGCCAAGAACACCAAGGGCGTCGTCGGGGTGGCGCCGGGGGTCAAGGTCTCCTCGGTCCGCATCGCCGAGCCGGGCAGCAGCCTGTTCTTCGCGGAGAACACGATCTGCGGCTTCATGTGGGCCGGTGACCACGGCTTCAAGGTCACCAACAACAGCTACTACACGGACCCGTGGCAGTTCAACTGCCCGGACAACGCGGACCAGGCGGCCATCATCGAGGGCGTCAAGCGCGCCCAGGAGTACGCGGAGCGCAAGGGCTCGCTCCAGGTCGCCGCGGCGGGCAACTCCAACCTCGACCTGGCGAACAAGACGGTCGACACGGAGAGCCCGAACGACTCCACGCCCGTCACCCGGACGATCACCAACGCCTGCCTCGACATCCCGACCGAGCTGCCCGGCGTCGTGACCGTCGCCGCCATGGGCAAGGGCAACGTGAAGGCGTCGTACTCCAACTTCGGCAACGGGGTCATCGACATCGCCGCCCCCGGCGGAGACGGCGCGTCAGGTGTCTACTCCACCCTGCCGGGCGGCAAGTACGGCAACATGAACGGTACGTCGATGGCCTCCCCGCACGTCGCGGGCGTCGCCGCGCTCCTGGCGAGCGTCAACCCGACCGCGACCCCGGCCGACCTGCGCTCCAAGCTCGGCGTCCAGGCGACCGACACGGCCTGCCCGTCGGACAGCCGCTGCACGGGCACGACCACCAAGAACGGCTTCTTCGGCGAGGGACAGACCGACGCGCTGCGGGCCGTCGGCAGCACTCCCCCGCCCCCCGGCTCGTACTTCGAGAACACCGCGGACGTCACGATCGCCGACAACGCGACCGTCGACAGCCCCCTCCCCGTCTCGGGCGTGACCGGCAACGCGCCGGCCACCCTGAAGGTGGGCGTGGACATCAAGCACACCTACCGCGGCGACCTGGTGGTGTCCCTCGTCGCGCCGGACGGCACGGTGTACCTCCTGGAGGACTTCGCCAACAGCGACGGCACGGACAACGTGGCCAAGACGTACACGGTGAACGCCTCCTCCGAGGTCGCCAACGGCACCTGGAAGCTCCGTGTCCGCGACATCGCGTCGCAGGACACCGGCAGGATCGACGCCTGGAACCTGACCTTCTGATCCGGTTTCCCCACCGAGCCGCTGCGCGCCCCGTACGTCCGGGGCGCGCAGCGGTGTTTCGACGGGCATCTCGGATCCCCCGCGTGACCACGAGCGGCAACTCGCCGCGCCGGCCCATGGGATAGCTTGTGCGACGCTGTGCCATTTCCGGTGCACGACCGAGGACGGGGAACCGCGTGCCCATCAGTAATCAGCAGATGTCCGCGCACTCATTTCTGCGCGGCATGTACGCGGACGGCTACTTTCCCGACCACGTGGTGGACAAGGGAAAGGCGATCCTGCTCCGGCTGTGCGAGCGCATCGAGGCGGACCCGCCGGCCGGCCTGGCCGCGCTCTACGTCCTGACGCATGCCGCCACCGAGGAGTTCAACGCCCTGGAGGCGGAGTTCGAAGCCGCGGGCTGTGCGATCGAGACCACCGCCCGCGAGGAGATCGCCGAGAACTTCTGGTTCGTCGCCGACGCCTACGGCTTCGGGAACGCGGACGTGGAGGAGCTGATCGCCACCCGGGAGTGGTGAACCGCACGCCCCTCGCCCTACGCGGCCGCGTCCCCGGCCTGCGCTTCGGCGGCGGGCTCGGCGCGCGAGCCGATCCTCGGCACCAGGCGAAGATGGCGTGGGCGGGCGTGGCGCGGCGCTTCGGCGGGGGTGAGCATCCGGTCCTCGTAGCGGCCCATGAGGACGATCAGGCCCAGGAGGAACGGCGGGAGAAGCAGAGCGATGGCCAACACGACGGCTCCCTGGGGAGAAATCCGGTTTCTCTTCGCATTGCCGTATATCGCCGTCGCACCGCCCCGGAGTGTGTCGGTCGTGTGACCATTTGACGCACATGCGCGCATCCCTCAGGCGGAGCTCACCCGCCCGGCGGCTCGTACAGCGGTCGCATCCGCTCCCAGCACTGGCGCAGATGCGCTTCGGCTTCCCGCACCACCCGTGATCCCCTGACCGGTACGCACGCCCGCCTTCCGCCGTCCGGCGGCACACCGGCGAACCCGCGCGCGGCGAGCGGCCTCGCCCCGGCGGCGGGGGGTGCGCCCCGCCGGGCCGTCGGGGCCGTGCACGCGGGCTGGTTCCGCGTCGCCCACCAGCGGCCGAGGAGCACGACGGCGGTCACGGCGGCGGCGAGCAACGCACACCCGCTCCGGAGGTGTTCCAAGTCCCTGCACCACCCTGTGGATCACGGCTGCGGACCGGCGCCACGCCGGCGCCCGCCCGCACCCCGGGACACGTCGTCCCGAGGCCCCGCGCCGTGTACCCCGGTGCCCGCCGGTCATGCACCCCGGCTCACCGGGCGGACGGGGGCCCGGGCGGCGGTGGCGTCGACCTGGCGTAGCGCCCGGCCAGTTCCCGCAGGTGGTCGACGAGTTCCGGCGGGCCTGCCACCGTGAAGTCGTGACCGAGCAGCCCGAGGTGCACGGCGAGCGAGTCCAGCGAATCGGCGCCGGTCTCCAGCACGCACGTACGGGCGTCGACCGCCTCGACGACCCCGACCGCCGGATTGATCCGCTCCAGGACGGCGGCGGCCGGGGCGCTCACGGTCACCCGCGCCCGGTACCGCCACGCGGCGGCCGACGCCTTGCCCGCCACATAGGCGGCGGCGTCGCCGTCCGGGTCCTCGCGGGGCGCGAAACGCGGGCCCGCCGGTGTGCGCGGCGTGAGGCGGTCCACCCGGAACGTGCGCCAGTCGTCCCGGTCGACGTCCCAGGCCACGAGATACCAGCGGCGCCCCCAGTTCACGACCCGCTGCGGCTCCACCAGCCGGCGGGACACGGCACGGGCGTGGTCCCGGTAGTCCAGGCGCAGCCGCTCGTGGTCGCGGCACGCCGCCGCCAGCGTCATGAGGACCTCGGTGTCGACGGCCGGCGAGGGCCGGTCGGCGGGCACCGGCCGGGTGTACTGCTGGAGGGCGCGCACCCGGCGCCGCAGCCGCGCCGGCAGCACCTGTTCCAGTTTGGCGAGCGCCCGCAGCGACACCTCCTCCGACCCCGCCATCGCGCCCTGCGCGACCGTCCGTACGGCCATGGTGAGCAGGACCGCCTCGTCGTCCTCCAGCAGCAGCGGCGGCATGGCCGCCCCGGCGGCGAGCCGGTATCCCCCGGCCGACCCCCGGGTGGCGTCGACGGGGTAGCCGAGCGCGCGCAGGCGCTCGACGTCGTTGCGTACGGTCCGCCCGCTCACCTCCAGCCGCTCGGCCAGTTCGGAGCCCGGCCATGCGCGCGGCGTCTGGAGCAGCGAGAGGAGCTTGAGCAGGCGTGCGGAGGTTTCGAGCATGAGGGCACTCTGCCTTGGGGATTAGGAACGCTTCTTTCCTGTACGGGTTCTAGAGTTGTTCCCATGGAGACCAGGAGCAACGCCTCAGCTGTGAACACCTCGCACGCCGACGCCGACGCCGCCGGTGAGGACATCCGGCCCTTCCGGATCGACATCTCCCAGGCCGACCTCGACGACCTCCGCTCCCGCCTGCGCCACGCCCGCTGGGGCGCCGGCGTCCCGGGCGTGGACGGCTGGGAGCGGGGTGTCCCCGTCACCTATCTGAAGGAGCTGGCCGCCTACTGGGCCGACGGCTTCGACTGGCGCAGGGCGGAGGCCCGGCTGAACGAATTCCCGCAGTACATCACCGAGATCGACGGGCAGAACATTCACTTCGCGCACGTGCGGTCGGCCGACCCGGAGGCCCTGCCGCTGCTCCTCGTCCACGACTGGCCCGGCTCCTTCGTCCAGTTCGCCGACGTCGTCGAGGCGCTGTCGCGACGCTTCCACGTCGTCGTCACCTCGACGCCCGGCGTGGGCTTCTCCACGCCGCTGTCCTCCACCGGCTGGAACACCGGCCGTATCGCCGGGGCCTTCACCACCCTGATGGCCCGCCTCGGTTACGACCGCTACGGCGTGCAGGGCAACGGCGGCGGCGCCTGGATCGCCGGCGAAATGGGCAGGACCGCCCCCGACCGCGTGGTGGGCGTGCACGTGAACGGGCTGGTCACCTTCCCCTCGGAGGACCCTGCCGACTTCGCGGGTCTGGCGGAGGCCGAACAGACCCGGCTCCAGCGCCTGCAGGACTTCCGCGACGACAAGATGGGATTCAACGTCATCCAGTCGACGCGCCCCGAGACGGTGGCCCACGGGCTGCACGACTCGCCGGTCGGCCAGCTCGCCTGGATCGTGGAGAAGTTCAAGGAGTGGACCGACCCGGCGAACGAACTCCCCGAGGACGCCGTCGACCGGGACACCCTGCTGACGAACGTGAGCATCTACTGGTTCACCGGAAGCGCCGCGTCCTCGGCCCACCTGTACTACGAGACGGCCCACGACCCCGCCGCGTGGGCGCCGAAGGCCGCCGGCACGGTGCCGACCGCCGTGGCCGTCGCCCTGCCGACCGACGTGGCGATCCGCCGGTTCGCCGAGCGGGACCACCGTGTGGTGCGCTGGACCGAGTTCGAGCGCGGCGGGAACTTCCTGGCCCTGGAGCAGCCGCAGCTGCTGATCGACGACGTCGTCGACTTCTTCACGGGCCTGCCCGAGGGCGCGTAGGCCCGGTTCGGCGGGCCGGCGGGTCCCTCCCGGAGCCGGGGAGGGACCCGCCGGCCGTCCGTCCGTGGACCCCGGGTCGGCGTCATCCGTCCAAGCTGTCCGGCGCCTCCCAGCGCAGCAGGTCTCCGGGCTGGCATTCGAGGACTTCGCAGAGCGCGGCGAGCGTCGCGAAGCGCACCGCCTTCGCTCGGCCGTTCTTGAGCACGGCCAGGTTGGCGGGCGTGATCCCGACACGGTCGGCGAGTTCACCGACGGACATCTTCCGCCTGGCCAGCATCACGTCGATGTCGACGGCGATCGGCATCAGATCACCTCGTCGAGTTCGGCCTGCATCTGCGCCGCCTCGACATCGCGCGCGACGGCCTGGGCGAGCAGCATCCGCAGGACGAGCACGATGAGCGCGACCCCGAGCACCGCCACGCCGGCCCCGCCGATCAGGAGCACGATTCCCGGGGCCACGGCCTCGCCGGGAGCCAGGACCACCCCGAGTGCGAACACGACGAGCGCGGCCGCGACGACCGCGCCGATCACCACGTCGACGTACCGGAAAGCCGCGTGGGAGAACACCGTTCCCCGCCGCACCATCGTCACCAGCCGCCACACGCAGACCAGCACGACCTGGGCCGTCAGCACGCCCAGCACCGCGATCACGAGGAGCGGGGTGCGCAGGTACGCGTACTCCGGCTTGAGCCCCTCCATATCGATGGCCAGCAGCGGCACCATCACCGCCTGGACGAACACCGAGCCGGCGAGCAACGCCACAAGCACGGCACGCAGCGCGAGCCCTGTCAGCTTCCCCATTATCTCTCCCTCGATCGACCGACGATGGGAATCTATCGACTATCGATAGATTCAGCAAGAGAGAAGGGCTCTGCGAACGGCACGTCGCCCGCCTCGACGCGTTCAGTGGCGTGGTCGCGCCGGACGGTCCCGCAGGATCGCTCGCGCCGGGTCCGGGCCACGCGCATTGCCCCAAGTCACCTGCCCGCACGGGCGGCCGGACGGTCCGGACCACCGGGCGTCCCGAGCTCGACGGCCTCCCATAAGGTGACCCCCATGGCTGCCACCTTGAGTTCCACGAAAACCGCCGCCGCGCTGCGGACATCGGCGCGCGTCTCCGTCGATGTGCTGCTGGTCCTTCTGATGGCCGCGGTGACCCTGTGGGTCCTCGGCCGGATGTGGTCGATCGTGTGGCCGCTCATCATCGGCCTGCTCCTCACCACGCTGTCCTGGCCCCTGGCGCGTCTTCTGCGCAATCGCGGGTGGCGCCCCGCCCTGGCGGCGTCGCTGGTGACCGTGCTGTTCCTGCTGGTGACGGCGGGCATCGTGGCGCTGATCGCGGTACCGGTGGCGTCCCAGTCGGGCGAGCTGACCGACGGTGTGGTGGAAGGCGTCGAGAAGCTGCGCGGGTGGGCCGCCGGGCCACCGCTGAACATAGGCGACGAACAGATCGCGGGCGCCTTCGACTCCGCGATCGCCCGCATCAAGGACAGCCTCGGCAGCATGGTCACCGCGGTGGGCACGGGAGTGAGCACCGTGTTCAACGGCCTGGTCAACGCCGTCCTGGCCGTCTTCCTGATGTTCTTCTTCCTTAAGGACGGGCCGCGGTTCCTGCCGTGGCTCTCCCGTCAGCTCCCCGGCCGGCTCGCCACCGACGTTCCGGTCGTGGCCGAGCGGAGCTGGGACACGCTGGGCTCGTTCGTGCGCTCCCAGGCATTCGTCGGCCTGCTGGACGCCGTCTTCATCGGCCTCGGCCTGTGGATCCTGGGCGTACCGCTGGTGCTGCCGCTGTCGGTCCTGACCTTCGTCTCCGCGTTCGTGCCGATCGTGGGCGCGCTGTTCGCCGGCCTGGTCGCGGTGCTCATCGCCCTGGTGTCCAACGGCCTGACGGACGCCCTGATCGTGCTGGCGATCATCATCGTGGTGCAGCAGCTCGAGGGCAACGTGTTCCAGCCCATGATCCAGAGTCGCAGCCTCGGCCTCCACGCGGCCGTGGTCCTGCTGGCGGTGACGCTGGGCGGCAGCCTGGCCGGCGTGGTGGGCAGCCTCCTCGCGGTCCCGGCGACAGCGCTGATCGCCGTGATCTGGAACTACCTGCGCGAGCAGCTGAGCGAACCGCCGCAGGAGCCGGAGGCCGAGGCGGCGCACCCGGGCGCCCCCGTCCCGTCCTAGCGCTCGCTCCCGCCGGGGCAGGGCGTGTGCCCCCTGCCCCGGCGAGAAGAGCCCTGTCAGCTGCGCAGCGGGCCTTCGCAGGCGTACGACGACGTGCCCGCCCGGCCGTTGGGCCAGATCTCGACCTCGTCGAAGGAACAGTTCATGTCGCCGAGGTTGTTCGAGGCGGCCTCGGCGCGGTCGAGGAGGAAGCGGTCCACCGTCTCGGACATGTCCCTGAACACGCGGCCCGCGTCGGTCGCGTCGAAGAGAGCGGCGGTGATCCGGCCTGTGCAGGCGAAACGCCTCATGCCCGGTTCGCCCTTCTCTACGCAGTCGGGGTGCGCGGCCGTCGCCGACTGGAAGTCCTCCCGTACGGCGGCCACCGAGTCGTCCTCGAGCCGGTCGTTGGGCGTGTAGGTGGTGTGGGGCACGAACAGGTCGTCCACCTTGGCGATCTGCGCGTCCAGGAAGGCGTCGTACGCGCGCTGGAGGCCGGCGTCGCCCCCGAGGCGGTCGCGCCAGGCGTCGAAGGCCACCGTGTCGTCCGCGCGCAGATGCCGGTACATCTGCCGCAGCAGCGCCGGCCGCTCGATCCACAGGAACTCGAAGAAGGTTCCGGCGTAGGAGTAGAACCGGAAGCCATCCCCGTCGTACGTGGCGTGCAGCAGCTGGTCGACGCTCATGCGCGGGCGGCCGCCGGCCGTGTCGCCGATGACGCCGCGGACCAGTGACTTGCGTACGGCCACGCCGTCGTCGCGGGTGGCGCCGTCGAAGAACTCCGCGGTCCCCTCGTCCATCGCCGTGGTGCGGTCCCCGCTGTACCAGGGCCCCTCACCGAAGTATCCGGGCACCGCCCACCGGCCGTTGAGGTAGTGGACGTACTCGTGGCGGAACAGCTCCTCCAGGGTGAGCGAGGAGTCCTGCGGAACCCTGCGCTGGTACGTGTAGAAGGTCGCGCCCCGCTCGATGTAGACGCCGCCGTTGGCGGTGCCCATCCCGGTGAGGATCGGGTGGTAGTTCTCGTAGTCGGCCCGGGAGGCGTAGAGCACGACGCCGAGCGAGGAGTTGGTGTCGCCGGCCAGCGGCTCCAGTGAGCCGATCACACGGTGGAACTGGGCCTTGACCTGCTTGCTCGCGTAGTACAGCTGGTCGACGGTGGCACGGTCGAGTCCGGTGCGGACCTTGATCGCCCCACCGTCGTACGTGTACGTGTGCGGGAAGATCCGCCGTTCGATGTCCGCCTTGCAGACCCCGTACGGCGCGCACGCCTCGTAGAAGTTGAGCCAGGAGACGAGGGCGGCCCAGGGCGCCCGCCCGGCGCCGAAGTTGCGCTCGGCCACGGGCAGCAGGGCGCCGAGGTCGGGCACGGTGCGCCCGGTGAGTTCGGCGATCTGCCCGAAGCGGCCGTACTCGCTCAGCGCGTCGCGGACGGCCCACTCGTTCACGGTGCCCTTGAGGTGGGTGTGGTGCGCGAAGGCGCGGAAGGCGGCCCGGTACGAGTCGTTCCGCGCGACCACGCCGTGGAACGCCGTGTCCTTGTTGCCGGGGTAGACGCCGAGGTAGTTCACGGAGAGGGCGGCCAGCGCGGCACCGCCCCAGGAAGCGTTGTCGTACTGGCCCTTGTGGTACTTGTCCATCGTCGCCAGGACCTTCTTGATCAGCCCCAGCTGACTGTGCCGGAGCCCCGGGGCACTGCCCGCGTAGAGCGCCTCCCGCAGACTCTCGGCGTTGGTCCTGGTGACGTCGAAGCTACGGGCCGCGGAGCCGAAGGCGTGGACCGCGCGGCGCATGGCCTCGGTGGTCGGGGGGTCCGTGACGTCGATCTCGGTGCGCGAGAAGTCGTGGTACGCGACGGCGTGGAGATAGGTGAGCATCTCCAGCAGGTGGCTCGAGTTGCGGCCGTCGTGGGAGCCGGAGAGTGCGGAGACGCGGCGGCTCACCGCCTGCACGTGGGCGTCGGACATGACGGGCACGAGCCGGGGGTCCCACTTCCACACGAGGGTGGAGAGACAGCCGTCGGCGGTGACCGCCGGGTCGGCCAGGAAGTCGGTGAACCGCTCCGGCGTGAGGCCGGTGACGCCGTCGAGTGTGCACGCCACCCCCACCGCGGTGGTGGACGCAGCCCCGGGGCGGCGTTCGGAGGCGGGACTCTGCCGGCCGGGAGTCCGGCCCCGGGCCGATCCGCCCGGTGCGGGCGCGGGGGCCGGGGTGAACCGCGGTGCCCGGGCGAGGCGGTCGACCTCGTCGTGCGGATTCTCACCGGCGGCCCTCGGGTCACCGGCGGGTGAGGCGCTGCCCGGCGGGAGGGGGCTTTGCGCGGCGGCTGCCGCGGGCGGCCGCCGGGCGGCCTCCTCGGCCCGCGCCACCTGCGCCAGTGGCACGAGCAGGGCGACGGTGGCGGCTGCTGCGAGCAGCGGCCTGCACAGGGATCTGAGCTGGGACACCAGTGAACTCCTGTCGGAGATGGGGGGTGGTGGTGCGACAGCGATGCGTGCGGATCCGCGAAGTGCCGTGTCCGGTAAGGAGATTGACGCTCAGGCACGCCTTCGCGTGCCATGTAAAATAGTAATGTGACATTGCACTGACAAGGGTCGTGCGGCGCCTTCTTCGCGAGGACCGCTACGTCGGCCCCCTCCGGGGGGCGGTCAGGTCGGCGTCATGAGGAAGGGCGCCGCCGCTGGGTGGCCCGGTAGCGGGAAGGCGAGATGCCGTACCGGCCGATGAACGCCTGGCGCAGCGACTCGGCGCTGCCGAAGCCGCAGCGGGCGGCCACGCTCGCCATGGGCAGCGTGGTCGACGCGAGCAGGTGGGCGGCGGCCTCGGTGCGGGCCTGCCGTACGAACCGGGCGGGCGCCAGCCCGAGATGTTCCGTGAACAGCCGGGTGAGGTGGCGCTGGGTGACACCCGCGCGGGCGGCCAGGGCCACCGTGCCGAGGTCGTGGTCGGGGTGGGCGGTGATGTGTGCGACGAGTTCGCGCACCGTGTCGTCTCGGGCCGGCGGAGCGGCGGTGAACAGGCTCATCTGCGCCTGGTTGCCGGGCCGTTGAAGGTAGATGACCAGGTCCCGGGCCACTTGGCGGGCCAGTTCGGGGCCGTGGTCCTCCTCGATGAAGGCGAGGGTGAGATCCAGTGCGCTGGTGATGCCCGCCGCCGTGTAGACGTTCCCGTCACGGATGTAGATGGGGGCCGGGTCCATCCGGATCTGCGGATGACGTGCGGCGAGCCGGCCGGCGAAGCGCCAGTGCGTGGTGGCCCGGCGGCCGTCCAGCAGCCCGGCGGCGGCCAGCACGCCCGCCCCCGTGCACACGGAGGCCACACGGCGGCTCTCTCCGGCCAGCCGCCGCACGTGCCCGACGAACCGGGCGTCGGAGGCCGCCTGCTCGAATCCGATGCCGCCCGACACGATCAGTGTGTCGAGCGGGCCGACCAGCCGTTCGAGAGAGTGCTGGCTCAGCAGCGTCAGTCCGGATCCGCAGACGATCGGCTCGCCGCCCGGGCCGGCCACGCTCACCCGGTACGGCACCGCGGGGTCGCCGATCCCGTTGGCCATGGCCAGGCCCGTGGTCACACACGCGATGTCGAGCAACTCGGCCGACGCGTAGCCGACCACGACCATCAAGCGCTCCGCCATGCGCCGACCCTATGCGGGAAGGACCACTACCCCAAGGCCGCGGACATCGGGACCACCGAGGCGGCCGGATCGGCCCGACGGGGCGCGACAGTGGAACCGGGCCCGCCCACGGTCCGGTCCCGCCCCGCTGCTCCGCTCCCGTTCGCCTCAGTACCTGGAGACACCATGACGATCGATTCCACACAGGACGAACGGGACGACGGCAAGCGCGCCGCGCCCGATCCCGGCACCCGGCGGGCCCCTTCCTCGGGCGCCGTCGGTGCTCTGGCCGCGGTCGGACGCCGGTGGCCCACGCTCCTGGCGCTCGCCCTGGCGGTGGCGACGTTCGCCGACGGCCTGCCGGCTGCGGGGTTCCTCGCGGCCCTCCTCGTCACCATGCCCCTGTGCTACCTGCTCTTCGGAGCGCTGCGCGGAGAGCTGGGACGACCGCGCGTCCTCGCCCTCCAGGTCGCCGGGCTCCTGGGCTTCGCCGCCGTGGCGCTGATCGCCCTGACCGTCGACAAGAGCACGGGCCTCCACCTGCTGGCCGCGGGCTGGCTGGGCCACGCGGTCTGGGACTTCGCCCACCACCGCAGCGGGCGGGTCGTACCCCGGGCCTGGGCGGAGTGGTGCTGCGTCGTCGACGCCTGCGGCGGCCTGTCGATGGCCGTACTGGCGTAGGCAGCAGCGGCGCAGTACGGGTGAACCGCCCCGGCGGTCCGCCGCCGGGCGCCGGCTTGGGGCGCGGGAGAGCCACAACGTCCGGACCGCACCCCTTCGTCGGCGTGAGCGGACGAGCCGCTCCTCCCCTGTACGGGTTCACCGGCGAGCGCTCAGAGATCGTGAATCCGGTACTCCGAGCGTGCCTTCCTCAGCAGGTCGCCGGCCGTCCTGGCCGCCGACTTCCCGGCCGCCACCTCCACCGACAGCGTCAGCCGCTCCTGCGAGGAGTTGACCACGATCAGGGTCTTGCTCAGCCGTCGCGGGGTGCCGTCGGTCTCCTCGCTGTACTCGTTTGTGATGATCGCCGCGTCCTTGCCCTGTTCGGTGGTGGACTCCACCGTCGAGGTGGCCGGGGAACCGCCGGTGGGCGGGGTGGCCTGCTCGTACTCGGTCTTCCAGCGGTCGGCCGTCGCGCGCGCCGTTTCGGTGGCCTTCTGCTTCTGGCCCACCAGCAGGCTCATGTCGCCCTTGAGCGAGGTGTACTCGGTGGCGACATACGGGCCGTCACTGCTCTCCAGGTCGTCCTGGGTGGAGATGGTCCAGTCGGCCGGAGCGGCTACGGTGAGCTGCATCCGGTACTCCTCATAGCGCTTCCACCCCTGCGGCGGGTCGTCACCCGTGAACCGGGTGATCAGCACGACGGCCAGCGCGAGAGTGATCGCGGCCGCGGCCGCGATCACGACCCGCCGCGCGGTGCGCGGCCTGCGGGGTGTGCTGCCCTCGGACGTGGCGGACGCCCGGGGGCCCGGATCCGGGCGGGTGGCGGGGGCGAGCGCCGCGCGCAGAAGGGGGTGCGCCGCCCGGGCCGTGAGCCGGCTCTCCGGCTCCTTGCGCAGGAGGCCGGTGAGGACCTCGGTCAGTTCCGCGGTGTGCTGCGGGGGCGGCAGTTCGGCGAGCAGGACCGCCTGCAGCGTGCTGGGAGTGGTCTGCCGCCGGAACGGCGAGACTCCTTCGACCGCTTGGTAGAGCATCACGCCGAGCGACCACAGGTCGGACTCGGGACCGGGGCGGCGGCCCAGGACCCGTTCGGGGGCGATGTATTCGGGGGAACCGACGAAGCCGCCCGTCTCGGTGAGCTTCTGCTCGCCCTCCATCTGCGCGATGCCGAAGTCGGTGAGTACGACCCGGTCGTGGCTGCCGACCATGACGTTGCCGGGTTTCACATCGCGGTGCAGTACGCCCGCTTCGTGCGCCGCGTCGAGTGCCCCGAGCACCGCGAGGCCGATCCTGGCCGCTTCCGACGGGGTCAGGGTGCCCTCGTCCAGGACTTCGGCGAGTGACTTGCCCCGCAGCAGCTCCATCACGATCCAGGGGCTGTCGTTCTCCGTGACCACGTCGTGGATCGCGACGACCGAGGGATGGTCGATGCGTGCCGCGGCCCGGGCCTCACGCTGCATGCGTTGGTGTGCGGTGTGGCGTTCGGCGGGCGTGAAGTGCTCCGGCAGCCGGGGTTCCTTGATCGCCACATCGCGGTCGACCACCTCGTCGCGGGCTCGCCACACCGTGCCCATGCCGCCGGAGCCCAGGCGCTCCAGAAGCCGGTAGCGGCCGCCGACCAGGCGGCCCGCACCGGCTTCCGGACCGGTCGCGCCGGCCGGTGCCGGCGAGGCCGCCGATCGCGCCGGCGTCGGCGGTGTCGACGGCCGGGCGGGCGCCGGGGGTGCCGTCAGCGGCTCGGGACGCGTGGTCGCGGACACCGTCTCGTCGGGCGCCGCCGGAGTCGGCGGCTGCAGTTCGTAACTGGTCGGCTCGCGCCGACCTCCCCCGTTGGTCGTCATGCCCCCCATCATGCACTGGGAGGTGCGGCTGTTCACCCGACCTGCTCGTATGCCGGACGGAAGGGCACCAGAAGCGGCACGAGGACCGCGAGGTCGCTGTGAACCCCAGAAGCTCAGCCGCGGCACGACGCGTTGTCGGCCGGAGAGACGCCGTACCGCGGCCGGCCGCCCGGTGGGGGCGGCCCGGGAGCCTCCGTCAGCGCCTCCGCCTGCGGCGCACGGCCAGGACGACGACAAGAGCGGCGGCCGCGGCCAGCAGCGGCTTCCGGTTGTCGCGCGCGGCACGCGCGGTGTGCAGGGCCTTTTCCCGCGCCGGTTCGGGCGTCTTGTCCTGGATCTTCGCGGCCAGGGTGTCCGCCGTGCCGGTGAGCTGGGCCTTCGCCTGGGCAGCCTTCTCACGTACCGGCTCGGGCGTCCTGTCCTTGGCCAACTGCCCCACCTGGGCCGCCTTTTCGAGGACCTGCACCTTGGCCTGGGCCGTCTTCTCGGCCACCTGCTGCTTGACGGCGGCCGCCTTGTCCTGGGCACGGGCCTTCACGTCCGCCTTGGCGGCCAGCGCCTCCACGGTCTGGCCCAGCTGCTCGCGGGTGCCGTCCACCTGCTTGCGCAGTTCCTCGGGCGTGGGCGTGGAAGCCTTCGCGTGGGACTGGTCGGTCATCGGTGTGCCCTTTCCTTGATCTCGGCCACGTCGGCCTTGACACTGTCGATCGCCCGCTCGGGTACGGGCGGAGTGGCCCCGCCGACCTGCTTCTTGCCCGCCATGGCCAGGACCGCGGCGAGCAGGAACAGGACGCCGGTGACGACGAGGGCGGAGGCCCACAGCGGCAGCACCAGCGCGAGGGCCGCGATCAGGGTGGCCACGAGTGCCTGGAGCCCCAGTACCGCTGTCATTCCGGCGCCGCCGAAGAGGCCGCCGCCGATCCCGAACCGTTTGCCCTTCTGCGCCATCTCGGCCTGAGCGAGGCGCAGTTCCTCGCGCATCAGCTGTGAGATCTGCTGCGACGCCTGTGAGACCAGCTCGGCCACGGGTTCCTGGCCGGTGCTGTGCGCGCCGCGATGGTCGGCGGTACTCAAACCCCTTCACCTGCCTTTCGTTGCTTTCGAACCGTTCCGCCCGACTACCCGTCACGGTCCCCTCGACACCCCCCGGCCGAGTGGTCGTGGGGCGCTGCCGGGTCGTGCCGCTGTCACCGCGCGCGTACCCAGGTCGCGGCGCGCCACCCGTCTTCGGGGACGACCGGTCACAGCGTCGTGATCCTGTGGAGGAGAAGGCGGGGCGCGTAGCGCACCAGTGAGGCACTGGCGAGGCCGATGGCGGCTCCGGCGGCGACGTCGGTGGGATAGTGCGCGCCGCTGTGCACCCGTTCGACCGCCACCATGGCCGCGAGGGCCGCGCAGACCACACCCGCGCGGGGCGACGAGGGAAACGCGGCGGCGGTGAACCCGACGGCGGCGGCGGTGTGCCCGGAGGGGAAGGAGGAACTGTCGGGCCTCTCGTGCACGTCGTCGTGCGGGATGAGCCCCTTCGGCGGCCGGCATCTCTCGTACAGCCGCTTGCACAGTCCGTTCGACACCAGTGAGGCCACGCCCATGCTCGTCAGTCCGGCCACCGCCGCCCTGCGCCCCCTGGGGCCTCCCGCGGCGGCGGACAGCACGGCGGCGGCCCACCACAGTTTCGTGTGTTCGGCCGCGGACTCCACGGCCGGCAGTACGCGTCGGGCGAAGGGCGACTCCCAGGCTGCGGCGCGTCGCGTCAACTCCCGGTCCATGTGGCGCAGCCCGTCGAGGACGCTCTGCGGCCGGGCGGGCCCGGCCGGCTGACGCCCGGCCCCGACGCCGGCGGCTCCTGTCATGCGGGCGGGGTCATTCAGCGGCACGGTGTTCCGCCTCACTCCAGGTGCGGGTGTCGCGCGGGGCCACGTACGGCTCTTCGTCCGCCGGATGGCCGCCCACGATCGCGCGTTCGCGCACCATCTCGGCGTCGAACTCCAGCCCCAGCAGGATCGCCACATTGGTGATCCACAGCCAGACGAGGAAGATGATGACTCCGGCGAGTGTGCCGTAGGTCTTGTTGTACGAGGAGAAGTTCGCCACGTACACGGCGAAGCCCGCGGACGCGGCCATCCACAGGACCAGGGCCAGGAAACTGCCCGGCGTGACCCACTTGAAGCCGCGTCCCTTCGCGTTGGGCGACGCCCAGTACAGGATCGCGATCATGATGATCACCAGGAGGACCAGGACCGGCCACTTGGCGATCCCCCACAGGGTCAGGCCGGCGTCACCGACCCCGAGGGCCTTGCCGGCCTGCCGGGCCAGGCCGCCGGTGAACACCACGATCAGCGCACTGGCGCAGGCCAGCACCATCAGCACCACCGTCACGCCCAGGCGCACGGGCAGCACCTTCCACACCGGACGCCCCTCGGGAATGTCGTACACCGCGTTGGAGGCCCGGATGAACGCCGCCACGTACCCCGACGCCGACCACAGCGCCGCCAGCAGACCGACCACGGCCAGCACCGAACCCGTACCGCCGCTGGACTGCAACTGCTCCACCGCGTCGGCGATCACCTGCCGCGCGGAGCCGGGAGCCAGCTGCTGGAGGTTGTCGAGCACCTCTTTCGTCGCCGACTCGCCCGCGACGCCCAGCAGGGAGACCAGCACCAGCAGCGCCGGGAACAGCGAGAGCACACCGTAGTAGGTGAGGGCTGCCGCCCGGTCGGCCAGCTCGTCGTCGGTGAACTCCTTGACCGTGCGCCGCAGTACCGCCCACCAGGACTTCTTCGGCATGTCCGCCAACGCGTCGGGAGCGTCCCGCTCCACCTCCGGATCGGGCCCCGGGCGGGTGCCGTCCTCGGCCTCCGGCGGCGAGTCTGTTCGTTTGTGCTGCCCCAACTTCGGTATCCGTGCCATGACAACCGGTTAACCGAACCTGTCCCGACCATTCCCCTCGGCGACGAGATGTTTCCTTCGCGGAGGACCGGGGGACGGTCCCGGTCTCCTCCCGCGCTCCCCCGGCGTCACCGGCTCGCCGTCGCGCGCACGTCGACGCGGGCCCGGGAGCCCGGCGCCGACTGCGTCTTTCGGTGTAGTGCGAGTTCGTCCTCGCTCACGACGAGGGCGCGAATGCGTGCGCCGACGATAAGGACATGACCGAGACCCTGCACCCGTCCGCCTCCGCAGCCACCTCAGCAGGCAGCCGCCTCGGGCTGCTCGACGTCCTGCGCGGAGTGGCGATCCTGGGCACGTTGATGACCAACGTATGGATCTTCACGGCTCCCGGCGCCGAGTGGGGAGTCCTGGAGAGCGGTACCGCGGGCGGCGGTGAGGGTACCGTGGCGGAGGCCGCCGGCAGGCTGTTCCGACTGGCGGCGGACGGGAAGTTCCTGTCGCTGCTGACGATCCTGTTCGGCGTCGGCCTGGCCATCCAGTTCGACTCCGCGGCCAGGCGCGGCCTGCCCTGGCCGGGGCGTTACCGGTGGCGGGCGCTGTTCCTGTTCGCCGAGGGGGCCCTGCACTTCGTTCTCGTCTTCGCGTGGGACGTCCTGATGGGGTACGCGGTCACCGCCCTGTTCGTGGCCTGGCTGCTGACCCGGTCGGACCGCGCGCGGCGACGGGTCATGTGGGGGGCGGCCGGGCTGCACCTGGCCCTCATGGGTCTGCTCACAGCGGCCGTGGCGGGAACCGACGGGGCGAGCGGCGGCGGGGTCCCGCGCGAGGTCGTCGACCTGTACGCGCACGGCGGTTACGCGGAGCAGGTGTCCTTCCGGCTGGAGAACGCGCTCGTGCTGCGGCTCGAGCCCGTCCTGTCGTCCGGGCTGCTGGTCTTCCTCTTCCTGCTCGGCGTGCGGCTGCACCGGGCGGGCGCGTTCGGCGCGGACGGGACCGGGCGGCGGCTCCGCTCCCGGATGCTGCGCTGGGGGCTGGGGGCCGGTGTCCCGCTCACCGCCGTCACGGGCCTGGCCGGGCAGGACTGGTTCCTGCTGGAGCGCTACTGCGCCGCGCCCGTCGTCGCGGTCGGCCTCATCGGCCTGGTCGGCGCCGCGGTGGACCGGGTACGGCGCCCCGGCCCGTTGACGGACGGCCTCACCGCGGTCGGCCGCACGGCCCTGTCCGCCTATGTGCTGCAGAACGTGCTGTGCGTCGTGCTCTCGTACGGCTTCGGGCTGGGCCTGGCAGCACGGTTCACCGGGCCGGCGCGACCGTGGTGGGTGATGGGGATGTGGGCCGCGGTGTGCGCGGTGCTGACGCTGAGCGCCGCACTGTGGCTGCGGCGCTTCCCGCACGGTCCGCTCGAGTCGGTGCAGAGGTGGGTGCTGCGCCGCTGAACGGGACGCGCTCTCGGCGGTCGGTCGCGACGCTCAACGTTCCGCTCGCGCGCGTACGGCCGCCCCCGTCGGCGGAATTCGACGCGCGCGCTCGGCACCCGACCCGTCCGGGCTACCGGTGCCCTAACGGATGCGCTTCGTGTGCGCCGCCGCGTACCGGCGTACAGGCTCGGGGTGAAATTCCAGCACCGAACAGGAGCAGACGTATGCGCGCACGACCGGTCGCCGTCGGCATCTCCCTCGCCGCTCTGGCCTCGCTGACGATCGCCGCCGCCCCGGCCAAGGGCGACGACCCCCACCGCCAGCTCGACGTCGCGGCGGCGGCCAGCGGCGCCTTCCACGCGCCCAGGCTGGCGAACGCCGCCGGGTTCAAGAGCACGAACGAGTGCGTCAGCCACCCCACTCAGGGCGGCATGGGCTACCACTACGTCGACCCGGCCAACATCGGCTCCCTGCACCCCGGACGCCCCGCGGCCGTGCTCTACGCGCCGGACAAGGCCGGGAAGCGGCAACTGGCGGCGCTGGAGTACATCGTGCCGGACGCCGACCAGAACCCGAAGACCACCAAGGACCGCCCGAAGCTGTTCGGCCACAAGTTCGACGGACCGTTCACCGACATCCCCGGACTGCCCGTCCACTACTCCCTGCACGTCTGGCTGTGGAAGGACAACCCCCGCGGCCTCTTCGCGCCGTACAACCCCCGGGTGAAGTGCCCGTGACCCACCGGTGAGCACACCGTGGCGCAGGAGGCCCTGACGATCGCCCGTCAGGGCCTCCTGCCGGTGCCGAGCCGGCCGGCCTCAGACCTCGCCGAGCACCGCGCGGATCACATGCCGGGCGTTGCGCGCCATCGCGGGGTTCGTCCGGTGGTGGCACGGCAGTGCGATCAGGGCCTGGGAGAGCGTCCGCGCCCGGCCGCGGGTCCAGGTCGCGTCGTCCACGCCGAGCGCCTCGCGGAACACCTTCCGCGCACCGGCCGGCAGCAGGTTCCACGCCGGGAACAGATCACAGGCCGGATCGCCCACCCCCGCACAGCCGAAGTCGATCACCGAGGTCAGCCTGCCCGCCCCGTCCACCAGCAGGTTGCCCGGCATCAGGTCGGCGTGCAGCCACACCGGCTGCTCCCGGTCCGGGGTGCGCAGGGCGTCCTGCCACACGGCCACCGCCGCGTCGCAGTCCACACCTTCCCCGGGCATCGCGCGCAGTGCCTCGATCGCCGCCCGTGTCCCGGCGTCGAGCGAGGCGAGCGGCCCGCCGCGGTAGGCCTCCGGAGCGCCCGGGAGGGTGATGCTCCGCATCGTCGCCACGAAGGCGGCCAGATCCTCCGCCAGCCGCTCGGGCTGCGTCAACGCCCCTTCCACGGGGTTCTCCCCGGTCCGCCACCGGTAGACCGACCAGGGCCGCGGATACCCCTCGGCGGGCTCCCCGGCGGCGAGCACCTCGGGCACCGCCGTCGGCAGCCGGGACGCGAGGCGCGGCAGCCACTCCCGCTCCTTCGCCACGTCCTCGGCCCCGCCGTCGCGCAGCGGCAGCCGTACGACCATGTCGTCGCCCAGCCGGTACATGGCGTTGACCGTGCCGCCGGACGGGAACCGCACGACCTCCAGATCCGCCCAGTGCGGGAACTGACCCGCGATCAGCCGCCGTACGAGGTCGTCGTCGACGGGAACCGGGCCGGGAGGCGTGTGGTCGTCGCTGCTCATGGGACGCCATCCGAACCCGGAACAGGGTCAGGCGTCAACCGCATATTCAGGCGGTACGCGCGGCGGGCGCCGGGACGGCCGGCACGTTCGGCCGCGCCCCGCGCCGGCCGCAGACGCCTCCCGGCCCGCCCGACGGCGGCGGCAACGCCCCGCCGTGGAGCGGGAATGCGCCAGGGCCGCCCGCCGGCCGGGTGTCCGGCGGCCGGCCGGCGCCGCGCGCCGCGGCGGAACACATCACGCCAGCCGACGGGCGGCACGGCCCCGCCCGGCCTTCCCGGCGTACGTCCGAGCCGCCCCGGAGCCGGGCCGGGCGGCCCTCCCCCGCCCCGGCCGGCCCGTCACGGGGAAAGGGGACCGGTCGCGCCGTCGTCACGCCGTTCTGGGCACGGCGGCATGAGCGTCGGAGTTCCCTTTTCGATCAAAGACCGCGGTCCTGTTGATCGTGAACAGAGCTGCGGGGACGCACGCCATATCCGGCCTTCACCGGAATGATTTCGGGGTGCTCGGCACGGCCGGAAGTGCTCCCGTTCGAGCCGTCGCGTCGTGGCCGAAAGGTCCTCTTATCGGTGTCGGCGGCATCTGCTTCAGTGTGGTCTGTTGCGCGCCCGACAATTGGAGGAGGCTCCATGGCCGAAGTAAGAAAAGTGGTCAGGCCCGCGGTCACCGCGTCGTCCCGGCCCTGCGCGTTCGTCTCGCCCGACAAGGGCAACGCTCCGACCATCACCCCGGTGCGAAAGGAAGCACAGGCTGCGCCTGCCGCCGCTGACCAGCGGAAACAGGACACGCCCGCCTGAGATCCGAAGCACCTCCCGGGCCTGTCGGAGACGGCTGGGCCTTCATACGCCGCAGGTGGGGCACGTCGTGCACCCGCCTGCGGCGGCCGATTGTTCCGATGCTCTGCCGGATGCCCCGATACGCAGGGAGAGGCCCGTCCATGCCGAATTCGATCTACCAGTCCTCGCGTTACGCCCGCACGCTGCGTTCCGCCGAAGATCGTGATTTCACCGCTTTCGGCGGCCGTCTCGGCACGTATGACGGAAGCGCACGCACGATGGCTTTCCATTCCCTGTACGGAAATGCGCGGCTGGTCGACCGGGACATTGTGGAGCTGCTCCGGGAAGCGGCGGACGGCATGACGCTCGATCAGTTGCGGGAAAGGATCGACGAGGCGTCCCTGCGTGATCTCATCGACGCGCGCTATCTGGTGGAGGCCGGCCGCGACGAGGCCGAGGAGATCGACGCGCTGCTGGAGAGCCGGCAGGCCGCGCTCAGCAGCGGTGTCTTCCACTCCTCCATTCAGCTGGTGCTGACGAACGCCTGCAACTTCTCCTGCCAGGGCTGCTTCGCGTACAACTTCGACGGCGGCGTGGAGGAGCGGAACACCTCGGGCGAGAGCGTGAAGCCCGGTCCCGTACTGGTCGAACTGCGCCGCGCGCGGCCGGACTCCGGGCCGACGCTCGCCAAGGGCGACTGGAACCACGGTTCCGACTCGGGCCGCAATCCCTCGATGCACATGTCCCTGGACGTGGCGGAGAAGACCGTCAAGGAGGCAATCGCCCTGCGCAAGGCCAATGGGGGCGGGCACCTGACCGTCTCGTTCTTCGGCGGTGAGCCGACGCTGGCCCGGGGCACGATCCTGCACGTACTGCGCACCTTCGGGGACAGCCACGACGGCGTCTCCCTCTCGTACGACCTGACGAGCAACGGTTCGCGCATCGACGACGAGCTGCTGGCGGCACTGGCCCGCCACCAGGTGGACACCACCGTCTCGATCGACTACCTGGTGCCGGAGACGGGCGAGTTCCGGGGCGGACAACAGCAGCGCACCCCGTGGCCCGTGGTGCGCAAGGCCATCCTGGACATGAAGGCCGCCGGGGTGCCGGTCAGCATCACCACCGTCCTCTCCCAGTTCACCTGGGACAAGTGGGGCACCCCGCTCATCGACTTCGTCGCCGAGGCCGGCCTCGACTCGCTCGACGTGATCGTGTCCTTCCAGGCCAAGGAGTTCTTCGACCGGCACAGCCCGCACGATGTGGCCCAGCGGCTGCTGCACGCGGTCGACTACGGGCGCGAGCGCGGCGTACAGCTCAGCGGGTACTGGTACCAGACGTTCCAGATGATCATTGATGAGCGCAAGTGGGCCGCGCAGGCCGACTACAAGACCTGCCCCGCCGTGGGCCGCCAGCTGTCCATCGAGCCGAACGGCAGCGTCTTCGCCTGCAAGGCCACCGCCCGCAAGCTCGGCACCATCGACGACTGGCAGGGCGTCTTCGCCTCCGACGCCTACCAGGACTACGGCATGCGCGCGTACACCAACGGACCCGGCTGCCAGGGCTGCGAGCTTCAGGGCACCTGCTCGGGCGGTTCGGCGGGAGCGCTGGAGGAGGAGAACGGGTCGATCCAGGTGATGTCCCCGGGCTACTGCGCCTACATGCGCGAAGTGGTCCAGGGGCTGCTGGAGCGGCACCACGCCCAGACCGCCGCCCTGGCCTGACGACCCGAGAGAGAGCGGTACGGTTTCGTGGCAACGATCGGAATGCACTTCGGCCATGACGCGGGCGCCGCCCTGACGCAGGCGTCGGGCTACCACGTCATCGAGGCGGAACGGCGCCTGGGCCTGCGCCACGTGTGCGGAGGCAACGAGCGGTTCGCGCGGACCGCCCCCGACTGGCTGGCCGAGCTCCGGGCCGCGGCCGAGTCGCCGGTGACCCGGGTCGCCGTGGCCGACTGGTACACGCCGGTGTGCCGTGTGCTGCCGCCGGCGCTGGTCGAGCTGGTCGGCAAGGACGCCTGGTGGGCGCGGCCCGGCGGGAACCTGCTCAACGCCGTCGTCCGCACGGTCGACCTCGCCGGCTGGCCGCTGGCCGAGGGCCTCGGTGAGGTCGAACTGACCGTCGTGCGCCACCACTACGCGCACGCCGCGCTCGCCTACTACACGTCAGGAGCCCGCAAGGCCCTGGTGATCGCCCTGGACGGCACCGGCAACTACGCCGAGAACGGCATGGTCTGCCTGGGTGAGGGCGACCGGCTGACCCCCGTACTGTCCTTCACCAACCGGACGGGCCCGCGCTTCGGCCTCGTCTACGAGGCCCTGGCGCGGCGCGTGCACGGCAGCCAGTTCGACACCGGCAAGCTGCTGGGGCTGTCGGCGACGGGCGAACCGGACGATGCGCTGCTCCCGGTGCTGCGCGCCATGCTGGTCCGCCAGGGGGCGCGGACCCGCTCACCCGACCTGTACGAGCCCCTCGACGAGGACGCGCTGGTGGGCACGGCCCTCCGGTACGCCGACAGCTGGTGGGAGTACGACCCGGACAGCGGCGGATACCTCGACGCCGGCCTCGCGGACTCCTCCGACGACGACGTGGTGCACTCCTACGGGTCGGTGTTCCCCGACGAGATCCGTACCTCGGACGGCCGCAGGACCGAGGTCGGCCACAGCCCCGACGACCGTGTCTGCCGGGACCTGGCCGCCACCCTCCAGGCAGCCGTCGAACGCGACCTGGTGCACCTGGTCACCGGCATCAGCACGCGCTTCCCGGGCTACTCCACGCTCTGTTACGCGGGCGGCTGCGCGCTCAACATCACGGCGAACAGCGCCCTGGTGGAGTCGGGGCAGTTCACCCGGGTCCACGTCCCGACCTGCTGCGACGATTCCGGCATCGCACTCGGCGCGGCTCTGGCCGCCGCCGATCCGGCGGAGCGTCCGGCCGTGACGGACGGATCGCCGGGGGCCGGTCTGCCGTACGCGGGCGGCCCGCTGGCGGCGCCGGAGGACGGGGCGCGGAACGCGGCGCTGCGGGCGGGGCGCACCGTACGGACCCCGGACACCGAGCAGGCGTTCGTCGAGGCGGTGGCGGACCTGCTGGCCGGCCGCAGGTGCGTCGCCTGGCTGGAGGGCGGTATGGAGACCGGTCCGCGCGCCCTGGGGCACCGTTCCCTGCTCGTGTCGGCGCACTGGCCGGGGGCCCGGCAGTACGTCTCCCAGACGATCAAGGGCCGGGAGTGGTTCCGCCCGGTCGCGCCGCTGTGCCCGGCGGAGGACGCCGAGCGGTACTTCGCCGGGCCCCTCGACCACACGGACACCATGCTGTTCGCCGCGCGCGTCAAACCCGAACGGGCCCGGCTCCTCCGCGAGGTGCGGCACATCGACGGTACGGCCAGGCTGCAGACCATACGGTCCGCCACCCACCCCGCGCTGCACCGGCTCTGCCGGGCGGTCGGCGCCCGCACCGGCCTGCCCGTCCTGATCAACACGAGCGCCAACGGCGGCGGGCGCCCGATCCTCAACCACCTCGACGACGCGCTGGAGTTGCTGGCCGGCACCGCGCTGGACGCCGTCGTCCTGCCCGGACAGCGGCTGGTGATCGAGTGAACGGGGCGAACGGCCGAGCGCGCCGTCTCCCTCCCCGCCGTCCGAGCCGCCGTCCGCCCCGGCCCCGCGAGGGGTTGTCCGAAAGCGTGCTGGTGAACCCCTCCGAGGTACCCGACCATGTGAGGGCGCTTCACCTGCCGGAGGTGAGTCCGTGAACACAGTCCAGCTGAGGGACGTACACAAGTCGCTGCCCCTGCGGGTCCTGTCCCCGCGGGACTGGGAGCAATGGACCACCGAGGGTTACGTGGTGGTGCGGCAGGCGGTGCCGGAGCGCAACGTCACCCGGCTCACCGAGGCGCTGTGGGACTTCCAGGACATGCGCCCGGACGACCCGGCCACCTGGTCCTCGGCCCACACCGGCAACGAGCGGCTGCCCGGTCACAGCGGTCTCGTCGAGATGTACAACCACCAGGCGCAGTGGGACAACCGGCAGACGCAGCGGGTCTACGACGCCTTCGTCGACATCTGGGACCGTACGGACCTGTGGGTGACCATCGACTTCGCCAACGTCAATCCGCCCAACCACGGCTCCCGGGCCTTCGGCGGTTTCGTCCACTGGGACGTGGACACGTCGGTGGACCCCCTCCCGGTGAGCTGCCAGGCGGTGCTGTCCCTCACCGGGGGCAACGAGGACATCGGCGGTTTCCAGTGCGTGCCGGAGATCTTCACCGAGTGGGACACCTGGGTGAAGGGGCAGCCCGAGGACCGCGACCCGTACACCCCGGACATCACCGGCTACCGCATCACCGTCCCCGAGGTGCACCCGGGCGACCTGATCGTCTTCAACAGCCTGCTGCCGCACGGAGTGCACCCGAACGTCTCCCGCGACGGGGTGCGGATGGCCCAGTACATGTCCATGGCCCCGGCCTGGGAGGAGAACGAGCCGCTGCGGGAGGCGCGCGTCCGGTTCTGGCGGGACCGCGTGCCGCCGCACCCCCCGGAGGGCGGCCTGCGCAAGGAGGAGCACCTGCTGTACGGACCGGCCGAGCTCACCCCGCTCGGTGAACGGCTGCTGGGTCTGCGGAGCTGGCATGAGTGAGTGGCGGCGCCGTCCGGCGCCGTCCGGGGCCCGCCGCCACGCGGGGAGAGGACTTGGCTAGCGCCTCCCCCGGCACGACCACCGCCCGGCCAGGTCTCGGCCGCCCGTTCCGGTGGCTGTGGGCGTCCACCGCCGCGTCCAACGCGGGCGACGGCGTCACCCGCACCCTGCTGCCGCTGCTGGTGGTCGCCAGCCATCCGGACCCGGCGGCGGTGGCCGGCCTGACGGCGGTCAACATGCTGCCCTGGCTGCTGTTCGCCCTCCCCGCCGGCGTGCTGGTCGACCGTCTGGACCGCCGGCGCATCGTGCTGTGGAGCAACCTGGCGCGCGGCGCCGTGCTGCTGGGGGCGACGGCGGTGCTCGCCGGGGACCGGCCGCTCGCCGTCCTGTACGCGCTCGCGTTCGTCCTGGGGATCGCCGAGACCCTGGTCGACACGGCGGCCCCGGCGATGCTGCCGCGCATCGTCGGATCGAGGGACCTGGAGCGGGCCAACGGCCGCCTGTCCGCCGCGCAGATCGTGTGCAACGAGATGGCGGGGCCGCCGGTCGCCGGCCTGCTGGTGGGCCTGGCCGCCACGGCCGCGCTGGCCACCGGCGGGGCGCTGTACGCCATGGCCGCCGTCCTGTTGCTTGGCCTGGTCCCGCTGCGGTGGGAACCCGCCGGACGGGCCCCCGGAGCGCGCCCGGAGCCCGTGCTCGCCGGGATCCGGGCCGGGTTGCGCTTCGTCGTCGGCCACCGGACGCTCCGGCGGACGCTGGCAGCCAGCGCGCTGTACGGGCTCGTCTTCTCCGCCACCTTCTCCATGCTCGTACTCCTCAGCCACGGAACGCTCGGGCTGGACGCCACCGGTTACGGGCTGCTGCTCGCGGCCGGCTCCCTGGGCGCGGTGGGCGGGAGCTGGCTCGCGCCGAAGCTGGCCGGGCGACTGCCCTCCGTCCGGCTGGCGTGCTGGTGCCTGGTCGCCTCGGGACTCTCGTACGCCGCTCTGGGCCTCGCCCGCACCCCGGCGCAGGCGGCCGTCGCGCTGCTGTGCAACGGCGTGTTCATGATGGGCTGGAACATCCCCGTCATGTCGCTGCGGCAGCGGCTGACGCCCGAGGAGTTCCAGGGGCGCGTGATGAGCGTCTCCCGGCTCTGCGCCTGGGGCGCCATGCCCGTGGGCGCGACCCTCGGCGGGCTGCTGGCCGAGGCCCTGTCCGTACCGACCGTCTTCGTCATCTGCGGCTGCGTCCTGGCCGCCGGGGCGCTGCTGCTGCTCGCTCCCCTGCGCGCGGACGCCCCCGCCGGCCCGGCCGCGCAGGCGGGCCCCCGGGCGCCGCAGGACTCCGACCCCTCGATGAAGGAGTGAACCTTGACCGCAGAGCCCTACGACACCGTGATCGTCGGCGGCGGACCCGCGGGCCTGAACGCCGCCCTGTACCTGGGCCGTTCGTGCCGCCGCGTGCTGCTCGTCGACTCCGGTGACGCGCGCAACATGGCGGCCGGCGTCATGCACAACGTCCTCACGAACGACGGGGCGGACATCGCCGGCTTCCGCGCCAGGGCCCGGGCCGAACTGCGTGCGTACGACGTGGCGTTCCGGGACGACGAAGTGGTGTCGGTGGAGCCCGACGGCGACCACGTCGTGACCACCACCAAGGAGTCGGGCATCTTCCGCAGCCGGACCCTGCTCTACGCGGCCGGCGTGCGCTCGCAGCTGCCGCCCGTCCCCGGTCTGGCCGATCTGTGGGGCACGTCGGTGTTCGAGTGTCCGTACTGCCACGCCTGGGAAGTACGCGGCAAGAGCTTCGGCGTGTACGGCGGCGTCGTGCCCAGTGAGTGCCTGGCGGCCACCCTGACCGTCTGGTCCGATTCCCTCACCTACCTGTCCGACCGGCGCGAGCTCCCCCAGGACGAGCGGGAGCGGCTGACCGCGGCGGGCATCCCCACCGTCACCGACAAGGTCGCCCGGGTCTCGCCGCACCCGGACGGCGTGGCGGTGGACCTGGAGGACGGCCGGTCGCTGACCTTCGGCGCGCTGTTCCTCCACATGGACACCGAGCCGCGCGTGGAACCCCTGCGCCCGTGGCTGCGGAGCGACGACCTGGAGTCCGTGCAGACCGACGAGCGCGGGCGCACCGCACTGCCCCGGCTGTACGTGGCGGGGGACCTCGGCAAGAACATGCAGCAGGCCGCCATGGCGGCGGCCAGCGGGGGTCTGGCGGCGATGGCCGTCAACGCGGACCTGATCCGGGAGGACCGCCCCGGTTCCCTGCCCGCGCCGCCGCCCACCCCGCCGGCGTAACACCCCCGCGTCCACCGACCGGCACCCAGGGACGGGAGACCCTCCGCCGTGCACTCACCCCGAGCTCAGCTCGCCCCGCAGATGGAGCACTACACCTTCGTCCTGGAGGACCAGCCGTACCTGGGGTTCTTCCAGTACGGCAACGAGAAGACGCCGGTCTACAGCACCGACGAACACGGCTTCCGCGTCACCCGGGGACCGGGGGACGCCGTGGCCGCCGTCTGCGGCGAACGGCCGCCCGGCCCCGTGCGGCTGCTCGCCGGCAGCTCGGCGGCATTCGGCGTCGGGGCCACCGGCGACGCCGCCACCGTGCCCTCCCGGCTGTGGACGCGGCACGCGCCCCGGCTGCCCTGGCTCAACTTCTCGGGACAGAGCCACAACTCGGCGCAGGAACTGATGCTCCTCACGCTGTTCCAGCAGCAGCTGCCCGAGGTCGAAGACATCGTGCTGTTCTCCGGCGTCAACAACCTGGTGCTGAGCAGGCTGCCGGCGGAGCGCCAGGGCCGGCACGGCGCGTTCTTCGAGTGCGGGGCCGCCCCCGACACCGTACCGACGCCGCAGGAGCGGATCGACCGGGCGGCCGGCCTCACCGTGCGCCACCTCGGTACGTGGAAGCTGCTCGCCGGCGCCATGGGCGCACGGCTGACGTTCGTCCTGCAGCCGCTCGCCCCCTGGGTGCGGGAGGAACCCACCCCGCAGGAGAAGCTGCTCTTCGACGAGCTGGACGACGTGTCCAACTTCCGCCGGCTGCACAACGACATCTCCACCCTGGAGGTGGGCCGGAAGTACGCCGAGGCGATCGGCGCCGGATGCGCCGGTCTCGGGGTGCCCTTCCTGGACATGAACGCCGCGCTCGCGGAGGCCACCACACCCGACGAGTGGCTGTTCATCGACCGGGTCCACTGCACCGACCTGGGATACGACGCCGTCGCCCGGCTGCTCGCCGGGCGCCTCGACCTCACCTGAGGAGCCACCGCCCATGTCCGTGATCCGGCGACTCCTGGACAGGCTGCGGCGACGGCCGCCCGCCGCGGCCCGGCCGTCCCTGCCGTCACCCGCGCCCGGCCGCGACCGCCGGTCCGGGCTGCGGCCCCAGCCCGGGGACGACGCGTCCATCTACCCGCTCTTCTGATGCGCGGCAGCCGCCCCCGGCACGACCGGGGCGTACGAGGACGGGGACGGGAGGGGCGCCGATGCCGGAACTGATCCTGGGAATCTCCGCTTACTACCACGACAGCGCGGCGGCCGTCGTCGCGGACGGCGTCCCGCTGGCCGCCGCCCAGGAGGAGCGCTTCAGCCGCCGCCGTCACGATCCCCGCTTCCCGGCCCGGGCCGTGGACCACTGCCTCGAAGCCGCCGGGGCGAAGCTCGGCGACATCGCCGCCGTCGCCTTCTACGAGGACTCCGCCCTGAAGTTCCGGCGGGTCATGGCCACCTGGCTGGCCACCGCACCGAAGGGCTTTCCGGCGTTCCACGACGCCTTCCCGCAGTGGCCGACCCGCAAGCGGAACGCGGCGCGGGAGGTGCGGCGCCACCTGCGGGCGAGCGACGGCGGTGCGGTACCGCCCGTCCTCACCGGGCGGCACCACGCCTCGCACGCGGCCTCGGCGTTCTACCCCAGCCCGTACGAGTCGGCGGCCGTACTGTGCGTCGACGGAGTCGGCGAGTGGGCGACGACCAGCATGTGGCACGGCCGGGGGACACGGCTCGAGGCGCTGGGCGAGCTGCGGTTCCCGCACTCGCTCGGCCTGCTGTACTCGGCGTTCACCTACTTCTGCGGCTTCAAGGTCGATTCGGGCGAGTACAAGCTGATGGGCCTCGCCCCCTACGGGACCCCCCGTTACGCCCGCCTCATCCGCGAGCGGCTCGTCGACGTCAAACCGGACGGTTCGTTCCGCCTGGATCTGCGTCACTTCGACTTCCTGTACGGCCGTGTGATGGTCGGACGCGGCTTCGAGGCGCTGTTCGGCGGGCCGCGCCGGGAGCCGGAGGGCCCGCTCACCCAGCGCGAGTTCGACCTCGCGGCCTCCGTACAACTGGTCACCGAGGAGGTGATGCTGCGGCTGGCGAGGACGGTGTGCGAGCGCACCGGGGAGCGGCGCCTGTGCCTGGCCGGCGGGGTCGCCCTGAACTGCGTGGCCAACGGCAGGATCGTGGCGGACGGTCTGTGCGACGAGGTGTGGATCCAGCCCGCGGCCGGTGACGCGGGTGGCGCCCTGGGCGCCGCCCTGGCCGAGTCCCACCGGCGCGGTGCTCCCCGAGCGCATCTCGCCCGGCACACCGACGCGATGTCCGGAGCGCTGCTCGGGCCCGCCTACGGAGCCGAGGAGATCGCCGCGTTCCTGGACCGCGGTGACATCCCGCACACCCGCCTGTCCGGGGACCGGCTGGCCCGGCGGGTGGCGGCGGAGATCGCCGCCGGGCGGATCGTCGGCTGGTTCCAGGGCCGCATGGAGTTCGGGCCCCGGGCGCTCGGGGCCCGCTCGATCCTGGCCGACCCGCGCGACGCCCGCATGCAGTCGACGCTGAACCTCAGGATCAAGTTCCGGGAGTCCTTCCGCCCCTTCGCCCCCGCCGTGCTCAGCGAGGACGCCGGACGGTGGTTCGACCTCCGCCAGGAGAGCCCGTACATGCTGCTGACCGCCCAGGTCGCGGCCGAGCAGTGCCTGGACTGCGACGACGAGCGCGCCGGCACGGGCGGCGGGCCGACGGGGCTCGACCTGCTCCGGGTCCGGCGGTCCACGATTCCGGCGGTCACCCACGTCGACCGGTCGTCGCGTGTGCAGACGGTGGGCCCGCACGACAATCCGCCCTTCCGCCGGCTCCTCACCGCCTTCCGCGACCTGACCGGCTGCCCCGTGCTGGTCAACACCTCGTTCAACGTCCGGGGCGAACCCATCGTCAACACCCCGGAGGAGGCGTACACGTGCTTCATGCGCACGGGGATCGATCTGCTGGTGCTCGGCGACTTCCTGCTGGAGAAGGAGGCCCAGCCCCCGTGGCGGGAGAAGGAGGACGACTGGCGTGAGTCGATTCCGATGGACTGACCCCCTGCACCGCCCGGCGCTCGCCGCGCTGTACTTCCTGGTGCTCACGCCCGTCGGCCTGTGCGTACGGCGGCTACGCGACCCCCTGCGCCGGTCCTGGCAGCCCTCCGCCGCCACGTACTGGGACCGTCCGCGCACCCGGGACCGTCCCGCACGTCGAATTCCGGGACCAGCGAATATCTGCAGCCGCGAAGCGAGAAATTAAAGCAAGGCGGATCGAAGGTATCTCCCGCAACAGGCCGAGCGGAATCACTCAAGACGCACGGCTGATCTCGTCGTGCTACTGTCTTTACAAGTTGCAGTTGTGGTTCCCAAAACTCTAGGTGCCTCCACCGGATTTTTCTCCGATGGCGACACTTTTGTATTTCCGGTCATTTCCGGGCGGGTGATCATCGCAGCGACGCGGAGCCGCACAGTGCGGACTCCGGCACTGCCCCGAAGGAGATTGACATGGCATCTGGCACCGTGAAGTGGTTCAACGCAGAAAAGGGCTTCGGCTTCATCGAGCAGGACGGTGGCGGCGCGGACGTGTTCGCCCACTACTCGAACATCGCCGCCCAGGGCTTCCGTGAGCTGCTCGAAGGCCAGAAGGTGAACTTCGACATCGCGCAGGGCCAGAAGGGCCCGACGGCGGAGAACATCGTTCCCGCCTGACGCTGACGCGTAGTACGAGCTGGGGCCCGCACCTTGGGGTGCGGGCCCCAGCTCGTTGCATTTCGGGGCACAGGGGCACTCCCCTCCCCCGCCCCTGCGGCGATTCCGGCCCCGGCAGGCACCCGCAGGCCCCGCCGCACGACGAGCGTCCGACCCGACTCCGGACGCGACATTTCCGTAAGAGCTTCCGCTCCGGAACCGCGCTCCCGGCTCACGAGGTTCGCCACACGCTTCAGCGATCACCCGTCTTATTTCTCTTCCGGTGGTCGGCTCTTTTTTCGTCTGCGCAATTTTTCCGGCTCGTTCTCGCGATTCTCCGTGCTGCTCATTCGCTGCGGAAACTCCTTGATACCTGCCGCATCGAGGAAGGCCCCGCATGAACCGCACTCGCACGAACGACCGATCCTCCCGCACCCGTACGAGCGGTGGCTACACCGACGGTGCGGGCGGCGCCGGCCGAAGCGGCCGCTTCGGCCCGTCGGCGTCCACCCGCTCCGGTACGTCGAGCCGCTCGGGCGGCTACGGCCGCCGGCCCGCCGCGGTGCAGGGTGAGTTCGCCCTGCCCGAGACGATCACCCCGGCGCTGCCCGCCGTCGAGGCGTTCGCCGACCTCGGCATGCCCGAGCAGCTGCTCGCCGCGCTGACGGCGGAGGGCGTGACCGTACCGTTCCCCATCCAGGGCGCCACCCTGCCCAACTCCCTCGCCGGCCGCGACGTGCTGGGCCGTGGGCGGACCGGCTCCGGCAAGACGCTGGCCTTCGGCCTCGCGCTGCTGGCCCGTACCGCAGGACAGCGCGCCGAGCCCCGTCAGCCGCTCGCCCTGGTCCTCGTCCCCACCCGCGAGCTGGCGCAGCAGGTGACCGACGCGCTCACCCCGTACGCCCGCGCCGTCAAGCTGCGGCTCGCCACGGTGGTCGGGGGGATGTCGATCGGCCGCCAGGCCGGCGCGCTGCGCAGCGGCGCCGAGGTCGTCGTGGCGACGCCGGGCCGGCTCAAGGACCTCATCGAGCGGGGCGACTGCCGGTTGAACCAGGTGGCGGTCACGGTGCTGGACGAGGCCGACCAGATGGCCGACATGGGCTTCATGCCGCAGGTCACCGCCCTGCTGGACCAGGTCCGTCCGGAGGGACAGCGCATGCTGTTCTCCGCGACACTCGACCGCAACGTCGACCTGCTGGTCCGCCGCTATCTGACCGACCCCGTCGTGCACTCGGTCGACCCGTCGGCCGGCGCCGTCACGACGATGGAGCACCACGTGCTGTACGTCCACGGAGGCGACAAGCACGACGCCACCACGCGGATCGCCGCCCGAGACGGACGCGTGATCATGTTCCTGGACACCAAGCACGCCGTGGACCGGCTGACCCAGGACCTGCTCACCAGCGGTGTGCGGGCCGCGGCCCTGCACGGCGGCAAGTCGCAGCCGCAGCGCACGCGCACGCTGGCGCAGTTCAAGACGGGCCATGTCACCGTGCTGGTCGCCACCAACGTCGCCGCCCGGGGCATCCACGTCGACAACCTCGACCTGGTCGTCAACGTCGACCCGCCGACCGACCACAAGGACTACCTGCACCGGGGCGGACGTACGGCCCGCGCGGGCGAGTCCGGCAGCGTCGTCACCCTGGTCACCCCCCACCAGCGCCGGGACATGGTCCGCCTCATGTCCGACGCCGGCATCCGTCCGCAGATCACTCAGGTGCGCTCGGGCGAGTCCGAGCTGGACCGCATCACCGGGGCGCAGGCCCCCTCCGGCATCCCGGTCGTCATCACGGCGCCGGTGAGCGAGCGCCCGAAGCGTGCCGCCGCGGCCCGTTCGCGCCGTGGCCGGCCCTCGCAGGCCCCCCGCCGCGCCACCCGCGGTCCCGAGCCCCTCGGCGCGGCGGCCTAGAACCACGCTCCGTACGCTCACCGTTCTCGCAGGAGGCACCTTTGACACCGGTTCAGACGCGACTCCACCCGGTGGCCACGGCCACCGGGCACCACGCGGTGGACACCACTCACTCGGACGGGCCGCAGGTCTGGGCCGACATGACCGTCGAGGTGGCTCTGTCGGTCATGGCCGGCGCCCGCGCCACGCACCTGGTCGTCTGTGACGAGGACGGCCGGCGCACCGGCTTGATCACCGAGGGCCAGCTCGCCGCCGCGCGCGCCGGTCGCACGTACACGGACCGGCTGCGTCTGCGCGACCTCGGCGGTGCCGACGAGCGGCTCGCACCCGTGCTCCGGGCAGCCGACCACGTCGGCGCCCCGGGCGACCTGCCCCGTACCCCCTGAGCCGTCCCGCCCCGGCCGGACCGTTCTCCTCTACTCGCTGTGAGGTCTCATGCGCTGTGTCATCGCCCGCTTCCCGTTCAACCTGACGAAGGACGGCGTGCTGGAGTCAATGAAGGGCGTCAAGCCCGAACCGGTCACCGGCGACTCCGTGATCGTCGGCCGCCGGCACTACCCGGTCAAGCAAGTGGGTGAGGTCGTCACCCGCCAGGACCGCCGTGACTTCAGTGCGGGCGAAGTCGTCCGTGCGATGACCCTCCTCGGCTTCACGTGCCGCAGTGCAGTCACCGAGGTCGCGCCCGCACCGGCCCTCAGTCCGTTGCAGCGCGCCTCGGCGATGCTCGGCACGCCGGTGTCCGTCTGACGCACGACGACACGGCGGGGCCCGACCGGTGCACCGGTCGGGCCCCGCTGTCGTCCCGGCCACGGCGTCCCGGCCCGGCCCAAGGGCCGGTTCGCCGCCGCTGTCGTGCCCCGAACCGGTGGTTTCGGGATGCGGCGGTATGAGTGCCGGTCGGACCGGGATGAATGCCTTCGACGGGACATCGCCTCGCAGAGGCGCACACGGAGAAAGGCCATGGCTGATGCTGGGTCAGCGCGTCCTCGGTACGGGTGTGTCGTTGCTGGCGCTGACGCTGGCCATCGGGGCCGGTGGGACGGCGCACGCCGGCGGCGGAGGCACGGCGGGCACGTCGTACGCCGCGTCGGCAGACGCCGGGCGTTCGGCCCTGGAGACGGTGACGGAGACCGGCACGGCCAACGGTGAACCGGTCGTCGCGCGGTGTCCCGCCGGCACGAAGGCGGTGGGCGGGGGTGTGCGGACGCACGGAGTGGTGGCCGCTTACGAAAGCTACCCGGCACCGGACGGAACCGGCTGGATCGGATCCGCCCGGGGCCCCGATCCCCTCACGCCGATCACGGTCTACGCCGTCTGCGCCTAGGCGGTACGGTCCCCGCCGGGCAGCCGGGCAGCCGGGCGCCCCGCGTCTGCGGGCGACGGCGAACGGACTCCGCCGCTCCGGCGGCACGACGCGGCCCGCTGCCCGGCAGCGACCCGCGATTATTCGCTCAGTCCCAGGACGCCCCAGCCCCGCCGGGCGGCTTCGGTGAGGACGCGGCCCCAGTCCTCCAGCAGGTCGGTGAACTCGTCGAAGTCGCCGACCCATGCGTCGGGCACGGCCGCGTGCTCGACGAAGACCTCACGCAACCCGTCGACGAGGGGTCGTATCCGCTGCCATCTGGCGGCCAGTTCACGGACGTTGTCCGGCGACCGCGCGAGCAGCAGGCCGTGGGAGACTCCGGGCTGGTCACAGAAGAAGCCCGGGTCCGTGTGCGCGGCTTCACCGTTCGGCCCGTCCCAAATCAGTCCCGCCAGCACGGCGTCCAGCCCGGCCCGTACCTGCGGATCCGCTTGGTCGCGGACGGTCTCCCACCGCTGCCCGGCCCAGAAGTGGGCCTTGTACGAACCGCAGGTGCGGCGGAACTCGTAGACCGCGAAACGGACGCCGCCGGGTCCGCGTGGCCACTGCCAGTCGCCCTCGACGGCCGGGGCGTCGTGGTCCCAGAGCCCCGTCCCGTCGTCGTACCAGGCGTCCCTCAACCGCGACAGCCGGTCCCGGGGCGGCGCCTCCCCCAGCCACGACCAGTCGGCGATCAGCACGGTGATGTCCAGTCCCATCGAGGGCGAGACTACCCACTGCCCGGATACCGCGATCCGCCCGGGCGGCCGTCAGCCCTGCGTGTCCTGGGGCTTGGCCTCGGCTTCGCGCGGTCGCCGGTCGTCGAGTTCGACACGTGCCTCCGTGCGATGGCCGCGGGCGATGTAGTCGCGCACGACCAGCTCGACGGCGTCCTGCGGCGATCCCACCCCGGCCAGGACCATCACTTCCACCACCAACTCGGCATCAAGGGTGATGCTCACCTTGGCCACGGTCGCCCCCTTCGTCGCGTCGCACACAGCCTCCCACGACGACGGCGGGGCCAAGAGGCGTTCCTGGAAGCGGGTCAGGGGTCACGGCCGAGGCGCCCGGCGGAGGGGCGGGGCCGAAGAAGGCCCGGAATGGACGGATGTGCCGGGCGCACGGCGTGTCCGGCGGGCTGCGTGCCGGGCCGGGGCACGGGTACCCGAGAGGGCATGCAGGCACTGTCACAGGATGTGATCGCGTTGGTACGTGAGGACGTTGGCCAGGTCAAGGCGGAGCTGGAGGCCGCCGTCAGCGAAGGCCGGCACGGGTCGGCGGCGCTGGGGGCGGGCGGAGTGCTGGGGGTGCTGGCGCTGCTCGCGGCACAGGACTCGACGGTACGCGCGCTGGAACGGGTGTGGCCGGCGCAGCGTGTGGCGGGTGTGTTCGCGGCGGCGTACGGTCTCGGCGCCGTGGCGTTCGTCGCGTACGGACGGGCGAGACTGCGGGAGGCACGAGCCGCGTCGCAGGAGGCGCTCGCGTGCTCCCTGGACGCGGTGGAGCAGGTGGCGAACGAGCTGAGCGGGTCCTGATCCCGCCCGGGCACGGCACGGCACGGATACGGAGGCTGGACCGATGTTCGAGGGCTTCTCGACCGAGCGGGTACGCACGCGGGACGCGTCCGTCTTCGTACGCCACGGCGGCGAAGGACCGCCGGTGCTGCTGCTGCACGGCCACCCGAGAACTTCCGCGACCTGGCACCGCGTCGCCCCTCGACTGGTCGAGCGGGGGTTCACCGTGGTCTGCCCGGACCTGCGGGGATACGGCCGCTCCCGTGGCCCGGCGCCCACGGCGGACCACTCCGCGCACTGCAAGCGTGCGGTCGCCGACGACATGCTGGCCGTGATGCGTTCCCTCGGTCATGCCTCGTTCCGGCTCGCCGGACACGACCGAGGGGGCGCGGTCGCCCTGCGTCTGGCGCTCGATCACCCCGACGCGGTGGACCGTGTGGCGCTGATCGACTGCCTCCCTCTCTCGGAGCACCTGTCCCGGATCACCGCGCGCTTCGCCACGCAGTGGTGGCACTGGTTCTTCTTCGCCCAGCCGGACATCCCCGAACGGGTCATCAACGCCGACCCGGACAGCTGGTACCACGGCGACCCCCGGAGCATGGGCCGGGAGAACTACGCCGAATGGCGCGAGGCCACGCGAAACCCCGACGTGGTGCGGGCGATGCTGGAGGACTACCGGGCCGGTCTGACCGTCGACAGGCGCCACGAGGAAGCGGACCGCGACGCCGGTGTGCGGATCCAGTGCCCCGCACTGGCCCTGTGGTCGCTCCGGGACGACCTCGAAGACCTGTACGGCGACCCGCTCGCCATCTGGCAGCGCTGGGCACCCGACGTGCGCGGCCACGGCATCGACTCCGGGCACCACGTGGCCGAGGAGGCCCCCGATGCGCTGGCCGGCGCCCTGGCTGATTTCTTCTGAGCCGTCGTGCGCGCCGCCGTACTCCGGTCACACCCCCGCCGTATCCCCTGGTACGGCCCCCGTCGGGACGTCACTCGTCACGCAGGGCGGCCGTCACTCACTTCGACCGTGGTGGTGACGCGTACGAGGGAGGGGCGCCGGGGCGCCGAGCCGAAACCGAAACGTACGGGGGGATCGACGGGCGCGAGGGGGCCGAGGTCGACTCCGTCGAAGGTCGCGCCGGCAGTGATCACCGGCAGGAGGTCCTGTGCGCCGTACCACTCCCGGCGGCCGTCGCCGGCGCTGCCCCGGGTGCGTACACCGGGGAGCAGCCGGGCGGGGACGTCGACCAGGGCCGCCCAGAACGGCCGGGCGGCGACCGGGCGGGGCACGGCGCGCAGCAGACGTCCGAGGGGACCGCGCCTGCCCACGGTGAAGCGCAGGTGCAGCGACCCGGCCTCGACGGCCCACGACGCACCCTTGATCCGCACGGCGACGGGCACGACCCGGACGACGTCGAAGCCGTAGGTGCCGGCGACGAAGGCGGAGACCTGGTGGTTCGGCGCGAGCAGCAGACGTTCGCCGTCCGCGCGTTCGATCATCACGTCACTGAACGGGCCGAACGGCGACCGCGTCCAGTGCCCGAGCACCACGCGCGTTCCGGAGGAGGTCCCGACGCCGGCGATCCACCCGTCGAACCGCAGACGTGAACCCTTCGCGCGGCACTTCTCACGACGCTTCACAGCGGCACAGTCCCCCTCTTCCGGCCGTCGCAACCACGGCACGGCCGTGCGGGGATGCCGGTGTACGGACCGCGGCGCGGACTCCGGCAGGCCGGGTGACCGGCCGTCGCCCCTCACGCACCGGGGCGCGAACCGCCGGTCACCACCAGTACGTGGGGTATCTGACAGCCGTACGGCGGATCCGGGAAGCGGCGTACCCGGTCGCGACCAGGAGCAGGGTGGCCCCCAGCAGAAGGGGGACGAACCGGGCGGGCGCGGGGTTCTGGAGCACGATGACGACGGCGGTGGCGCAGGCGGGCGAGTGCGGTGTGCGGGCGGCGATCATCAGCGCGAGCGTGACGCCGGCCGCCACGGCCGCGGCCCATGCGTTGCTGCCCGCCGCCGCCAGGACGCCGTAGCCGACGGCGGCGCCCAGCACGTGGCCGACGATCACGCTGCGGGGTTGGGCGAGCGGCAGGGCGGGAGCGCTGTGGACCAGGGCCGCGCTGGCGGCCAGGGGCGGTATCAGCACCGGTTCGTGGAGCACCGCGCCGATCGCGGCGAGGCCCATCAGGACCGTTGTCGCGGCGCTGATGCTGTGGAAGGCCGCCGCCGGGGTGGGCCGGGCCGGAGCCCGGCCGGCCGCCTTGCGCCGGGGGGACGGGTCAGGGGCGGCCGGGGAGGCTGGGGCGGGTTCGGGACGCAGGGCGGCGTCGATGCTCATGTGAGGTGTTTCCGGGGCAGGCGGCCAGGGGCCGGGCAGGGGCGAGGCGGACGAGGTGGGGAGGCGCGCCGAGAGTGTGGGAACACCGCGGGAGGCGCTGTGGGGAGCGCTGTGGTCGACAGTCAACCCGCCCTTGCGTCCGTGTCCTGGTTCGGCCGACGCACATCACACAAGACCTTATCGCGCACGTTTGCGACGGAATGCATCGGGTCTGGCGGACCCGATCACTGCTGCGACACCCCCCGGCGGGCGATCGGGTCGCAGGCGTCAGCGGAAGGCCGCCCTCCGTGCCGACATCGTCGGTGCGGGAGGGTCCGGCGCGCCCGGCGGCGAACGGGCCGCCGGGGCAGAAGGGCGGAACGTTCGCGATTGCGGCGGTGCGTCGCCGCCCGTCCGTCCGGGTGGAGCTGGTCGGGCAGCGGCAGTTCCACGCGGTCCGCCACTCCGCGGAGTTCGCGGCCGACGAGACCGTGGCGGGGCCGCGCACACGCACACGCCGCCCTGCCGGCCCACCCCCGAGCTTCCCGGGCTCCGGGCCCTCACTGCGCGATGGTGGACGCATGGAACACACGACACATGCCGGGCTCTTCACCCGCAGGTTCGGACCCGCCCCGCGCGACGGGGTTCCGAGCGTGGTGCTGGTGCACGGACTCGGGCTCTCGGGGCGGTACTTCGTGCCTCTCGCACGGAGGCTGGCCACGAGCGGGGCGTCCGTGCTCGTACCGGACCTGCCGGGCAACGCACGGTCGCGCGCCGGCGCGCGCCGCGCACCCGACGTGACGGAACTCGCCGGCGCCCTGACCCGCTGGCACCAGCGGCTTCGCCTGGGCCCGAGTCTGCTGGTGGCCAACTCGGTCGGCTGCCAGGTGGTCGCGGCCTTCGCCGCCCGCCAGCCGCGCCTGGTGCGCCGGATGGTGCTCGTCGGTCCGGCACTGGAACCCGGGGCGTCCGGATGGCGCCAGTGCGCCAGGCTCCTCGCGGACGCGCCGCGGGAGCCGCTCTCCCTCCTCGCGGTGGCCGCGACCGACTACCTGGTGACCGGCCCCTTCCGCTTCGCCGCGTCGTTCCGCCATGCGCTGAAGGACGCGGCGGAGTCCTTCGAGGGGCATCTGGCCCAGGTGCACGTGCCGACCCTCGTCCTGCGCGGGGCGGGCGACACCATCGCCTCGGACAGCTGGACCCGGCGGGTGGCGCGCATGGTGGGCGACGGACGCGCGGCCGAGGTCCAGGGTGCCGCGCACGCGGCCCACTACAGCGCGCCGGACGCCGTGGCCGCGCTGATCCGGCAGTTCACGGCGGGAGGGCACGCGTGAAGCCGTCGAGGACGACCGACCGTACGCGATCCCCGGGCACGGACCGCCCCTCGCCCTGGCTGCGTCTGCTGCCGGGCATCTCCCCGGAGCGACGCGGCTTCGTACTGGCCTGGTGGGGGTTCGCCCTCACCTTCGGCGGCATGCGCCTGCTGACCTGGCTCATCCACATCGACGTGGCCGGGCTGGGCGACGTCAAGGCCGGCGGAGTCCACATCCACCACTACGTCTGGGGCATCCTGATGCTCGCGGCGGTGGGCGCGGCGGGCCTCGTCGAACGCACGCCTCGCGCACGCGCCTGGATGGGGCTCGCCTACGGGGTGGGACTGGCCCTGGTCCTGGACGAGGCGGCGCTCCTGATCAGCCTGGAGGACGTGTACTGGGACACCGAGGGCGGTGTCAGCATCGCCCTGGCCATCGCGGTGATCGCCATCGCGGGCAGCATCCTCGCCCTGACCCGCGGCCGCCACACCGACGGAGAGGACGGGGACGGCGGGTCCGCGCCATGAACAGGTGGCGCGTGGAACACGCGTGAGGTCGGCACTCGGAGAAACCGCAGGCATTCGTGGCCGGGTGTGGGGCACAAGGGGCACGTACGACAACTCAATGGTCGGAAAGCAGAGATGAGAGTGATCACGTGGCCTTCTCCAACCACCCGCAGACCCCGGACAGTTACGGTCAGACCCACCAGGACGCGGGGGTGAAGCGGAGCAACGGGCTCGCGGTTGCCGCGCTCGTCCTCGGCATCGCGGCGCTGCTGCTCTTCTGGACCGTCTTCGGCGGGATCGTGCTCGGTCTGCTGGCCGTCGTCTTCGGCATCCTCGGCGCGCGCAAGGCCCGCGGGGGGCACGCGCCGCGCGGCAAGATGGCGATCATCGGCGCGGTGCTCGGCGCGCTGGGTCTGATCGCGTCGGCGGTGATCATCGCCATCGGTGCGTCGATCCTCAACTCCGACGAGTTCAAGAACTTCGACGACTGCGTCCAGCAGGCCGACACACAGAGCGAACGGGACGCCTGCGCCAGGGACTTCGACAAGGACATGAACAACTGACGTCGACGCGCAGGTTCACCACCCACGACTTCCGTCGCCCGCGGACCCCTTGGAGGATCCGCGGGCGACAGGCGTCGGTGCTCCGGGGAGCAGGCAGGCGTCGCGACGCACTCCGGCAGAGGCGCTACGGAGCGTAGCCACCCGGTGGGACGCACGCCTTCTTCGAGCGTACGTACGGGGCCGGCGACGGGGCACAATGGGACAAGTGACGTCCGGTGTGCCGGAACCGTCGTACCGGGAGCGTATCGGGGCACACAGGGGCCATGACCTTCGGTACGAGTGGGGCGACGGTGACGCGATGAACCAGGAATCAGGCGGCAGGGACAGGGCCGACGGTCTGTTGGACGGCCTGACCGTCGACGAGACCAGGCCGGAACAGCCGATACTGCTGGACGCCGCCGGGCAGTCGATCAAGACGTGGCAGGAGAACTACCCGTACGACCGGAAGGTCCGGCGGCGGGACTACGAGCGCCGCAAGCGAGTGCTCCAGATCGAGATGCTGAAGCTGCAACGCTGGGTCAGGGAGACCGGTCAGCGGCTGATCGTCATCTGCGAGGGCCGGGACGCCGCGGGCAAGGGCGGCACGATCCAGCGCTTCACCGAGCGGCTCAACCCCCGTGGCGCCCGGGTGGTGGCCCTGGAGAAGCCGACGGAGCGCGAGGCGTCGCAGTGGTACTTCCAGCGATACACCGCGCATCTGCCCTCGGCGGGCGAGATCGTCTTCTTCGACCGCTCCTGGTACAACCGGGCCGGCGTCGAGCGTGTCATGGGCTTCTGCACGCGCGAGGAGTACGAGCTGTTCCTGCGGCAGTGCCCGGCCTTCGAGCAGATGCTGGTCGACGACGGGATTCTGCTGGTCAAGCTGTGGTTCTCGGTGTCGCGCGCGGAGCAGCGGACCCGGTTCGCGATCCGGCAGGTCGACCCCGTACGACAGTGGAAGCTCTCGCCGACCGACGTCGCGTCGCTGGACCGGTGGGACGACTACACCGCCGCCAAGATCGACATGTTCCGGACGACCGACACCCCCTTCGCCCCGTGGACGGTGGTGAAGAGCAACGACAAGCGGCGCGGCCGTCTGGAGGCCATGAGCAGCCTGCTCTCGCGCTTCGACTACGCCAGCAAGGACGCCGAAGCCGTGGGCAAACCGGATCCGCTGATCGTCGGCGCGGCCGACACCCTGCTGGAGCCCGGCGAGGAACCCACCAGCCTCTCCCCCACCCCACTGGTCCCCGACAGCACCGGCCCGGGGGCGCACCCTCCCACGTCGAAGCCCTGAGTCGTGCGCCCGAGCCGTCGGACCCCGGCTGTCACAGCTGCCGGAGGTGGTCACGCAGGGTGCGTGCGACATGTGCCATGAGGGCGTCGGCCCCGGGCTGTGTCCTGGCCGGGACCAGTGACTCGGTGAGGACGGCGACGGCGAAGGACTGCCCGTCGGCGTGCTCGACGACACCCACCTCGTGGCGGAGGTTGAGGAGGGTGCCGGTCTTGGAGGACCAGGTGCTGGCGTCGGAGCTGAAGTCGGGGGCGAGCCGGTGCCGCAGCACGTTGTCGGCCAGGAGGCCGCGCACCCGCCCGGCCACCTCCGGGTGGATCGCCGACGGCGTCCACAGGGCCTGGAGGAGCTCGACGTAGGCACGCGCGCTGCCGGTGCTGGCCCGCGTGGTGTCGAGTTGCGGCACCCGGTGCCCCCGACCGCTGGTGCCGGCGTCGATGGCCAGGGCGTACGCGAGATGCGCCTGGTCGGCGTCGAAGCGTTCCACCGGGGTGTCGGACAGCTCCCGCACCGTGTGCCGGACCGTGATGCCGTGGATGCCGAGTTCCTGGAGGATTGCGGCCACCCGGGCGGGCGGGGTGAGGCCGAACAGCGCGTCGGCGGCCGTTTGGTCGCTCAGGCACGTGCTCAGGTAGAGCAGATCGTCGATCGCGATCCGCGACGGGTGGCGGAACCGGCTCAGCCCGGTGGGACCGGGCGTGGTGATCCGCCCGGGCGGTACGTCGAGCACCGCCGCCCCGTCGAGTTCGCCCCGTCGGACGCGCTCCACGGTCGCCAGCGCGAGCGGCACTTTGACCAGGGAGGCCGAGGGCAGCGCGGTGTCCGGATCGATCCCCACCTCGTCTCCGGTGTGCAGGTCCCGCACGAGCAGGTAACCGCGCAGACCGCCGTCGCGCAGTTGCCGACGCATGTCGTACAGCAGTGCCTCGGTGCTCACGCCGTCACCCCTTCCGAGGTGTGTGCGCCCAGGCAGCGGGCTATGGCGTCGGACAGGCGCGCTTCGAGGTGCTGCGCACTGCCGCCCGCGGCGGCGGCCAGGGCGTACCCCCGGTGCAGCGCGATCTCGCCGACCGGCCGCCAGTGCAGGGCGAGTTCACCGGCCTGGGCCCGGCTGCACAACAGCAGGTCGCGTGCGCAGAGTGCTTCCGCCGCGGCGGTCGTGAGGTCGGCCGCCGCGACGAGCTGCGACGGCCGCAGTCCGACGGCGTCGCGCAGCCTCGTCAGCGGGTCGCGGATGTGCGGTACGTCGTCCTCCGGCTGGATCCACACACGCCGGGCCGGGCCGGTCGCGGCCCGTCCGACCCGCAGCGTCTCCAGGTAGACGCGCTGTACGCCGGGGTCCTGGGCGCCCGCAAGCCCGAGCGGCACCGACCACGCCGCCTCGTCCGGGGGCACGGCGAGCAGGGCCGCCCGTACCTGCTGCGCGTGAACGAGCTCCCTGCGCTGTGCGGGCTCCGCGACGCGGAGGTCGAGCGTGACATCGTGTCCGCGCGCCTCGGCCACGAGACGGGCGAGAGCGGCCGTGGCGCAGGTGCCGGGCACGGCGAGCCGCCACGGTTTGCGCTTGGCGGCCTCGGCCTCGTGCAGCAGCACGTCGGCGGCCTGTACGAGTTGCCTGGCCACCGGAAGCATGTCCCGGCCGAACGGGGTGAGAACCGCCCGCCGTGACGTGCGTTCGAACAGCGGCTCGCCGAAGCGTTCCTCCAGAGCGGCGACGCGACGGCTGGCCACCGACTGGGACATCCGGGCAGCGGCCGCTCCGACGGTGAAGCCGCCGTACTCGCTGACGCTGACGAACGCGCGACACGCTTGCACCAGATCCACGGCCGCACACTATGCCAGTTCGGCATGGAACAGCGCACAGCCGTATTGGACCGCATGGCCGCCCGGGGGTGATCGTGGTCCGGCCCGGCAGTCAATGACCACGCACCGGGCCGGACCAGTGTGGCTCCGGCCCGCCATGCGCCCCTGCGCGGGGCGCCTCCGGAGGTTCTGGACCATGCAACCGATGAAGCCCGTGCGACACACCCGTGCCCGGCGCGCCGTTCTCGGCGCGCTCGCGGCACTCGCTCTCCTCCCGCTCGCGGCCTGTGGCCAGGGCGGGCCCGCGGCCTCGTCTTCGCCGTCGGCCCCGTCGTCCTCGTCGGCGCCGTCTGCGCCGTCTGCGGACAAGACGCGGCCGAGTGCGCCCGCGAAGCCGTACGCCGGTGAACTCAAGGCGCTCGAGCGCCGGTTCGACGCGCGGCTGGGTGTGTACGCCGTCGACACGGGCACCGGGCGCGAGGTGGCCTACCGGGACGGCGAGCGCTTCGCCTTCGCCTCCACGTTCAAGGCGCTGGCCGCCGGCGCGGTGCTGCGCAAGTACCGCCTGAGCGGGATGGACAAGGTGGTCACGTACTCCAGGGCCGATCTGGTCGCCAACTCCCCGGTGACCGAGAAGCACGTCGAGAGCGGGATGACGTTGCGCGAGCTGTGCGACGCCGCGGTCCGCTACAGCGACAACACCGCGGCGAACCTGCTGTTCGACGCGCTCGGCGGGCCCCGGAGCCTGGACGCCGAACTGGAGAGGATGGGCGACGACGTCATCCGCATGGAACGCCTCGAGCCCGAACTGAGCCGGTGGTCGCCGGGCGAGAAGCGCGACACGAGTACGCCGCGGGCGATGGCCGGGGACCTGCGCGCGTTCGTTCTCGGCGACGTTCTCGCCGAGGCGGAACGCGCGCAGCTCACGACGTGGCTGCGGACCAACACGACCGGGGACGAGACCATCAGGGCGGGTGTGCCCGAGAGCTGGGTCGTCGGCGACAAGACCGGCACCGGCAGCGGTTTCGGCGCCCGCAACGACATCGCGGTGGTGTGGCCGCCCGGCACCGCGCCGATCGTCGTGGCGATCATGTCCAACCGCGACGAGGAAGCCGCCGGACACGACGACAGGCTGATCGCGGAGGCGGCATCCGTGGTCGCCGCCACCTTGTCGTAGCGTCGGAACCGCCGCTCGCCGCCTGCGGGTTCGCGCCCATGGCCGGCGCGTCGCCCGCCCGTTCCGCCCGGCGGTGGCGCTCGTGTGCCCGAGTGCACGACGGCTGCAACCGACGCCCCGCCGGCTGCGTCGTATGCCGCGTACGGCCGCCCGCACGCAGGACCACGGAAACACAGGAGTTCACTTGTCCATACGCCGCACCCTCGCCGCCTCCGCCACGGCTGCCGTCCTCGCCGTCGTCGCCCTCCCCGCCACGGCGGAGGCCGGTGACGCGCTGAAGGTGTGCGGGGTCAGATCGAACGGTGTCCTCTGGTGCACCAACTCGGCGCCCACGTCCGTCCGCAGCTACCCCGACGCCACGGACAGCTGGCAGGTCGACACCCTGCGGACCACGTACAGCTGGTTCAACTGCTGGACCGCGGGCTCCCTGCACTCGGGCGGCAACCACACCTGGTACAAGACCACCGGCGACGACAACGGGGCGTCCGGTTTCGTGCCCGCTTCCGCCGTGCACACCACGTCGTCGTTCGACGCCTACCCCTCCGCACACGGCCTGCGCCGCTGCTGAGCCTTCCGGACGGCCGGACGGACCGGCGCTGCGGCGGGTACGACTCATGACCGGCGACGACGTGGGTACACGCGTGTCCAGGACGCACGGCTTGCACGAGCGTGCGGGCACCGCGGAACCAACGAAAGGCAGTACCTGATGTCGCAGGTCGAAGAGTCCGTAGAGGTACGGGTACCGGTTCGCACGGCCTACAACCAGTGGACTCAGTTCGAAACGTTCCCCGAGTTCATGGAGGGTGTCGAGCGGATCGAGCAGCTGACGGACACACTGACGCACTGGGTCACCGAGGTGTCAGGGGCGAAGCGGGAGTTCGATGCGAAGATCACCGAGCAGATTCCCGACGAGCGGGTCGCCTGGACCACCGTCGGCGGCGAGGTGGAACAGGCCGGAGTCGTCACGTTCCACCGTCTGGCCGACGACCGCACCAAGGTGATGCTCCAGCTGGAATTCCACCCGGACGGCCTCGCCGAGACCGTGGGCGACAAGCTGGGCGTCGTGCAGCGCCGCGCCAAGGGTGACCTGGAGCGCTTCAAGACGTACATCGAGTCCCGCGGCACCGAGACGGGTGCCTGGCGGGGCGACGTCTGACACCACCGCGACGTCCGACGCCACCGAACCCGAGCCGCCGCCCTCCCCGACCGGGGAGGGCGGCGGCCGTCATGCGGGCCGGTCGCTGTACCCGCAGATCCAGGCCAGGGCGTCGTGCGCTCCGCTGATGTAGTCCCGGGTCTCCCCCTGGGTGGTGGCATCGTCCAGCTGGACCACCGAGGCATCCACTTCCGCCGTGAGCAGCGGCAGTCCGGGAACGCCCCTGGCCTCGGCCGTGCCGGTGATCGGGGAGCGGCCGGTGCGGCCCAGGGCCCAGGTGTAGGCGGCGGCCGCCCCGGCGGAGAACTGCGACGCCTCGTCGCGTTCCGCCTTGTTCTTCAGCGCCAGGTCGATGTCGGTGTGGGTGCGTACGCCGACGAGGGGGGTGTCGCCCGGTCGCGCGGTGTGGGGGTCGGTCATGTGGGTCGCTTTCCGTGTCGGCCACTCACGTCGTGGTGCTCCCACCATGCCAGGAGCGCACGTGTTTCTCCTCGGGGCGGCCCGGCTGTCGCGCGTCGTGCGGACGGTTGCCGCAGGGCCCGCGTCGCCGCACCCGGTGGCGGCGCACCGCGCCATCGGCACGTTTGACCGGCGCGTGAGCGGTCAGACGTAGGACGTCACCGCTTGAACGGAAGGACGTGAGTGTTGTGGCGGACCAGAAGGCGAAGTCGAAGGCCGAACAGGCCAAGGGCAAGGCGAAGGAAGCGGCCGGCCGAGCAGTCGGCAACGAATCCATGGAGACCGAAGGCCGTGCCGAGCAGGCCAAGGGCGACGCACGCCAGGCGAAGGAAAAGATCAAGGACACCTTCAAGCACTGACGCTCGACGCGTGACGTCTGCAAGGGCCCGGCAGCCCCATGCCGGGCCCTGACGCATGCCCTCCTCGCCGCAGGTCCGAGGGACCTTCCCTCCCTCCTTACGGCCGAGGGCCTCCCCGCCGCGCGTACGGCTGAGGGTTCCGCCCGGCCGGCCCGCCCGCACGTCAGTGGACGCCAGTCCGGCCCGCCCGCACGTCAGTGGACGCCAGTCCGGCCGGTCGCTCGATCGGTGATCCGCGGCGCGTCGCCGACCAGGACCGGAGAGGCTCCCGGTGGGCACGGGGTGAGCCACCCGTTCCCCCGGCGCCCGCCCAGCGGCTGCCGGATTCGGACGGGCCGCATGAGGAGGGGGAGACACGGAATGTCTTATGAGACCGGGCCGGAGCACGGCACGACACGGCACAGCGACGCGGTGCTGCTGGCGGCGGGAATGGCGGATCTCGCGGTGGGGGCGGTGAGCAGTGTCGTGAGCGGCCTGCGGGGGCTGCTCGGCCGCTCGGACGTGGCCGAACTGGCCGCAGAAGGGCAGCAGGAGATCAAGGCGCGCGGGCGCCTGGTCCTGGACCGTTGCGCTTCGGGGCCACCGGCGCACCTGGAGGTGCTGGCCCGGCATGTGACGGCCCGGCGCGGTGGCGCTGCGCATGGCTGACGGGTGCGGGGAGCAGGCCGCCTTCAAGGCCCGTGTCGACCGGGTGCTGCACCACTTCGTCGAGCGGGAGTCCGACCGCCTGGTCGACATCGACGCGGACCTGACTCCGGTGGCCGAGCAGCTCCAGGTCGCCACGGCCCACGGAAAGCGGCTGCGGGCGGCGTTCTGCTACTGGGGGTGGCGGGCGGCCGGGCAGCCCGACAGCGACGCCCTGGTACGGGCGGCCGCTTCCATGGAGCTCGTGCACGCGGCGGCCGTCGTGCACGACGACCTCATCGACAAGAGCCGCGTACGGCACGGACTGCCCACCGTGCACGAGGCCCTGCGGACGGTCACGGCGGCCGGCCCGCGCCCGAAGGCCGCCGCCCGGTCGCTGGCGATGCTGGTGGGCGACCTGCTGATGTCCTGGGCCGGGCAGCTGTTCACCGCCTCCGGCCTCCCTGCCGCCTATCTCGCACGGGCCCGCCCGCTGTGGGCGGTGCTGGCCCGCGAGCTGGTGGCGGGCGAATGCCTGGAGATCCTGCGCACCGGTACGCGGCCGGACACCGACGCCTCGCTGAAGGTGATCCGCTACAAGACCGCGAAGTACACCGTCGAGCACCCGCTGCACATCGGGGGCGCACTGGCCGGCGCCTCCGGCGCGCTGCGGCAGACGTTCTCCGACTACGGGCTGCCGCTCGGGGAGGCGTTCCAGCTGCGGGACGACCTGCTCGGCCTGTTCGGCGACCCTTCCCGTACCGGAAAGGCGAACACGGACGACCTCGTCGCCCATCGGCCCACCGCACTGCTGGCCCAGACCTGGCAGGAGGCCACGGCCGGCGAACGGCGCACGCTCGAAGAGCTGCTGGGCCGACGCCACCTGGCCGAGGAAGACGCGCGGGCGGTGCGGGAGATCATGCACCGCACCGGGGCTCCGGCCCGTATCGAGCGCATGATCGACGAGCGGATCCGGATCGCCACCGCGGTCCTCGACGACACCGCGCTGCCCGTCGAGGCCGGCCGCGCGCTGGCGGGCCTGGCGCGCACGGCCACGGTCCGCCGCCACTGATCCCGCATTCCCGATCCGGTCCCGATCGCTGTCCCGATCCGACATCACTGATACGGCCGCGGCCACCGCCACCCGTTTTCCGTCCGGCAGTCCCGTCCGCCGGTCCCGATGACCCGGCCCGTCGTGCGCCGCCGACCCGCGACCCGGGTTCCGGGTCCCGTGAGGAGTTCCGCAGATGACCTACACCGATCAGTCCCTCGACGCCCTGCGCCACGTGGGTGACGAGCTGGCCGACGCCACCGTGGCGACCATGTTCGAACGCGGTGAGGTGGGCAAGTTCAACACCCTCATGCGTTTCGTCTCGACCTCGGGCCAGGAACTGCCCGACGGGCTGCCGGAGGTGGCCCGTGCGTACCTGCACGAAACCAGCGCCCCGCCGGCCTGGGTGGACTGGGACGAGATGGAGAAGGCCCGGCTGTTCTTCATCGACAACAACGTGCACATCTCCACGGCCCTGTCCTTCGCCTCCATGCCCGCGTGCTACGTGCTGCCGCACGTGGCGAAGCTCCTGTCCGCGACGCACTCGTTGAAGTACCCCTCGAAACGCATGGCGGAGACCGGGCAGTTCACGGTGCACCTCATGCAGCCGGGCGCCTTCGAGGCCGGCAGCCGCTTCATCCCCGCCGCGCAGAAGGTCCGCCTGCTGCACGCGTCCATCCGTCACCACCTGCGCCGCGAGGACCGCTGGGACACCGGTGCGCTCGGGACGCCGATCTGTCAGGAGGACATGATCGGCGGTCAGATGATGTTCTCCCTGCAGGTCCTGGACGCCCTGCACCGGCTCGGCATCCACATGAGCACCGATGGCGCCGAGTCGTACTACTACGCCTGGCGGGTCGTGGGCGCCATGCTGGGCGTCGACCAGAGCCACGTACCGGTCGACTTGGAACAGGCCCGCCAGTTCTCCGACCTGTACATGACCCGCCACATGGGCCCGTCGGAGGAAGGCGCCCATCTGACCCGCCAGCTCATCGACCTCTTCGAAGAGGTCGTCCCCGGCACGTTCTTCGACCCTCTCGTCAGCGCTCTCATCCGCCACCTCATCGGTGACACCTGCGCCGACTGGCTCCAGGTCCCCCGCACCCCGTGGGACACCGCCGTCAAGGCCGCTCCCGCCCTGCTCGGCGTACTGGAGACGATCGAGGACAAGTCACCGCTCGGCGCCTGGGCCCTGGACCGTCTCGGCCACCTGACCACGCTGTTCGAGCTCAGTTCCCTGACCCGGGGGCGTGTCATGCACTACGCGGTCCCCGAACACCTCAAGAAGGACTTCGACGTCGCCCCGGCCGTCCCCCGGACGCGCCGCTGGACGCCGCCCGCGCCGCGTGTGCCGCACGCCTGACCGTCACCCTCCGGACCTTTCACACAGTCCCCCGGCCCCGGCTCCCGGTGTCAGGCGGTCGGGCCGCTCCGGGAGCCGGCGGAGGACCAGCCCTGCTCGTGGAGCCGCTCGAACCCGTCCAGCAGCAGATCCAGCGCGAACTCGAACTCGAACTGATCGTCACAACCGTGGCCCACCACGGAACTCTCGTCGTGGGCCACCGCGCCGGCCAGCTCCAGCACATGGGGGAACCTCGCCGCGTCCTCAGGCGACATGGCCGGCCGCGCCTGCGCACCGGAGCCGGGCGGGGCGTCGAACAGCTCCTGGGTCAGCCCCATCACCCGGCTGCCCAGGGCGTGCATCGCGTGGTGCGTCAGATCGACGGAGAAGCCACCGGTGCGGAACATACCGATCACCGCGTCCATGTACGCGAGCACGACCGGTGTCGGGCCGTTGCGCGACTGGATCACCTGGGCCGCCCACGGGTGGCCGAGGAGCGCGCCGCGCGCCGACAGGATCCTCTGCCGTACCGCCTGCTTCCCGCCGGAGCCGGGAGCGGGCGCGGCGATCTCGCCGATCACGACGTCCACCATGCCGTCCAGGAGCTCCTCCTTGTTGGCGACGTGCTTGTAGAGGGCCATCGGTACGACGCCCAGCTCCTGCGCCAGCCTGCGCATGCTCAGCGCGTCGATCCCGATTCCGTCGGCGAGCGCGACGGCGGCACGCAGCACGCGGTCCCGGGTGAGAGGTGTCCGGCGCGTCGCCTCCGTCTGCTGAGCCATGTCGCGTCCCGCTCCCTCGTGATCCGTCGTACGGCGTCCGCCTTGACGAGTGTACGTCGTACACCTACCGTGAGCCTTCGGTGTACGCCGTACACCTTTGCGCAGGGGGAGGGTCCTGATGGACTCAGTCAGAAAAACCGCGATCGTGACGGGCGTGCTGTTCCTCGTCACCGAGGTGGCCGCGATAGGCGGTCTCGCGCTGTACGGGCCCGTTCTGCGGGGCGCGGACTATGTCGCCGGGTCTGGCGCGGACAACCGGGTGCTCCTGGGGGCGCTGTTCGAGATCGTCCTCGCCGCAGCCGTCGTCGGCACCGGGGCCGCCCTGTATCCCGTCATCAAGCGGCAGAACGAGGGAGCCGCGCTCGGCTACGTCTGCGCCCGGCTTCTGGAAGCCGCCGTCATCGTCGTCGGCACCGTCAGCGTCTTGTCGGTGGTGACCCTCCGCAGGGACTTCGCGGGATCCGCCGACAGCGATGCCGCCGCTCTCACCACGGTGGGCGAGGCCCTCGTGGCGATCCACGACTGGACGTTCCTGATCGGCCCCAACTTCGTCCTGGGGGCGAACTCCCTCGTGCTGGCATGGCTGATGTACCGCTCGGGGCTCGTGCCGCGCTTCATCGCCGTACTGGGGCTCGTAGGAGGTCCGCTGATCTGTGTGTCCGCGACCGGAGTGCTGTTCGGGCTGTACGAGCAGGTCTCCGTGGCGGGGTCGCTCGCGGCGGTCCCGGTGTTCGCCTGGGAAGTGAGTCTCGCCGTCTGGCTCATCGCCAAGGGCTTCAAGCCGTCTCCCCTCGCCTCCGGCGGCGCATGAGGCAGGTGCCGCTCGCCGCTTCGCAGGCGTCGTACTGGCGTTTCGGCGTGCGCGACAGCGGCTTCATGGGCGACGGTTGACCCGATCCGCCGTTTTCCGCAGCCGAGTTGAAGCCGCGTTCCCGAAGGAGACACCCGCATGAACTGGACACTCGAAGTCGTCCCGGTCCCGGTCACCGACATGGACCGGGCCAAGGAGTTCTACGCCGAGAAGGCCGGCTTCCACGTCGACCTCGACGACGAGGTCGCCCCCGGGATGCGCATCATCCAGGTGACTCCCCCGGGCTCACGGTGTTCGATCGCCATGCTCCAGGGCATGCCCGCGGCGCCCGGCACGAAGCAGATGGCCGCGGGCACGCTGCAGGGCCTCCAGGTGTGCGTCACCGACATCGAGGCGGCCCGCGAGGAGTTGCTGGCCCGGGGCGTGGACGTCTCCCCGATCCGCCACGTCGGCGCGACGGGCTGGGAGGACGGCAAGGGCGGCACCTGGAACTCGTTCATGTCCTTCGAGGACCCGGACGGCAACGGCTGGGTGGTCCAGGAGGCTCCGTCGGAGCTGTCGGAACGCTGACCGGCGACGGGCGGGGCGGGGCCACGCCCCGCCCGTGGTCAGCGCCCGCTCCTGGTCACCGCCGCCCGCCGGAGCAGGTCGGTGACCAGGGCGAGCGGTGGCCAGTTCAGACGACCGCGTCCGGCGACGGCGTACGCCCGCAGTTCCACATCGGGGCCGGCGAGCGGGACGAGCCGCACGTCCGGGAACAGCGCGGTGCCGAGGGGCAGCAGCCCCACCCCGAGCCCGGCCGTGATCATGCCCTGCACCAGGTCGAGGCTGTCGGCCTGGTGCGTGACGCGCGGGGCGAACCCGGCCATCGAGCCCAGCGTGCGGATGACGGCCTCGTCCGCGGTGTTGCGCGAGTTGACGATCCAGTCGTGCGACCGGAAGCGGTGGACGATGTCCAGCGCCGTCCCCCGGCCGGCGTCGGCGTGCGCTGGCACGCCCAGGCCCCACTTGGCCGTCCAGAGCGCCGTGGCGCTCACGGCGGGGTCCTCGGCGGCCGGCGCCAGGTTGTAGTCGTACGTGAGGGCCAGATCGGCTTCGTCCGCCGCCAGCAGGGACAGCGCCTCGGCGGGCTCGTGCTCCCGGATCAGCACGTGCAGCCGCGGGTGGCTCACGGCCAGGTCGGTGACCAGGGGCAGCAGGTACGTGCGGATGGCGGTGGCGAAGCCGGCGACCCGCAGGGTGCCGTTGGGCTCCGCCCCCGGCGTGAGGTCGAGGTGCGCCGCCTCGACGGCGGCGAGGATCGTCACGGCGTGTTCGGCGAGCCGCCGGCCCGCCGGGGTGAGCCGGACGCGCCGCCCGTGCGGCTCGATCAGCGCGGTGCCCATCTCGCGGGCCAGCACGGCGATCTGCTGGGACACCGTGGAGGTGGTGGTGCCCTGCGCCTCGGCCACGGCGCGCATCGAGCCGAGGCGCGACAAGTCCACCAGCAGGTGCAGCCGTCGTGTCTCCATCGCTCCATTGTTCAGGATTGCCGAACAGACCGTCCATGATCGGCACGTGGACACGGACGATGCCCAGGCCCTCTACTTGACGCCCATGAGCCCGCTGACCTCCCCGAACACCTCCCCCGCCGGAAACGCGCGCCTGCGGGGCGCCGAGGGCGGAGCCCTCATGACCCTGGCGTCGATGTCGAGCGTCCAGCTCGGTCTCGCGTTGTCGGTCACCCTGCTCGACCAGCTCGGCGCCCTGGGCACGACCGGCCTGCGTCTGGCCTGGGCGGGTCTGCTGCTGCTCCTGCTGGTGCGGCCCCGCCCCCGCGACTTCGCCGGCCGGGACCTGCTGGCCTGCACCGTGCTCGGCGCCGTGACCACCGGCATGATGGTGTTCTTCATGCTCGCAGTGACGCGACTGCCGCTCGGCACCGCCAGCGCGCTGGAGTTCCTCGGGCCGCTGGCCGTTTCGCTGTACGGGCCGGGCGGCGGGCGCAAGCGCTGGACCGCCGCGGCGGCGGTGGGAGTCGTACTGCTGACCGAGCCCTGGCACGGCGGTACCGACCTCGTGGGGGTGGGCTACGCGCTGGCCGCGGCGGCCTGCTGGGCCGGCTACATCCTGCTGACCCAGCGCGTCGGCGACACCGTCACCGGGCTCAACGGCCTGGCCCTCTCCATGCCCGTCGCGGGCGTCCTCGGCGTGCTCGTCGCGGCGCCCTCCGGCCTGGGCCAGGTGACGGGGCGGCTGCTCGTCGTCATGCTGGGGCTGGCCGCGCTGAGCGTCGTCCTGCCGTTCGTCCTCGAGTTCCTCGCCCTGCGGCGCCTGACCACGTCCGCCTTCGGCACCCTGATGAGCCTGGAGCCGGGCATCGCTCTCCTCGCGGGACTGGTGGTGCTCGGCCAGATACCCGGCGTGCTGCCCGCCCTCGGCGTCGTGTGCGTGGTGGTCGCCGGCATCGGGGCGACCCGCACGGGCGCCCGGGAAGCGGCGCCGGCCGAAGTGCCCGTGACCGCCGGCGCACGCTGAACCCGGCCTCGTACACGCCCCGACGGGCGCTGGAGCGTCCCGGGCCGCCTGCTCACGTGGGCGTACGGCGTCCGGCCTCCGCCCGTACGGGCGGAGGCCGCGCGGACCGAACACCCGGGGGCCCGCGCCGGGTCATCCGGCGCGCTGCCCCTGTCGGCGCGTCCGGTGGGCGGCTGCCGCCCGGACGCGCCGTGTCCTGCCTTCCGCGGCGAGCAGGATGAGCGCTTCGGGCGTGGTGACGGTCTCGGCCGCCTTGCGCTGGAACCAGTCGGACGCGGTGGTGACGTCCTCCGGCGCCCACGTCTCGCCCCTGACGATCGACCTCAGCAGCGCCCACTCGCACAGGCGCCGGCAAAGGAACGCGCGGTCACCGGCCACGGTGGCCATGTCGTGCGCCCATGCCGGGAACCGCGGACCGGACAGCAGCCGGGCCGCCCGCCGGTCGACGTGCCGGACCACCGCGGACTGCGCCATCGTCGCGTCCGGGTCGCGGAGCACCCCGGCCACCAGGGCCACTTCGTCGTCCGCCGACACTTCGGCGAGGTCCCGCAGGTAGCGGGCGAACCGCTGATGCCCGTCCTCGGCCGGCTGCTCGCCGCCGGCGTTCTCGCCGACCACGCGGCGGCTCCCTTCGGGTGTACGGAGAGCCCCCCGCGCGCTGCGGGGTCCTCGCGCCGACGGTACAGCGCGCAGGCCGGGCGCGGCATGGGCGAGGTCGAGGCGGACCGGGTACGGGCGGCCCACGCGGTCGAGAGGCACGAGGCGACGTACGACCCGGAGAACGTCTCCACCGCACCGCCGGCGTCCTGCCCGTCGACGCCCAGCCGGACGACCCGGCACGCGGTGGGGTTCTCAGTAGGCGTTGCGGCGCCGCAGGCCGAAGGGCCGGCCGTCCGGGTCGACGAGCAGACGGTAGAGCGGCATGGCCAGCACCTTCTCCGGCCGCGAGAGGTCCGGTGGGCGGTACGTCCGCAGCCGTCCGGGCGGCCGGGGCCCCCGCCGGCCGCCGTCGTGCCAGGCGTCCAGCGCGGCCGCGCTCGCCGCGAAGGCGTCGAACGCCGCCACGGGGTCGCACAGGGCGTCCGGGGCGTCGGGGGCCTCGGGTTCCTCCTGGTCCAGGTGCTCACGCGACAGTTCCAGACGCAGGTTCCTCGCGTAGACGCGCGCGCCGTCCCCGAGCCCAGCGGGGTCGCGCGGTGCGCGCGGGTCGGCGGTCTCGTCCAGTACGGCGCAGTCGAGTTCGGAGTCGTGGGTCCATGAGCGGAGGTTGATGTTGTCGGAGCCCACCGACGCCCAGACGTCGTCGATCACACACACCTTCGCGTGCACGTAGACGGGTGTCCCGGCGTGGTTCTCCAGCCCGTACACCGCGACGCGCCCCTCTCCCCCGCGCCGCAGCTTCCCCAGGGCGGCGATCCGGCCGACCAGGTTCATCGGCAGGGTGATCCGGCCGTCCTGCTCGGGGACGGAGGGGATGACCGCGACGAGGCGCAGCCGGGGGTTGTCGGCCAGCGCCTCGGCGAAGAACTTCACCACGTGCGGGGACCACAGGTACTGGTCCTCCAGGTAGATGAGCGCGCGGGCCCGCCGCAGCGCCTTGAGGTAGCCGCGCGATGCTGCGTTCGCCGTCGGGAGCGAACTCGTACCCGCGCAGCAGCCGGTTCGGGTACGTGCGCAGCAGCTGGACGGTGCGCGCCGCAGGGCGGGGGATCGGCCAGCTGGGGCGGCAGGGGGTCCGCGTCGGTGTCCTCCCGGTGGGCGCGCTCGCGCAGGCGGGTGACGGGGCTGCGGCTGAGCGGCGACGGGTCTTCCCAGCGTTCGCGGAAGCACGCCTCGACGTCGCCGACGACCGGTCCGCGCAGGGCGAGCTGGATGTCGTGCCAGGGCGGACGCGGTCCGTACGCGGCGGAGATGGGCTGGGCCTGCGGGTCTCCGCAGTGGGCGGCGTCGTCGTTGCGGTTGTGGCACAGGTCGGTGCCGCCGGCGTACGCGACGTCGAGCTCGGGGCGGCCGGGGTGCCGGAGGACGACGAGCTTCTGGTGGTGAGACCCTCCGGGGCGTACGCGCATGTCGAGCAGGCACTCTCCGCCCGCCGCTTCGATCTCCTCGCCGAGATGGCGGTTCTCGGTCTCGCTGAACTGGAAGCGGTCCAGGTGGGACCGCCAGACCAGCCCTTTGACGATCACCCCGCGCTGAGCCGCCTCACCCAGCACGGCGGCGATCTCGGTGCCCGGGCCCGCGAGGCGCTCGTCGGGGTCGCCGCGCCAGTCGGTGAACAGGAGGAGATCACCGGCGCGCTGCGAGCGGATCGCCACGAGGAGCTCTGCGAAGTACGTGGCGCCATGGACCAGGGGCCGCGCGTGGTTGCCGTCCGACCAGGCGGCCCGGTCCGGTCGGCGGCTGTCCAGGCGGGTCGCGGCATTGCCGCGTTCGCCGGCGGTCAGGAGCCAGTCGGTGCGTTCCACGGCCAGGGCCCCCCGCCCGATCGGGGGTGTCGGTTCTCCGCGCCGGGCGGGTACCCGGCTCCCGCCGGCTCACCCCGGGGTGTCGCCGGCATCCGTCTCAGGGCGCCCGTGGCTGCCCTGCCACCAGGCCGGTCCGCCGATGGACCACACGTCGCCCGCCCGGACTCGTCCGGATCCGGCTCCGCCCCGTGCCGTCGGCTGCGATCGGACCACCTACCGGACTGCGGGGATCGAGCCGGGGACGTCAGGCCGGTGGGGCCTGCAGGGGGTGCGCGGCCAGCGCCTCGGCCGCGGTGTGCAGGTTGGCGGCCATGGCACGGCCGGTCCGGTGCGCCCAGTCGTGCCCGCGTTCGTCATCCAGGTAGTCGGGGCCCGCGCCCGGGCCCAGGTGCCAGTACGTCCACGCCTGGCCCGGAATGGTGTACCCGATGTCGCCGAGGGCTCCGCCGATCTCGCTGATGACGTGGTGAGCGCCGTCCTCGTTGCCGGTCACGACGACGCCGGCGACCCGGTTGTACGCCACCGGGCGGCCCTGGTCGTCGGTTTCGGAGAGCATGGCGTCCATCCGCTCCAGCACCCGCTGCGCTACCGAGGACGGCCGGCCGAGCCAGGTCGGGGACGCGATGACGAGGATCTCGGAGTGCAGCAGCTGCTCGTGCACCCGCGGCCAGTCGTCCCCCTCCCCCATGTCCGACGTGACACCGGGCAGCAGGTTGAGGTCCACGGCCCGCACCGACTCCACGCTCACCCCGCGCGACACCAGTTCCGCCGTGACCACCTGGGCCAGTGCCTCAGTGTTCGACGGCTCGGGGGACGGCTTCAGGCTGCAATTGATCATGAGAGCTCGCATGTCTGGTCGACTGCCCTGCCACCTCGTTCGTAACCACCGCCGGCGCCCCGCCGGCATCCGTCGGCGCCCGGCGGCGCCGGGCGGCTCGCGGGGCCGCTGTCGGCGGACCGGGCGTAAACCTCCGGTTTTCCGTTTTCCTCCGGGTGGCTCACGCCGATTCGCCCCTTCAGACGCGACGGCGTCTCATGGAGACAGCGAGCGGGCCGGTCCCGCTCGCCGTGAGCGAAGAGAGGCACGCCGATGTACGAGATGCGCGCCGAGTCGACCGTCGGCAGAGGCGAACTGATCTGGCACGTCATCCGCAAGGATGTGGAGCCCAGCGCCCTGTGCGGGCGCTTCCTGACGCAGGTGTCGCCGACAGCGCTGTTCGCTCAGATCGAGGCCGCGGCGGAACGTTACTGCCCCTCCTGCATGACGGCGTTCAGTACGGCCTTCCGGAGTCATGGCCACTGAGCGTCCGACCACCACGCGCCCCGCGCCCCCGCGTCACGCCGGCGGACGGCTCTGCCCGGCCGAGCGCTGGGGCGTGGACGTGGGGCTCCGGTGGCGGGGAGCGGCCTGCCGTGGCGGCCGGGTGAGGGTGATCTGCCGGACGAGCTGCTGGAAACAGGCCAGCGCCGCGAGCGACGGGAGGGCGGCGGCCGACACGTCCACGACCGTGCGGGGGACCTGGGAGACGCACAGGAGTACCGACACGGTGGAGAAGAGCAGCACGACGCTCCACGAGTGCGCGGCACGGCGCTGGTGGAGTGCGGCGCGCAGGATGGACAGGGACGCGACCATCCAGGGTCCGTAGACGAGCACGGGCCACCACGAGACCGCGCTGCCGGCAGCGCGGCCGCTGGCGAGGTGGCGCAGGGGGTCGTACGTGACCATGCCGCCGAAGACGCACACCATGGAGACGATGACCGCGGCGAGCGCGGCGAGGAAGAAACTCATCGTCCGCAGGGCCCCGGCCGAGCGTTTGCGCGACGGGGCGCGGCGACTGCGGCGGGGCGAGGCGCGCACGGCCGGCAGCTCCGCCGTGATGCGCGTCAGGCCTTCGAGGGGCGCGCCGGCGTCATCGGCCGCAGCGCCATCCGCCGCTGCCTCTGCTCCGGTGACCGTGGGCGCGTCGGGACCGACGGGAGGGGCGGCGGTGTTCGCGTCGGCGGCCAGGGCCTCTTGGAGCAGATGGGCGAGTTCCTCCGCCGGGTCCCACGGCGTGTCGAGCGGACCGAGGGGGTCCAGGGGCGCGGGTTGCGCGTGCCTGGCCCCGCTCCGCGGACGGCCGTCGGCCTGGGGGGACCAGGCTCCAGCGGGACCTGGGCCTTCGCCCGAAGGCCCCACCCGGCTGTGACGCCCGCGCGCTTCATGCATGGCGCGGCCCGCTCGGCCGGCCCCGGTGACCGTCCGCGTCTTCGGCGGCGCCGGACAGACTGACGAATTCGGCCTCGATGCGTCCCAGCTCCGTCAGGAAGACCTCGAGGAGCGGGGACGAGTACCGCAGGTCGACGCACCGGTCGTCGTCGTGCAAGGTCGCGTACCCCTGCTGGGCGAAGCGGGTGCGCGCGGAGGGCGTGAAGACCCACTCCCCCATCCGCACCGCGGGTGAGGCGACATCACTCCTGGGGCTGATCGAGCGAGACACGGGCGAGTCGGCCCGCTGTGCTTTCGTCATATTCCGCCCAACGGTGCGGACATTAGTCAGGATGTGCGGCATTCGGGTGATACGGAAGCATACGAGCGGTTGCGCCCAGGCGGTTTATCGGTTCTGCAGGGGACCTGCGGTGTACGGTGCCCCTCCCGCGGCCCCGCCCGGCCCCGGACCGGTTCCACCCCACCCCGCCAGGTGGTGCGGAACCGGCGGAAGCCGCGGCCGGGGCGATCACGCCCCCGTGCGGGGGCGTCCGGCCGGTGAGCCGCCCCCAACCTACGGCGCGCGCCGGCCGGCGACGACGGACCGGCCCGGAGGTCCGGAGGTGCGCCGGGGGCGCACAGAGGTGTGGACGCCGACCGGGCGGAGCTTCGCGCCGGTCGCCCGCCGGGCGGGCCCCCCGCCCTCCGGCCTGCGCGCCGCCTTCCCGTGACGGCTCGACGCGCGCGTAGCGCAGGGCGCCTCGCCGTCAGGGAATCGCTCGCTCAGCGGGCCCCTTCCGCACACGGCGAGCGCGGCGCGCGGTACGGTCCCTGGGTGGAGCTCGACACGTTCACCGATCTGCTCGACTACCCGATGTACCTGGTGACCGCCGCGACGGCGGACGAACGGGCGGGATGCCTGGTGGGGTTCGCCTCCCAGAGCTCGATCCACCCGCCCCGGTTCGTGGTGTGGCTGTCCCGGGCCAATCGCACGTACCGCGTGGCGCGTCGGGCCGAACACCTGGCGGTACACCTCCTGCGGCGCGAGGACAAGGCGCTGGCCGAGGTGTTCGGCGGCGAGACGGGCGACAGCGTCGACAAGTTCGCACGCGTCGCCTGGGAGCCGGGGCACGGCGGGACGCCTGTGCTGGACGCGGCGTGCGCCTGGTTCGTCGGTCGCGTACGGGACCGTTTCGACGGCGGGGACCACGCGGGGTTCCTCCTGGAGCCGGTGGCCCGGTCCCCGCGCGCGGCGGACCGTCCCCGGTTGCTCCACCTCACCGACGTCACCGACCTGACGCCGGGTCACCCCGCCTGATACGGCCCGCGGAACCTCCGCGGCACGGCCGGCGGGACCGGACCGCCGGCCCCGCCGCTCCGAGCGGGGCCGGCGCCCGGTCCCGCGGCGCCACGCCGCTGCTACCAGATGGACTCGACCCACTCGGGGTGGTCGATGAACGGGTTCCGGTTGTGCTGGTAGGTGCTGTGGATGACCTCGTTGCGGCGCTGCTCGAACGCGTCCGGCGGGTCCTGGAGCGACCACTGCTTCAGGACGCTGAGGCGGCCGATCGCCGGGAGGGAGCCGTTGCCGACCCGGTCGTTGGGTTCGAGGTCCGCGAAGCCGTCGCCGCCGTCGTACCGCACGGCCATGTAGAGGATCATGCGGGCCACGTCGCCCTTGACGGCGTTGCGGGGCTCGAAGCTGTCGGCGTCGGTGTAGTTGCCCGTCGCGCCCGACACGGCGCCGCCGCCGTTGTCGAAGTCCTTGTTGCCGCGGATGCTGTTGACGGTGACGTCTTCCGGCCGCAGGTGATGCAGGTCTGTGCCGGGCCCGGTGGAGGTCCCGAAGTCGCCGTGCGACTTGGCCCACACGTGCTCCCGGTTCCAGTCGCCGGCGCTTCCCCCGTTGCGGGTCTTGGCGATGGACTTGCCCGTGTACAGCTCGATGACGTTCGCGGTGTTGGCCGGGTCCTGATCGGTGTTCTTCAGGGCTGTCCACACCTGGTCGTACGTCACCGTGGACTGCGAGCTGATGATCGTGTGCAGCGCGCTCTTGAGCGCGGCGCCGGTCTTGCCTTCCGCGGCCGCGTAGTACGAGTCGACGTCCGCAGCGGCGGCGGTCGACGCGCTGCCGGAGACCGGAGCGACGGAGCCGGCCTGCGTGGGGGATGCTGCGGCCACGCCTATGGATGCGGCGGCAACCAGGGCGGCGGCCCATCTCAGAGTGATGCGACGGGACATGGGGATGGTGTCCTCTCACAGGCGCCCGATGGGGCGGGCGATCTCGACGGTGGTCGGACCCTGCCACACCGCGGGCAACTTCGGATGACATCCACGCAACAACCACAATTCAAGATCACAACTGTTCACCGGCCGCCACGTCGTCCCGTGTACGCGGGAGTAACCCTCCGACAGCCGGTATGACAAGCTGCGTCCGTGGACGAGCAGCTCCGACTGCGGCACCGGACATGGGCCGAACTGGACCCGGCAGGCCGCACCTTCGACCCGGATGCCGCGTACGACGTGGTGGCCGCGGTCCCGATGCCGGAACAGGACGCCGACCGGATGCAGGGCTTCCGGTACGAGGAGGCCGTGACCCGCGCCCTCGCCGACCGCTTCGGCATCTGGGTCGTCGGCTGGAGGGCCTCGACGCACTACGGCGGTCCTGTCGCGTCCTGGTGCTGCGACGTCCACTCGGTCACCACCGAGGAGGAGACCCCGGACCGCGTCGTCGACGCTCTGGAGGAGTGGTGGTACTGGCTGCGGGAGCTCGCCGAGAAGTTCGCGCGGCTCTCCCCCGCCCCCGACGCCCCGGCGGAGGACCGGCAGTGGGCGTGGGAACGGGCGGCCGCTCGGCTGGTGACGGTCGTACTCGACCGCACCTCCTGCGAGGCGGGCTGGTACGGACACTGCGAGCTGGTGCTGGGCTGGTACCTGGAGAGCAACGGCGTTTCGCCCGCGCGAGCGGAGGAGTGGGTGGAGCGAGCGGTGGGAGGCCGGTTCAAGAGCTGGACGGATCCGGGACCGCTGCTGGTCGGTGACGTGGCGGAACGGATCGCCGCCCATGCGGACCGCTGACGCCGCCGGGCCCGACGCCCTGCTGGTGTGGCAGGACGTGCGCGAGCGGGTCGGCTGGGCCCGGGCCTGCCCGGACGTGACCGGCCCGGTGCGCGGCGCCCGCGACGGCATCGCGGATCACGCCGCCGCGTCCGGACCCGCGCGGGGCGAGGAGCGGGCCGCGCGGCTGGGAGCGGCCTGGCGGCTGGCGTACGCCGACGCGTGCGCCGGCCGCCGGCTCGACTTCGAGCGGCTCGCGGCCCGGCAGCGGACCGTACTCGGCGTTCCCCGGGCGGTGTTCCGCACCGGCACGGCCTTCGCGAAGGGGGGACGGGAGCGCTACGGGCTGCACGACGACACGGAGCAGCGCTTCGCGGCCTGCCTCGCCCAGAGCCGCGAGCCGGCCGTCCCGCTGCCCGCGCGAGCCGCCCGCCTGTACCTCGACGTCGCCTTCTTCCACCCCTTCGAACGACGGCAACGGCCGCGCCGCGCTGCTGGCCCTCGGTCATCTCCTCGCGACCGAAGGCGTCGTGCTCGGGTGGGTCGCCCCGATCACGGTGGCCCGTTACGCCGACGACGCGCGAGCGGCGGCCGAACTGGCCCACGTCACGCACCTGCTCGTCCTCAGGACGGCTGCCGGCGCCCGGACCACCGGCGGTGGCGTAGAGCGGACACGAGGGCGAGCCGGCCGGCCGGAAGCCGGTTGACAGCGGGGGGCCTGCTGGGGCCAGTGGCCCCTACGTGAGGACGCGGGTGGGGCACGTCCTGTCGCTCAGGCCGTCCGGCCGGCCCGTGAGCCCCAACCGCCACGCGCCTTACGGCAGTTCACAGGACCGGTGAGGGCACGGCCGTGAACGAGACGTCTGCGGCGTGGGCGGCTATCTCGACCTCGTCGCCAAGGGCCCATTCCGCGACGCGTGAGACCACGGCGGCGGGGACGGCCTCGCTGATCCCGGGCGCCGCCGGGATGTTCTGCGTGGCGTGGGCGTCGTGCGGGACCACGACCCGGTACCCCAGCGCCAGCGCCGTGCGGGCCGTCGCCAGCACGCACATCTCCGACATGACTCCGCAGACGGCGAGCTCCCGTACCCCCGCGCCGGCGAGCACGCTTCCCAGCGAGGTGCCCGCGAACCCGTCGTCCTCGGGCTTGCGGATCACCACCTCGGCGGGACCTGTCTCCACCGGGTGGTGGAGCTCCCAGCCGGGTGTGTGCGGCTCGTCGTCCGCTCCGGCCGGACCGTCGTTCTGGATGTGGACCACGAGCGCGCCGCTCCTGCGCGCCCGCGCGATCAGGTCCGCCGTGCGGTCCACGAGACGGCCCGCGTCCGGCACCGCGCCGTCACCCCGCACGAACGCCGACTGCACATCCACCACGAGCAGAGCCTCCACGGGCTTCCCAGCATTGATCACACCGCCATCATGGCCGTCGGCACCACGTGCCCGCACATGATTTCCAACCGGCCCCGCCTGGACGGCAGTCCGACCGCCCTCCTGACGCTCCGCGCGCTCCGGCACGTTACGAGCCGTCCTCGCCGGGGCAGTGCGGCGCGACACCGTGACGGGCCCTGCCCAACCGGCGCTGCCCTCCGCGACCGTGCTGCCCGCGCTCACGGCGGCAGGTGCGTCGCCGTCAGAGACCGGCTCCCTCGCGTCCCGCGGCTACTACCGCCCCGAGCCCCCGCGTGCGGTAGCTGTCGGCGTCGAGGGTGACCACCTCGGCGTGGTGGGCCAGTCGGTCGACCGTGGCCGAGGCGATCCCGGCGTCCTGGAAGATCTCCTCCCAGCGCCCGAACGGCCGGTCGCTGGTGACGATCAGTGAGGCCCGTTCGTAGCGGTGGGAGACAAGCTGGAAGAGGAGGTGGGCCGCTTCCCCTTTCAGGGGCGCGTAACCGAGCTCGTCCACGATCAGCACGGGGTAGTCGTCCAGCCGAGCGAACTCCTTCGCGAGCCGGCCGACGGCCTTCGCCTCGCCGAGGCGTGCGGCCCACTCGGCCGCCGTGGCGAACAGCACTCGGTGGCCCGACTGGCAGGCCCGTACGCCCAGTGCGACGGCCAGGTGCGTCTTGCCGGTCCCCGGAGCGCCGAGGAAGACCACGTTGCGCCTGCTGCCGACGAAGTCGGCCTTGCCCAGCCGGGCGAGCGTCTCGGGTCCCGGCGAGCGCAGGAGACTGTCGTCGAACATCTCCAGGGCCTTGCGCGCGGGGAAACCGGCCGCCTCGATCCGCGCTTCGGCCGCGCTGCCCGGCTCGTCGGGCGCAGCGTCCCGCTGGCGCGGCAGGACGACCGGCTGCGGGACGGCGGCGGCCTGCCCCCGGTGCTCGTGCGAAGCCATCGGGCCGGACATGTACGCGAGGATCGCGGCCGAGGCGATGAACGCCATGTGGATCACCGTCCCCCACAGGAGGTCGTGCTGGGGCGTGTGGTGCACGTCCACGAACATCTGCAGCAGGTGGACCGACGAGATGCCCACGATGGCGGTGGCAAGCTTCACCTTCAGGACGTTGGAATTGACGTGCGAGAGCCATTCCGGCTGGTCGCGGTGGCCCTGGAGTCCGATACGGGAGACGAAGGTCTCGTACCCGCCGACGATCACCATGATCAGCAGATTGGCGATCATCACGACGTCGACCAGTTTGAGAACGGCGAGCATGACATGCGTTTCGTCCGCCCGCCCGCTGACCACATGGTCGATGAGGTGCCACAACTCGTTGAAGAACTTGTATACATAGACCCCTTGTGCGGCCACCAGGCCGAAATACAGCGGAGCTTGCAGCCATCGGGTGGCGAACAGCGCGCATCCGAGCGTGGTCATGGTCGGTGGGGGCGAGGCGGGGTGGGACACAGGACCTCCGGCCGTGGGAGAGGTTCGTATTCTTGTGGTCCACGGCCGAAAATCTGAATTCGCACCACCCGTTGGGGTTAATAGAATTCCAGTAGGACAGCCCTCGGCGCACCCGGGGCGACGCGCGGCCCGCCCGCCTACACCGGCTGGGGGGCGAAGGACATCAGCTCGTCCGCGCCCGGCTGGACGACGGCGCACGTGGCCTCGGGGAGCTCGTTCCAGACGCCCGGCAGGTCGCCGAGCGGCTCGGACACGATGAGGCGCGTGTCGGGCGAGACATCCCTCAGGAACGCGAGGTCGGGGTGGAGCTCGCGTACGGTGGCCGCCCGGGTGCTGTAGAACAGCGACCGCGACCGCATCTGGCTGGAGTACCGGAAGGCCCACAGCCGCTCACTGTCGGTCACCGCGACGGTCATCTGGAGCGGGAACTCCACCCCGTGCTCGTGCCCCATCTCCTCGACCAGGCCGGCCATGCGCGCCACCGCGCCCGGGGCGTCCTGATCCAGGCCCAGGGTGATGGCCAGGTAGAACATCACCTCGGAATCCGTCGAACCCTCGAGCGACGAGAACAGGGCGGGGTCGATGGCCATGCACAGGTCGCGCCGCATCCGGTGGAAGTCGGTGATCACGCCGTTGTGCATCCACATCCACCGGCCGTGACGAAAGGGGTGGCAGTTCGTCTGCTGGACGGCCGTTCCGGTCGAGGCCCGGACGTGGGCGAAGAACAGCGGCGAGCGGACGTGGTCGGCGATCTCCTGGAGGTTCCGGTTGTTCCAGGCGGGGCCCGTGTCCCGGACGATGGCGGGAGTGGCGGCGCCGGATCCGTACCAGCCGATACCGAATCCGTCGCCGTTGGTCGTCTCCACGCCCATCCGCGAATGGAGGCTCTGGTCGATCAGGGAGTGAGCGGGCTTGTACAGGATGTCACCCAGCAGTACGGGAGTCCCGGAGTAGGCAAGCCATCGGCACATGGAGCACACTCCCTGCCTCGACGCAGTTTCCCCTGGCGGATGCCCAGCGGGACCGCCGGGAAACGGGTCTCCTCAGGTACCGGGCTTGCGGCCGTAGACGAAGACGTCGTCGCCGTTTCGGAGCATGTTCCAGTACTTCGAGGCGTCACCCTTGGTCATGTTCACGCACCCGTGCGAGCCGGGCGGCGCCCAGACGCTGATGCCGACGGAGTGGAAGGCCTGCCCGCCGTCGAAGAACTGGCTGTACGGCATCGGCACGTCGTAGATGCTGGAGACGTGGTCGATGTTGCGCCAGTAGATCTTCTTCAGGCCGGTGCGCGTCTCGTATCCGTTACGGCCGGTGCGCACCGGGACCGGTCCGTACTTCAGCTCCCTGCCGTCCTGGATCCAGCTGAGCTGGAGCGTCAGGTCGACGCAGGCGATACGGCCCTTGTTCGTCGGGCAGTTTCCGGCTCGGTTCGGGTTCGTCCCTACGGCCTTCTGCTTGTTCATGAGATTCATGACGCCCCAGGTGACGGGGCCCGCATAACCGGCGTTCGGGCTGATCGAGTGTTTCGTCTGGAATGCCTGGATCGCCCGGCAGTCTGCCGCCGACTGCCTTCCGTCGACCGGCCGGCCGAGGAACTTCTCCACCTGCTTCTGGTGGGGACCGGTCTGCGTCGTGCACGAGGCGGCCTGAGCCGGCGCGGCGCCCATCGCCACCGTGAGCGGAGCCACCAGCGCGGTAATTCCGGCTGCCACGATTCCTCTTCGGCGTATGTCCCTCACTGCGTCCGCCTCCCTGAGCGCCCGTGATTCACGTTTCGCCTAATAGACGGCGGAAAAGCGGCCGCAGTTGCACAGAAGAAGGAGACAGTTCGGTAACCGGCTCAGCGCGGTGAGGTGACGGCGCCGGGCACGAGGGCCCAGATGCACTTGCCGTCCGTGTGCGTTTCGACACCCCATCGCGAGGTCAGCCGGTCCAGAATGTGCAGCCCGAATCCGCCGACGCCGCCGTCGAGGTCGGGAACGCGCCGGGAGGGCGGTTTGGGGCTGGCGTCGCGGACGGTCAGGCGGACGCCGTCGTCGGTCGGGGCCATGTGGAGCCAGGCGTCCGTGCCGGCGTGTCGGTGGGCGTTGGTGACCAGCTCGGAGACGAGGAGCACCACGACCTCGATGCGTTCCGCCGGCCAGCTCCACGCCTCCAGCGTTTCCCGCGCGAGATCGCGGGCACGGCCGAACGCGCCGGGCCCCTGAGCGATACACCAGCCGTGGCCGGTCACGGCGTCAGACATCGCTTTCGCGCGTCCGTCTGGAAATGATCACGTCCATGGGTCCCTCGGCCGAACTCCAATGATGGGGCAAAGGCTACGGGATTGACGGCGGATTCCGTCAGGCCCTCGCATCGAGCCCCCGTCCGCCCCTTTTGCCCGGCCACTCCCCCGCCCGCCCTACCCCAAGTCGTCAGCGTGCGGAGCGTGGTGGGGATTTTCCCGGTTGTTCAAATGGCCCGATCGGGGCAGACGGCAGCAATAGATGATCTTCACACTGCCGCATTCAGGGGTGACCTTCACATATGACCATATCCATGCGCAGGCCGGGACGGACCGAGCGGAGAAGGGCATTCAGCCTCCGGCAGACGATTCTCTGCTTCGGCCTGGTGGCCGTCGTGCTGTGCGGCGCCGGGCTCACCGTCAGGCTCGCCGTGCGAACCGCCGACAGCCGTCCGCTCGTTGCCGTGGGTGTCGCGGTCGCCGTCGCCTGGGCGGTGGCGGCCTCGCGCAGGGCACGCGGGCGCCGGAGTGCGGCGCGCGTCGCCGAGGCCGTGGTCGACGCCACGTACGAGATGGCCGAGGGCGCCTCGGCCGAGGCGCGGCGCGAAGCTCCCACGACCGTCCTGGTGACGGAGGGGCAGGCGGCCGTGGAAGTCCCCGTCGAGACCTTCGCCGCCGCGGACTACGCCGCCATGGACCCGGCGGACTTCGAGCAGGCCGTCGCCGCGCTGTGCGAGCGGGACGGCTGCCGGGGCGTCGAGGTCGTCGGAGGAGCCGGGGATCTCGGCGCCGACGTCGTGGGCACCACGCCCGACGGACGGCGCTTCGTCATCCAGTGCAAGCGCTACGGCCCCATGAACAAGGTCGGCTCCCAGGACGTCCAGCGCTTCGGCGGCACGTGCTTCGCGGTGCACGAGGCCCAGGTCGCGGCCGTCGTGACCACCGGCGAGTTCACCCAGCCCGCCGCCGAGTACGCCGAGCAGTGCGGGATCCTCTGCGTCGACCACGCGGGGCTCGCGGCATGGACCGACGGCACCGGCCCGGCCCCCTGGGAGGCGCAGGTGGGAGCGTCCGCCGGCGATTGCCCCTGATTCATTGCCGTACAGCATGAATACAAAATTAAAGCCAGGGCACACCGTCGTGGGAACACGCTCTACCAGGGAGGGACAAAGACATGACAGCGACTTCCGCCCAGGCCGACACCGACGCCACGCGGGCCGCGGCCCCGTCAGGCGTCGGTTCACCGGCCGGTGCCGAGGAGTTGCCTTGGATCGAGGACGCGGGGAAGGTCGCCCCGAAGGACGCTCGAGCACTGTCGAAGCTGTTCTTCGAGCGGCTCCAAGTCCTTGAAGAGGGCACTCACGAGTACCAGTACGCCCGCAACACCCTCGTCGAGATGAACCTCTCTCTCGTGCATTTCTCCGCGCGCCGGTTCCGCAACCGCGGCAGCGGCGAGATGGAGGACATCATCCAGGTCGGGACCATCGGTCTCATCAAGGCCATCGACCGGTTCGACCTCTCGCGCGAGGTCGAGTTCACGAGTTTCGCCCTCCCCTACATCATCGGGGAGATAAAGCGCTTCTTCCGTGACACCTCGTGGGCCGTCCATGTTCCCCGGCGGCTGCAGGAACTGCGGGTCGAGCTCGCGAAGGCCAAGGAGCGCCTCTCCCTCGACCTCGGCCACGAGCCGACCGTCAAGCAGCTCGCCGACCACCTCGACCTCAGTGAGGAAGAGGTCATAGAGGGCATAGTCGCCTCGAACGGCTATGTGGCGGGCTCCCTGGAGACGCCCAGCGACGGCGGCGACCACGGCGAGGGGGCGCGGACCGTGGCCGACGTGCTGGGCGAGCCGGACCCCGCCATGGAGACGATCGAGGACCTGCACACGCTGGCTCCCCTCCTGGACAAGCTCGAGGACCGGGAACGCCGTCTCATCGAGATGCGTTTCGGCCAGGAGCTGACACAGGCCCAGATCGGGGAGCACCTGGGCGTCTCGCAGATGCAGGTCTCACGCCTGCTCAGCCGTACGATCGCGAAGCTTCGGGCGGGCATGCTCGCCTGACCCTCCGCCCCTGCCGGGCCGACCGGACAGGCCGCCGCAGGGCCATGAGCCACTCCGTGGGCGCTCATGGCCCTGCGGCGGCCGTACGCGTGCGCGCCCGGGTGGGCGCGCCGTCGGCCGGCGGGCGGCCACGGGGCCCGACGGTCGCGCGCAGGACTGTCCCGCGCCGGGTTTCGGCCGGGGCCCGGGCGTACAGAAACCACTGCGGGGCCGGCGGCGCACCAGAATGCTTGCCGCATAGCAACTGTGGCAGGATGAGTCCGACCGTACATCCGGACCATTCGGCCCAGATTCGCCGCGGTCGGTTCCCTGACGGTCGGTCCACGGGGGCTTGCAGAACGAGGGGCGGGAAAACACGATGGCTGTGGGCCAGGGGCAGGGAAAGCGTGCCGCGGTACGGGTACGAGACGCCGAGCGGAACGGCACCGCCGGGGCCGTGGGCGAGCCGGAGCTGCGGCAGCTGCTCGCCGGCCTGACCGCGGTGCGCGACGGCGACTTCGGCACCCGCCTGCCGGCGGACAGTGACGGGCTCCTCGGGGAGATCGCCAGCGTCTTCAACGGCATGGTCGACCAGCTGTCGCTGTTCACCTTCGAGGTGACACGCGTCGCGCGCGAGGTCGGCACCGACGGCAGGCTCGGCGGCCAGGCGCACGTACCCGGCGTGGACGGTACGTGGAAGGACCTCACGGACTCCGTCAACGCCATGGCCGGCAACCTCACGACCCAGGTGCGGGACATCGCCCAGGTGGCGACCGCCGTGGCCAGGGGCGACCTCTCGCAGAAGATCACCGTGGACGCGCGCGGGGAGATCCACGCGCTGAAGAAGACCATCAACACCATGGTCGACGAGCTGTCCGCGTTCGCCGACGAGGTGACCCGGGTGGCCCGCGAGGTCGGCACCGACGGCCGCCTCGGCGGCCAGGCGCAGGTCCCCGGAGTCGGCGGGACCTGGCGCGACCTCACCGATTCGGTGAACTTCATGGCCGGCAACCTCACGGCGCAGGTGCGGTCCATCGCCCAGGTCGCGACCGCCGTGGCCCAGGGCGACCTCACGCGCAAGATCGATGTCGACGCGCGCGGCGAGATCCTCGAACTCAAGACCACCATCAACACGATGGTCGACCAGCTCTCGTCCTTCGCCGCCGAGGTCACGCGCGTCGCCCGCGAGGTCGGAACCGAGGGACGGCTGGGCGGCCAGGCGGACGTCAAGGGCGTCTCAGGCACCTGGAAGGACCTCACCGAGTCCGTCAACGTGATGGGCGACAACCTGACCGCACAGGTGCGGTCCATCGCCCAGGTCACGACCGCCGTCGCCCAGGGCGACCTCTCGCAGAAGATCCGCGTGGACGCGCGCGGCGAGATCCTGGAGCTGAAGGAGACCATCAACACGATGGTCGACCAGCTCTCCGCGTTCGCCGACGAGGTGACCCGGGTGGCCCGCGAGGTCGGCACCGAGGGCAACCTGGGCGGCCAGGCCACCGTGCGCGGTGTGTCGGGCACGTGGAAGGACCTCACCGACAACGTCAACGTCATGGCGTCCAACCTCACCAGTCAGGTGCGGTCCATCGCCCAGGTCGCGACCGCAGTGGCCCGCGGCGACCTGTCCCAGAAGATCACCGTGGAGGCGAAGGGCGAGGTCGCCGCGCTCGCCGGTGTGATCAACACCATGGTGACGACGCTCTCCGCGTTCGCGGACGAGGTGACCCGGGTGGCCCGCGAGGTCGGCACCGAGGGCATTCTCGGCGGTCAGGCGCAGGTGCCGAACGTGGCGGGCACCTGGAAGGACCTGACCGAGAACGTCAACTCCATGGCGAACAACCTGACCGACCAGGTCCGGAACATCGCGCAGGTGACCACCGCCGTGGCCCAGGGCGACCTCACGCGCAAGATCGATGTCGACGCGCGCGGCGAGATCCTCGAACTCAAGACCACCATCAACACGATGGTCGACCAGCTCTCGTCCTTCGCCGCCGAGGTCACGCGCGTGGCCCGCGAGGTGGGCAGCGAGGGCCGCCTCGGCGGCCAGGCCGAGGTCGAGGGCGTGTCCGGGACGTGGAAGCGCCTGACGGAGAACGTCAACGAGCTGGCCGGCAACCTCACCCGGCAGGTACGTGCCATCGCCGAGGTCACCGGCGCCGTGGCCGAGGGGGACCTCACCCGCTCCATCACGGTGGACGCGTCCGGTGAGGTGTCCGAGCTCAAGGACAACATCAACTCCATGGTGGAGTCGCTGCGCGAGACCACCCGGGCCAACCATGAGCAGGACTGGCTCAAGACGAACCTGGCGCGCATGTCCGGCCTGATGCAGGGCCGTCGCGACCTCAAGGTCGTGGCCGAACTCATCATGGACGAGCTCACGCCGCTCGTCGGGGCGCAGTACGGCGGCTTCTACCTCGCCCAGGAGCAGGGCGGCGTCAGCGAGCTGGAACTCATCGGCTCGTACGGTCATCCGGGCGACGCCTCGGACACCGGGAGCCCGGTGCGCTTCCGGTTCGGGCAGTCGCTGGTCGGGCAGGCGGCGCGCAGCCGCCGTACGATCGCGATCGACGAGCTGCCGGCCGGATACATCACGATCTCCTCCGGCCTCGGGTGCACCGATCCCGCCAGCCTGATCGTGCTGCCCATCGTCGTCGAGGGCCAGGTGCTCGGCGTGATCGAGCTGGCCTCGGTCACCGCGTTCACCCAGGTGCACCGCGACTTCCTCGACCAGTTGATGGAGACGGTCGGGGTCAACGTCAACACGATCGTGGCCAACGCCCGCACCGACGAGCTCCTCGGCGAGTCCCAGCGCCTGGCCGCGGAACTCCAGGCCCGGTCCGGGGAACTCCAGGTGCGCCAGGAGGAGTTGCAGAACTCCAACGCGGAGCTGGAGGAGAAGGCCGCTCTCCTGGCCTCGCAGAACCGTGACATCGAGACGAAGAACCTGGAGATCGAGCAGGCCCGCCAGGAGCTGGAGGAACGCGCCCGGCAGTTGTCGCTGGCCTCCAAGTACAAGTCGGAGTTCCTGGCCAACATGAGCCACGAGCTGCGCACGCCGCTCAACAGCCTGCTCATCCTGGCGCAGCTCCTGTCGCAGAACCCGACCCGCAACCTGACGCCCAAGCAGGTGGAGTACGCGGGCATCATCCACTCGGCCGGCTCGGACCTGCTCCAGCTCATCAACGACATCCTCGACCTGTCGAAGGTCGAGGCCGGGAAGATGGACATCAGTCCCGAGCGCGTCTCGCTGCGTCGTCTGCTGGACTACGTGGAGGCGACCTTCCGGCCGATGACCGCCCAGAAGGGCCTCGACTTCCGTATCAGCGTCGCGCCCGGCGTGCCGACCGACCTGATCACCGACGACTCCCGGCTGCGGCAGGTCCTGCGCAACCTGCTCTCGAACGCGGTCAAGTTCACCGAGGAGGGGGCCGTCGAACTGCGGATCGCCCCGGCCGCCGACTCGGACGTGCCGCCGCAGGTGCGCGAGCACGGACCGGCCCTGACCTTCCGCGTCCTGGACACCGGCATCGGCATCGCCGAGCCGCAACTCGAAGCGATCTTCGGGGCCTTCCAGCAGGCGGACGGCACGACCAGCCGCAAGTACGGCGGCACGGGCCTCGGGCTGTCCATCAGCCGGGAGATCGCGCACCTTCTGGGCGGCGCCATCCAGGCGACCAGCGTCCTCGGCGAGGGCAGCACGTTCATCCTGCACCTTCCCGTGGCGAGATTCGAGGAACGCGAGACGGTGGGGGACGAGGACGCGCAGCAGCCGCTGGCGCTGTCCGCGCCCCAGCTCATTCCGGCGCAGCGCCGTCTGCTCGTCATAGAGGACAGACCGCGCGGTCTGCTCTCCCTCGTCGCCGAGAGCGCCGTCGCCGAACTGGCCGAGAACCAGAGCCTCGTCGACGCCCGCGGGCCGGTGCGGCTGCGTACCGCCGTGGGCCCGGAGGAGGCGGCAGCCGCCCTGGCGGCGGAGCCGTGCCACTGCGTCGTCCTGGGACTGGACATGGCCGGCGGCGCCGCCATGCAGCTGCTGGAGGCGCTCAACGGCGACCCCGGCCTGCGTCAGGTGCCGGTGCTCGCCCACCACACGCGGCGCCTGGACCAGCAGCAGGAACGCCGGCTGCTCGAACTGGCCCGTATGAAGCCCCTCGAACTGCTGCCCAGCCTCGACGAGCTGCGGGAGCGCATCGCGCTGCACCTGACGGCCGAGCGGCCGTCCGACGTGCTGCCCCTGGCGCGTTCGGCGGACTCCGCGGCGCTGACGGCGTCCGCCCCGGATCTGGGCGACAGCCCGGACGGTCAGCTGGCGGGCCGCGTGGTCCTGGTCGTCGACGACGACGCCCGCAACGTCTACGCGCTGACCGGGATCCTGGAGATGCACGGTATGCAGGTGCTGCACGCCGACAACGGCCGCAAGGGGCTGGAGGTGCTGTCCCGGCACGACCACATCGAGCTGATCCTGATGGACGTCATGATGCCCGAGATGGACGGGTACGCCGCGACTGCGGCGATCCGTGCCATGCCCGAGCACGCCGACCTCCCGATCATCGCCGTGACGGCCAAGGCAATGGAGGGCGACCGGGAGAAGAGCCTGGCCGCCGGCGCCAACGACTACATCACCAAGCCGGTCGACGCCGATGTGCTCGTCGCCTGCATGCTCCGGTGGCTCAACCGGTGACGCGGCACAACCAGCGGCTCGACGCACTCGCCGCCACCGTCGAACAACTGCGCCAGGACCTGGCCCTGGCGCAGGAGTCCACCGACGCCCGCGCCCTGATCGGGATCGCCACCGGCATCCTCGTCGAGCGCGGCCACGGCGGACCGACGGAGGCGGCGCAGCACCTGGAGACCCTGGCGGAAGCCGCCCGGCTTCCGCTGCTGGAACTCGCGGCGGACGTGGTCAACGCCGCGTCGGGCGACGCCGTCACCGAGGTGCTGCCGCCGACCGCGGCGCACGGGGACAGGCAGGGCGCGCCGGGTGCGGTGCTGCGACTGCGGGCGGCGGAGGCCGGCTCGCTGTCCAGCGATCCGCAGTCCGCCGCGGAGTCGCTGCTCGACAAAGCGCTCGCCCCCCTCGGGGCGGACTCACTGGCGCTGTGGGCGGCCGGACAGGACGGGGCCCTGGTCCTGGCGGGCCACGCCGGTTTCCCGCGCGGGGAGGCGGAGCGGTGGAGGTACGTCCCGCCCGGCGTCGGAACGCTCGCGCAGCGTGTGCTCGGCGCACGCAAGCCGCAGTGGTACGGCAGCCTGCCCGCCGGCTCCCTCGGCATCGGCGTACGCGCCGGCGGAGCCCGGGCCGTGCTGCCCGCGGAGAGCGCCGGCCGCCTCCTCGGCGTACTGGAGATCTGCTGGCCGCACCCGCAGCCGCCGCTCACGCCCGCCACCACCCGGCAGCTCGACGCGCTGGCCGACCTGTGCGCGCACACGCTGCCGGGCGCGGACATGGCGGGCACCTCCACGGACCAGCACCCCGACGACGCCAAGAACGCGCTGGGCGACCTCGCGGACGGGCTGCTCGATCCCGCGCTGGTGCTGCTTCCGCTGATCGACGGCCAGGACGCGGTGTCGGACTTCCGCATCGCGCACACCAACACCCACTTCACCGATCTGGCGGGACGCCCGCGCAGCGCCGTCACCGGCATGAGTCTGCTGGAGGCGTACCCGCTGACCGCCCGCGAGGGCGGTCTGTACGAACACGTCGTGCGGGTCCACGCCACGGGTGAACCGTTTCGCTCCGAGCGGATGGCGCTCGGCACCCTGGTGGCCGACGTCCCGCTCCGGACGATCGCCTCGGTGGGCATGGCCCGGTTCGGCGACGGCGTTCTGCTGACCTGGCGCGTGGAGAGCGAGACGACGCGGCTGGCCGAACTCCTCCAGCACGCGCAGCGGCTGGGACGCATCGGCGGCTTCGAGGAGAACCTCGTCAACCGGCAGGTCATATGGAACAGTCAGCTGTTCTCCCTGTTCGGGCTGCCGCCGACCTCGTCGCCCGTACCGCTGGAAAGGCTGCACAAGCACGCCCACCCGGACGACTCGGTGGCCATCGGCCGCTTCCTGCGTACCCTGATGCACCACCGTCACTCCGCCTCCACCGCCTTCCGGCTGCAGCGCGCCGACGGAGTGGTGCGCCACATCCGTATCGTCGCCGAGCCCGTCATCGGCCCGGTGGGTCAGCTGGTCGCCGTCCGCGGCGCGTACCAGGACGTCTCCTCGCAGCACTGGACCGAGGTCGCGCTGGCCGCGACCCGCGACCGGCTGGCCGACTCGGAGCAGCAGTCCGCCGAACGCAACCGTCTCGCCCTGCAACTGCAGCAGGCGATCATGCCGCCCTCTCCCCCGGCGGTCGACACGTCCGGGCTGCGGGTCGCCGTGCGGTACCGCCCGGCCGAGGAGGGCCACCTGGTGGGCGGCGACTGGTACGACGCCGTCGTGCTGCCGTCGAAGATGGTCATGCTGGCGGTGGGCGACGTCGCCGGGCACGGCATCAAGGCGGCGACCGGCATGGTCGTCCTGCGCAACGCGCTCCGGGGCCTCGCCGCTACCGGCGCCGGTCCGGCGCAGCTGCTCGGCTGGCTGAACTCGGTTGCCCACCATCTGACCGACCAGGTGACGGCCACGGCGATGTGCGGCATCTACGACCCCGACACCCGGCAGTTGCGCTGGGCGCGCGCGGGGCACCCGCCGCCCGTCCTGGTCCGCGGCGGTGAGGCCACCGCGCTGCCGCTGCCGGGCGGCATCCTGCTCGGGGCCGTGGCGGAGGCCCCGTACGAGGAGCACCTCGTGACGCTGCGGGCCGAGGACCGGCTGCTGATGTACACCGACGGGCTGATCGAGCGGCGCGACCTCTCGGTGCAGCAGTCGCTGGAACACCTGTTGTCGATCGCCAAGGATGCGGCCGCGGAGACCGCTGAGCTCGACAAGTACCTGGACCAGTTGCTGACCCACAGCCGTTCGGACACCGACGACGACACGTGCCTGATCGGCGTGCGTGTGCGATGAGTTGAATCTCCCTCAGGGGGAGTTCCTAACGTAGCGGCGAGCGCGGAGCGGCCCGTACGTACGGGTCCCGCGGACCACGGCGTACGAGGAGTGACTCATGACGGCATTCGTCCTGGTGTCGGACACCTTCACCGGCGGCTGGATATGGCACGGGGTGGCCGGACGGCTGCGGGAGGCCGGGGCAGAGGTCCTTCCCGCGCTGCTGACCGGCATGGGTGAGGGCCACCCGCCGGCGGGCCCCGGCACCGATCTGGAGACGCACGTCCAGGACGTGGCGCGGCTGATCGACGGTGCGCGGGCGTCCCAGGTGGTGCTCGTGGGTCACGGGTACGGCATCCACCCGGCGCTCGGCGCGGCCGGCCGGCGCCCGGGGCGGATCTCCCGGATCGTGTACCTGGACGCGGGCATGCCCCAGGACGGCGACCCGGCCGCCCGTCTGGTGGCCGACCAGGCGGTCCGCGAACGGCTGCTGGACCCGGCCGGGCCGATCGGCGGCGATCCGCTCGTCGCCCCGCCGTCGGGCGACGGGTGGCAGCGCTGGGGCAGCACCGCAGGAGTCCCCGCCGAAGCGCTGGAGCGACTGTCGCGCCGGGCCGCACCGCAGCCGCTCGGCACGCTGACCCAGCCGCTGCGGCTGCCGCCGGAGGTTGCCGCGCTGCCGACGACCGGCGTCCTGTGCACGGCGAACGGGTCGAGCATCGCCATGGTCGAGAGGCTCGTGGGCTTCGGCGACCCGCGCCTGCGCACCCTCACCGACCCGCGCGTGACCTTCTTCGAACTCGACACCGGGCACTGGCCGATGCTGTCCTGCCCCGACGAGCTGGCGGGCGTACTGCTGAGGGCCGGGGCGGGAGAAGGCCGCCGTCTGAGCACGGAGGCGGGCGAACAGCCGGCGCATCTGCGGCCGTTCCTGCTGGACGTCGAGCGGCGGCGGCGCGAGCGGACGGGCCGGATCGATCTCCACCTGCCCGACGCCGAGGGCCCCCGTCCGGCGGTCCTGTTCGTCCACGGCGGCCCGGTCCCCGCCGGGGCGCGGCCCACACCGCGGGACTGGCCGGCCCTCGTGGGGTACGGCCAGTACGCGGCGGCCCTGGGAGCGGTCGGCGCGACGGTGGACCACCGGCTGCACGACCTCGCCGACTACGGGCGCGCCGCCCAGGACGTCGCCGACGCGGTCGAGTGCGTACGGGCCGATCCGCGGGTCGACGGGGAGCGCGTCGCGCTGTGGTTCTTCTCCGGCGGCGGGCCGCTGTCGGCGGACTGGCTCGCAGCGCCTCCGCCGTGGCTGCGGTGTGTGGCCGCGACCTATCCGGTCCTCGGGCCGATGCCGGGCTGGGGGCTCACCGATTCCCGGTTCCGGCCGTCGGCCGCCGTCCGGGGAGCGGGGCGGCTGCCGGTCGTGCTGACCCGGGTGGGGCTGGAGCGGCCGGAGATCGCGGCGACGGTCGAGGAGTTCCTGCGCGCCGCCGAGGACTGCGACGCCGCTGTCGAGGTGGTCGACCTGCCGCTCGGCCACCACGGGTTCGAGACCGTCGACCGGACGGAGGAGGCGCGCCGGGCGGTGGAGCGGGCGATGCGGTCCGTGCTCGGGCACCTGGAGCGCTGAGGCGGGCCGCCTGGACGTCGCGGGCGGGCCCGAGGCTCGCCGGCGTACGCGTCCTGGTCCGTCCGGTGCCGCGGCACCGAGAGCGGCGTCACAGAAAACGGCGTATGGGCTGGACGGCCAGTTCGCGGGCGCGCTGGGCCAGCGAGCGTCTCTTCCAGCGGCCCTTTTTGATGAGTTCGCTCACCGCCACGTCGTCGTCGAAATGCGCGTCCAGCGTGGCGGTGAACTCCTCGTCCAGGACGGCGAGCATGACTTCCTCGTCGTGGTCGAGGGAGCGCCGGTTGAAGTTCGTCGAGCCGATGAGCGCGGCGGTACGGTCGACCGTGATCACCTTGGCGTGCATCATCGTCGGCTGGTACTGGTAGATCTTCACGCCGCAGGCGGTGAGTTCTTCGTAGAAGTGCTGACCGGCCAGCTTGCAGACGCGCTTGTCGGTGTGCGGGCCCGGCAGGAGGATCTCCACCTCCACCCCGCGCCGCGCGGTGGCGCAGAGCAGTTCGACGAAGAACGCGTCCGGGGAGAAGTAGGCGGTGCACAGCCGCAGGCGTTCCTCGGCCGACTCCAGCATGACCCGCATGAGGGTCTGCATGTCCTGCCAGCCGAAGCCGGCCGACCCCCGCACCACCTGCACCACCGCGTCGCCCTGCGGGCGGTGCTCGACGAACCGGTCGCGCTCGTCGAAGAGTTCGTCATGGCACTCGGCCCAGTTCTGCGCGAACGCGGCGGCGATGCCGTCCACCGCGGGTCCGGTGACCCGCACGTGGGTGTCGCGCCACTCACTCGTGTCACGGGCGTCGCCGCACCACTCCTCGGCGATCCCCACACCGCCGGTGAACGCGGTCTGCTCGTCGACGACGAGAACCTTGCGGTGGCAGCGGTGGTTCTGCTTGAAGGGGGACAGGCGCAGCGGCTTGCGGAACCACATCACCTGCACTCCGGCCCGCTTCATGGTGTCCAGTTGGTCGGTCTCGATCAGACGGCTGCCGAAGCCGTCCAGCAGCAGTCGCACCCGCACCCCGGCGCGCGCCCGCTCGGCAAGCGTCTCGGCGAACTGGCGGGCGATGTCGCCCTTCCAGTACACGAAGGTCATCATGTCCACGGTGTGCCGGGCGGAGCGGATGCCCTCCAGCATCGCCGTGAAGATCTCGTCGCCGTTGCGCAGGGGGACGACCGCGTTGCCCTCGGTCGCCGCGATGCCTATGAGCCGCTCCAGCCGTCGGCGTATGCGCGCGCTCCGGTCCTCGCCGGACACGGCGGCTTGTGCTCCGAGGGTACTGGCGGTCATCTGCGACGGCTCCTTGGTACTGGTCGGGGACAGGCGGCGGTGCGTTACGGGGCCCTGGCCGCCCGGTCGAGGCGCGGCGTGCGGCCGTCGCGGCCGGGCCTAGGCGTCGCCGTCGGCCCCGGCGCGCTTGGCGGCGCGGCGCCGCAGCCACAGCGGCAGCGCGTACCAGCACAGGCCGAACCAGAGCATGACGCCGCCGACCAGCGTCCCGGCGAGGAAGTTCGGTGCCACGACGCGCAGTATGAGCAGGAGCGTGCAGCCGATGGTGAGGGCGAGGAACACCATGCCGCACATCATCAGGCGGCCGGCGACCTCCACCACGTCGTCCTTCAGCCGCTGGCCCGACAGGAAGCGGTGGATCGACACGGGGGCTATCAGCGACCCGGTGGCCGCCGCGCCGAGGACCACGGTGACGACGTAGACGGCCCGGTCGAACGTGGCGAGATCGTGGAACAGCGGGGTGAAGGCCACGCTGAGCAGGAAGCCGAAGAGGATCTGCACACCTGTCTGCGCGACCCTTGTCTCCTGCAGGATCTCGTTCCAGCGGCGGTTGACCCGCTCGCGCGCGCTCTCGCTCGATGCGTCACGGGGGTCACTGACACCGCCGGCTCTGCAGGCGTCGCAGACGGCTTCTCCCGTCTGCGACTCCACGGTCTGTCCAGTCATGGTCATGGCATCCTCCAGGCTCCAGCACACCAGTTGCCCCGTCCGGACGGATCCATGCGGGTGCGGCCCCGGGAGGAGGGCCACGCCACACGCGACCCGTGCCGTCTGCGACGTGCGGCGTAGCCTGAGACTGAGGGGAAAGGAGCGTGCGGCATGGCCACTCCCGCTGTCACCGCCCAGGACATCCCCCGTACCTCCCCGGCACGAGCGCGTGAGGTCAACGCGGCGGAGATTCGCGCCTCGCTCGCCATGCTGGCCACCCTGGACCGCGAAGCCTGGTCGAAGCCGACGGCGTGCACGGGCTGGACCGTACGGGACATGGTCGCCCACGAGGTGGGCCAGTACGAGGAACTGCCCAAGCCGTGGCTCATGATCACCCGGGTCCGGCGGGCCCGTCGTGCGCACCCCGAGCTCGGCTCGCTCGACGGTCACAACGCGGCCCAGGTCGAGGACCGCGACGGCGTGCCCGGACGCCAGCTGGTCAACGAGCTGGCCCGGATCGCCCCCGGGGCGGTGCGCGCCCTGGACCGGATGCCGTCCGCGATGCGCCGCCGGGTGCGGACCAGCCTGATCTTCCCGGAGGCCAAGCAGCTCGTGGAGGACTCGGTGGAGTACCTGAACAGCGTCCTCGTCGCGCGCGACACGTGGATGCACCGGGTCGACATCAGCGACGCCACCGGGGCCCCGCTCGTCCTCGACGCCCACGACCGCGAGATCGTGAACCAGGTGGTGCTGGACCTGGGACTCGAATGGACCGGCCCGCCCTGTCTGCTGGACCTGTCGGGTCCGGCCGGTGGACGCCACCGGCTCGGGAGCGGACCGCCGGTCCTCACGCTGCGGGCGGACGCGGTCGCGTTCGCCCGTCACCTGGCGGGCCGGCCGCCACGCGGCGAGCTGGAGTTCGAGGGCGACGAGGACGCAGCGGAGGTCCTCAGGGCGGCCCGCGTCATGTTCTGACTCCGGCGGGACACGCGCGTACGAAGAGGGCGGTCATGGGGCGGACACAGCGGAGCGGCGTGGCCGTGACCCGGGAACAGGCGCTGGCTCACCGGGTGGCGGTGCACGGGTTCGCGCGCTCCTCCCCCGCACCGGACGTGCTCGTCCTGGGCGTGCAGGACACACCGAACGGATCCGCCCGGCAGGCCCTGGCCGCACGGGGCGCGTCCGCCGGAGGGCTGGAACGCGTGTGGACGTTCCGCGGCGCGCCGTACCTGCACCGCCGCACCGACCTGCCGGCGCTCGCCGCCGCCCTGTGGCCGGTGGACGACGCCGACGCCACGGCCCGGATCGACACGGCGGTGATCAAGGAAGGGGCGCGCCTCGGCATCGAGGCGTTCCGGGTGACCGCCGAGGCGTTTCGCGCGGTGGTGACCGCGCCGGTGGCCAAGGGCGAGGTCAGTACGGCGGTCAGTGCGGCCGTGCCGGAGTCGCTGACGTACTGGTGCGAGCCGTGCGGCGCGCGGCATATCTCCGGGCTGCTGTTCCAGCAGGCCGGGATCTTCGGGGGCGTCCGCGTCCGGCCGGAGGGCGGCGGGACCGTGCTGGCCCCGCTGGGGGCGGAGTACCCCGTACCGGTCACGGCGTCCGGGACGGCCGGGCTGGTCCGCGCCTATCTGCGTTTCCTCGGCCCCGCCACCCCCGCCGAGGTGGCGAAGCACCTCGGCACGAAGGCGTCGGCCGTCCGGCGGGTGTGGCCGGACGACCTGGCCGAGGTGGTGCTGGACGGCAGGAGGGCGTGGCTGCCCGCCGGTGACCTGGACCCCCTGCTGTCGGCGAGGAGCGGGAAGCTCGTACGACTGCTCCCGCCGGGTGATCCGTTCCTGCAGGCGCGCGACCGGGATCTGGTCGTGCCGGACAGGAACCGGCAGAAGGCGGTCTGGCGTGCGGTCGGCGGTCCGGGGGCGCTGCTGGCCGGCACGGAGATCGCCGGTACGTGGCGGGCCAGAGTGGCCGGCCGCGGGATCGACCTGACCGTCACGCCCTTCGCGCCGCTGCCCTCCGCCGTGCGCCGGGAACTGGAGGCGGAGGCCGACACGGTGGCCGCCGCGCGTGGCGCGGCCGGGGCGCGGCTGCGCATCGTCTAGCGGTTGCCGCCGGCGGACCGCCCCGGGAGCCGGCGGCGTCGCCTGGGATAGCCTGCGGCGATCGATCAAGCTCAGGGGTGGGGTTGCGATGGGGCAGGACAGGACACGGGGCGTCGTCCCGGCGGCGCTGGCGGTACTGCTGCTGGCGGGCTGCTCGCCGGCGCCGGACGCCGGCGCGGCGGGTGGCAGACCGGCCGAGGAGCCGGGTGGGAGCGCGAAGGGCGGCGCGGGGGTGAAGGTCACCGCCGGGGAGGCGGCCGTCGGGGGCGCCGGAACGCCGTGCGCCCTGCCCGTGTCGTTCCGTACCGCGGCCGACTGGACGGCGGAGAAGGTGACGGCGGGCGACGAGGACGACGCGTTCGCCTCGCTCGCCCGGCAGGGGCCCGTGAAGCTCGTGTGCGAGATCGACGCCAAGCCGGCCGGGAACATCGGCTTCCTGCGCGTGTGGACCGGCCCGAGCGCCGGCACACCGCGCGAGGTGCTCGAAGCCTTCGTGTCGGACGAGAAGAACGCCGGGACCGTCCGCTACCGGGAGACCAAGGCCGGCGGCCTTCCCGCCACCGAGGTCACCTACGTCGTCACCAGCGAGTTCCTGGACGAGCCGAAGAAGGAGCGCGCGCTCGCCGTCGTCGCCCCCGACGGCGCGGTGGTGCTGCACCTGGGCGGGCTGGACACGGCGGAGCACGAACAGATGCTCCCCGCGTACGAGCTGGCCAGAAGCACGATGGCGGTCACGGGCTGACAAGCGCCGCTCGTTCGTACGCGCTCACCCCCAGTGTGCGCACGGGTGTCGAGGGCGACGGCGCGATCGGCTGAATTCCGGTGGGCCCCCGGCGCCGCCCGTCCCGGCACGAGCGAAAGACACCTGTGCGGGGATACTTTCGACAGAGCGGGCAGACGACCCGTACTAGAGTCGGCGAATGCGTGCGACGACAGCGTCGGCCTCCTGCAGGAGGTGCGCGGATGTTTCCTGGGAGTGACGGCCGTATGCAGCGCGCGGGACCACCGGACGACCCCGTCGACGACATCGCCGTCCAGGTGGCCGCGGCCGCCGAAGCGGTGGTGTCCACCTGGACGCAGGCCTCGCGCACCGCGTCTCCACGGCTGTCCGCGCTCCAGTTGGAGGCGCTGCTGTTCGTCCGGCGGTGGCCGGGCGTCAACCTCACCGGACTGGCCGAAGAGGTCGGCGCCGCCCCGCCCGCCGTGAGCCGGCTGTGCGACCGGCTGGAGGCGGCCGGGCTGCTGCGCCGCGAGCCGGTTCCCACCAGCCGGCGGGAGATCGGGCTCGTACTGACGTTGCAGGGGCAGGAGCTGATCGACGCCCTGTTCGCCCGTCGCCACGCGATGTTCGCCGCGGTCCTGGCCCGTATGCCGTCCGCGGAACGCGAGAAGCTGCTGTCCGGGCTACTGGCCTTCTTCCAGGCGGCTCAGCCCGGCGGCATCGACACCGACCGGCAACCGCCGGGCTAGCCGGTGCTTCCGGCGGGCACCCGGCCGGCCGGTCCTCACGGCTACCGGCGAGTGCCGGGCCGGGCGGTCCTGCCGCGCCAGTCCAGGCAGACGACCGCGGCGTCGTCGGGCAGGTCGTCGCTGCCGTGGTACTGCATCAGCGCCTCGACGACGGCGCGGGCGGTCTCGTGAGCCGTGGAGCTCCCGGTCGCGGCGATCGTCTCGCACAGGGCGTCCTCACCGAAGACGCCGGCCTTCTCACCCGACCGCGCTCTGTGCACGCCGCTGCTCACGACGACCAGGCGGTCGCCGCGTTGCAACTGGAACGACTCCTCGTGGTAGTCCGTCTCCTCGAACATGCCCAGCGGGATCTGCGTCTCCAGCTCCAGTCGTTCGACGCGGTCGTCCCGCCGGCGGAACACATGGGGCGAGCCCGCGTCGACCGCCCGCACCCGGCCGGTGGCCAGTTCGCACTGCAGCAGGAGCGTCGCCGAGTACCGCTCTCCGCCGTATTCGCCGTAGATGGCCTGGTCGGCGAGGCACGCCTGGTCGGCCAGGGAGACTCCGCCCCGGCGCGCGTTGCGCAGGGCGCTGACGGTGAGGCCGGCCAGCAGAGCGGCCTGGATGCCCTGCCCCTTGCCGTCCGACACGGTCAGGTGCAGGTGCTCGTCGGTGACCGACCAGTCGAAGTTGTCCCCTCCGATCGCGTAGGCCGGCTCCAGGTGAGCGCCGAGAGTGAACTCGGCCTCCTCGATCCCCCGGCCGGGCAGCAGCTGCCACTGCATCTCCGCGGCCAGGGTGAGGCGCTTGCGCCGGCGGGCCTGGAGGTAGAGGTCGGTGTCGCGTTCGGCGACGATCAGTTCATGACCGACCGCCGTGGTGAAGTCGGCCAGCTCCAGCACGCCCGGCGCCCCCGCCGACGGCTCCGGCAGGTGCACGGACAGGACGCCGAGGCGGTCTCCCCGTACGGTGACGGGGAGATGCACCGTGACCATGCCGGGGTCTCCCGTGACCTCCATGACCGGGGCCTGTGCCGAGAAGGCGCGTGCGGCGGGGTGTCCGCCGCGTACCGGGAGCGTCTCGCCCGTGTGGGGCAGGCGTGTCACCGGCTGAAGCACCGCCAGGCCGTAGTCGGCGAGCAGCAGTGTGACCGAGCGGGCGTCCACGGCGTCGGCGAGCAGCGAGCGGGCGATGGACAGCAGACCGGTGGGCGGCGCCGCCCGCAGCGCGCTCTCAGCCGCGCCGAGCCATCGGCCGGGCTGGTTGTTCATGTCTCTTCCCTCGGGTCCGACGAGCTCCACGCGGACGGCGACAGGGTTTCGCTTTCCATCGCCGCGCCGTACGCAGATCTCATCTGCCCGGCCGACGGCCGGACATGCTCGGCCGCCCGGGCGTCAGGCGATGTCCGCCGAGTGCCCCGCCATGTCCGCCGTGTGCGCCGCGCCGGGCGCGCCGCCGGGGCCGATGCGGGCGGCGGCCGCGGTGTGGAAGGCTTCGAGCCCTTCGGCGAGGGACACCAGTTTCGCGGGCTCCATCTCACGAAGGACGGCTTCCAGTTCGCGCACCCGGAACGTACGGAAGTCGGCGAGCACAGCGTGCCCGCGCCGGCTCAGCCGTACCTCGATCTCCCGGCGGCTGGTCGCGCTCGGGAACCGCTCGACGAGGCCGGCCGCCTCCAGGCGGTCGCACAGGCGGCTCACTGACGAGGGCCGCGATCCGAGCGCCTCGCCCAGGGCGCGGAGGTTGACGCCCTCCTGCCCTTCCAGCGCGGTCAGCGCGCGCAGCTGCGAGGGTGACACCGGGCCGGAGGGAACGGCTTCCTGGCCCCGGCCCCACAGAAGCTGCAGCAGTTCCAACGCCGCGCATGCGTCATGGGCCACCTGCTCATGGCCGGTGGAGTGCAGAGTGCGGAGCATCGCACCACTCTCTCACTCCGGTGGGTGATTTGTCAGCCGCCGTTTTGTGCGGCCCCTCGGGCGAGACGCCCGGGGCTACCGGTCCGCGACGAGACGGTCGGCCGGCGCGGCGACGAAGTAGTCGGCGTCCTTCGGGCGCTTGAGGGACGGGCTCTGCGGACGGCGGGCGGGCTCGAGGTGGGGTATGTGCTTGGAGCAGTGGATGTACGCCTCGACGACGGTGACGCGGACCCAGAACTCGGGCTGCCTTCCCGGGGCTGTGTCGACCGGCAGGAAGGGGTGGGCGGCCCGCAGCTCCCGCTCGTCCACCAGCCGGGCGGAGCCGTTGACGTGCAGTCCGATGTGGTGATGGGTGAAGTCGAGGAACAGCAGTCCCAGGTGCGGGTTCTCCGCCATGTTGCCGGCGCTTGCCATGACGCCGTTCCCCCGGTACTCGGGGTAGGCGAGGGTGTGGTCGTCGAGGACGGTCACGAACCCCGGCGGGCCGGCGCGGAAGCTGGCGTCGCAGTGGCCGCGGGCGTCCGACGTGGAGAGGAAGAGCATCGACTGACGGCCGATGAAGTCCCGCATCGTGTCGGTGAGACGGGGATGGACCTGCCGGTCGTAGAAGGCGTCGGCTCTCTGCACGGTGCCGAGGTGGTCTTGCAGCATGCGCTCCCCGCGCGAGGGTGAGGCGTCGTGGCTGTTCACAGGTTTTCGCTCTCGGGCTGGTGTCGGGGCGGTGCCAGGGGCGTGGTCAGGACGGGATCGCCGAGCGGGTCGTGGTGGATGCGGGCGGCGGGGACTCCCTCGTTGCGCAGGATCCGGGCAGCGGCGGTGACCATGCCCGGAGGCCCGCACAGGAAGGCCTCATGCTGCCCCCAGGGTCCGAATTCGCGCAACACCTGCGGCAGGGTGCCCTCACGGCCGGCTATGTGCTGGTGCGAGACGGCGGCCCGTACGGAGAGCCAGTGCTGACGCTGCGCCATCCGCAACATGTCGTCCAGGCCGTAGAGTTCCTCGGCGGTGCGGGCGCCCACGAAGAGGTCGACGTAACGCCGCATGTCGCCGAGGGCCGCCTGTTCGAGGAGGGCGCGGATCGGGGCGAGTCCGGTGCCGCCCGCGACGCACACCAGGTCGCGGTCACCGGCCGCCGTCAGCGTCATGTCGCCCTGCGGCGGTCCGAGGGTGACGACGTCGCCGGCGGCCGCACGGTGCACCAGGGCGTTGCTCACCCGGCCGCCGGGCACGGCACGGATGTGAAAGGTGAGTGTGGAGTCCGTGCGGGGAGCGTTGGCGGGCGAGTACTGACGCCATGCTTTGGGCTCCCAGGGCGTCCGCAGGCTCACGTACTGGCCCGCCTCGTAGGCGTAGGGCACGTCCGTCCGTACGGTGATCTCCGCGATGCCGTGGCCGCGGTGTTCGTGCCGGACGATCTGCGCCTCCCAGGTGGCGGGGCGCAGGCGGGTGTCGTCGGCTGCGGCCAGGATCATCACACGCGCCGCCGTGGTGTACGCCCGCGTCCAGGCCGCTTCGACGTCCGCGGTCCACGCGGCGCCGGCGTAGCGGGCCAGGGACGCCAGGAGACACTCGCCGACCGCGGGGTAGTGGGCTTCGAGGGCCCCGAACTTGCGGTGGTCGCGCCCCAGCAGGGTGCAGAAGCGTACGAGGTTCTCCGGGTCGTCGACCAGCTCGACGATGCGCAGGAGGCCGCGCAGGAGCCTGTCGCGCTGTCCGTCCATGTTGTCCGGGAAGAGCTCTCTGACCTGCGGGTAGCGGGCGAAGAGAATGCTGTAGAAGTACACCGTCAGGTCGGCCGCGTGCGGTGCGACCACGGCGAGCCCGGCGCGTACGAGCGCGATCTCGTGGGCGGTGAGCGGTGTGGGCGCCATTCCGGGGACGGGACGGTCGGTGGGCGCGTGCGCCCCCGCCGAGAAGCTGTCCGGGTGCATCGGGCGTGCAGGCAAGAAACGTGTCGCAATCGCGCAGGGCCGGCCGTGGGCAGGGCCGGGCAAGGATGGTCGGTCGGGCGCCCCGTGGGCCGGGAGGGTCAGGCGCCGCTCCGCGCGGCGGGCACCCCCACCCGGGAGGGTCCGGTGCAGCGGATGGCCAGGGCGAGGGTGTCGTCGGGGTGCAGGACGACGGTGTGCATGTCGGCGGCGATGGCCGCGGGGATGTCGGTCAGCGGCTTCGTCGCGTGCCGGCGCGCCGCCTCGACGAGGCGGATCTCGCCCTCGGTGGGATCCCTGCGGCTCTCGGTGAGACCGTCGGTGTAGAGGATGAGGAGGTCTCCCGCCTCGACGTCGAGGTGCAGGATCTCCTCGCTCCCGGGCAGGGGGAAGCCGATGCCTCTGCCGCGCAGCTCGAGGTAGCGGGCGGTGCCGTCGGCCCGGAGGAGGAGGGCGGGCGGGTGGCTGCCGTTCGCGATGCGCAGTTCCCCGGTGGCCGGGTCGAGGCGGGCCAGCAGGACGGTGGCCATGAGTTCGGGGTCCAGCGGCATGAGGATCTCGTGGGTGCGGGCGAGAATCGACTTGAGGGGGTGGCCCTCCAGAGCGAGAGTGCGCACCGCGTGCGTCACGTTGAGGGCGCTGCGGGTGCTGCGTACGCCGTGTCCGAGGGCGTCGACGACGGTGATGTGCAGAGTGCCGTCGGGGAGCACGAACCAGTCGTAGTGGTCGCCGCCGGTGGGGGCGTTCGAGTCTGCCGGGGCGTAGTGGACGGCCAGTTCCAGACCGTCCACGGTGAGTGGTCTCGGGCGCAGGGCGTCTTCGAGTTCCTGGAGTATCTGACCGTGGGCCTGGCGCAGCTGCTCGTCGCGTTCCTCGAGCTGGACGTACAGGGCGAGGACTCCGGCGTTGGTCTCGGCCAGCTCGTGCTTGAGGCGGCGGTGTTCGGCGACGAGGCCGTCGGTGCGGGCGAAGGCCGCGCGCAGCTCCTCTTCCACGGCGCGGGTCTCCGTCCAGCGGGCGTCGCCGGGCGGATGCGTGCCGGGCGCGGAGCCGTCCTCCGGTGCGGGCACGGGGATCCGCCAGGTGACGGAGTCGTGGGACGGGTTCGCCGCGGGCAGGGGCAGGTCCGCCGTGGCGAGCGGGCCGGCTGCCTCGGGCAGGCGCAGCGTGACGGCCAGCACGTGGGAGTGCGGCGTCTCCGTACCGGCGTCCGCGCCGGGGTCCGGTTCGTGCGCGGCACTCAGGGCGGCCGGCCGGCCGGCGCGCAGCTCGCTGTCGGCCACGTCGGTCACGGACAGCACGAGGCGGGCCCTGACGTCGGCGGGCAGGCCGTGTTCGCGCGCGATGCGGCGCACGGCCCGGCGCAGCGGCGGCAGGCTGCGGAAGAATCTGTCGGTCATCGGGGCCCTTGGTGAGGCTTGGCGGCGAGCACGGTCGCGTCGTCGCGGCCGGAACGGTGTCCGTGGGCGACGGCTGTGGCGAGCAGCGGGGGTGGCAGGCGCAGGTGGAAGGGGGACGGGGCGTGGGCCCATGAAGGTGTGATGCCGTCGCTGTGGAGTACGGCTGTTGTGCCCGGGTCCAGAGGGATCATGCGTGACTGCGGTATAGGCATCTTCCAGCCGACGACGCCAGGCTGGCCGGTCAGCCTGTGGTGGACTCCGCGGGGGGAGAGGGCCAGGGCCCGGACGTTGCCGATGCCGCAGTACTCCGCGTGGTCCGGGCGCAGGCGCAGGAGTCCGACCGCGGCGCCGCGGGTGTGGCGCAGCGACCGGTGCAGGGCGGTGAGGATCTGGGGCAGCGCCCGGTCGGCGGCGGGGCCGAAGGCGCGCAGGGCGGTCTGGGCGGCCTCGGCGGCGTGCGGTCCGTGCCCGAGTCCGTCCAGGACGATCGCGGTACGGACGCCGTCGTCCTCGACGAGGGCGGCGGCGTCCCCGCAGTCCCGCTCGCCCTCGGCGGGCAGGCAGACGAAGCCCGCGTCCTGGAAGACCGGCCGGGGCAGGCCGGGCAGGACGAGCCGGGCGCAGACCAGGGTGCCGACACCGACCCGGGTGCGGATGGTGAAGTCCGACGCGATGCGCTTCACCGCCCCGAGCCCGGCGCCGAGGGTGCCGGTGGTGGTGTATCCGTCGGCGAGACAGCGCTGCAGTTCGGGCATGCCGGGACCTCGGTCGGCCGCGAGAACCTCCAACCCGGCGCCCTGCGGCAGCGCCTGGATGTACAGGGCTCCGTCCTTGGCGTGCTTGTCGAGGTTACTGGCCAGTTCGGAGGCCAGCACGGCGGCCCGGTCCGGCATCGCGCCGGGGAGGCCGCACTCCTGCGCCAGCGAGCGGGCCGTCGCCGCCGCCAGGTGCACGGCGCTGTAGTGATCGATGCGCACCAGGGCGGTGGGCGGCACGATCTGACGCGTCAACGCGGCACCCACCGCGTGGCGATCACGGTCGTCCCGCGACCCGGCGCGGTCCGGACCTCGAACTCGTCCATGAGGCGGCGGGCGCCGCCCAGGCCGTGGCCCAGCCCCGCTCCGGTCGTGAAGCCGTCCACGAGTGCCGCTTCCACGTCGGGGATGCCGGGGCCCTGGTCACGTATCGTCAGCTTCAGCCCCTGCCCGCCGTGGCGACGCGGGAAGTCGATCGTGAGCACCCCTCCGCCGCCGTGGATGTAGGCGTTGCGGGCCAGCTCACTGGCGGCGGTCACCACCCGCGTCTGGTCGACGATGCCGAACCCGACCGCGAGAGTGGCCGCGCGCACCGCGTGGCGGACCGTCAGCAGGTCCTCCTCCGTGTGCAGGGCCACCCGCGTGACGGGCTCCGCGGCGGCGTCGGGGTCCGCGGCGCCGAGGTGTGCGGTGTCCGGGCGCCCGGCGTCCGGGCGGTTGTCGCGCGAGGTGGTGGAGGTGTTAGCGAGTTGAGTCACGGTGGGCCCCTTCCGGGGGCTGCGGACTTTGGTGCCAGCCCAGGGCGGCCATCCCTTGTTCTGCGTTCAGGGCGGTTTCCACGCCGACGAGTTCGATGCCCAGTTCGACCAGGGTGATGGCGACGGGCGGCCGCATGCCGGCGACGACCACCCGCGCTCCGAGCAGCTTGGCCATCGTGGTCAGTTCCATCAAGGTACGGGCCACGAAGGAGTCGATGATCTCGAGACGCGAGATGTCGATCAGGACGCCGCGTACCCTGTCCGCCGAGATGCGCTCCGTGAGTTCATGGGTGAAGGCGAGAGCGGCCTTGTCGTCGAGCTCGTTGAGCAGCCCGGTGATCAGGACGTCACCCAGGCGCAGTATGGGTACGCCGGTCGATGCGAACCCACTCATCGCGATGCCGGTCCGTCGGGGGTGGGCAGGGGACCGGCGGTGAGTTTGATGGCCTCGGACAGCGCGTCGGAGAGCGTGGCCCGCGTCATGATGGTCGACAGGTCGATGCCCAGCTGTGCGATGGTCTGCGCGATCGGCGGCCGGATGCCGCTGATGATGCAGTCGGCCCCCATCAGCCGTACCGCGTTGACCGTCTGCATCAGATGCTGCGCCACGGCGGTGTCCACCGTCGGCACACCGGTGATGTCGACGATGGCGACCGTCGCCTCCTGGTCCTGGATGGCCTGGAGGAGGTTCTCCATCACCACCTGCGTGCGCGCCGTGTCCAGCGTCCCGATCAGCGGTACGCCCAGAACCTGACGCCAGAGCCGGACCACCGGGGTCGACAACTCCAGCAGCTGCCTGCTCTGCCGGCGGATGATCTCCTCGCGGCCCTCGACGTACGTGTCGAAGGACAGCGCCCCGGCCGAGTCCAGCAGCCGGTTGATCAACAGGGCCGCCGAGAACAGCTCTCCGCTGTCCTGCGTCGTCTCCTGCACGGCCTCCAGCAGCGCCTCTTTGAGCACGAGAACGGCCAGCGCCGTAGCGGTGGGAGACTCCCCTCCCCTCGCCCTGCGCAGGGAGAGGTCGGTGACCGCGCGGTTGAGCTCGGCGTGCGAGTTCGCGATGCGGTCGATCGGCAGCGCGCTGTCGAGACCGGTCACCAGGGCGGCGACCACCGTGTCCGCCTCCTCGCGCAGTTCACTCTCGCTCGTCATGCCGCTCAGGGCAGCCTGCTGCACCTGCAGCCGCACCCACCGGTCCGCTATCTCCTCGACGCGCCCCCGCATGGCGTTGGCGACGTGCTTCCGGGCCACGGCCTCGCTGCTCCTGCTCACCAGACTTCCCTTCACGACCCCCACCGACGCCGCCGACCTGGCAGTCGGCCGGGGTGATCTTGCTCCGTTCGATTGTTGTCGTGCGGCAAATATAAGCACGGGACGCTCACACAAGAAAAGCAGGGCCACCGCCGTCACTCGATCGATCGATCGCGCGGCGGCCTGTCCCCTCCTGCCCCTGCCCCGTGATCGCGTTCACGAACTGAGTCCACCGTCACAACCGGGTGATGTCCGGGGACCCCGTGGTGACCCCCCGCCTTCCCGAACGGCCGACGGCCTGGTCGGCGGCCGGTCGAGGGCGCTCTCGGGCGGGTGGAGGCCCGCTTCGGGGGTCCTGGTGAATCTGCTGGGTGAACCCGTAAAGGATCTGCGGCGCGCCCTCCGGTAACGTCACAAGCTATGAGCCATCCGCATCCCGAACTCAAAGCCGCCCCTCCTCTGCCCGCCGGAGGGCTGAGGGTCGTCGCCCTGGGCGGTCTGGGGGAGATCGGCCGCAATATGACCGTCTTTGAGCATGCCGGCAAGCTGCTCATCGTGGACTGCGGCGTGCTGTTCCCCGAGGAGACCCAGCCCGGGGTGGACGTGATCCTCCCCGACTTCACTTCGATCCGCGACCGTCTGGACGACGTCGTGGCGGTGGTGCTGACACACGGCCACGAAGACCACATCGGCGCCGTTCCGTATCTGCTGCGCGAGCGCTCGGACATTCCCGTCGTCGGCTCGAAGCTGACGCTGGCGTTCCTCGAAGCCAAGCTCAAGGAGCACGGCATCAGGCCGCGCACCGTGCGCGTGCGTGAGGGCGACCGGCGGTCGTTCGGCCCCTTCGACTGCGAGTTCGTGGCGGTCAACCACTCCATCCCGGACAGCCTCGCCATCGCGATCCGCACCGGCGCCGGGATGGTGCTGCACACCGGCGACTTCAAGATGGACCAGTTCCCGCTGGACGACCGGATCACCGATCTGCGCGCCTTCGCCCGGCTCGGCGAGGAGGGTGTCGACCTCTTCCTCACCGACTCGACCAACGCCGAGGTGCCGGGCTTCACCACCTCCGAGCGCGACCTGAACCCCGCGATCGAGCAGGTCATGCGTACGGCCCCGAGGCGGGTCATCGTCTCCAGCTTCGCCAGCCACGTGCACCGCATCCAGCAGGTGCTGGACGCGGCCCATCAGCACGGCCGCAAGGTCGCCTTCGTCGGCCGGTCGATGGTCCGCAACATGGGGATCGCCCGCGAACTGGGCTACCTGAAGGTGCCGTCCGGCCTGATCGTGAGCATGCGGGAGCTGGAGAAGCTTCCCGACAACAAGATCACCCTGGTGTGCACCGGTTCCCAGGGCGAGCCGATGGCCGCCCTGTCCCGGATGGCCAACCGCGACCACATGATCCGCATCGGGAAGGGCGACACCGTCCTGCTCGCCAGCTCCCTGATCCCGGGCAACGAGAACGCCATCTACCGGGTGATCAACGGACTGACCCGGTGGGGTGCCCACGTCGTCCACAAGGGCAACGCCAAGGTGCACGTCTCCGGGCACGCGAGCGCCGGTGAGCTCGTCTACTGCTACAACATCGTCAAGCCCCGCCACGTCATGCCCGTGCACGGCGAGTGGCGCCACCTGCGGGCCAACGGCGACCTGGCCATCCGTACCGGGGTCGACCCCGACCGGGTGGTCATCGCCGAGGACGGAGTCGTGGTCGACCTCGTCGACGGCCGCGCCTCCATCACGGGCAAGGTGCCGGCCGGTTACGTGTACGTCGACGGCATGACCGTCGGCGGCGCGACCGAGGCCTCGCTCAAGGACCGCCTCACCCTCGCGGAGGAAGGCGTCGTCACGGTCGTGGCGATCGTCGACGCCGACACGGGGGCACTGGCCGAGACTCCCGACTTCCTGGCCCGGGGCTTCGTCCACGACGACACGACGTTCGAACCGGTCGTGCCGGTCATCGAGAAGGTCCTGGCCAAGGCCGCCGAGGAAGGCGTCGGAGACGCCCACCAGCTCGAACAGCTCATCGCCCGCGCGGTGGCGTCCTGGGCGTTCCGGACACACCGCCGCAAGCCCCTCATCATCCCGGTCATCATCGACGCGTGAGAGGGCGGCCCGGCTCCGGTGCGGGGGACGCCACGACCGGCGTCCCCGGCACCGGGCCGGGCCGACGAGGTGTGCGTGCCGGCCGGCCGACGGCGCCCGCCACCGCACCCCGGCCCCCATTCCGCCGGTCGGCCCAGCGGCCCTGCGCGTGAGGCGGTCCGTTTTTACGCTGGTCGCATGATCACCAGGTCCAGTGTTCGCGGGGCTCTCACCGGTGCGGCGTTCGCCCTCGGTGCGCTGGCCCTCCTTCAGCCACCGGCTGCCGCCACCCCCCACAACGACCCGCTGCCGCCGCCCCGGCCCGCGTCCGTCGGCAAGGCCCTGTTGCACCGGATGGGCACCCACGTACGCCCGAAGCCGGGGGCGCCCGCCCTTCCGCGCAAGCTGTCAGCCCTGTCGTGGCTGGTGGCGGACGTCGACACGGGTGACGTACTGGCCGCCCACGACGCGCACCGGCGGCTGCCGCCGGCCAGCACCATGAAGACCCTCTTCGCCCTCACCGCCCTCCCCCGCCTCTCCGGCAGCGCCCTGCACACGGTCGACGACGCCGAACTCGCCGCGGTGGGCGAGGGCAGCAGCATGGTGGGCGTGCAACCGGGACGCACGTACCGGATCGCGGATCTGTGGCGGGGCGTCTTCCTCAGCTCCGGCAACGACGCCGTCCACGTGCTGGCGAAGCTCAACGGCGGCTGGAAGGCCACGGCGGCGCAGATGCAGGCCAAGGCGCGGACACTGGGCGCGCTGGACACCCACGTGGTCTCGCCGGACGGCTACGACGCTCCCGGCCAGGTGTCCTCCGCGTACGACCTGGCGGTCTTCGGGCGGTCCGGGCTGGCCGACCCGCAGTTCGCCCAGTACGCGGCGACGGCCGCCACACGCTTCCCCGGCGGCACGCGCCGGGACGGGAGCCCGACCTGGACGTTCGGCATCCGGAACACCAACCGGCTGCTGACGGGCAGCGACGGGGTGAAGAGATACCCGGGCATCATCGGCCTCAAGAACGGCTACACCACCCGCGCCGGCCACACCCTGATCGCCGCCGCGCAACGCGACGGCCGACGCCTGCTGGTGACGGTGATGAACCCGCGCAAGGGCGGCGGCCACGCCGTGTACGAGGAGGCCCGCTCCCTGCTCGACTGGGGCTTCGCCGCCTCCGGCCGGGTCCACCCCGTCGGATCGCTGCTCCCGCCCTCCCTGCACCGGGATCCGGGCGCCACAGCCGTGTCCGCCGCCCAGGCGGCGGCTCTGCAGCGCGAGGAGCCCGGCTCCGGCATCGCGTACTCCTCGGTGGGCGCGCTCGTCGGCGCGGCGTGCCTGACGGCGGGCGTCATCCTGTGGACCCGGGGCGGCCGCCGCCGGCCGGCGTACGCGGGCCGGTTCTCCTCCGCTCTCGGTTCGCTCCGGAACCGGGCGTCGAAGCGGCCGCCGCGTGGCCCGCGGCCTCCGTCCCGGCCCGGGCCGCAGTAGGACGGCCACCCCGGCCGACCGGCTCCGGGCGCCGGCCTCTCCGGAGGACGACGCCGAGCCGTACGGCAGAGAAGCGCAAGGCCCGGTCCGCATGTGCGGTCCGGGCCTTCCAGCTGTGGAAGCACGCGTGGGGCGCTGCCCCCAACGCAGTTCCCCGGCCCGCCGGTCTCAGCCGGCGTCCGCCTGTCCACGGGCCGACGGAGAGCCGCGTCGCGAACCAGCCGGGTCCTGCCCCGCACGACGCGTCCCGCACACCCTTTGACGACGGCTTATTCGCTGTCTGCCGGAACCTCCCGCACGAGAGAATGGCGCATCTGAATCTGGGAGGAACCATGAGCCAGGTCTACCTGACTCTCGAAGAGCTGCTGCCGCGCGCGGAGTTGGCGGCGGCGCTCGACGCCGGGCACGTCACCCGCAAGCCGCACCCCGAGCTGCCGCTGTCGATCTACACGTACACACGGACGTGTCAGTACGAGCGGATCTGGAACGAGGTGACCACGCGGTGCCGCGGACTCGTGGCCGACGACGCCACGGGCGAGATCGTCGCGCTGCCGCTGCCGAAGTTCTTCAACGTCGGTGAGCACGAGTCCGGTCAGCCGTACGCGCCCGCCCTGCCGGACGAGCCGTTCGAGGTGTACGACAAGGTCGACGGCAGCCTCGCCGTCGTCTTCCACTACGCCGGCCGGTGGCGCGTCGCGTCCAAGGGTTCCTTCATCAGCGCGCAGGCCGGGTGGGCGCAGCGCCGGCTCGACGCCCGGGACACGTCGGCCCTGTCGCCGGGCGTGACGTACCTGGCGGAGGTCGTGTACCCGGAGAACCGCATCGTCGTCGACTACGGCGACCGCCGGGACCTGGTGCTCCTCGCGGCGTTCGGCCGTGACGGCTCGGAGATACCCATGGCCGAAGCCGGGGCAGCCTGGAAGGGCGTCGGTTCCGTGGTCACGGTGTGGCCCGCCATGCCCCTCGCCGACCTGATGGCGCTGACCGCGTCCAACACCATGCCCGGCGGCCGGCGGGCCTCGGGAACCGACGCCGAGGGTTTCGTGCTGCGCTTCGCGTCCGGCGTGCGGGCGAAGGCCAAGCTTTCCGAGTACGTACGTCTGCACAAGGTCATGACGGGGGTCACGGAGCGGGACATCTGGCGCAGCCACGGCATCCAGCGGTTCGCGGGGATGTCCGCGAACCGGCTGGCACAGGGCCTGGGCTGCTCGCGCGCCGAGCTGGGGGGCGTCACGGCGGCGGGCGGACGTCCGCTGGACGCGCTGCTGGAGCAGGTGCCGGACGAGTTCGACGCCTGGGTGCGCGGGGTGATCGCGCGCCTGGAGGCCGAGGCGGCGGCGCTCGAGTGCGCCATCGACGAGGCGTACGGGAAGCTCGTTCCTCTCGCCGCCGACCGGGGCGCCTTCGCCCGCGCGGTCAAGGAACTGCCCGACGCCCGGATCCGGGCCGCCATGTTCCTGCGACTCGACGGCCGCTCGACGGACCTCGTCGTGTGGCGTGCCGTGCGGCCGGAGGCGTCCGACCCGTTCAAGACCGATGAGGAGAACTGACCCGTGCCCGTAGTACATGTCATGACGGGGCTGCCCGCGTCGGGCAAGACGACCGCCGCGCGCGAGCTCCAGGCGCAGGCCGACGGCCGGATGCGCCGGGTCAACCTCGACGACCTGCGGGCGATGCTCGACCTGCCCGCGGCCGAGCGCAGGTCGTGGGCGCACGAGCAGACGGTGCTGGAGATCCAGGACGCCGCGGTGCGGGCCGCCGTCGACGGCGGGTTCGACGTGGTGGTCGACAACACGCACATGACGCCGCACATCCCCAAGCGGCTGAAGGCGGCGGTCGCCGGCCTGGCCGAGTTCACCGTGCACGACTTCACGGACGTACCGGTCGAGGAGTGCATACGCCGCGACTCCGAGCGGGAGAAGCGCGTCGGCGAGGAGATCATCCGGATCCTGGCCGACCGGCACGCGCAGGCCAGGCGTGGCGGGTGGCGGCTCACCGACGCGTGGCTGAACGACCAGGCGCCCGTCGAGCCGTACGTGCCCGACCCGTCGCTGCCGGCGGCGGTCATGTGCGACATCGACGGCACGCTCGCGCTCACGGGCGACCGCGGACCGTACGACTTCACGCGCTGTGAGGTCGACCTGCTGAACGTCTCGGTCCGCCAGGCCCTGCACTCGTTCCGGCGCGCCGACAACGACGTGATCGTGCTGCTGTCCGGACGGGGCGAGGAGTACCGGACGCAGACCGAGTCGTGGCTGCGGCGGCACGACGTGCCGTACGACGAACTGTGGATGCGCCCGGCGGGCGACGGGCGTCGCGACGACGTCGTGAAGGCCGAGCTGTTCGACCGGCACGTGCGTCACCGGTACGCGGTGCGGGTGTCGCTGGACGACCGCGACCGCGTGGTCGCCCTGTGGCGGCGTATGGGACTGCCCACGTGGCAGGTCAACTACGGCGCGTTCTGAGGGGGGACGGCGGGGGGGGGGGGGGGGGGGGGGGGGGGGGGGGGGGGGGGGGGGGGGGGGGGGGGGGGGGGGGGGGGGGGGGGGGGGGGGGGGGGGGGAGAGCGTACAGAACCAATCGCCCTCTCCCCCCCCCCCCCCCCCCCCCCCCCCCCCCCCCCCCCCCCCCCCCCCCCCCCCCCCCCCCCGCCGCCGTCTACCGTGCTTGGGCCGGCTCTTGATCGATCGTGAACGCCCCCGAGGTGTGGGAGAGGCACAGGAGCCGGGCCAGCGCGCGCGGCACGGCGCACAGCCGGAAGTCGGCTCCACCGCTTTTCGCCGCACGGGCGGCGAAAAGCAGCGCGTTGAGCCCGGAGCAGTCGCAGAACGTCAGGTTGCGGCAGTCCACCAGGACCTGCCGATGGCCGGCCACGGCCGCCTGCACGGCTTCTCTGAGCTCCGGGGCGCCGACGACGTCGAGGTCGCCCGCCAGGGTGATCCGGCAGGTGCCGGGGCCGGTGGCCTGGACACCGACCTGAAGCGTGTCGTTCACGGCGCCCCCTTGCGATCACGGTGCGGGGTGTACCGGCGGTTTCGCTCCTCCAGGGAAACCCCTGACCGTGCGTCCTGTCCACCCGCCGGCGCCCTTGACAAGCGCGTCGGCGCGTTTTATGCAGGATCTTGTAGGGATTTCCTCCATATCCGCAGGTCAGAGCCGGGGAGGTGAGCGCAGTGGCAGGGCTGGAGCCGTCCGGTCGCCGACGCGACCACTACGCGGTGCTCGGCGTGGATCCGACCGCTTCGGCCGGACAGATCGCCTCGGCGTACCGCAGGCTCGTGCGCGCGCTCCACCCCGACGCCCACCCGGGCCGGACGGCGGCGGACAGCCGGTTCGCGGACGTCGTGGCCGCCTACGGGACCCTGCGCGATCCCGTCCTGCGTGCGGCGTACGACTCCCGGCTCGGCCGGAGCCACGACCGGGGCGCGCGCCCCGGCGACGGCACGGGCGCGCGCCCGGTCAAGGTGACGCTGCACCCCCCTCCTCCGCCCCGGCCCGGTGAGCCGCCGCTGTGGGCGGGTCCCACCCGGTGGAGCGCGGGGTGAGCCGGTGAGCAGCGTGAGCAGGGTGAGGAGAAGGCAATGGCACGTGCAGTGGGTATCGACCTGGGGACGACGAACTCGGTGGTCTGCGTGCTGGAGGGCGGTGAGCCGACGGTCATCACCAACACCGAGGGCGCCCGTACGACGCCGTCGGTCGTCGGTTTCGCGAAGAGCGGCGACGTTCTCGTGGGCGAGATCGCCAAGCGGCAGGCCGTGACGAACATCGAGCGCACGGCGCGGTCGGTCAAGCGCCACATGGGCGAGGCGCAGTGGCGTTTCCCGGAGCACGGGGACATCGACGGCAAGCGCTACACGGCGCAGGAGATCTCCGCGCGCGTACTGCAGAAGCTCAAGCGGGACGCGGAGAGCTATCTCGGCGAGGATGTGACGGACGCCGTGATCACGGTTCCGGCGTACTTCAACGACTCCCAGCGCACCGCGACCAAGGAGGCCGGGGAGATCGCCGGCCTGAACGTCCTGCGGATCATCAACGAGCCGACGGCGGCGGCCCTCGCGTACGGGCTCGACAAGGAGAACGATCAGACGATCCTCGTGTTCGACCTCGGCGGCGGCACGTTCGACGTGTCGCTCCTCGAGATCGGCGAGGGCGTGGTCGAGGTGAAGGCCACCAACGGCGACACGCATCTGGGCGGCGACGACTGGGACCAGCGTGTCGTCGACCACCTGGCCAAGCAGTTCAAGAACGCGTACGGCATCGACCTCTCCCAGGACAAGATGGCCACGCAGCGGCTGCGGGAGGCCGCCGAGCGGGCCAAGATCGAGCTGTCGGCCGCGACCGAGACCAACATCAACCTGCCGTACCTGAGCGCGTCGGCCGAGGGACCGCTGCACCTGGACGAGAAGCTCACGCGCTCGCAGTTCCAGCAGCTGACCGCCGACCTGCTGGAGCGGTGCCGGGCGCCGTTCCACAACGCGGTCAAGGACGCGCGGATCAAGGTCGCCGACATCGACCACGTGATCCTCGTGGGCGGCTCCACGCGCATGCCGGCCGTGACCGAGCTGGTGCGGGAGCTCACCGGCAAGGATCCGCACAAGGGCGTCAACCCCGACGAGGTCGTCGCGATGGGCGCGGCCCTGCAGGCCGGTGTCCTCAAGGGCGAGGTCAAGGACGTCCTGCTCCTCGACGTCACGCCCCTGTCTCTGGGCATCGAGACCAAGGGCGGCATCATGACGAAGCTCATCGAGCGCAACACGACGATCCCGACCAAGCGCTCGGAAGTCTTCACCACGGCCGAGGACAACCAGCCGTCCGTGCAGATCCAGGTCTTCCAGGGCGAGCGCGAGATCGCGGCGTACAACAAGAAGCTCGGCATGTTCGAGCTGACGGGCCTGCCGCCGGCCCCGCGCGGTCTGCCGCAGATCGAGGTGACCTTCGACATCGACGCCAACGGCATCATGCACGTGACCGCGAAGGACCTCGGGACGGGCCGCGAGCAGCGGATGACCGTCACCGGGGGTTCCTCGCTGCCGAAGGACGACATCGAGCGCATGGTCCGCGACGCGGAGCAGTACGCGGAGGAGGACCACAGGCGCCGCGAGGCCGCCGAGACGCGCAACCAGGGCGAGCAGCTCGTCTACCAGACGGAGAAGTTCCTCAAGGACAACGAGGACAAGGTTCCGGGTGACGCGAAGACCGAGGTGGAGACCGCCGTCACCGAGCTGAAGGAAAAGCTCAAGGGCGAGGACACGACCGGGATCCGCACGGCGACCGAGAAGGTCGCGGCCGTCTCGCAGAAGCTCGGCCAGGCCATGTACGCCGACGCGCAGGCGCAGGGCCCGGGGTCCGGTGGCTCCACGGGTGGAGCGGGTGACGGCGGGACCCGTGCGCAGGGCGAGGAGGAGGTCGTCGACGCGGAGATCGTCGACGACGACAAGCAGCAGGGAGGCGCGGGATGAAGCGCCCGACCGGCGGTGGCGGCCGCCCCCGTGTGCCGTCGCTGGAACTCGTCCAGGACGGGCGACGCGGCGGCGGCGCTCCGGCGGCCTTCCCCGCTCGTACGGCGGAGCGCGGAGAGGTGCGCTCCGAGCGGGCCGCCGGTGCGCCCGGCGGCGGCCCGGGAGACAAGCCTCACGCGTCCCGTGAGGAGGCGCTCGGCGTACGGCTGCGGGAACGCACCGCCGACCTGCAACGGCTGAAGGCCGAGTACGACAACTACCGCAAGCGGGTACGCCGCGACCGCCTCGCGGTCCGCGAGATCGCCGTGGCGAACGTGCTCGGGCGGCTCCTGCCGGTGCTCGACGCCCTCAACGAGGCGGCCGCGCAGGGCGAGGTGACCGGCGGCTTCGAGCGCGTCGCCCGGGAACTGCGGTCGGAACTGGCGGCCCTGGGGCTGGAGTCGTTCGGCGCGGTGGGCGACCCGTTCGACCCGTTCGTGCACGAGGCCGTGTCGTACCGCCGCACCGACACGCTCGAGCGCCCCACCTGCACCGCGATCCTGCGGCCGGGCTACCGCGTCGGCGGCCATCTCCTGCGGCCCGCCCAGACAGCGGTCGCCGGGCCTCCGGCGCGCGGCCCGCAGGGGTAGCACCGCCGCTGCGCCAGTCGGTGCATCTTGCGGGCCCCGACGGCGGTGGGGCGCCGCCGCGGGGTAGCACTTCGTGCATGGCCGGTATCGAGCTCAGGAGTTCGGCGTTCGACAACGGTGCGCCCGTCCCGCGCCGCTACGCCAAGGAGGGTGACGACGTCTCCCCCGACCTGTCGTGGTCCGGGGTTCCGCAGGAGGCCGCGGAGCTGTTGCTGCTGTGCGAGGACCCCGACGCGCCCTCGGGGACGTTCGTGCACTGGCTCGTCACGGGCATCGACCCGGCGGCCGGCGGCGTGGAAGCGGGGCGGACGCCCGAGGGCGGACAGCCCCTGATGAACGGGTTCGGGGAGTCCGGCTGGGGCGGCCCGCTTCCTCCGCCCGGCGACAGGGCCCACCGGTACGTGTTCCGCCTCTACGCGCTGCCGGAGCCCCTCGAGCTGCCCGAGGAGGCCGGTGCCGAGGAGGTGCACGCGGCGGTGGACGGGCGGCAGTTGGCCGAGGGCACACTGGTCGGTCTCTACCAGCGCTGAGGTGCTCGGGGAGAGGGCCGCGCCGCGTCCCACCGGAGTTCCGGCGTACGCGGGTCCCGTACGCTGAACCGCGGCAGCGGCCGGGGCGATCAGCCCGGCCGCCCCCATGCCACCCCTCTCACCAGCGACTTCAGGATGGAAACAGCTCATGGGAATGCTGATTGCCATCGGTGCGGGAATCGTGGGCGCAGTGGTCCTCGGCCTCGTCGTCACACTCGTCGTGGTCCGGCGCAACCGCCGTGGCGGCGGCGCGGCGCCCGTTCACGGCGGCTACCCGCACCAGCCCCCGCAGTACCCGGCGCAGCCGCGCCCCCCGGCTCAGCCGTACCACCCCAACCAGCCCCCGTACCCGTCGAATCCGTACGCTCAGCAGCCCTCCGGGCAGCAGCCTCCCTACCCGGGGCAGTAACCAGCTCCGGCGACGGGCCCCCGGTGGGAGAATGGGGCGTATGGGCCGGGATTCCGTCACGCTCGTGCTGAGCGGCGACGTGATGACGGGCCGGGGCGTCGACCAGATCCTTCCGCACCCCGGCGACCCGGCGCTGCGGGAGGGGTACATCCGTGACGCCCGTGACTACGTGGCGCTGGCGGAGGCCGCCAACGGCCCGGTCCCCTCGCCCGTGGACCCCGCCTGGCCGTGGGGCGCGGCGCTGGACGCGATGGAAACGGTGGCGCCCGACGCCCGGGTCGTGAACCTCGAGACGAGCGTGACCACGAGCGACGACTTCGCCCACGGCAAGGCCGTGAACTACCGGATGCACCCGGACAACGTCGCGTGCCTGACCGCGGCACGGCCCGACGTGTGCGCGCTCGCCAACAACCACGTACTGGACTTCGGCCGCCGCGGCCTGGAGGAGACGCTGGACGTCCTGCGCGCCGCGGGTCTGCCGTACGCCGGTGCGGGCAGGGACGCGGCAGAGGCGCGGCGGCCGGCGGCCGTCGCCACCAGAGGCGGCGGGCGGGTGCTCGTGCTGTCGTGCGGCACGGCGTCCAGTGGCGTTCCGGCCCGCTGGGCGGCCGGGGAGCGCCGGCCGGGCGTCGACTTCGTACCCGATCTGTCCGTCCGCGGCGCGGACGCCCTCGTACGACGGCTGCGGGCGGTACGCCGGGACGGGGACATCGCGGTCGTCTCGATCCACTGGGGATCGAACTGGGGTTACGCCGTTCCGCCCGCCCAGACCGCCTTCGCGCGGCGGCTCGTCGAAGGCGGCGTGGACGTCGTGCACGGTCACTCCTCGCACCATCCGCGCCCGATCGAGGTGTACCGGGGCCGACTCGTCCTCTACGGCTGCGGCGACCTCATCGACGACTACGAGGGAATCCGGGGCTACGAGCGGTACCGGGACGACCTGCGCCTGCTGTACTTCCCCACTCTGGACGCGCGTACGGGCGAGCTGACCGCGCTGCGGATCGCCCCGCTGCGCGCCCGCCGGATGACCCTGCGCCCCGCGTCGGCGGCGGAGGCCGACTGGCTGTGCGAGACCCTGACGAGGGCGGGGCGGGACTTCGGCACCCGGCTGGAGCGCGGTCCCGGCCCCGGCGGATTCCTCACGCTGCGGGCGGCGCGGACGCGGCGTACGACGCGGCAGGGTTGACGCGCGTCACACCGCGCACGCTGAACTCCCGCGCCGGTGCGTGCGTACTGCCCCGTGTACGCCCGATGATCAGGCCACGAGGAGCCCGTTCCATGCGACCGTTCGTACTGAACTACGCCCAGCAGAGCGCGGTGCCGGACGTCCCGGTTCCCTACGACTACAGCAGTGCTCTCCAGCTGAACCTGCTGCCCGACGGGCGTCCCGCCATCGGCGACCGGGCGCTGCTCCTGGCCGTCGGGACCACGACGTCGACAGCCGGTTCCCAGACGCACTTCGACGACTGACCGCTCCGGCAGCCCTGCGATGACCGTACTGATCCTGACCTGCCCTCAGGACGTCACGGCCGACATGGTGGTGGCCGAGCTGCACGCCCAGGGCGTCCCCCTGGTACGGCTGGACCCCGCGGACCTTCCCGTCACGGTCGGCCTGTCGGCCGAGTACGCGCGGGGCGACTTCCACTGCCACCTGTCGGCGGACGGGCGCGTGGTCAGCTCCGAAGCCGTGCGCTCGGTCTGGGTGCGCCGGCCGGGCGAGCCCGCGGGGCACGCGCCGGAGCCGTCGGGGTGGCTCACCGCAGAGACCGGACAGGCGCTGTACGGCGCGCTGTACTCCACCACCGCGCGCTGGATGAACCATCCCCGCCGGGCGGAACGGGCCCGCCTCAAGCCCTGGCAGCTGCGGACCGCCCAGCAGAGCGGCTTCGCCGTGCCGCCCACCGTCGTCACGACCTTTCCGCGCGTGGCCGAGCAATTCGCGGCGCAGTACGGCAGGGTCGTGGTGAAGTCCCTCTCCGGGCCGCCGCGCGCTGACGCCGCCCTCGCCCTGCCCACCGCCCTCGTCGAGCCGGGCACGGATTTCGGCGCCGTCGCGGCCTGCCCCACACTGCTCCAGCGGTACGTGGCCAAGCGGGCCGACATCCGGCTCACGAGCGTCGGCGGCCGGCTGTTCGCCGCCCGTAAGGCCGCCGCGCCCGGTCAGGTCGACGGGCGGTTCGGCGACTGCGGAAGCACCTGGGAGCCCGTGGCCGTACCCGGCGGCATCGCCCGCGCCGTGCACGAGTACACCGGCCTCGCCGGGCTCGCGTACGCGGCGTTCGACTTCGCCGAGGACGCCGAGGACGTGTGGTGGTTCCTGGAGTGCAACCAGGGCGGGCAGTTCGGCTTCGTCGAGCTGGAGAGCGGCCAGCCGATCGCGGAGGCCGTCGCGTCCTGGCTGGCCCGGCCGCCTCGCGAACGCCCCTGAACGGCGGACGGGCCCGCCGCGTAGTAGGGGGCGTCGGAGTGACCGGGATCGTGGAGAAATGGGGCGAGCGTCTGTGATGCGTCGAACGGGACGGAACGTGGGGGCGGCGCCGCGCCGGCCGTGGCGCGACGGGCGGCGGCTGCGCGTCGACTACCCCCGTCGGGGGCGGCGCGGCCTGGCACGTTTCGTGCCGTCGTGGCGCCAGCTGACCGGCCTGTTCCTGCTCATCTGCGGAACCGTCGCCGCCCTCTTCGGTTACGTCTACTCCACCGTGCAGATCGAGGACGTGAACGCCACCGCGCGGGCCGAGGCCACCGTCTACTACTGGGCCGACGGCACACAGATGGCGAGCGTCGGAGCGGTCAACCGCCAGAACGTCCCGCTGTCCGACATCCCGCCCGCCCTGCAGAACGCCGTGATCGCGGCGGAGAACGCCGACTTCTACAGCGACCCCGGCTTCTCCGTCGCGGGCGTGGGCCGGGCCGTGGTGAACATGGCACGCGGAGGGGAGGTCCAGGGCGGTTCGACCATCACCCAGCAGTACGTCAAGAACACGTACCTGACGCCGGAACAGACCCTGGACCGCAAGCTGCGGGAACTGTGCCTCTCGGTCAAACTGTCCCGGTCCCTCTCCAAGCAGGAGATCCTCCAGGGATACCTCAACACCAGCTGGTTCGGACGCAACGCCTACGGCGTGCAGGCCGCCGCCCGGGCCTACTACGGCATGGACGCCAGGGACCTCGACCCCGCCCGCAGCGCGCTGCTGGCCGCGCTGCTCAAGGGAGCGCAGGACTACGACCCGTCCCTGAGCCAGGCGAACCACCGCCGGGCCGAGGCGCGGTGGCGGTACGTCCTGGACCGGCAGGTGGAGCTCGGGCTCATGTCGCGGCAGGAGCGGGCCGCATACACCGTCTTCCCCGAGCCGCGCGCGCAGTCCGTGTCCACCGGGCTGTCGGGGCAGACCGGCTACCTGGTGGACGTGGCGAACAAGTACATCGCGAAGCGCACCGGGCTGACCGCCGCTGACCTCGGACGCGGTGGCTACCGGATTCGCACCACCTTCGACCGGAACAAGGTGGAGCGACTGCGCCGGACCGTCGACGACGTCACGGCTCGGACGCTGGACCCCGGACGCCGCAGCGGCGACCGGCACGTCCAGGTCGGCGCCGCGTCGGTCCGTCCCGACGACGGGGCGGTGCTGGCGCTGTACGGCGGGCCCGACGCGACCGAGCACTTCACCAACAACGCCGACACGGCGGGGGTGCCGGTGGGTTCGGCCTTCAAACCGTTCGTCCTGGCGGCGGCCCTCCAGCACGGTGTCCGCCCGGCCGACGGTGTCGCGGTCGCACTGCCGGTGACCGCCGACAGTTTCTACGACGGGACGGGCTCGCTGACCTCCGGGACGCCGTTGCCGCCGCAGGAACAGGTCTCGGACGCCGGCCCGTTCGCGCGCGGCGTGCTGCCGTTCGCCGCCGGCCTGCCCACCTTGCGCGAGGCGCTGGTGCGGGACGGCGACAGCGTCTACAGCCGCCTCGGCGAGGACGTCGGCCTGGCGCGGGTGCGCGATCTGGCGGTCGGTACGGGCCTGTTGCCGCAGAGCATGGCTCCCCTGGAACGCCGCTTCTCCGTCGGCACCTCCACCCCCAGCGCCATCCGCATGGCCGACGCGTACGCCACCTTCGCGCAGGACGGCCGGCGCACGGACCCGTACTCGGTCACCGCGGTCACCTACCGGGGCACACCGCTCGAGGGCCTGGAGCGGCCGCCCGGCCGGCAGGTCCTGGACACCGAGGTGGCCCGCGAGGTGTCGCGGGCGATGCGGGACGTCGCCGTGGACGCGCTGGCTCCGGGCACGCTCCGCGCGCTGGCTCCGGTCGCGGCGGGCCGCACCGGCGCCGACGACCAAGTCCGGGCCGCGTGGTTCGTCGGCTACACCGACGAGCTGTCGACCGCGGTGACCGTCTTCCGGACCAGGCCGGGCGAGGCCGCCCTGCTGCCGGTGTCGGGTGTGGGCGGACCGGACACGGAGCGGGGCGATTTCCTGCCGCTGCGGGTGTGGTCGGCGTACATGGCGGCGGTGTCATCCGAACGGGGCGGGGCGGCTACGGCGGCCGACACCGCCCGGTAGACGGGCGGCCGCGCCGCGTCGTCCCTCGCGGGGCACGCGCAGGAGTACGCCGAAGGGGCCGGCGTCCTGGACAGGACGCCGGCCCCTTGTCGTCCGGCTCCGGGGGGTGAAACGGACGCCTCACCGCCGGCGGCCGCCGGGCGGACCGGCGGTGTTCACCGCTGGGCCGTGGTGCCCGCCCCCACCGGGGTCTGCGCCGAGTGGGCGGCGTGCGAGGGAATGGAGGCCACCGGCGCCGTCTCGCTCAGGTGCCCCACGTGCGGCCGGGGCCGGTCCGCCGCGGACGTGCCGGTGAGGGCGGCGGGCGGCGGGCCCGGTGGAGACACCGTGCCCTTCCGTTCGTCCGGGGCGTTCGCCACCGACGACCAGGTGCGGAGCCGGTGACTGGCGGCCTCGTCGAGCGTCACGGGCGCCCCGCGCTGCTCGGCCAGCCGGCTCGCCTCGCGGCCGAGCGCGGCGACGTCGTCCCACCGCAGGGTCAGCACCACCGAGAGTTCGGCCCCGCCGCCTGGGAGACCTTGCATCATCGATTCCACGCGATCCGTCATGTCCGCTCCTGTCGTCGACACAGAGACGTTTCACCACACCTGGCTCGGGCGCAGGTAGCCCGTAGTACGCACGGTGGGGACGGCGTGTTCAGTGCGTGTTCGATTCTCTGCGGTCGCGGCGGGGGCCGTTACGCGCCGGTCCCGGCGCCCGCGGCGGCCGGCTCCTCCGTCGCGCCGTCGTTCTTGACGGCCCGGTAGTACACGGACTTCTGCTGCTTGGACCGTTCGCTCTGGTTCTTCGCGACGGAAGCCTCCAGTGCGTTGCGCACCACGGTGACACTCAGCGCGCGTCCGGGGTGTGCCTCCGTCAGTTCCTTGGTGACTTCGGCCGCCGACCGGGGTTCGTCGTGCTTGGCGAGGACCGCGACGACGAGTTCGCGCAGGGGAGGCGTGGCCTTGTCCGCCTCGTCCGCCTTGTCCGCCTTGGCGCCGGCGTTCGGCTGTGACGTCCCGCGGGCGCTCTTGTCGTCACCGGACGCCGGCTTCGCGCGGCGGGCCCTGGGCACCTTCGCCGCGGGGGTGGCCGCCTTCGCCGCCTTGGCCGGCCTGGCCTTCTTCGCGGGCGGCGTCGTGCCCAGGGCCGCGCGCATGCTCACCAGCAGTTCGTGGTCCTTCTCCAGCGCCTCCAGCCGCTTGCGCAGAGCGTCCACCTCGGAGCGCACACGTTCTTGTTCGGCGGTGTTGCGCGCCAGGTCGGCGTCGACCTGGCCGGCGTACTGGGCCTGCAGCGTGGGATTGTCCTCTGCCATGACAGCTCACTTTCCTTGCACGACTGTTGGGGGCGGATGGTACTCACATCTGTCGTCCACGCAGAACCACGTGCGTGCCACCATTCGACATCACCCCTGCGTACGCCGTCGAGCAAGGCGCCGGGTTTCACTCGGTGTAGTGCCCTCGCGGTGTCACATTCCGGCGCGCGGCCGCCCGGGGGTGCGACATGCCGCCGGCGCTACAGCGCCTCTTCGCCATCCGCCGGTTCGACGTGCATGGCCGCCTCCTCGGCCGACGCCGCACCTCCGTCGACACCGACGTCCCGTCCCACCACGCCGATGTTCCGCCGGGGCGCCTCCTCCACCACCGGGGCGATGCGACCCGCACGCGCGTCGGCGGCCTGTTCCTCCAGGGGTTCGCCCTCGCCCTCCGGCAGGTCCCCCACCTCGTCGCCGTCCGGCGGCCGCACGTCGGGAATCTCCTGTGCCAGACGCTGGTCGAGGGACTCCCCCTCGCGCTGTTCCTCGCCCGTGGTGCCGAACTTCGTGACCCCCAGGGCCCGCTCGGGCGGTGAATACCCTTCGTCCAGCATCTCGTCGAGGTCGCGCTCCCCGATCGCGTTCTCGAGGTCCAGGTCGTCGGTCGGCCTGTTCTGCGCGTCGGAGTTGTCGGGCTGGTACACGTCGTCGCCGCGCGCGGCTTCCTCGGACATGCGCTGTTCCTTTCCGCGGGGGGGGTGTGATCGTCGTTCGGGCATCTGGGTACCCGGCCGGGCCACGGGCACACCGTTTCTCCGGCATTTCGCCCTCATGAGGAGGGCGGCAGGGGCTGTTCCGTCCAGATGGTCTTTCCGTGGCGGGTGTACCGGCTGCCCCACCGTTCGGTGAGCTGCGCGATCAGGAAGAGGCCGCGCCCGCCCTCCTCCGTGGCGCGTGCGCGCCGCATCCTGGGCTGCGTACTGCTGGGGTCGGACACCTCGCAGATGAGTGTCGACGTACGGATGAGCCGGAGTTCGACGGGGCCGCCACCCGCGTAGCGGATGGCGTTGGTGACGAGCTCGCTCGCCACCAGTTCCGTGGTGAAGGCGAGTTCGTCCAGGCCCCAGCGGGTCAGCTGGCGCACCACCAGCGCGCGGGCGTCCGACACCACCGCCGGATCGGGCTCCAGCACCCACCGCACGCTGTGCTCCGGGGACACCCCGCGGGTGCGGGCGAGCAGCAGTGTCACGTCGTCCGACAGCGGGCTCGGCGCGAGGTCCGCCACCACCTCCCGGCCGACGTCCCGCAGCGGACGGTCGAGGGCGCCCGCTGTGGTGAGCCGGGTGCGCAGGGCCGCCATCCCCTCGTCGAGGTCGGCGCGGGGCCGCTCGACCAGTCCGTCCGTGTAGAGCGCCAGTACGCTGCCCGGTTCGACCTCGATCTCCACGGGCTCGAAGGGCAGTCCGCCGACGCCCAGCGGCGGGCCGGGGCTGACGTCGACATAGCCGGCCGTGCCGTCGGGGGTCAGCAGGGCCGGCGGAGGATGCCCGGCGCTCGCCATGGCGCACTGGCGGGACACCGGGTCGTAGGTGACGTACAGGCAGGTGGCGCCGAACGAGTCGTACGCGCTGCGCGGTCCGGTGGCGGCCGTGCCGTCGTCGAAGCTGCTTTCGACCGTGAGCTGCGAGACGAGGTCGTCGAGGTGGGTGAGCAGCTCGTCGGGTTCGAGGTCGAGGTCGGCCAGGGTCCGCACGGCGGTGCGCAGCCGCCCCATCATCGCCGTGGCCTGCAGGCCGTGGCCGACGACGTCCCCCACGACGAGGGCGACCCGCGCGGACGACAGGGGGATGACGTCGAACCAGTCGCCGCTGACTCCCCCGGCCGTGTCCGTGGGGCAGTAGATGCTGGCGCTGTGGACCGCGGCCGTCTCGGTGGTCGTCGGTGGCAGCAGGCTGCGCTGGAGGCTCACCGACGCGTGGCGTTCGCGGGCGTACCGGCGCGCGTTGTCCACCACCAGGGCGGCGCGGGAGGCGACCTCCTCCAGCAGGGCCAGGTCGTCGGCGCCGAAGGGGCGGCGGTTGCCGGTGCGCCACACGGTGACCCGGCCCAGGAGCCGGCCGCGGGCGCGCAGGGGTGAGCTCATGCCCGAGTGCGCGTCGGCGCCGGGCACGGGAGGAGGCATGGGGCCGGGCCCTTCGCCGGTGTCGCCGTCGTCCGGGCGCCGGGGCCAGCGGTGGCCCCTGAGGGCCTCGCTGATGTCCACCCGTACGGAGGCGCCCACCAGCGGCGCCATCTCCTGCCCGGCGCCCGCCACGGCCGACCTGCGCAGGACGTGGTGCCGCTGGTGGGCGGGCCCCGGCTCCTCGTGGGCGAACACCGCCTCGGCGATGTCGACGGCGGCCAGGTCGGCCAGTACGGGGACGAGCACGTCGGCCAGGTCCTGCGTGGTCTCGGCGACGGACAGCGAATTGCCGAGTACGGCGGTGGCGCGGTGCAGGAGGTCGAGGCGCTCCTGCGCGCCGCGTTGCTCCGTGACGTCGGTGAACAGGGCGGTGACGCCCATGACCCGCCCGTCCGGCTCCTGGAGCCGGAACGCGGACAGCGCCATGATCCGGCCCGTCCCCGGTTGGATCCTGGTCCGTACGAGAGCGTCCATCGACACCAGCGGCGTCCCGGTGGAGAGCACTTCGCGCAGCCGCTGCTCGATCACGTGCGCGTCCTCGGGCCACAGGAACTCCTCGAGGCGCAGGCCGCCCAGGTCGTCGGGCACGCCCGTGTAGGGAAGCAGCTGGGTGTTCGTCCGCACCAGCCTCAGTTCCCGGTCGAACATGGCGAATCCGACGCGCTCCTGGAGGAACAGCTCCTGCATGAAGGCGTGGTCCTGGCGCCACCGCACCATGAGGGGCCAGGGCGCCACGAGGAGGAAGAAGCGCGACGAGCGCCGGTCCGGCTCCTCGGGTTCCAGGGGCAGGACGCGGAAGACGATGTCCGCCTCCCGTCCGCCGCCCTCGCGCACCAGGACCCGGCCCTCCCACACCGGGCCGCTGCGGCGCGCCATGATCTCGGGCCAGCGGCCGGGGTCGGCCATCAGGTCCTGGAGGCGCCGGCCGCACAGGTCCTCGGTCCGCCGGTCCAGGAGCGCCTCGGCCGCCGGTGTGCAGCCGAGGATCGTCCCGGCGCCGTCCACCAGCAGCCCGGCGGCGTTGCCTGCGTCGAGGGGATCCTCGTTGCTGCGAGCCATGCGCACACGCACCCCCGAGATCGGCATCTCATCGGTCCTGATCCGGCCGGACGGTCGGCGCCCTTGATCCGTCGGTGTCCTGGGTCTCCCGATCAGGCTATCGACCGCTACGGCCGCCCGCCTGCCCGGAGGGGCCGAACGGCCGGTGCGGACGGGGCGATCGCCGCGCGGACGCCGGGGTGCGGGCGTGGCGGGGCTGTGTGAATCTGGCCGCGAGACGAGGCCGTACCGACCGCGGAGTGGGCGAATGAACCAGCTCGGAGAAAAGCCGGAAGAGGTCCGCAGGCAACTGGAGGAGGAGAAGCGGCGCGCCCGTGAGCAGGAACGGAAGTCCTCCGAAGGGACGGCCGGGCCCGGCGAGCGGTCCGGGGAGCCGGAGGACCGGGCACGGCCGGAGCAGCGGGACGAGGACTGACCGGCCCGCTCCTCCCCCTCCGTCCGTAGGCCGGTCGCGGATGCGGCCACAAATGCGAGACTGGGAAACATGGACTGGGCTTCATGGACGACGCTCGGTGTGCTGACGGGCCGCGGCGGGGTCCTCACCGACGAGGTGGGCGTGCTGACCGGTGACCTGACGGTGCACACCACATGGGCCGACGGCGAGGCGCGGATCGCCGTGCAGTACAGCGGATCGTCGGACTGGTTCACGATGTCGGGCAGTCCCGTGCCGTCTCCCTCCGAGGCCGACAGCCGGAACCTGCACGACGCCGTGGTGGCGGCGGTCCGCGCCGGCGGCGCCGCTACCGTGCCCTCTCCGCCCCACAGCTCCACGGCACAGTGACGCCGCCGCCCTTACGGCCGTAGGGCTCCGCTCCGGCAAGGAGAACGGCCATGCTCGCCCGAGACCTCGCGGAAACCTACCCCCACATCTCGGTGGACGCCGACGCGGTGGAGGCGGCCCGGCTGCTCGCCGGGAAGAGGCTGCCCGCGCTGCTCGTGGTCGACGCCGATCAGCGGCCGTACGCCATCGTGCCGGGCTCCCAGCTCATCAAGCAGCTGGTGCCCGACTACCTGCTGGAGGAGCCGCTGCTCGTCTCCGTGATCGACGACCGGCACCTCGGTGAGGTCACGGAGAAGATCTCCGGGCTGACGGTCGCCGAATGGCTGCCGCCGCGTACGTACGCGCCGCCGGTGGTCGGGCCCGACGCCGGTCTGCTGCAGGTGGCGGCGCTCATGGCCCGTACGCGCAGTCCGCTGGTCGCGGTGATCGAGCGCGACGGAAACGAGGTCCGGCTGCTCGGCGCCATCACGGCCGCCTGCCTGATGTCCCGCCTCGTCAGCGAACCCTGACCCCCGCGCACGCCGGGGCGGCGGCCGGAGCGGCGCACGCGATCCCTTGACAGCGGTGGGGCCGTGAGTGAGTCTTCGACCGTTCGGTGGGAACGTTCCCACCACGCTTCCCCGCTGCCTTCCGGCACTTCCCTTCCGGCACTTCAGGAGACACCGCATGCCCGAACGCCCGGTCCGCTGGGGCATCCTCGCTACCGGTCCCATGGCCGCCGCCTTCACCGAGGACCTCGCCGGGATCCCGGACGCCCAGGTGCTCGCGGTGGGGTCGCGCTCCGACCGGTCCGCCCGCCTGTTCGCCGACCGCCACTCCATACCCCGCGCGTACGGCGGCTGGCAGGAGCTGGCGGCCGATCCGGACATCGACGTCGTCTACGTCGCCACACCGCACGCCCAGCACGTCGCGGCCACCACCGCATGCCTCAGGGGCGGGAAGGCGGTGCTGTGCGAGAAGCCGTTCGCCCTGAACCGGGCGCAGGCGGCGTCGATGGCCGAACTGGCGGAGCGCGAGTCGCTCTTCCTCATGGAGGCCATGTGGACCTGCCTCAACCCCCTGGTCCGGCGCGTCCGTTCGATGATCGACGACGGCGTCGTCGGCGAGGTGCGCTCCGTCCACGCGGACTTCGGGGCGCGGGTGCCGTACGTCCCCGGGCACAGGCTGCGCGACCCCGCCGCCGGCGGCGGCGCCCTCCTCGACCTCGGTACGTACCCCGTGTCGTTCGCCCACCTCCTGCTGGGCCCGGCCCGCCATGTGGCGGCCTGGGCCGATCTGGGCGACACGGGGGTGGACGAGAGCACGGCGATGGTCCTCGGCCACGACAACGGGGCCATGGCCGTCCTGTCGTGCTCGCTGACCGCCGACAGCGCCCGGGGCGCCGTCGTCCACGGCACCGAGGGACGGATCGAGCTGCCGGCCGACTTCTACAACCCGCGTACTGCCATCGTGCGGCGGGACGGACAGGCGCCCCGCACGCTCGTCGCCGGCCCGCAGACCGGTCACGGTTACGTCCCGCAGGCCCTCGAGGTGATGCGCTGTCTGCGGGAGGAGCGGACGGAGTCACCGCTGGTGCCGTTGCGCGGCAGCCTCGACGTCATGGGGACCCTGGACCGGGTCCGCGAACTCGTCGGTCTGCGCTTTCCGGGCGAGCTGTCCGGGTGAGTGGCGGCGTGTGACGTCGGCATAGCCCACCTAGGATGTATTTCATGGATCAACGAATTCTGGGCAGGACCGGCCGCCGCGTCTCCGTGGTCGGCCTCGGCACGTGGCAGCTGGGCGCCGACTGGGGCGACGTGCGCGAACAGGACGCGCTCGCCGTCCTGGACGCGGCCGTCGAGGCGGGTGTGACGTTCTTCGACACGGCCGACGTGTACGGCGACGGGCGCAGCGAACGGCTGATCGGCCGCTATCTGCGCGAGCGGCCCGACGCCGGTGTGTTCGTGGCCACCAAGATGGGCCGGCGCGTCGACCAGCTGCCGGAGAACTACGTCCTGGACAACTTCCGTGCCTGGACCGACCGGTCCCGCGAGAACCTCGGCGCGGATACGCTCGACCTGGTGCAGCTGCACTGTCCGCCGTCGTCGGTGTACTCGTCCGACGCGGTCTTCGACGCGCTGGACACCCTGGTGGCTGAGCAGCGCATCGCCGCGTACGGGGTGAGCGTCGAGACGTGCGCCGAGGCGCTCACCGCCGTCGCGCGGCCGGGCACGGCGAGCGTGCAGATCATCCTCAACCCCTTCCGCCTCAAGCCGCTGGAGGAGGTGCTCCCGGCCGCCGCCGAGGCCGGGGTGGGCGTCATCGCCAGGGTTCCGCTGGCATCGGGGCTGCTGTCCGGCACGTACACCAAGCAGACCGTGTTCTCCGACGACGACCACCGGACGTACAACCGGCACGGCGAGTCGTTCGACCAGGGCGAGACGTTCTCCGGCGTCGACTTCGAGACGGGTGTCGAGGCCGCCGCCGAGTTCGCCGCACTCGCCCCCGCCGGGGCGACGGCGGCCTCGGCGGCGCTGCGCTGGATCATCCAGCAGCCCGGCGTGAGCAGTGTGATCCCGGGCGCGCGTTCACCCGAGCAGGCCCGCGCGAACGCGGCCGCCGCGGCCGCGCCGGAGCTGCCGCCCGCCACCCTCGACGCGGTCCGGGACCTGTACGACCGTCGGGTGCGCGCGCAGGTGCACCACCGCTGGTAGGACCGGACGTGCCTCGGCCCGGCGTGCGCGCGGCACGCCGGGCCGAGGCGTTGTGTGTCCCGCGGCGGTCAGGGCGCGTCGGACGCCGGCAGCGTGCCCGTGCGGGCCACCTCGGCGTACCAGCGGGCGCTCGCCTTCGGGGTGCGGCGGCCCGTGGGGTAGTCGACGTACACCGCGCCGAAGCGCTTGCTGTACCCGTACCCCCACTCGAAGTTGTCGAGCAGCGACCACAGGAAGTAGCCCCGGACGTCGACGCCCGCCTCGATCGCCCGGTGCACCGCCGCGAGGTGGCCGTGCAGGTACGCGATCCGGTCGGGGTCGACCACCTCGCCCCGGGGATCGATGTAGTCGTCGAACGCCGCGCCGTTCTCGGTGATCACCAGCGGCATGCCGGGGAAGTCGTCCTTGAGCCGGAGCAGCAGCTCGTACATGCCGCTGGGGTCGACGGCCCAGCCCATCGCGGTCCGGTCGCCCGGCGGCAGGTGGAAGTTCACCGAGTCGGCGCCCGGCCACGGGCTGTGGGCGCTGTTGCCGTGTCCGTCGGAACCGTGCTCGGCGCCGTCGGCGGCGGCGGAGACGAGAGTCGGCGTGTAGTAGTTGACGCCGAGGAAGTCGAGCGGCTGCCGGATGGTGGCCGTGTCGCCGTCCCGTACGAACGACCAGTCCGTCAGGTGGGCGGTGTCGCGCAGCAGGTCCGCCGGGTACTCGCCGCCGAGGAGGGGGCCGGTGAACACGCGGTTGGCCAGCGCGTCGATGCGGCGGGCGGCGTCCGCGTCCTCGGGGCTCGCGGTGAGCGGCCGTACATGGTGGACGTTGAGCGTGATGGAGACCTGGGCGTCGCCGGGCAGGCTCGCGCGCAGGGCCTGAACGGCCTGCCCGTGGGCGAGGTTGAGGTGGTGCGCGGCGCGCAGCGCGGCGACGGGGTCGGTGCGGCCGGGCGCGTGCACGCCGGACGCGTACCCCAGGAAGGCGCTGCACCAGGGCTCGTTGAGGGTCGTCCAGGTGTAGACGCGGTCGCCGAGGGCGTCGGCGGCCAGGCCGGCGTACTCGGCGAAGCGCTCGGCGGTGGCACGCTCCGGCCAGCCGCCCATGTTCTCCAGTTCCTGCGGCAGGTCCCAGTGGTAGAGCGTGGCGACGGGCTGGATGCCCTTCTCCAGCAGTTCGTCGGTCAGCCTGCGGTAGAAGTCGAGTCCCTTCTGGACGGCGGGCCCCCGGCCGGTGGGCTGGACGCGGGGCCACGCGAGGGAGAAGCGGTAGGCGCCCACGCCGAGGTCGGCCATGATGGCGACGTCCTCGCGCCAGCGGTGGTAGTGGTCGGTGGTGATGTCCCCGGTGTCGCCGTTGCGCACCTTGCCGGGGGTGCGGGAGTAGGTGTCCCAGATGGACGGGGTGCGCCCGTCCTCCGCCGCTGCTCCTTCGATCTGGTACGCGGCGGTCGCCGTGCCCCAGAGGAAGTCGGGCGGGAACACACGGCTGTCGGCGTTCTGGGGGACGGTCGCGGTGCGTCGGATTGCGGTGACCACGTACGTAGGTCCTTCCGAGGGGGAGAGGGGTCGGGTGCGTGCGTGAGGGGCGGGCCGGCTCAGCCCTTGACCGCGCCCTGCATGATGCCGCCGACGATCTGGCGGCCGAAGACGATGAACATCGCCAGCAGCGGCAGCGTGCCCAGGAGGGCGCCGGCCATGATGAGGGACTGGTCGCGGATGTAGCCCGCGCTCAACTGGGTGAGGGCGACGGGGACGGTCGGGTTGGTCATGTCGAGCACGATGAACGGCCAGAAGAAGTCGTTCCAGGCGTGCACGAACGTGATCATGAACAGGACCGCCATGGGGGCTCTGGCGATCGGCAGGACGATGCTCCAGAAGATGCGCAGCGAGTGGGCGCCGTCCACCCGGCCCGCCTCGACGAGCTCGTCGGGCAGCGCCTCGGTCAGGTACTGCCGCATGAAGAACACGCCGACCGCGCTGACCAGGGTGGGGAAGATGACGGCGGGGAGCTTCTGTCCCCACCCGAGGTCCGTCATCATCATGAACAGGGGTACGACGCCGAGTTGCGGCGGCACCATCATCGTTCCGATGACGAGCACGAGGAGGATGTTGCGTCCCTTGAAGCGCAGCTTGGCGAAGGCGAAACCGGCCAGGGTGGCGAACAGCACCGTGGACAGGGCGATGACCCCCGCCACGACGAGGCTGTTGAGCATCGCCTTGCCGAGCGCGGCGTCCTGCCATGCCGTGCCGAGGTTCTCCAGCAGGTGCGGTCCCGGCAGGAACGGCGGCGGGGTCTGGCTGACGCGGGTGTTGTCGCTCGACGCCGCGACCATCGTCCAGTACAGCGGGAAGAGGGAGAACAGCGCGGCGACGGTGAGCAGGAGGTAGGTGACGGGGCCGGCGTGGTGCTGGCGGCCGGCCCCCGGCCGCAGCCGCGTGAGCAGCCGTCGCCGGGCCGGCACGCCGCTGCGGGGCGGCTGCGGGCGGACGTCCGTCCGGACGTGGAGACTGTCGGTGGTCATGGCGGGCTCGCTCCTGGTCAGGACGTACGTACTGAGGACGCTCGGCGGGACGCGAGACGTTGGACGACCCGCTGGACGACGAAGACGAGGATCAGCAGCAGGAACATCACCCAGGCGACGGTGGCCGCACGCCCCATCTGGTAGTTCTTCCAGCCCTCCTCGTACAGCAGCAGTCCGAGGGTCTGGTACTGGTTGTCCGCTCCGCCGGTGACGCCCATGGGGCCCTGGCCGAAGATGAGCGGCTCGCCGAAGAGCTGGGTGGCGCCGATGGTCGACAGCACGATGGTGAAGACGATGGTGGACCGGATGCCGGGCACCGTGACCGAGATGAACTGCTGCCAGCGGGAGGCGCCGTCGATGGCGGCCGCCTCGTAACGCTCACGCGGAACGGCCTGCATCGCCGCCAGGTAGAGCAGCGCGTTGTAGCCGGTCCAGCGCCAGATCACGATGGTGGAAATGGCGATCTGCGCCGCCCACTTGTTGTTCTCCCAGTCGACGTTGTCGACACCGACCAGGCTCAGCATCCAGTTGATCATGCCGAAGTCGCGTTCGAAGAGCATGGTGAAGACGAGCGCCGCCGCGCCGACCGACGTCGCGTACGGGGTGATGGCGGCGACGCGGAAGAACGTCGAGCCGCGGAGCCGGTAGTTGAGCAGGTGGGCCAGGCCCAGCGCCATCATCAGCTGCGGCACGGTGGAGAGCACGCCGAGGGTGATGGTGTTGAGCAGCGCGTTCCAGAAGCGTGCGTCCTGCCACAGGGCGGTGTAGTTGTCGAACGCCACCCACTCCATGACGTCCATGGTGGCGAGTTCGACCCGGTGCAGGGATATCCAGGCGGTGTACACGAGCGGATAGAAGCTGAAGGCCGCGAACACCACGAAGAACGGTGTGATGAAGGCGTACGGCGCTCCGCGCAGGTCCAGCCGGTGGAGCAGCGTCCGCCGCCGCTGGCGCGGGCGTTCCCGTTCGCCGGTCCGGGTTGTCGGGAGGGAGGTGGCCACGAGAGGGCATCCTTCGTGAGACGTGGGTGGGGCTGCGGGGGGGGGGGGGGGGGGGGGGGGGGGGGGGGGGGGGGGTGGGGGCGAAGAAACAGAGGCGCAACAT
>NZ_JBWKLQ010000003.1:517926-545926 GCF_056429965.1 Streptomyces sp. NPDC046122 | reverse complement strand
TTCGTCCCTGCGTTGAGGGGCGCAGTGCACAGAGGGGACTTCGTTTTTTGGGGTTTTGGTGCTGTTTCTCTTCCCCCCCCCCCCCCCCTCCCCCCCCCCCCCCCCCCCCCACCACCGGGGCGGCCGGACTCAGCCGGTGGCCTTCTCGATCCGCTCCTCCGTGGCCTTCCAGGCCGCGTCGGGGCTCTTGTTCTGCGACTCGATGAGGGTCAGCCCCTGCGAGAAGATGTCCTTGATCGTGCCGTCCTTGCGCCCGAGGACCTGCTTGTCGGGGATCTCCTGGGCGGCTTCGCCGAAGATCTTGCCGATGGGGGCGTCGCTGAAGTACTCGCTCTTCGCCTCGGCGACGGCGGGGGCCTTGAGGGCCTCCTGCGAGGAGGGGAAGTTGCCGAGCTTCTTGAAGACGAACTCCTGCTGCTCGGGTGCGGTCAGCCAGGCGACCAGCTTCTTCGCCTCCTCCTTCACCGGGCTGTTCTCGACGACGCCCAGGAACGAGCCGCCCCAGTTGGCGCCCTTGGGCGCCTTGGCGACGTCCCACTTGCCCTTGTTCGCCGGACCGGCCTTCTCACTGATGTGGCCGAGCATCCAGGCCGGGCAGACCGCCGTCGCGAAGGTGCCGTTGGCCAGGCCCGGGTCCCAGCCGGGCTGGAACTGCCGCAGCTTCGCGGTGAGTCCGGTGCGGCCTGCCTCCGAGGCGAGCTTCCAGGCGTCCGTGACGGCCGGGTTGTCCTTGTAGATCAGCTCGCCGGACTCGTTGTAGAACTGCTCGGAGTTGCCGTAGATCATGGCGTTGAACAGGCCGCTGGCGCTGTCCATGAAGGCGACCTTGTCCTTCTTGTTGCCCTTCTTGAAGTCCTTGCCGGCCTCGACGTACTTCGACCAGTCCCCCTCCCACAGCTTCGCGACCTCTTCGCGGTCGGTCGGCAGACCCGCCTGCTCGAACAGGTCCTTGCGGTAGCAGACGGCCATGGGCCCGATGTCGGTGCCGAAGCCGATGACCTTGTCGTCCTTGGCCGTGACCTGGCTGAGCTTCCACGGGAGGAAGTGGTCGGCGCCGGGGACGTCGGACAGATCGGCGAACTTGCCGGCCTGGGTGTCGGACATCTCCTTGGCGCGCAGGACCTCTATGCCCTGGATGTCCTTGAGGCCGCTGCCGGCCGCGAGGTGCGTCTGCAGGGCGGTGTAGTACGTCTGCTCGTCGCCCGCCACCTCCGCCTCGATGCGGACGTCCGGGTTCTCCTTCATGTACCGGTCGAGGAGGCCGGTCTCCTTGTATCCCATGACGCCGAACAGGCCCATGGTGATGGTGGTCTTGCCGTCCTTGACGCCACCGCCGGTCCCTCCCCCGCCGTCTCCGCCGCCGCTGCATCCGACGACCAGGCCGAGCGCGGCCACGGTCGAAACGCTAGCCACAACCTTTGTACGCAACAGCTTGTGAGCCCTGCTCATGTAGCCCTCCCAGTGGCGGCGCCGACGCACCGGAGTACATGCCGGTCAGTCCGCTCTGTGGCCTCGAATGGTGAAGTGGGTACGTTCCCACTGGCGAGGTGGGAACGTACCCACCAAGTTCCCGAAGACTGGCCGCCGCGCATACCCTCTGTCAAGAACTTGAATCGACTTCGTTGCGGACAGATGTCCGACGACAATCCGCCGACGCCCGCGCCCGCCGGTCGCCTTCTGGCACAATGCGCTGGTGAACGGCGCCCGGACGTCGTTCTACGAGGAGGAAGCCATGGGGGGAAGGCAGCGCCCGACCATCAAAACCGTGGCCGCACGAGCCGGCGTGGGGCGTACCACCGTTTCACGTGTCATCAACGGCTCGACGCTTGTCAGCGACGAGGCCCGCGCCGCCGTCCTGGCCGCGATCGCCGAACTCAACTACGTGCCCAACTCCGTGGCCCGCGGTCTCGTCACCAGCCGGACCAACTCCGTCGCGCTGGTGATCCCCGAGTCCGAGAGCCGGCTGGGCTCGGAACCGTACTTCTCGGCCGTCATCCGCGGCGTCAGCACCGCGCTGGCCGAGACGCGGACCCAGCTCCAGCTGGTGCTCGTACGGGACAAGGGCGAGCAGGACCAGCTGACCGACTCGGTGGCCGAGCGGCGGGTCGACGGCGTCCTGCTCGTCTCGGTGCACGAGCGCGATCCACTGCCCGGCCTGCTGGAGGACATGGGGCTGCCGACCGTGCTCGCCGGCCGCCGCTCCCCCGCCGAGCACCTGAGCCACGTCCACTCCGACAACCTCGGCGGCGCGTCGGCGGCCGTCCGCCACCTGATCGCCCGGGGCCGCACGGAGATCGCCACGATCACCGGCCCGCTGGACATGGACGTGGGCCGCACCCGGCTGCAGGGGTGGCGCGACGCGCTGTCGGAAGCGGGCCGTGCCGCGGACGAACGGCTCGTGGTCGCGGGGGACTTCACCGAGACCGGGGGCGAGCACGCCATGCGTTCGCTTCTTGAAGCCGCGCCCGCACTGGACGCCGTCTTCGTGGCGTCCGACGTCATGGCCGCGGGCGCGATGACGGAGCTGCGCCGACAGGGGCGGCGTGTCCCGGAAGACGTGGCCGTGGTCGGATTCGACGACTCGTTCTTCGCCCGTCACACCGACCCGCCCCTGACGAGCGTGCGCCAGCCGATCGAGGAGATCGGCACCACGATCGCCAGGGTGCTGCTGCGCGAGATCGCCGATCCCCAGGCGCCGCGGCAGCACATCGTGCTCCCGACCTCACTGGTGGTGCGCGGCTCCTCCTGACCCTGTCCGACCTGCCGGTTTCCCGATCCGATGTGTGAGAAGCGCCTGACGAGGAAGGCGATCGGGACAGCCGACGAAGGAGAGTCAGTGAGCGATCGCAAGAACATATTCATACTGGGCCTGGACGAGTCCAACCTGCCGACCCTGCGCGCGGTGCCGAACGTGGAGGACTACGCGTTCCACCCGCTGCTCACCATCGAGGAGCTGCAGCACGGCGAGGTGTCCGTCGCGGAGCTGTTCGAGAAGGCGCAGAAGGTGCTGGACGCCTTCGACGGCAGCATCGACGCGATCGTCGGTTACTGGGACTTCCCCGTGAGCACCCTCGTGCCGATGCTCAGCGAGCGCTACGGCACCCGCAGCACCGGCCTGGAGTCCGTAGTCAAGTGCGAGCACAAGTACTGGAGCCGGCTCGAACAGCAGAAGGTCGTCGACGAGCATCCGCGTTTCGGGCGGGTGGACCTGGAGGCGGACGACCCGCGTCCGCCGGAGGGCATGAGCTTCCCCATGTGGCTGAAGCCCGCTCTGTCGTACTCGTCGGAGCTGGCCTTCGGCGTCAAGGACGATCAGGAGTTCCGGGAGGCGGTCGAGGCGATCCGCAAGGGTGTGGCCCGGGTGGGCCGCCCCTTCGAGTACATCCTCGACCGGCTCGACCTGCCGCAGGAGATGGCCGGGGTAGGCGGCCAGGTGTGCCTGGCCGAGGAGGCGCTCTCCGGCATCCAGGTCGCGGTGGAGGGGTACGTCCACGACGGTGAGGTCACCGTGTACGGCGTCCTCGACTCGATCAACTACCCGGACTCCTCAAGCTTCCTGCGCCACCAGTACCCCTCGGCGCTGCCCGGGCCGGTGATCCGCCGGCTGCACGACGTGTCGGCACGTGTGATGCGGCAGATCGGCATGGAGGCGGCGACGTTCAGCATCGAGTACTTCTACGACCCGCACACCGACGCGATCAACCTGCTGGAGATCAACCCGCGGCACTCGCAGTCGCACGCCGAGCTGTTCGAGTACGTCGACGGCGTCCCGAACCACCACTGCATGATCAGTCTCGCCCTGGGCCGCGACCCCGCGCTTCCGCACCGGGCGGGCCCGTACGAGGTGGCCGCCAAGTGGTACTACCGCTGGTTCGCGGACGGTGCCGCGCGCCGGGTGCCGACGCCCGAGGACATCGCGCGGATCGAGCGGGAGATCCCCGGCGTACGGATCGACGTGGTGCCGGAGGAGGGGCAGCGCCTCTCGGAGACGCCGCAGCAGGACAGCTACAGCTACGAACTGGCCCACATCTTCACGGGCGGGAACAGCGAGAAGGAGCTGCGGGAGAAGTACGACCGCTGTGTGGCGGCGCTCGGCCTGGCCTTCGACGAGACCACTCCGGGCGGGCGCGACCAGAAGAACGTCTGAGGACCCGAGGGAAGGAGCGGCCCAGCCGTATGCGTTTCGTGAGCAACCTGCCGCACGCGACGAAGGAAGAAGAGCACGTCGTCGTCCCCATGTCCGACGGCACCCGCCTGTCCGCCCGGATCTGGCGCCCGGTCTCCTCGGACGAGGAGCCCGTGCCGGCGGTGCTGGAGTACATCCCGTACCGCAAGCGGGACCTGACGGCGGTGCGCGACTCGATCAACCACCCCTACATCGCCGGTCACGGCTACGCGTGCGTGCGCGTGGACCTGCGCGGCACGGGCGACTCCGAGGGCGTGCTGGCCGACGAGTACCTGGAGCGGGAGCAGGCCGACGCCGAGGAGGTCCTCGCCTGGCTGGCCGAGCAGCCCTGGTGCGACGGCAGCACCGGCATGATGGGAATCTCCTGGGGGGCGTTCGCCGCCCTGCAGACGGCGGCCCGGCAGCCGCCGAGTCTGCGCGCCGTCGTCATCGCGTCCTTCACGGACGACCGGTACGCCGACGACATGCACTACATGGGCGGCGCGATGCTGTCGGACAACCTCGCCGAGGCGGGGACCATGTTCGCGTACGCGACGTGTCCGCCGGACCCGGCGGTGGTCGGTGACCGCTGGCGCGACATGTGGCACGAGCGGATGGAGAACACCCGACCGTGGGTCCTGGAGTGGCTGCGCCACCAGCGTCGCGACGACTACTGGCGGCACGCCTCGGTCTGCGAGGACTACACGGCCGTACGCTGTCCTGTGCTGGCGTCCAGCGGGTGGGCCGACGGCTACTCCAACGCCGTGACGCGGCTGCTGGGGAACCTCGACGTGCCGCGCAAGGGACTGATCGGCCCCTGGTCGCACAAGTTCCCGCACCTGGGCGAGCCGGGACCGGCCATCGGCTACCTCCAGGAGGTCGTCCGGTGGTGGGACCACTGGCTGAAGGGCGCCGACAACGGCGTCATGGACGGGCCCATGCTGCAGACGTGGATGCAGGAGAGCGTGCCGCCCTCGACGTCGTACGAGGAGCGGCCCGGCCGGTGGGTCGGCGAGCCGCAGTGGCCCTCGCCGCACATCCGGTCCGTCGCGCATCCGCTGCTGCGGCACCGCATCGCCGTACCGCCGGAGGACGGGGAGCCCGCCGAGAGCGGCGGCGAGCCGATGACCGTCCAGTCACCGCTGTCCGTCGGTCAGTTCGCCGGCAAGTGGGCGTCGTACAACGCGCCGCCGGACCTGCCGTACGACCAGCGCGAGGAGGACGGCGGGTCCCTGGTCTTCGACACCGAGGAGCTGAGCGAACCGGTCGAGATCCTGGGCTCCCCGACGGTCGAACTCGACCTGTCCGTCAGCGAACCGGTGGCCACGGTCGCCGCCCGCCTCTCCGACGTGGCGCCCGACGGCCGGGCCACCCGGGTCACGTACGGCGTGCTGAACCTGACGCACCGCGACGCCACCGGTGAGCCCGAGCCGCTGGAGCCGGGCCGGCGCTACCGCGCCACCGTGCAGCTCAACGGCGTGGCCCAGGTCTTCCCGCCCGGCCACCGCATCCGGCTCTCCCTGTCCACGTCGTACTGGCCGCTCGCCTGGCCGCCGCCCCGGCCCGTCCTGCTGAGCGTCCACGAGGGGTCGAGCACCCTGACGCTGCCGGTGCGCCCGGTGGAGGAGCCGGACGAGCTGCCCCAGCGCCCCTTCGGCGAGCCGGAGGGCGCCCCGCCGATCACCACCACCCGGTTGTCGGCACCCGAGCAGCGCTGGGAGGTCAAGCGCGATCTGATCGGGTACGAGTCCGCGCTGGAGATCGTGAAGGACCGGGGCACCGTGCGCATCGACGACATCGGCCTCGATGTCGGCTGCCGCGCGTACGAGCGCTACACGGCCACCGCCGACGACTTCACGTCGGTCGGCGGCGAGGCGGCCTGGACCATGCGGTTCCGGCGGGACGACTGGGACGTGCGGGTGGAGACACGTACGGAACTGCGGTGCAGCGAGAGCGAGTTCTTCGTCGACGCGACGCTCGACGGGTACGAGGGCGACCGGCGGGTCTTCTCCCGCACCTGGAACGAGACCCTGCCGCGGGACTTGCTCTGACCGGTCCCCCCTCGGGGTGACGTCCACCGGATCGAGCCACGCAGCGTAGCTGAGACGCTACGCTGCGTGGCGTCGTGTTGGACGCAATATCCCGAGGGGACCTTGAGTGAACCGGATCCGCACCGTACTCGCCGCGCTCGGCCTCACCGCCGCGACGGCGCTCGCGCCCGCCGCGAGCGCCGCTCCGCAGCCACCGCCCCCCGAGGAGCGGCGGACCGCCGGGGCGTCACGCCCCGAGCCGTGCACCGGCTCCTTCCAGGGCGACGCGCGGCTCGGCCCCCAGTGGCTGCCCTCGCAGCACGAAGCGCCGGTGGGACCGCTGTTGCGGGGCTACCAGCGCACGGGGGGCCTGTCGCCGTCGGCCTTCCTCAAGGAGTTCTGGGAGGGGCCCGCCGACTCGGGCGGCTGGAAGTACCCGCCCAACGACGGGTTCGCCGAGGTCAACGGCAAGGTCGACAAAGCGCCCGCGGAACTGCGGGAGGGCCAGCGGCTGGACCGCTTCGGTTCCGAGTACGGGTCCTATCTGGCGCCCGCCGGTGATCCGTACGCGCGGCGCGCGCTGCCGCCGCAGAATCTCAACACCCGCGAGCCGTCCGTACCGTGCGACTACCGCGTCTACGAGGTCACCAAGCCGTTCCGGGTGTGGCAGGGCGGCATCGCGCCGTGGTTCGGGCAGCCGGGCGGCGGGCAGCAGATCAAGCTCGACCCGGTGTTCCTGGATCCGGGCCAGGGGCAGCGGCTGAACGTGAAGTGGCTGCTGGAGCACGACTACCTGGAACCGGCCGGCGCGTAGCCTCGCCCCATGGACCGCCACGAACTGCTGGCCGCCCTCGGCGCGGCGGGAGTGCCCGACGACTACTTCCGCATCGAGGGCGTCCACGAACCGGCTCCCACACCCCCCGACTTCCTGTGGCTGAGGAAGAGCCGGGAGGCGGACGGGGCGTGGGAGACCGGTGCGTACGAACGCGGCGCCTACGAGACCCTGTCCCGGCACACGAGCGAGGCCGACGCCTGCGAGCATCTGCTGCGCCTGCTGACCTGAGCCGCCCGCCGGCGGCCGGCGCCCGGCCACCTCACTCCCATTCCACCGTGAGGGTCGCCGACGCCCCAGACTTCACGAACACGTACGCCGTGGCGGCCGGCGCGGCGGCCAGGCGCAGGCGCACTTGGGTGGTCCCGGTGGTGTTCACCGCCGTGAAGTCGGTCGACGTCCGGGTTCCGGAGGCGAACCGGCCGATCTCCGCGACGCCGGACGCCGAGGCGGCGGCGCTCCAGTCGTCGGCGCCCGTCGCGCAACCGGCCCCGAAGCAGCCGGACACGACGTCCAGCACCATACGGTTCCCGGCCGCCCAGGGGTCACCGCTGCCCGTGGCGTACGTGACGCTCACGTAGGCGCGTTTCACCGTGGCCCCGTCCGGGACGGACGAGGTGTCGAAGGAGAGCAGGGCCCGGTTGTGCTGCCCGTCCGAGCCCCTGCCCACCGCCACGCCGTAGGTGGACTCCAGTGTGCCGACGGCCGCTCCGCCGCCGGTCGCCGAGGCCTTCACGTACCCGTCGTCCGCCGCCCGGCTGGGCAGCACCACCGTGTGGCCGCTGCCGGGCGGGGGTGTGCCGCTGTCGTCGAGACCCCAGAACCGCCCGATGCGGTACGAGGCGCACAGGTTGACGTCGAGGATGTACGGGCCGGCGGCGCCGCACTGCTCCGCACCGGCGCCGGGGTCGACCGGCTGGCCGTGGCCCATGCCGGTGATCGCGTACGTCTCGACGACCGCGCGTCCGGCGCCGTCGCGGTACACGGCGTGCGGGTAACCGGCGACGGTGTCGGTGGTGTCGGCCGCGGCGTCGACGCCGTGGACGTCGGTCCACTGCTCCACGGTCTCCCGCAGGTTCGCGGGGACAACGGTGGTGTCGCTCGTTCCCTGCCAGACCGAGAGGGTCGGCCACGGCCCGGTGTAACCCGGGTGGGCGGCGCGGACCTTGCCGCCCCACGCCGACGGTGAGAGGTCGGTGCCGGGACTCATGCAGGTGTAGGCGGCCGCGACGGACGTCGCGCAGGCGTACGGGAGGCCGGCGACCGGCGCTCCGGAGGCGAAGACGTCGGGGTACGCGGCGAGCATGACGTTGGTCATGGCCCCGCCCGCGGAGAGCCCGGTGGCGTGCACGCGGGCGGGGTCGCTGCCGAGGTCCGCCTTCATCCGGTCCGTCATCTGCTTGACCGACAGCGCCTCACCGGAGCCGCGCCGGATGTCGGCCGCCTCGAACCAGTTGAAGCAGGAGTTGAGGTTGTTGGACGACTGCTGCTGCGGCAGCAGGAGCGCGAAGCCCCACCGGTCGGCCATGGCCGTCCAGCCGGTCTCCGCGTCGAACGCGACGGCCGACTGCGTGCAGCCGTGCATCGCCACGACCAGGGGCCGGCCGGGCGGCAGCCCGTCGGGCACGTACCGGAACATCCGCAGCCCGCCAGGGTTGGTGCCGAAGCCGGTGACCTCGGTGAGCGAGGCGGCCCGCGCGGCGGGCGCGAAGGCGGTCCAGCCGGTACCGAGCAGCGCGGCGAGCAGCGCGAGCAGCACGGCGACGGCCGGCAGTCTCCTGTCCGTACGGGGCTTCGCACGAGGTGGACTTGTATACATGGCGGCTCCTTCAGCGGGTCTCCCCGTCCGTCCGGGAATCGGACTGTAGGGCCGTCCGTACGCGAGGCAGGACGGGCCCGCGCCACGGTCACGGGCGGCGGAGGGTGTGGTCCGCACACGTTGCCGACTACCACTCTGAGACCACCGGAACCGATGGTTTCCAGACGAAGCGGCGTAGGTGACGAGTGAACCATTTTCAGGAAAGACCAGCTCAGGGCTTTGTTTCGCGTTATACCACTGCGGCATGTCCACATGATGGACACCCCCTCGGGTGACATGCACACCACCCCCGAGCTGCCCGAACGACCATTCGGTCAGGTCACTCGCCCCGCTTGCGGCCGGAATGAACTGATCAGTGTGCACTCACTGTCGGCGTCGGCAACACTCCTCACCGCAACACCTCCGCAACTCATCCGCAATCGAAGGAGTTTCATTCATGCGTCGCATCCGGAACACGCTCGGCGCCGTCGGCGCGGTCACGGTCCTCGCCCTCACGGGCGCCGCCACCGCTACCCCGGCTCACGCGGAGCCGGCCGGGACGACCAGCCTCTACGCCCCGTCCGCGCTGGTCCTCAGCACGGGCACGGGTGAGGAAGAAGGCGCGGCGACCGTCACCCGAGCCGTGACGCTCAGCTGCGCGCCCAGGCCCGGCGGCACCCACCCGTCGCCCGAGGCCGCCTGCGCCGAACTGCGTGCCGCCGGCGGAGAGTTCTCCGGCCTGGTCGACACGTCACCGCAGCGGATCTGCACCCGCGAGTGGGACCCGGTCGTGATCACCGCGCAGGGCGTGTGGCAGGGCAAGCCCGTCTCCTGGTCGACGACGTTCGGCAACACGTGCCTGATGGAGGCCGGCCTGGCCGAGGGAGCACTGTTCGCCTTCTGACCGTACGGTCTCCCACGCATGGGGGAGCCCCGGCCGGTGTGGGGACACCGGCCGGGGCCGCGACGTGTGCGCGGCCACGCCGACGGCCTCACCGGGCCGCTTCCGGGCGTGGCCGCCGCTTTGTCCTCACCGGGGAAGAAGTTGCGAATGCGGCTGCGAAAGGGGTTACGCGCGGGGACCGAGGCCGCTAACTTCCTTGCAACGCACCGGACATGCACCTGTGTCCGGCGCATCTTCCGGCGCGACGGCGCGCGTCCGGCTCCCCCCGGCGGGACTCACTTCCCCTCCGCCGGGCTCCCCCACCCCCTCTGGGAGACTTCTGTGCGCACAAGACCGTTCAGACCCCGCCACCTCCCCGCGCTCCTGCTCTCCGCGTTGCTCACCGCCGGCTTCCTGGCGCCCGGGGGATCCGCCTCCGCCGCAGACCGGGCCCCGGACCGCAGGGCGGTGAAGGCCGCCGCCGCCGAGGAGTTCCAGCAGGTCACCCTCGCCAAGGGCGTCGCGGAGACCGGTGAGCCCATGACGATGGCGGTACTCCCCGACCGCTCCGTCCTGCACACCTCGCGCGACGGCACACTGCGGCTCACGGACGCGGCCGGCACGACCAAGGTCGCCGGCAGGCTCGACGTCTACAGCCACGACGAGGAGGGCCTGCAAGGCGTCGGCGTGGACCCGGGATTCGCCTCCAACCGCCTGATCTACCTCTACTACGCACCCAAGCTGAGCACGCCCGGCGGCGACGCCCCCGGTGACGGCGCCGCCGCGGACTTCGCCCCCTTCGACGGCGTGAACCGCCTCTCGCGCTTCTCCCTCGCCGCTGACGGAACCCTGAACCTCGCCAGCGAGAAGAAGATCCTGGACGTCCCGGCCTCGCGCGGGATCTGCTGCCACGTGGGCGGCGACATCGACTTCGACGCGCAGGGCAACCTCTACCTGACCACCGGCGACGACTCGAACCCCTTCGCCTCCGACGGCTACACGCCGATCGACGAACGCGCCTCCCGCAACCCGGCGTACGACGCCCAGCGCTCCGCGGGCAACACCAACGACCTGCGCGGCAAGGTGCTGCGCATCAAGGTGAACGCGGACGGCTCGTACTCGACCCCCGCGGGCAACCTCTTCGCGCCCGGCACGGCGAAGACGCGTCCCGAGATCTACGCCATGGGCTTTCGCAACCCGTTCCGGATGAGCGTCGACAAGCCCACCGGCACCGTCTACCTCGGTGACTACGGGCCCGACGCAGGTACAGCGAGCGCGGCCCGCGGGCCCGCCGGGCAGGTCGAGTTCAACCGCATCACCAAGGCGGGCAACTACGGCTGGCCCTACTGCACGGGAAAGAACGACGCGTACACCGACTACAACTTCGCCACCGCCACCTCCGGCGCGAAGTTCGACTGCGCCGCCCCGAAGAACACCTCGCCGCGCAACACCGGTCTGACCGACCTGCCGCCGGCCCAGCCCGCCTGGATCCCGTACGACGGCGGCTCGGTGCCGGAGTTCGGCAGCGGCTCCGAGTCCCCCATGGGCGGTCCGGTCTACCGGTACGACGCGTCCTCGGCGTCGGCCGTGAAGTTCCCGCAGAGTTACGACGGGAACTTCTTCGCCGGCGAGTTCGGCCGCAGGTGGATCAAGCGGATCGCACAGGGAGCCGACGGCACGGTCCAGTCCGTCAACGCCTTCCCCTGGAGCGGCACCCAGGTGATGGACATGGCGTTCGGCCCCGACGGCGCGCTCTACGTCCTGGACTACGGCACCGGTTACTTCAACGGCGACGCGAACTCCGCGCTGTACCGCATCGAGCACGTCACGGACGGCCGCTCCCCCGTCGCCCAGGCCAGGGCCGACCGCACCTCCGGCAAGGCGCCGCTGGCGGTGGCGTTCTCCTCCGCGGGCAGCACCGATCCGGACGGGGACCCGCTCACGTACGCGTGGAAGTTCGGCGACGGCTCCACCTCGACCGCCGCGAACCCGTCCCACACGTACACGGCCAACGGCCAGTACACGGCCGAGCTCACCGTCTCCGACGGCACGGGCCGCAGCGCCACCGCGTCGGTGCGGATCACCGTCGGCAACACCGCGCCGACCGTGAAGCTGGAGCTGCCGGTCGACGGGCGCATCATCGACCCGGGCGCGGCCGTCCCGTACAAGGTGACCGTGACCGACCCGGAGGACGCCTCCGTCGACTGCTCCAAGGTGAAGATCACCTTCATCGTCGGACACGACAGCCACGGCCATCCGCAGACCTCCGCGACCGGCTGTTCGGGCACCGTCCAGACCATCGCGGACGGCGAGCACGACCCGAACGCGAACATCTTCGGCGTCTGGGACGCGGAGTACACCGACAAGGGCGCGAACGGCCAGCCCGCCCTGACCACTCACGCCCAGCACATCAGCCAGCCCAGCCACCGGCAGGGTGAGCACTACGGCGACTCCTCGGGCGTCCAGGTCGTCAGCCACACGCCCGCCCACGGCGGCAGGACGGTCGGTTACATCGACAACGGCGACTGGATCTCCTTCAAGCCGTACGCCCTCGACGACGCCACCCGGTTCACCGCGAGGATCGCGTCGGCGGGCGCCGGCGGGACGATCGAGGTGCGGGCCGGCTCACCCACCGGCACCCTGCTGGGCACGGCGACCGTGCCGGTGACGGGCGGCTGGGAGACGTACCAGGAGGTCAGCACGGCATTGACCAACCGCCCGGCGGGCACCACGACGCTGTACCTGGCCTTCAAGGGCGGCGCCGGCTCGCTGTTCGACGTCGACGACTTCCGGTTCACCACCTCGGGCTCGGGCGAGCGCGCCGGGCCGGTCAAGGGGGTCAACGGCAAGTGCCTGGACGTCGCCGGCGGCGCGAGCGCCGACGGCACGCAGGTCCAGGTGTGGACCTGCAACGGCGCGGACCGGCAGAAGTGGTCCGTGCCGGGCGACGGAACACTGCGGGCGCTGGGCAAATGCCTGGACGTCAGCGGCGGCGGCACCGCCGACGGGACGAAGATCCAGCTGTGGACGTGCAACCGGACCGGCGCACAGCAGTGGCAGCCGCAGACCGACGGAACCGTCCGCAACCCGCAGTCCGGCAAGTGCCTCGACGCCGAGGGCGCCACCTGGAACGACGGCACCCGCGTGCACCTGTGGACCTGCCACACCGGCCCCAACCAGAAGTGGACCCTGCCGTAGCAGGAGAGGAGGCGAAACCGACATGCGTATCAACCTCACCCGGGCCGGCTGCCGGCTCGCGGCAGCGCTGCTGCTCTGCGTGGCCGCCGCACCCGCCGTGGCCGCCGACACCGGCCGGTCGCCGGCCGAACCGGCCGGGACCGCTGTCCGGGCCGCCGCGGCGGACCCGGCGTACAAGGTCCTGGCGTTCTCCAGGACGGCGGGCTTCCGCCACGATTCCATCGACGACGGGCTGGCCGCTCTGCGCGAACTGGGAGGCGCGAACAACTTCACGGTCGACGCCACGGAGAACTCCGCGGCCTTCACCACGTCCAACCTCGCGCAGTACAAGGCCGTCGTCTTCCTCTCCACGACCGGGGACGTCCTGAACGGCACCCAGCAGACGGCGTTCGAGCAGTACATCAAAGGCGGGGGCGGTTACGTCGGCATTCACGCGGCAGCCGACACGGAGTACGACTGGCCGTTCTACGCGGGCCTGGCCGGGGCCCTGTTCCACTCCCATCCGCACAACCAGAGCGCGACGGTCCGGGTGGAGAACCGAGCCCACGACGCGACCGCTCATCTCGGCGCCACCTGGCAGCGTTTCGACGAGTGGTACAACTACCGCACCAACCCCCGCACGACGGCCCGGGTCCTCGCCTCGCTCGACGAGTCCAGCTACTCCGGCGGCACCATGTCCGGCGACCACCCGATCTCCTGGTGCAAGGACTACGAGGGCGGCCGGGCCTTCTACACCGGCGGCGGTCACACCGGCGAGTCGTACACCGAGGCGGCTTTCCGCAGGCACCTGCTGGGCGGCGTCCGGTGGGCGGCCGGCATGACGGAGGCCGACTGCCGCCCGGAGACCGGGTACACACCGCTGTTCGACGGTACGGGCACGGCGGGCTGGAAGCAGGCCGGGCCCGGTTCGTTCGCCCTGGCCGACGGCACGCTCACCTCGCAGGGCGGTCTCGGAATGCTGTGGTACTCCGCCAAGGAGCTCACCGGCGACTACTCCGTGAAACTCGACTGGCGGGCGGAGGGCGACGACAACTCCGGTGTCCTGGTGGGCTTCCCGGCGTCCGACGACCCCTGGTCGGCGGTCGACAACGGGTACGAGATCCAGATCGACGCCACCGACAGCGCCGACCGGACCACGGGATCCGTGTACGGGTTCAAGTCCGCCGACGTCGCCGCCCGTGACGCCGCGCTCAACCCGCCCGGCGAGTGGAACACGTACGAGCTCCGGGTGACCGGTGAACGGCTCGAGGTCTTCCTCAACGGCCGCAGGATCAACGACTTCACCAACGCCGACCCCGCCCGCAGCCTGAAGCAGGGGCACATCGGCATCCAGAACCACGGCGACGGCGACCAGGTGTCGTTCCGCAACGTCCGGGTCAAGACCTCCGGCGGTACGCCGCCCGGCCCGCGCACCGGGCCGGTCAAGGGGGTCAACGGCAAGTGCCTCGACGTCGCCGGCGGCGCGAGCGCCGACGGCACGCAGGTCCAGGTGTGGACCTGCAACGGCGCGGACCGGCAGAAGTGGTCCGTGCCGGGCGACGGAACACTGCGGGCGCTGGGCAAATGCCTGGACGTCAGCGGCGGCGGCACCGTCGACGGGACGAAGATCCAGCTGTGGACGTGCAACCGGACCGGCGCACAGCAGTGGCAGCCGCAGACCGACGGAACCGTCCGCAACCCGCAGTCCGGCAAGTGCCTCGACGCCGAGGGCGCCACCTGGAACGACGGCACCCGCGTGCACCTGTGGACCTGCCACACCGGCCCCAACCAGAAGTGGACCCTGCCCTGAGCGGTCGTCGCGGCGACTGAGCCGGACGGTCTCAGGCGCCGCGGTCCATGACGGTGGCCCGGGCGATCAGCAGCGCGACGTCGTCGTGATCACCCGGGTGCCGCAGGGCGTGCAGCAGCCGATCGCAGGTCTCCTCCAAGGAGCCCGGCGGATCGCCGAGATGGGTGAGGAGGACGTCCAGCCGGTCGTCGATGGCCTGGTCGCGCGTCTCGACCAGGCCATCGGTGTAGAGGACCAGGAGGTCACCGGGGTTCAGGTCCAGCGCTGTGGTGTGGAAGGTGACCTCGCCGACGCCGAGCGGGGCGCCCGTGGGCAGGTCGAGCAGTTCGGGCGGGCGGCCGGGGCGTACCAGCACGGGCGCCAGGTGACCCGCGTTGGAGATGAGACACCGTGCCCGGTGCGGATCGTAGACGGCGTAGATGCACGTGGTGATCGTCTGCAACATGCGGTCGGTGATCCGGTCGAGGTGGTGCAGCACCTCGTCCGGTGCGAGGTCGAGCGCGGCGAGCGTACGGGTTGCGGTGCGCAGTTGGCCCATCGTCGCGGCGGCGCTGATGCCGCTGCCCATGACGTCGCCGACCACCAGAGCGCTCTTGTCGCCCGTCAGCGGGATGACGTCGAACCAGTCCCCGCCCACTTCGTCGGCGGCCTGCGCGGGCTGGTAGCGGCTGGCGATCTCCAGTCCGGGCTGGGCCGGCGGCCGCTCGGGAAGGAGGTTGCGCTGGAGGGTGAGGGCGGTGTTGCGTGCCTGCCGGTACCACCGCGCGTTGTCGATGCACACGGCGGCCCGCGCGGCGAGTTCCCCCGCGAGGACCTCGTCGTCGGCGCTGAAGGGCTCCGGGTTGCGGGTGCGCTTGAGGTCGAGGGCGCCGAGCACCTGACCGCGCGCGATCAGGGGCACGGCCAGGTAGGAGTGCAGTCCGGCGGTGGACAGCAGTGCGGCGGCCTCGGGGCTGCGGGCGATCCACGGCAGGTCGTCGGCGCTCACCCGGGGCACCCGCACCGGCCGGCCGGTGTTCACGCACCGGGTGACGAGCCGATCGGCCTCGTACCGCGCCACCTCGCCGGGCGGATCGGCCGCGCCCACGGCCTCGCTGGGGTACGCGCTGGCCACGGCGAGGGCACGGAACTCCGCGGGCCCCGTCTGCGCCGTCACGGCCGTGCGGCCGTTGAGCACGCTGTCGAGCACGTCCACAGCCGCCACGTCGGCGAGCTCCGGCACCGACACCTCCGCCAGCTCACGGGCGGTCTCGTCGAGGTCGAGCGTGGTGCCGATGCGGATCGAGGCGTCGGCCACGAGCGCGAGACGCTGGCGGGCCTGGGCGGCCTCGATGGTGGCGCGCCGCCGCTCGGTGACGTCCACGACGGAGGTGGCCACGCCGAGCACCTTCCCGTTGGAGCCCTCCAGCCGGTAGAAGGAGACCGACCAGGCCTTGTCCAGCCCGGGTTCGGCGGCGGTGCGCCCGGTGGACTCCCGGTCGACGATGGGGACCCCGGTGTCCAGGACCTCCCGCATCGCGGCTTCGATGGACGCGGTGTCCAGGAAGGGCAGTGCCTCGTGGACGTTGCGGCCGACGTGCTCGGCGGCGGACAGACCGTTGATGCGTTCCAGTGCCGGATTGACGGTGACGTACCGCAGATCGGTGTCCATGACCGCCAGGCCGATCGGGGACTGGGCGACCAGCCGGGTGGACAGGGCGAGGTCCTGCTCCAGCCGGTGCAGCGTGGCCTGGTCGGTGGCGAGGCCCAGGGCGTACAGGTCCTTCCGGTCGTCCTCCAGCCGCATGTTGCGGAATTCCACCAGCCGCGTGCTGCCGTCCCTGTGGCGCATCGGGAAGACGCCCGCCCAGTCGGCGCCGCCGGCCATGACCTGCGCGAACAGGCCGTTCACCAGCTCCAGGTGTTTCTCCTGCACCAGCAGCCGGCCCGCGTACCGGCCGAGCGCCTCGTCGGCCGGGTAACCGAACAGCTCCTCGGCCTGGGGGCTCCACAGCACGATGCGCCCCCGCGCGTCCAGCACCACGGCCGCCACGCTCAGCAGATCCAACAGCCCTCCCGGCGCGGACGGGGCGCCCACCGTCTCTTCGTAGTGGGCAGGCACGGGGTCGGTCGCGCGCATGCCGGGCTCCTTCCGCCCGCCGCCGTTGTCTCCCATCGTCTCCTACCCAGCATGCGCCGTCATCCCCTGCACCGCGCCGTCGGCCGGTACACGAAACCGAGAACCCCCTGCACAGCGTCATGATGGACAGGGGAGCCGGTGTCGCCGCGGCCCGCGCGCGGCACGGCGCCCCGTGGTCGGACCGGAAGGTGGCAGCCATGTCCGCAGCCCGTGCGAAGAGATCGGCCGCAGCCTCGCTCGCCACGCTGACGCTGCTGCTCGCGGCGGCGTGCGGGGCGGGCGGAGGTACGGGTGACGGCACGTCGCCGTCGGACGACCGCGACGCGGCCCGTGCCCGGGTGCTCGCGGTCAAGATCGACAACGTGGCGGCCGCCCGGCCGCCGACGGGCCTGGAGAAGGCGGACCTCGTCTACCTGGAGCAGGTGGAGGCGGGGCTCAGCCGCATACTCGCCGTCTACTCGTCCGCCGTGCCGACGGTCGTCGGGCCGGTGCGCAGCGCCCGCGAGAGCGACCTGGAGCTGCTGCGGCAGTTCGACCGGCCCAAGCTCGCCTACTCGGGCGCGCAGAGCAGACTCACGCCGCTCATCGAGGCCGCGCCGATCGACGCGCTGTCCCCCTCGCAGGCTCCGGGCGCGTACTTCCGCGGCGGGGACCGGCCGGCGCCGCACAACCTGTATCTGCGGCCGGCTGAACTCCCGTACCGCGCGTCCGGCACGCACGCGGGCGAGGACGTCGGGCTGGGTTCCGGCCCCGCGCCGGCCGGTGGCTCGCCCGCCGGCGAACGGACGGTTCGCTACCCGGCAGCGAGCTTCACCTTCACGTGGTCGGCGGAGCGCAAGCGGTGGCTGGTGGCGATGGACGGCGCTCCCGCCCGTACGGCCGACGGCGGCCGGCTCGCCGCGGCCTCCGTGGTCCTGCAGGAAGTGACCGTGCGCCCGTCGGACTTCGGTGACCGCTCGGGGAACAGGACGCCGTTCACCGAGACCGTGGGCTCCGGCTCCGCGACCGTGCTGCGCGACGGGAAGGCGTACGAGGCACGGTGGTCGAGGCAGGACGCCGGTTCCGGGACCGCGTTCACGGCCCCTGACGGCAGGCGCATGACGTTCGCCTCCGGGCAGACGTGGATCGCGTACGTCGCACGCTGAGCGGCACCGCCCACCACGACGGCGACGGACGCGTGGTCACGGCGCCACGATGCGCTCCACCGCGGCCGTGACGAGTGCGTCCCGCTCGGCCTGCGACAACACCCCGGGCAGCGTGAGCTGTTCGACGATGAGCCAGTTGAACGCGAGGTACAGCAGCCGGACGGCGGTCGCGTCGCCGGGCAGACCGGACGCCTCGTGGTAGGCCACGTTGGCGTCGAGGTCGGCGCGGACGCGCTCGGTCAGCACCGCGCTCAGGCCGGGGCGCCGGGTGGCTTCGAGACGCAGTTCGAGCAGCGCGAGATACCCGGTGCGGAAGGAACTGACCCGTCCGACCAGTTCGCGCATCAGCTCGACGTAGGTCTCCCGGTCCGGTGCGCTCGCGCGCTGCCGGGCGATCGTCTCCTCGTCGGGCTGGAGCCGTTCGTAGACGCGGGCGCCCGCCTGGGTGAGCAGGGCGTCGCGGTTCGCGAAGTAGTTGGAGGCCGTTCCGGCGGGCACACCCGCCTCGGTGTCCACCGCCCGGAAGGTCAGTCCGCGCGCGCCCTCCCTGGCGAGTACCTCGATCGCGGCGTCGACCAGGGCGGCCCGTCGCTCGTCGTTCCTGCGCACCATCTTCAGACCACTCCGTTTGCAGCACTACGGCTGAAGCACTGGTGCAGCGTACGGCACGCGTCGCGACGGACGGAGCGGGACGGTGCGCCGGACATTCGCCGGACAAGGGGGGACCCCGGTGCGTCCGGCACCGGGGCCTTAGGGGTTCAACACCATCTATCGGCGCTCAGCGCCGATTCTCTTGTGTCCGCACGTCCGCCGGGAAGGCCGGAGGTGCGAGGATTTCGGATGCCTGACCGGGGACCACCTTCCAATCCGGGGTCTGCGGTACCTGAGCCGACAGCTCCTGACTCAAGTGCTCCTGATGGCGTCTGCTCCTCCCTTGCTGATCAATTCCAACGTGCCTTGCTCTTCGGTGCGGCGATGTGCGCCGCAGGCGCCGGTCGTCTTTGCCGCGCTGTGCTGACTTCGTTGGTTACGTCAGAAACTCTAATCACCATGGACTCGTATGTCTACCTTCGCCACGACAGATATCCACCGGGCGTGGTAACCGTGCCGGACAGATCGAGTACGTATCCGAGGGTGCGGCCACGGATCTCGGCGGTCACGGGACGGGTGGCGGGGCAGTACGCGAGCGTCACCGCCGTGACCACCGCGGCGACGAGGGGGACGGCGAGGCGGCGCCGGGCGTGCGGCGACGAGGCGCACAGCACGCCCAGCGGTCCCCACAGGGCCAGCAGGGGGCAGGGCGATGACGGCCCAGGCGGTGGTGGCGGGGCCAGCGCCGCCACCGGAGCGCCAGATCACCGACTCGACGATCTGGTGCGCGCCCAGGAGCAGCGGGAGCGCGGCCAGCGGCAGGTCGCGGGCGCCGAACGGGGGCCGGCGCACGACGCAGGCCACCCCGATCGCGGCGACGCCGGCGCCCGCGACGAGATCGGCGGTGGCACTCCAGCACATGTGTCCCCCGGCGGCCCGGCGTCGCCGGCGCAACGGCGGCACCGGCGTAGCGCGATATGTCCCTGCCGTGCCCCACGCTCAGGCGCTCGGTCCCGGCGCGCCTGTGGTGGGACGGCCGGTGGCGCGATCACGCTACTGAGGTGCGCCCTGCATCGTGATCAGGTCGGTCAGCGCCCGCACGCCGCCCTCGGCCAGCGCCCGGCGCTGCAGATCCGCGGAGGTGCCCTGGCGCAGGAGCCGGTGGATCAGGGAGCCCACCTCCCGGTCGTCGCCGGATTCCTCCAGCGCGGGCGCGATGTGGTCCATCAGCTCACAGATCACGTCTCCCGCGCTGCGCAGCCTGCCGTCGGGCGCCACCAGCGAACCGCTGATGCCGTCCCGCGCCGCGTACCAGTTCGCGCCGTGCAACAGTTCCGGCGGGCATTCGGCCAGCGGGACGCCGGCCTTCTCGTCGCTGATGGCGGTCGCGACCAGCGCCCGCACGATCCCCGCGAACATCACCGCTTCGTCCGCCTTGAGCTGCACGTCCATGCACCGCACTTCGACGGTGGGGTACTTGTCGGACAGCCGGGCCTGCCAGTAGATCTGGCCCACGTCGCTGATGATCCCGGACGTCAGCAGCCCGCGGACGCGCCGCTCGTGGTCGGCCAGACCGTCGAAGTGCGGCGGCGGCCCGCTGACGGGCCAGCGGCCGAAGATCAGGGTGCGCCAGCTGGAGAAGCCGGTGTCGCGGCCGTCCCAGACCGGCGAGTTCGCCGACATGGCCACCAGGACGGGCAGCCACACCCTGATCCGGTTCAGGACGGCGACGCCCATCTCCGGGTCGGACACGGCCGCGTGCACGTGCATGCCGTTGACGAGCTGCTCCGCGACCAGCTGCGGCGCCTGCGACTGTATGGCCAGGTAGCGCGGGGACCGGGTCACCGGGACCGGCGCCACCTCCCGGAAGGGCGCGGCGGCACACGCGGCGAGCCGGCACCCGAACTCCTCCGCCGCCGCGCCGACCGCGTGGCGCAGGCGCAGCAGATGACCGCCCACCTCCTCGAGGTCGGTGCACACCGGAGTCGCGACCTCCACCTGCGCCTGGAGCAGTTCGGCCTGCACCTCGCGACGGTCCACGACCGGCTCCAAACCGGACGACCCGCGCACCTCGTCGGCGAGCGGCATAGGCAGCCCCGTCTCCGGGTCGAGAAGGAGGTACTCCTCCTCGACTCCCACAGTGATCACGCCGGCCCCGGCCGGCGCCCCGCGCGGTGGAGCGGCGCAGCGGTGAGGGGAACGCCGCGAACGATGACGGCCGCCGGGGGCGCTGCCCGTCGCACAGGGGCCCAGGTGATCGGCGTCGTACGGTACTGAGCACTCATGACCGCACTTCTTTCTCCTGAGGGCAGCCGCCCGGCCGCCCGATCGGTCCCGGTACTAGGCATTGTGTACCCTGCCGGTCCGCGCGACCAGGCGTTCTTTTCGGCCGCGGCCGAACCGCCCGGCGTGCGGTACCACCTGCGGCCGGACCGCTCGCGGGGGTTGCCGCACGGGCACCCCACGCTCGTCCCGGCCGCACCGGCGCGGCGCTCAGGTGTGGACGACGCTGTTGCGCCCGTCCTGGTCGTCGGCGTGACCGTCGTTGAACCAGTAGTCGCCGTGCGCGAGATAGCGGAAGCCGTAGCGCTGCTCCTTGGGGAGGCTCACGGTGACGGCACGGGTGCCGTCCGCGCGCTCGGTGAGGGGGTGTGCTCCCGGCTGCCAGTCGTTGAAGTCCCCGACCACGCTGACCTGCTCGCAGGCCTGGCCCGCCGGGATGACGAAGGTGATGTCCGTGTGCTTCTTGCGTCGGCTGCGCTCCAGCATCGCTGAACCTTTCCTCGGGGGGAGTGCCCCAGGATCACCGGCACGCGGCCCGGCCGGCACGTGTTGTTGCGCCGACGGCGCCGCCCGTCGCCCGTATGGCGCAGGCTGCTGGGTCAGGGGGCGGCCGCCCCCTGGCCCAGCAGCAGCGCGACAGCGAGCGCGGCGACCAGTACGGCCGCCACGAACGGCAGCCTCGGGCGCCGGCGGCCGAGCAGCGCGCCGCCGCCCGCCACGGCCAGGGCCAGGGCCGACGCGATCGCCCCCGCGGCGCCGACGGGGCCGGGCCGGGCGAACGCGAGCAGCGCGGTCGCCGTCACCAGGGGCACCGGCAGCAGCCGCCGCGTCCCGGCGGGGCCCAGCCGCTGGGGCCAGCCGCGTACACCGGTGGCCAGGTCGTCTCCGATGTCGGGAAGCACGTCGGCCAGATGCGCGCCGACCCCGAGCAGCGCCGAGGAGGCGACGATCCACCAGGGGGGCCAGGGACGCCCCTCGCCTCCGAGCGATACGAAGGCGGGCAGCGCCGCAAACCCCACGGCGTACGGAAGCCAGGACAGCACGGTGGCCTTGAGCCAGAGGTTGTACGCCCACCCCGCGGCGACGCCGACGAGGTGCACCGCACCGGCGAGGAGACCGTACGCGAGGGACAGCGGCACGCACAGGGCCAGGGCGGTGACGGCCGCGGCGCGTACGGCGGTGACGCCGACCGTCCCGGCGACGACGGGTTTCGCGCGCCGTCCGACGGACCGGTCGCGCGCGGCGTCCAGGGCGTCGTTGCCCCAGCCGACGGACAGCTGTCCCGTCAGCACCGCGGCGGCCACCAGCAGGCAGCCGGCCGCGTCCTGACCGATGGCGGCCGCCCACGCGGTCACCAGAGCGCCGACGGCGAGCGTCGGGCCGAGGTGGCACGCCGCCAGAAGCCCGGCCACGGCCCGCGAACGGCGCCGCGCGCCGGTACCGCCCGGTGCCCGGCGAGCGGCGGTCGGCGCCTCCGGCTCCGGGCCGGCCTCCACGTCCACGCGCTCATGCTAGGCGGAGCCGGACGAGCGACATGGCGTGTGGCGGCGGCGCGGCGGGGCTACTCATTGCAGGGTCCCCCGCTCCCGGCCTCGGACCGCAGATGACCCGGATCGCAGCTGTTCACGGTGTGCTCGCTCCCCACCGGCACGCCCAACGAGAGATCACGGACATGATCGCCCGGGTGAGCCTGCCCGAGGGGGCCGACCGCCGGGTGCTCGACCGGCTCCACGCGAGCGCGAGGGTGAGCACCCGCCACACCGCCCTCCCCCTCGGCGCGTACGCCGGCCTGCGCGACTTCGGGGCGGTCAACGACGCGTTCATCGAGGGGGCGGTGGCTCTGGGCGCCGAGGCCGTCGGCGCGGCGCTGGACGCGGCCGGGCTCTCTCCCCGCGACGTCGACCTGCTGATGTTCACCTCGGTGACCGGCATCGCCACGCCGTCGGTGGAGGCGCGTCTGGTGGGGCCGCTCGGCCTGCGCCCCGACGTCAAGCGCCTCCCCGTCTTCGGCCTCGGCTGCGTCGCGGGGGCGGCCGGCATCGCGCGGCTGCACGACTTCCTGCTGGGCCGTCCCGACGACGTGGCGGTCCTGCTGTCGGTGGAGCTGTGCACGCTCACGTTCCAGCGCGGCGACGCCTCCCCCGCGAACCTCGTCGCCGGCGCGCTCTTCGGTGACGGCGCGGCGGCGGTGGTCGCCTGCGGCAGCCGCCGGGAACCGGCCGCGCCGGGACCGACCGTCGTGGACACCCGCAGCCATCTGTATCCCGACAGCGAGCACGTCATGGGGTGGGACATCACCGGCTCCGGATTCCGCGTCGTACTGGACGCGAGCGTCCCCGACGTCGTCCGCAAGAACCTGGCCGCCGACGTCGACATGTTCCTGGCCCGCCACGGGCTGCGCCGCGAGGACATCACCGCCTGGGTGTGCCACCCCGGCGGTCCGAAGGTCCTGCAGGCGGTCGAGGAGACGCTCGAACTGCCCGAGGGCGCGCTCGACGTCACCTGGCGGTCCCTCGCGGCCGTCGGCAACCTGTCCTCGGCCTCGGTGCTCCACGTCCTGCGCGACACCCTGGCGGAACGCCGCCCGCCGGCCGGCACCGCCGGGCTGCTGCTCGCGATGGGGCCGGGCTTCTGCTCCGAACTCGTCCTGCTGCGCTGGTAAGGAGAGGAGACACATGTCCTGGTACGCCGTGCTCGTCCTGGCGGTCGGCGCGGAACGCGTCGCCGAACTCGTCGTGGCACGCCGCAACACCCGCTGGAGCCTGGCCCGGGGCGCCCTCGAAGCGGGACGCCGGCACTACCCGGCGATGGTCGTCCTGCACACCGGCCTGCTCGTCGGCTGCCTCGCCGAGGTCCACTTCGCCGGGCGGCCGTTCGACCCGGTGTCCGGCTGGACCATGACCGCCGTCGTCGTCGCCGCGCAGGCACTGCGCTGGTGGTGCATCCGCACGCTGGGACCCCGGTGGAACACCCGTGTACTGGTGGTGCCCGGCCTGCCCCTGGTGGCGGGCGGACCGTACCGGTGGACAAGCCACCCCAACTACGTGGCGGTGGTCGCCGAAGGACTCGCCCTGCCGCTCGTCCACGGCGCGTGGCTGACCGCCGCGCTCTTCACCGGCCTCAATGCCGTGCTGCTCACCGTGCGGATCCGCTGCGAGAACGAAGCGCTCGGGCTCACGCCCGCACGCCCCGCCGGCAGCGGGGCCGGTGCCGGACTGTGATCGACCTGCTGGTGGCGGGCGGCGGACCGGCGGGGCTGGCCACCGCGATCCACGCGGCGACGGCCGGCCTGCGGGCCGTCGTGGTGGAGCCGCGCGCCGCGCCCGTGGACAAGGCGTGCGGCGAGGGGATCATGCCCGGCGGCGTGCTGGCCCTGGAGGCTCTGGGCGTACGGGTCGCCGGCCGGGAGCTGCGCGGCATCCGTTACGTCGACGGACGCCACCGCGCGCAGGCGTCCTTCGCCGGCGGCACGGGCCTCGGGGTACGGCGTACGGAACTGCACGCGGCGCTGGCCCGGCGGGCCGCCGAACTGGGCGTCGAGACCGTCTCCGGCAGGATCACGGACGTCCGCCAGAGCGGGGACGCGGTGAGCGCGGGAGGTCTGCGGGCGCGCTGGCTGGCCGCCGCGGACGGTCTGCACTCACCGCTGCGCCACTCGCTCGGCCTGGACCTGCCGAGCCGCCGGCCCCGGCGCTTCGGCCTGCGACGGCACTACCGGACGCAGCCGTGGACGGACTTCGTCGAGGTGCACTGGTCCGGCTGCGGCGAGGCGTACGTGACACCGGTCGGCGACGGCCTCGTCGGGGTGGCCGTGCTGAGCACCGCGAAGCGCGGCTTCGACGCGCACCTGGCGCACTTCCCCCACCTGCGCCGGCTGCTGGCCGGGCGGCCCGCGGACGGTTCCGTACGGGGCGCGGGGCCGCTGCGGCAGGGGGCCCGCCGCCGCGTCGCGGGCCGGGTCCTGCTGGTGGGTGACGCGGCGGGCTACACCGACGCGCTCACCGGCGAGGGTGTCGCGCTCGCGCTGGCGTCGGCCGGAGCGGCGGTGCGCTGCCTGACGGAGGGACGGCCGCAGGCGTACGAGCGGTGCTGGCGGCGGCTGTCCCTGCGGCACCGCCTGCTGACGGAGGGGCTCGTACGGATGAGCGGTCATGCGCCGGTCGCCCGTCTGGTCGTACCGGCGGCGGCGAGGATGCCGTCGCTCTTCACGGCAGCCGTCCGCGCACTCCAGTGACGCCGGCGCCGACGCCTGGCCCTTCCCGGATGCGGATCCGGTCCCGCGGGGGTGCCATGGAGGCAGAAGGAGGTGGCTGCGGCCATGGCGCGTCCGGTGTGGAGTGGGGCCCTGACCTTCGGACTGGTGTCCCTGCCCGTGCAGATGTTCACGGCGACGGACAGCCACACGGTGCACTTCCACCAGCTCCAGCGCGGCACGTCGGACCGGGTGCGCAACAAGCGGGTGAACGAGCGCACGGGCGACGAGGTTCCGCTCGACGAGATCGTCAAGGGCTACGACGCCGGGGACGCGTACGTGCTCGTCGAGCCGGGCGAGCTGGAGGACATCGCGCCGGGACGCTCCCAGGCGGTGGAGATCACCGGGTTCGTGGATCTCGAACAGGTCGAGCCGATCTTCTTCGACAAGACGTACTACCTGGGGCCTAAGGGCAAGGAGTACGCCAAGATCTACGCCCTGCTGGAGAAGGCGCTGGCCGAGGCGGGCAAGGCGGGGATCGCCACGTTCGTCATGCGCAACCGCCAGTACCTGGTCGCCGTCAAGGCCGAGGGCGGTCTCCTGACGCTGCACACCCTGCACTGGGCCGACGAGATCCGCGACCCGCGCAAGGAGATCGGCGCGCTGCCCGAGGACGCCGAGGTCACCGGTCGCGAGCTGAGGATGGCCGAGCAGCTCATCGAGACGCTCTCCATGGACTGGAAGCCCGAGGAGTTCCACGACACCTTCCAGGAGCAGGTCACGGCGCTGATCGAGGCCAAGCGCAGCGGCGAGACGGTCGAGAAGGCGGAGCCGCCTGCCAAGAGCACGAACGTCGTCGACCTCATGGAGGCGCTGCGGGCCAGCGTCGACCAGGCGAAGAGCTCCAAGGCGGGCGGCGAGCAGAAGGCCACCGCCTCCGGCGCACCCGTCGCCCGGATCAAGGACGCCGCCGACAAGCGCCGGACCGGTCGCACCGGGAAGCGAACGGCGAAACCGGAGGGGCAGCGGGCGCAGAAGGGCACGGCGGGGGCCGGGCGGGCGAAGGACGCGTCGCTCGACTCGCTCACCAAGGCCGAGCTCTACCGGCGCGCCACGGAAGCCGGCGTCCCGGGCCGCTCCGCCATGACCCGCGACGAGCTGATCAAGGCCCTCGGCGGCAAGCGCGGCCGGCGCAAGGCACACGCCTCCTAGACGGGCCGAACCGCGCGGCCCGCGCCTGCCGCGCGGGAGCCGACGAGATCGCCGGGCATTAACCCCGCGGTGCAGGGCAGAGGGAAAGAAGCCGCATCGCGGACTGCCCCGTCCAGTCGTGACGTCAGCCGTGGCGCGGCGCTTTCGGACATATATCTACAGCTTGCGCCCGTGCCGTCGTGGCCGGCCGCGCCGCGGAGAGGCAGTCGTCGTGCGTAGTGTCGGAGTGGAAGAGGAGCTTCTCCTCGTGGATGCGCGGACCGGTGAGCCGCAGGCCTTGTCCACGGCGGTGCTGGCGTCCGTCTCGCGGGAGGGCGGTGGCGAGGCCGAGGTCTTCGAGGAAGAGCTGCACCGGCAGATGCTGGAGTTCGGCACCCGGCCGCAGACGGGCATGGGCGATCTGGCGGAGGAGATCCTCCGCTGGAGGGCGGAGGCCGCGCGTCACGCGGAGGGCCTCGGCGCGGCCGTGGTGGCCCTGGCGACCTCTCCCCTTCCGGTCAGCCCGTCCATCGGAAGCGGTGAGCGCTACCAGTGGCTGGAGGAGGAGTTCGGGCTGACCACGCAGGAGCAGCTGACGTGCGGCTGCCACGTCCATGTGTCGGTGGAATCCGACGAAGAGGGCGTCGCCGTCCTGGACCGGATCCGCCCCTGGTTGTCCGTACTGCTGGCGATGAGCGGCAATTCCCCCTTCTGGCAGGGCAAGGACAGCCGGTACAGCAGCTACCGCAGCCGGGTGTGGGGCCGGTGGCCCTCGTCGGGACCCGTGGAGATCTTCGGCAGCGCCGACCGGTACCACGACCAGGTCGCCGCCATGGTGGGCACCGGGGCGCTGCGGGACCAGGGGATGATCTACTTCGACGCCCGGCTCTCCCACCACTACCCCACCGTCGAGATACGGGTCTCCGACGTCTGCCTGGACCCCTCCACCACGGTGCTCATCGCCACCCTGGTGCGCGGTCTGGTCGAGACGGCGGCCCGCCAGTGGCGGGCCGGCGAGCCGCCCGCGCGGCACGGTGTCGGGCTGCTGCGGCTGGCCGCGTGGCGAGCCGGCCGGTCTGGTCTGGAGGGGGAGCTGATCCACCCGGTCACGATGCGTCCCGCACCGGCCGAAACGGTGGTGCGGGCCCTGTTCGACCATGTCCGGGACGCCCTGGAGGACAGCGGTGACACCGTGCCCGCCCAGGAGGGCCTGGCGGCCCTGCTCAAGGGCGGAAACGGGGCGCGCGTCCAGCGGGAGCTGCTGAGCCGGTCCGGCGGTCTGCGCGACGTGGTGACCGAGTGCGTGAGCAGGACGCGCGGGTAGTCCGCCGGTCCAAGGAACGCGCGAAGGACCCGCGGGCGGCCCGCGGGTCCACGGAGCGCGCAGCCCGGTCGGTCACGGGTGGTCGGCGCGCTGGTCCGGCGGGGTTCCGCCGCCCTCTCCCCCGCCCTTGTTCCCCTTGTCCGTACCATGGGCCTGCTTGCTCCCCCGCGTCCCCGGCTGGCCGGACTGGGCGGCCTTCAGCTCGGCGCTGTCCTGCGGGGTCGCACCGCCCTTGTCGCTGCGCCGCTGCTCGGGCTGTTGCGGATTCGACATGTCGATCCCTGCCTCCTGATCGGGACGTACGTGCGTGCCTACGCACAGCGGGTTCCCACGCGTATCAGGAGCAACACATCCGAACCGGGCGAATGTGGGAGCGGGGGGGGGAGGGGGGGGGGGGGGGGGGGGGGGGGGGGGAGGAGAGAGAGGGAAAGGGGGGAGGAGAAAAGAGAGCCTGAGGTTG
>NZ_JBWKLQ010000003.1:432916-517916 GCF_056429965.1 Streptomyces sp. NPDC046122 | reverse complement strand
TTTCTTCGGGATGGGGAGGGATGTGTGTGCCGAAGAACGGTGTGTTCCCATGGGGATAAGAAGCAACCACCCAAACTGGGGGGAGTGGGGGAGACCTGCCCGAGGGGGGACTTGTCCCGTCGCGCTCACGGCGAGAAGCCCGGGAACCGGGGATCAGACGACGCCGGACTCGGCGATGGTGACCTTGGCCTTCGGCTTGCCGTTGGACGTGCCGAAGCTCTCGATCTTCTTGACGAGCTCCATGCTCTCCTGGTCGGCCACCTCGCCGAAGACGACGTGCTTGCCGTCCAGCCACGGCGTCACGACGGTGGTGACGAAGAACTGGGAGCCGTTGGTGCCCGGGCCGGCGTTGGCCATGGACAGCAGGCCCGGCCGGTCGTGCTTGAGCTTGAAGTTCTCGTCCGCGAACTTCTCACCGTAGATGCTCTTGCCGCCGGTGCCGTCGCCGCGGGTGAAGTCGCCGCCCTGGAGCATGAACGCCGGGATGATGCGGTGGAAGGAGGAACCGGCGTAGCCGAAGCCCTTCTCGCCCGTGGCCAGGGCGCGGAAGTTCTCCGCCGTCTTGGGGACCACGTCGTCGAACAGGTTGAACGTGATCCGCCCGGCGGCCTCGTCGTTGATGGTGATGTCGAAGTAAGCCTTGATCGTCATGGCCCTATCCTGACATCCCGGGCGGCGTCTCGTGCATCCGGCATCCCGTGGGGGCGTTTTCGGGCACCTTCGGAGAGGCCGTTGGCATATGCCGCAAGCACCACCGGATCGAGTGTTGCCAAAGCCCTTACGGGCCTTTCCCGGCTGTGCCACAGTCGTACTGGTCCATTCTTCAGACCTGGTTTGGCCGCGCCTGTATCGGAGTACGACATGCCGTCCCATCTGTTCGCGGACCGTCCTGCGCCCCAGCCCCCCGAGCGGCGCTCCGTCGACGCGCTGATCTCACAGACCCGCCGGCTGCGCGGGGACGTGGACGCGGTGCGCCGGGACGCGGCCGTGGCGGACGACGAGGATCCGCAGGGGCGCTGGCAGCGAGCCCTGTGCGACCTGGCGGTCCACCAACTCGACGACCTGGGCGTGCAGTTGGGGCAGCTGAAGGCCGGCCTGCCGGACCGGGCCGCCGAAGCCCCCGCCGACCGGCCGCCGGCCGCGAGCGGCACGGCGTTACTCACCCGGGTCGGCAGCGCCGAGTGGAACCTGCTGACCGACGAGGCGAGCTGGTCCGACGAGCTGTTCGAAATCTTCGGCCGAGCGCCGGAGAGCGGGCCGCTGACCCTCGACGAGCTGCCGTCCATGCTGCTGGCGGAGGACCAGGCGTTCCTGGCCTCGATGGTCACCGACTGCCTGGTGGACGGGAAGCCGATCGACGGCGAGTTCCGCATCCGCCGCACGGACGACGGCGCCGTACGGACGCTGCACATGATGGGCGAGCCGGTGCTCGACGCGGACGGCTGCACCGCCTCCATGTGGGCGGTGCTGCGGGACGTCAGCGCACTGCGCCGCAGCCGGCAGACCGTGCACGAGACCCAGGACACGCTCCGGCGCCAGGAGCACATCGCCCGTGCCGAGCACCGGATCGCGGTCGAGCTGCAGCAGTCCGTCCTGCCGTCGTGGCGCGGCCCCCTGCGGCTGCCGCACGGCGGCCCCGCCGCGCTCGATCTCGCCGCCCACTACCTTCCCTCGGCGTCGAGCGCGCTGATCGGCGGCGACTGGTACGACGCGCTGGAACTGCCCGGCGGCCAGACGCTGCTGACCGTGGGAGACCTGACCGGGCACGGGGTGGCCGCCACCTCCGGGATGGCGATGCTGCTCGGCGCGCTGCGCGGTATGGCCATGGCGGGTATCGCGCCCGGCGCCCTGATGGGCCACCTCAACCAGCTCCTGGAGGCTTCGGCGCAGCCCGCGCTCGGCAGCGCGATGTGCTGCCGCTACGACCCGGTCACCCGGATCCTGACCTGGGCGCAGGCAGGCCACCCCGCCCCGCTGCTGTTCCGCGACGGGACGGGGCGTTCGCTGACGCCGCCCGAGGGTGTCCTGCTCGGGGCGACGTCCGGGGCGGCGTACGGGCAGGCCGAAGTGCAGCTGCGCGCCGGTGACCTGCTGGTGCTGCACACCGACGGCATCGCGCGCCGCACGCCCACCGACGATGCCGGCGCCTCCAGGCTGCTGGATCTCGCACCGCGCTTCGCGGGGGCCCGCAGCGCGCAGGAGTGCGTGCGGCTGACCGTCGAGGAGTTCGGTGGCGTGGAGCGTGAGAACGACGCGTGCGTGTTGATCGCCCGGATCGCCGCGTAGAAGTCGCGTAGAAGTCGAACGAAGAAAGGCGTGGACGACGGCTCTGCTGTCGTCGTGGTCGGTCGTGGTCGAGTGGTGACAGCCGTGTCGGTGGCCGGCGTTCCGGGACCGGAACAGCCGGCCTAGATGCTGGTGCTCCTGTTCGTCTTCTTGGCCGGCAGCGCGAGCTGGATCTCCTCGCGCAGGTCCTGGATCTTCGGGTAGCCGGCGTACTCACCGGTGAGCCGGTACATCTGGCGCAGCCGGTCCCACGTGCGGTGCGACGAGGTCTCCCCCATCGACACCAGCGCGAGGCGTGCGTACCGGTCGGCCTGCTCCGGGTCGTCCGCGATGAAGCACGCGGAGGCCAGCGACAGATAGTCGAAGATCTTCGACCGCTGCCTGCCGCCGGCCCGCAGATCGAGCGCCTGCTTGGCGTGCCGCTGTGCCGTGATCGCCGCCGACGGGTCGTGCTCCGCGAGCGTGCGGAAGGCCAGGGCCTGCATCCCGTGCATGTCCGCCTCGTCGAACATCTGCATCCAGCTCGGCGGCGGGACGTCTCCCTTGTCGGAGACGAACAGTTCCTCCGCCTCGCCCAACGTGCGCCGCATCGCCTGACCGCGGCCCATGGCGGCCTGCGCCCAGGCCTCGATGGTGTGCAGCATGGCGCGGGTGCGCGGCAGCATCTGGTCGCCGGAGCCGGACTTGGCGAGCTTCATCAGGTCGAGGGCGTCGTCGGGCTTCCCCAGGTGCACCATTTGGCGGGCGGCGCGGGAGAGGGCCTCGCCCGCGCGGGGGCGGTCCCCGCCCTCGCGGGCCGCGTGCGCGGCGATGATGAAGTACTTCTGGGCGGTGGGTTCGAGGCCGACGTCGTGCGACATCCAGCCGGCGAGCACCGCCAGGTTGGCGGCGACGCCCCACAGCCTGCGCTGGAGGTGGTCGGGGTGGTGGTAGGCGAGCATGCCGCCCACTTCGTTGAGCTGGCCCACCACCGCCTTGCGCTGGAGCCCGCCGCCACGGGCGGCGTCCCAGGCGCGGAACACTTCGACGGACCGCTCGAGCTCTTCGATCTCCTGCGACCCGATGGGGGCGGCCTCGTAGCGGTCGTACCCAGCGGGGTCGGCGTGCAGGGGATCGTCGATGCGTGGAGCGTCGGTCGTCAGAGCGGGGTCGGTGTGGAGCCAGTCGTACATGGCGCTGCTGAGTGCGGAGCCTGCGGCGAGCGCGGCGCCCGCGCCCACCAAGCCGCGTCGGTTGAGCATGAGGTCCATTCCCGTGAATTCGGTGAGGACCGCCGCCGTCCGTTCGGGCGCCCACGGAAGACCGTCGGGATTATCTGTGCTCCTGACGTCCCGCCGTTTCCCCGTGCGCCCGTGCCGGTCGAACCCGAGGTCCTCGATGGTCACGACACGGCCGAGTCGCTCGGTGAACAGAGCTGCCAGCACTTTGGGCACCGGATCGCGCGGGGCTTCCCCCGTGTCGATCCAGCGTCGAACGCGCGAGGTGTCGGTGGCCAGTTGCGGATGGCCCATGGCCGCCGCCTGCCGGTTCACCAGTCTCGCGAGTTCGCCCTTGGACCAGCCGGCGAGGCCGAACAGGTCTGCCAGGCGGGTGTTGGGTTCTCCGGTCACTTCAAGCCCCCAGGTTCTCGGCTGATTTCGACAGTAACCCCGCGTCAGAGGCGCCGGGCATATTCGCCAGGGTTCGCCAGGGTCCGCCAGATGGTGTGCCACCCGCGGGCGGGTGTCAGGTAAGAAAGCGCCACCCCGTTCCGGCAACCGGCCGGCATTCCCCAGGGTGCCGACCGGTTGACCGGGGCGGGCGGCGCACGTAACTCGTCGGCGCGCGAAGGGATCTGTCCCATGTACACAGCATCGTCCTCCGTGTCCGCCCCGCCTCGGCCGTACCGTCCAGTGGCGACGGGCAGCGGACCGTACCTCGATCCCCACCACGCCGGCGGAGCGTCACTCGGCGCGGGACGGGCCAGGCGCGCGGCGGCAGGACTGGGTTCCCCACCGCTCAGCGGGAGACTCGACTTGTCCGGTCCCCAGGGCGCGCAGCTCAGGAAGGCCATCGCGTCGGTGCACCGGATCTGCCCGGAGTTCAATCCCGTGCAGGTACTGCGCCGCAGCGGACGTTCCGTCCTGCTCGTCGGCACCACAGGCCGCGCCACCGCGGTCGCCAAGTGTTTACTGGATCACTCCCCCGCCTGGGCGGAGAGGTTCCGGCACGAAATAGCTGCTTACCGCGCGTTCGTCCGGCACCGCCCGCCTGTGCGGGTGCCCCGGCTGATCGCCGCGGATCCCGACAACTGCACGCTGGTGATCGAGCGGATGCCCGGAAGGGTGGCCGCGCTCACCCGGCATCCCGCCGAGGCGCCGCCCCGCGCCGATCTGCGGGCCGTGCTCGGCGCCGTCACGCGGGTCAACGCGTGGCGCCCGCCGCCCGGCATCTTCGAAGCGCCGCTCGACTACGCCTCGCGGATCTCGCGGTACCACGCACTGGGTCTGCTCACCGACCGGGACCTGGGAGACCTCCAGAAGCTCCTGCACGGGGTGGCGCACGCGGGCGGCGGGCGGCAGAACATGGGGCAGTTCTGTCACGGCGACGCGCTGCTCTCCAACATCCTGATGTCACCGGCCGGGCCCGTACTGGTCGACTGGGAGCACGCCGGCTGGTACCTGCCGGGGTACGACCTGGCGACGCTGTGGGCGGTGCTGGGCGACGCTCCGGCGGCCCGGCGGCAGATCAGCCAGCTGGCGCAGGCGCCGGGCACGGCGTCGCGGGACGCGTTCCTGGTGAACCTGATGCTCGTGCTGACACGGGAGATCCGTACGTACGAGACGGCTGTCCAGCGCACCATGCGCGAGGCCGCGCCGGCGGGCGGGGCCGCCGGGCAGACGTCGGCGGGCGGGGTGTCGACCGGTGAGGAGCAGCGGTTGCTGCTGCGGCGACTGCACGACGACTGCGCGATGGCCCGGCGGGCCGTGCGGGCGGCTGTCGGCACCCGCTGACGGAGAGGGGAAAGCACTGGCCCACCCGGTCGTCACCGGGTGGGCCAGTGCTTTGCCGCGGAGAGTGCCGGTTCGCGCCGGGCGGCGGTGGCCGGCGGCACAATGGCGGTGTCGGCAGCCCGTGTGCCGGAGCGCGCGGCCCCGGGCGCCGACGGGGAAGGCTCTCCGTATCCACCCGGAAGGAAGGCCACGATGAACGACGGCAACGCCGCGTACGGGAAGAATCCCTTCACGCGGTCGAAGAGCCACTTCACGGACCGCGTCACGGCCGACGGCAGGGACGGCTGGCCCGTCGAGGCCGGCCGCTACCGGCTGGTGGTGAGCCGCGCCTGCCCCTGGGCGAGCCGCGCGGTGATCTCGCGGCGCCTGCTCGGTCTGGAGGACGCCGTCTCGCTGGCCGTGGCCGATCCGGTCCAGGACGACCGGAGCTGGCGGTTCACCCTCGATCCGGGGGACCGCGACCCCGTGCTGGGCATCCGGTACCTGAGCGAGGCGTACGACGCGCGGGAGACGGGGTACGGCGGTGGGGTCAGCGTGCCGGCCCTCGTGGACGTGCCGAGCGGCAGGCTGGTCACCAACGACTACCAGCGGATCACGCTGGACTTCGCGACCGAGTGGGCGGCGCTGCACCGGCCGGGCGCCCCGGACCTCTACCCGGAGAAGCTGCGCGCGGAGCTGGACGAGGTCATGGACGGCATCTACCGGGACGTCAACAACGGGGTCTACCGTGCGGGCTTCGCGACGCGGCAGAGCGAGTACGAGGACGCCTGCCGGGACGTCTTCCGGAGGCTCGGCCTGGTGGCGCAGCGGCTCGCGGACCGCCGTTACCTCGTCGGGGACACCATCACGGAGGCGGACATCCGCCTCTTCACCACGCTGGTGCGGTTCGACGCGGTCTACCACGGGCACTTCAAGTGCAATCAGTGGAAGCTGGCCGAGAACCCGGTGCTGTGGGCGTACGCACGCGACCTGTTCCAGACACCCGGTTTCGGGGACACCGTCGACTTCGACCACATCAAGCGCCACTACTACCGGGTGCACACCGGTATCAACCCGGCAGGCATCGTGCCGCTGGGGCCGGACCTTTCGGGGTGGCTGAGCCCGCACCACCGGGCGGAGCTGGGCGGCCGTCCCTTCGGGGACGGTACGCCGCCGGGCCCGGTGCCGGCGGCGGAGCGGGTGCCGGCCCCGGGGCAGCCGTAGGGTCCCCGCCGGGTGCCATGCGCGGACGTGCGCGCGTCGCGGCTCTGGGCGAAGCTGGACACCTCTGCTGGCCCGGGTGCGTACGAGAGGGTGCCGATGGATCCCGTCGAGGCTCTGGAACGGATCGCGTTCCTGCTGGAACGGGCACAGGCCCCCACCTACCGCGTACGCGCGTTCCGGACCGCCGCCACGACCGTCGCCGCGCTCCCCGAAGGGGAGGCGGCGAGCCGCGCGGCGGCGGGTTCGCTGGAGACGCTCAAGGGCGTCGGGCCCAAGACCGCGCAGGTGGTGCGCGAGGCGCTGGCCGGCGGGACGCCCGCCTATCTGAAGCGGCTGGAGGAGGAGAGCGCCGGACCCCGGACGGAGGGCGGTGAGGAGCTGCGCGCGCTGCTGCGCGGGGACTGCCATCTGCACTCCGACTGGTCGGACGGCGGCAGCCCCATCGAGGAGATGGGCCGTACGGCGGCGGCGCTGGGACACGAGTGGGCGGTGCTCACGGACCACTCCCCCCGACTGACGGTCGCCAACGGGCTGTCGCCCGAACGGCTGCGCGAGCAGCTGGACGTAGTGGCCACGCTCAACGAGGGCTGGGCGCCGTTCCGGCTGCTCACCGGCATCGAGTGCGACATCCTTCTCGACGGCTCGCTCGACCAGGAGCCCGAGCTGCTGGAGCGGGTCGACGTGGTCGTGGTGTCCGTGCACTCCAAGCTCCGCATGGACGCCGCCGCGATGACCCGCCGCATGGTCGCCGCGGTGTCCAACCCGCACGCGGACATCCTCGGGCACTGCACGGGCCGGCTGATCACCGGGCGCGGGCGGCCCGAGTCGCAGTTCGACGCGGACGAGGTGTTCGCCGCCTGCGCCGCGTCGGGCACCGCGGTGGAGATCAACAGCCGGCCCGAGCGTCTCGATCCGCCCAGGCGGCTGCTGCGCCGCGCGGTGGACGCCGGCGTGCTGTTCTCCGTGGACACCGACGCGCACGCGCCGGGCCAGCTCGACTGGCAGATCTACGGGTGCGCCCGGGCCGAGGAGTGCGGCGTGCCCGCGGAGCGGGTGGTGAACACCTGGGCCCTGGACGACCTCCTGGCGTGGACCCGTACGCGCGACCTGCCGTCGTCCGGTGCCTGAACCGCCCCCGGCACGGGCAGACGAGGTAGAACAGTGCGCGGAACCCGAGCCGCCTGGAGGGCGCATGAGCACCGAAGCCTGGATCCTGCTCGCCGTCGCCGTGGTGCTGGTGGTGGCGACACTCGCCGTGGCGGTGTTCGTGCTCGTACGCCTGGTGCGCGCCCGCCGGAGTCTGCGGGAGGCCGGACTGCCTGAGGGGCGCCCCTGGGTGTTCTGGGCGGCTGTCGCCTATCTGGTCCTGCCCGCGGACCTGATGCCCGACCCGGTGTTCCTCGACGACATCGGCGTCCTGCTCCTCGCGCTGAAGTCGGTGCGCGCGGGGCGTGACGTGACCTGACCTCCGGCGGGCTTCGCGGCGCGTCGGTGGTGCACACCACTGACGCGCCGCAGGCCCGCGCGCTGCCGCGGTGAAACTCCGCCGCACCGGCGCTGACGTGCGAAGTCCCGGCTGTGGAGCCTCATTGACGGATCGTCCGGGAGCCGATACCCCTGTAGTCGGGTTCCCGCCCGCAGGTCCTTCGCGCACCACCCGTCCCTGGAGGCCGCATTGCAAGGATCCGTGACGTCGCGTTCCGCGACCGCGAGCGGACGTGCCCGGCGGACCGGGGGCTTCGTGGCCTGTGCCGCGCTGGTGCTGCCGCTGCTGTCGGCCGGCCCTTCCGCCACGGCCGAGCAGCCCCGGTCCGATGCGCTGCAGCGCGCGTTCGAGACGGCCGCCTCGGAGTACCGGGTGCCGTCGAGTGTGCTGCTCGGCGTGTCGTACCTGCAGTCCCGCTGGGACGCACACGGCGGCGCGCCGAGTGTGACCGGCGGCTACGGCCCGATGCACCTCACCGACGCGAAGGCGGCGCTGGCGCGGGCGCCGCACCACTCGGACTCCGGCGAGGACCCGCGCGGTGACGGCGCGCGCCCCGCGCGGACCGGCGGGGACGCCGGCCTGCCGAACGTCTCCGAACTCCCGCCGCGTCTGCGGACGCTGGAGCGAGCCGCCGCCCTGACCGGCCTGCCGGGCGCGGAGCTGCGGCGGAGCCCCGCCGCTAACATCCGGGGCGGGGCCGCGCTGCTGGCCGCCGCGCAGAAGCGGCTCGGACATCCGCCGAGCGCCGACCCGGCCGACTGGTACGGAGCCGTCGCCCTGTTCTCGGGGGCCGACGACACGGCGACCGCGACGACGTACGCGAACGACGTGTACGACGTGATCCGCACGGGGCAGCGGCGTACCACCGACAGCGGCCGGCAGGTGGCCCTTCCCGGCACTCCCGGGATCGAGCCCGACCGCGCGCAGGCGGCCGGTCTCGGTCTGCGGACGGCGGCGGCCGGGCCCACCGAGTGCCCGAGGACGGTGGCGTGCGAGTGGATTCCCGCCCCGTACGAGGAGTTCGGGGACGGCGACTACGGCAACCACGACAAGGCCGACCGGCCCCGGACCCAGGGCATCGAATACATCGTCGTGCACGACACCGAGGCGACCTGGGACACGACGCTGCAGCTGGTTCAGAACCCGCGCTACGTGTCCTGGCACTACTCGCTGCGCTCCTCGGACGGGCACATCGCCCAGCACGTGCCGCTCAAGGACGTCGCCTGGCACGCGGGCAACTGGTACGTCAACTCCAAGTCCGTGGGCCTGGAGCACGAGGGTTTCCTCACCTCGCCGGACGCCTGGTACACGGAGGCGATGTACCGCACGTCGGCGCGGCTGGTGACGTACCTGGCGAAGCGGTACGGGATTCCGCTAGACCGGCAGCACGTCCTGGGCCACGACAACGTGCCCGGCACGGTCACCGCGAACATCCGGGGGATGCACACCGACCCTGGTCCGTACTGGGACTGGGCGCACTACTTCGAACTGCTCGGCAGGCCCTTCACCCCGACGGCGGGCCCGAAGAGCGGTGTGGTGACCGTCCGGCCCGAGTACGGGAGCCACCGGCCGCTCTACACGGGCTGCGTGCAGGCCGGCGACCCGTGCGCCCCGCACGGGTCGGGCGCCGTCCGGCTGCACACCGCGCCCGCCGACGACGCCCCGCTAGTGAAGGACGCCGGCCTGCGTCCCGGCGGCGAGGACTCGACGAACGGAGTCAACGACACGGGCGCCCGCGCCTCCACGGGGCAGCAGTTCGCCGTCGCCGGGCGCAGCGGCGACTGGACCGCGATCTGGTACCTGGGGCAGCGGGCCTGGTTCCACAACCCGCGCACGCGGCCCACGGCGGTCGCCTCGCGCGGCCTGATGCTGACGCCGAGGGACGGCACCGGCGAGGTGCCGGTGTACGGGCGGGCCTATCCGGAGGCGGCCGCGTACGCGGGGACGTCCGTGCCGGTGCAGGCGATCTCGCCGCTGCCGTACAAGCTGCTCGCCGGCCAGCGTTACGTGATCGGGGACCGGGCTCCGGGCGAGTACTTCTTCGCTCCGGCGTTCGAGACGGCCGGGCACCGGGTGGTACGGGGCAAGGAGGCCTACTACGAGATCCAGTTCGGGCACCGGGTGGCCTACGTGAAGGCCGCTGACGTGCGCGTACTCAGGTCCTGGTGCGCGGCGGCGGACGAGGGGGCGCCGCCGGCCGCGGACGGCGACGGCGCCCCTTTGTGTGACTAATCAGGCCGGGGCTTGGGCCGTCCGGGCTACGGGTAGGGCTGGGCGGAATTGACCGGTCCGCGCGACGGTGGACGCGTGGACGCCCAGGAAAGGCCCGACATACATGGCACAGCAGCCCTTCACACTGCCGGACTTCTACGTTCCGTATCCGGCGCGGCTCAATCCCCACGTCGACGACGCCCGTCGTCACACGCGGGAGTGGGCACGCCGGATGGAGATGCTGGAAGGCTCCGGCGTCTGGGAGGAGCGCGACCTGGAGGCCCACGACTACGCACTGCTCTGCGCGTACACCCATCCCGACTGCTCGTCCGACGTGCTGGCGCTCGTCACCGACTGGTACGTGTGGGTCTTCTTCTTCGACGACCACTTCCTGGAGACCTTCAAGAGGTCACTGGACCGCGAGGGCGGCAAGCGCTACCTGGACCGGCTGCCGGCGTTCATGCCGATGGACCTGGCCGACGGGATGCCGGAGCCGGAGAACCCGGTCGAGGCGGGGCTCGCGGACCTGTGGGCCCGGACCGTGCCGAGCATGACGGGTGCCTGGCGGGAACGATTCGCCGAGTCGACCAGGAACCTGCTCAACGAGTCGCTGTGGGAACTGTCCAACATGGACGAGGGGCGGATCGCCAACCCCGTCGAGTACATCGAGATGCGCCGCAAGGTGGGCGGCGCCCCCTGGTCGGCGGGGCTCGTCGAGTTCGCGGCGAACGCCGAGGTCCCGGCCACGGTGGCGCACTCGCGGGCGCTCGGCGTACTGCGCGACACGTTCTCCGACGCGGTGCACCTGCGCAACGACCTCTTCTCGTACCAGCGTGAGGTGGAGGACGAGCAGGAGAACAGCAACGGCGTACTGGTCCTCGAACACTTCCTCGGCTGCACGACGCAGGAAGCCGCCGAAGCCGTCAACGACCTGCTGACGTCGCGCCTCCAGCAGTTCGAGAACACCGTGCTGACCGAAGTCGGTCCACTCTGCGCCGAGCAGGGGCTGAGCCCGGCGGAGACCGCCGCCGTACTGGCGTACGCCAAGGGCCTGCAGGACTGGCAGTCGGGCGGCCACGAGTGGCACCTGCGGTCCAGCCGGTACATGAACGGCGGCGGGAAGACGGCCGGGCCCGCCGGAACCGGCTGGGGCATGGCGGCGGCCACCCTGCGCTTCACCCCGCGCGCCGAGACCGCGAGGCTGCGCAAGCACAGCCATGTGCCGTACCAGCACGTCGGTCCCTCGATCGTGCCCGAGCTGGACTTCCCGTACCGGCTCCGGCTCAGCCCTCACCTGGCGGGCGCGCGGGAGCGCAACATCGCCTGGGCTCGGCGCATGGGAATGCTGGAGCCGCAGCCGGGGCGGCCCGCGTCGCACGTCTGGGACGAGCGGCGGGCGCGCAACATCGACCTGCCGCTGTGCTCGGCGGGCCTGCAACCGGACGCGACGCCGGAGGAACTCGACCTTTCGTCGAACTGGCTCACCTGGGGGACGTACGGCGACGACCTGTACCCCGTGATCTACGGACGCACCCGCGACCTGGCGGGGGCGCGCGCGGCCAACGAGCGGCTGCGGCTCTTCATGCCGCTGGACGGCGAGCCCGTGCCGGAACCGGCCGACGCGATGGAGCGGGGGCTGGCCGATCTGTGGCGGCGGACGGCGGGGCCGATGGACGACGCCTCCCGGCGCACGTTCCGCACGTCGGTCGACGACATGATCGCCAGCTGGGAGTGGGAGCTGGCGAATCAGGCGCTGCACCGCGTGCCCGACCCGGTGGACTACATCGAGATGCGGCGGTTCACCTTCGGCGCGGACATGACGATGCGGCTGTGCCGGCTGTCACACGGGGACCGGGTGCCGGACGAGATCTATCGCAGCGGCCCCGTCCGGTCGCTGGAGAACTCGGCGGTCGACTACGCCGCGCTGCTCAACGACCTCTTCTCGTACCAGAAGGAAATCGAGTTCGAGGGCGAGGTGCACAACGCCGTCCTCGTCGTGCAGAACTTCTTCGGTGTGGACTACCCGACGGGGGTCGGCATGGTGCACGAGCTGATGAAGGGCCGGATGCGGCAGTTCCAGCACGTCATCGCGGTGGAACTGCCGGTGCTGTACGACGACTTCGCGCTGGATGCCGGGGCCCGGGAGATCCTCGACGGCTATGTGCGCGAACTCCAGGACTGGATGGCTGGCATCCTGAACTGGCACCGGGAGTGCGTCCGTTACCACGACGCGGACCTGCGGTCGGGGACGGGCGGCGCCCCGTGGCACCTGTCCGGCCCCACGGGTCTCGGCACTTCGGCCGCCCAGGTCCTCAGTCTGCTGGGCCGGCCGGTCGCGTCGCCCGCGTAGGCGCGTCCCCGGTGGCGCACCGGTCGCTTTCGTGGCAGGTGCGCCACCGGGGCGTACGCCCGACCGGCGCGCGGACGCACCACCGGGCGGGCGCGGTCAGCGCCGCGGTGCGATGTCCGGCTGCCCGAAGGTGCCGGGCACCGGCAGGTTGTCCAGCCGGCCGACCGGCCAGGCGATCACGACCGCGCGTCCCACCACGTCGTCCACCGGCACCATGCCGCGGCCGGGCTCGTGCTGGTGGTAGCGGGAGTCGCCGGACGCCTGGCGGTGGTCGCCCATCACCCAGAGGTGGCCGCGGGGGACCGTGACCTTGAACTGCCCGCCGTCGTCGGTGCTGCACGCCGTGTTGCCGGGGAAGACGTACGGCTCGTCCAGTGCCTTGCCGTTGACCTTCAGCGGGCCCTCGCCCTCGCACTCCACCGTGTCGCCGCCCACCCCGACGACCCGCTTGATCAGGTCCTTCTCCTCGGCGGACGGCATGAGACCGATGAAGCTCAACGCCTTCTGGAAGCCGTTGGTGCGCGGCGTCGGCTCGTTCCTCAGCCAGTTGTCCGGGTCGTGGAAGACGACGACCTCGCCGCGCTCCGGCTCGGAGCCGAACCACGGGGTCAGCTTGTCGACGAGGACCCGGTCACCCTTCTGGAGGGTGTTCTGCATGGAGTCCGACGGGATCGAGAACGCCTGGAGCAGGAAGGTCTTTATCACCAGCGCCAGCAGCAGGGCGATCACCACGAGGAGCGGCAGCTCCGTCCAGAAAGGGCGCTGCTTCCTCCTGTCCGGCTTTCGGTACCGCGCCTCCGGTTCGCCGACCGCCGTGTCCGCCACAACCACTCCTCGCCTCACAGGGACTCAGCCCTGCTGGAACAACTCCGCGGGCAGGGGCTTCAGCAGCGCGTACAGGTCGTCGGTGATCGGCCGGTCCCAGCTGGCGATCGTGACGAGCACATTGTCGCTACGGTCGAACTGTACGCAGGAGATGCGGGTTTCGGAGAGTTTGATACGGCGCACGATCAGCAGGTTGTCGCCCTGCATGACCGGCATGTCCTCCGTACCGGTGACCGTGACGGGCTCGTCGTTCTCCAGCGCCAGGAGGAGCTGCGCCACCTCGAAGGGCACCTGGCCCTCCTCGAGCTCCCGGGCGGGCGAGCCCTCCGGCAGGTTCCCGATGATCATCGCGGGGCCGCGGCCGCCGAACAGGTCGTAGCGCAGGAAGACGCCCTGGCAGCTGCCGTCGGGCGCGGGCAGGAGGCCTGCTCCGAGGTTGCCCGGCCAGTCGCCCGGGTCCATGGCCAGGACATCGAATTCCGGGCCCGCGGGAGTGGCGGAGGGGCGGCGGCGGAGGAAGGACATGCCGCCATGGTACGTGGCCCGGAGGGCCTCCCGGCGTCGGGGCGCGACATTATCTTGCGGCGCAAGACAGCGGCCACTATCTTGTACCGCATGACAGCGAAGCCGCCCAGCGCCGCAGGTGACCAGCGGCGCAGCCAGCTGCTGCGTGGAGTGCTCGACCTGTGCCTGCTCGCGGTGATCGCCGAGCGGCCGCGATACGGCTATGAGCTGGTCGAGGCCCTCGCCGCGACGGGGCTCGACCTCGTCAGCGAGGGCAGCATCTACCCGCTGCTGGCCCGCATGGAGCGGGCGGGTCTCGCGGACACCTTCCGCGCCCCTTCGGCCACCGGCGGCGCGCCGCGCAAGTACTACCGGCTGACCGACGAGGGGCGGGCCGAACTGACCGTCGGCCGCGCCGCCTGGCACCACTTCTCCGAGGCGGTCGGGCGGACCTTGAACAACGATCCGAACGATCCGGGGGAAACACACCATGACGCCTGAGCACGTGCTGGCCGTCTGCCGAAGCAACTGGGAATACCGCGGCATGGACGCCGCCTCCGTACGGGAGATGCTCGACGAGCTCTCCGCACACCTGGACGACGCCGCGGCGGCCGGGCGTGGCGTGACGGACGTCGTCGGGGAGGACGTGAAGTCCTTCGCCGCCGCGTGGGCGCGAGCGCGCAAGCCACTGCACCGGCGGGCTCTGCGCATGACGGCGCTGATCCCGTGCGTCTTCGGCCCGATGCTGCTGCTCTCCCACCTGCTGCACTGGTCGTACGAGCGGCCCGTCGTCCCGAGCCGCCTCGTACTCTGCGCCACCCTCGCGATGGTCGTGTTCACCTGGGAGACGCGGCGAGGGAGTCTCGGTTTCAGAAAGCTGTTGGTCGTCCAGCTTCTGGTCGGGCTCCCCGCCGCCTTCCTCACGGCCTGGCTGACCGGCGACGATCCGCTCTTCGAAATGCCGCTGTGGGGCGCCCTGCTGATGATGGTTCCCGGCTTGCCGTACTTCGTGGCCGACCGTCGGGCCACATCGGCGAGCGCAGAAGGCTCAGGTCAGGTCGAAGGCGCCGTTGCGCGCGTTGACGACGAACGCGCGCCACTCGGCCGGGTCGAAGATCAGTGACGGACTGCCGGGGGCGGCGGCGTTGCGCATCGCGACGAACCCCTCGACGAACGCGATCTGGACGTCGCCCGTCCCCTGACTGCCCGACTGCCAGTCCGCCTTGCTCAGGTCCAGTTCCGGCTTGTCCCGGCCCGCAAGCCGCTGCGCGGTGATGGTCTCGGCCACGTCCCTGCTCCTCCCGGTTCGTCGTCCGCGGTCAGCCTAGCCATCGTCCCCGGCGACCGACAGGCCGCGTGGGGAGCGCCGTGGAACGCGGCCGGTCAGCCGGGGGGCGGTTCGGCGCCGACCAGCCACATGGAGAAGAACTGCGCACCGCCGCCGTAGGCGTGCCCGAGGGCCCGGCGGGCGCCGTCGACCTGGTGCTCCCCGGCCCGGCCGCGCACCTGGAGGGCCGCCTCGGCAAAGCGGATCATGCCGGAGGCGCCGATGGGGTTGGTGGACAGGACCCCGCCGGACGGGTTCACGGGCAGGTCGCCGTCGAGCTCGGTGGCGCCGGACTCGGTGACCTTCCAGCCCTCCCCCTCGGCGGCGAAGCCCAGGTTCTCCAGCCACATCGGCTCGTACCAGGAGAACGGCACGTACATCTCGACGGCGTCGATCTCCCGGCGCGGGTCCGTGATGCCGGCCTGCCGGTAGACGTCTGCGGCGCAGTCCTTGCCCGCCTGCGGGGAGACGAAGTCCTTGCCGGCGAAGAGGGTCGGTTCGCTGCGCATCGCGCCGCCGTGCACCCAGGCCGGCGGGTGCGTCGCGCGGGCCGCCCCGGCGCGGCCGGTGAGGATCATGGCGCAGGCCCCGTCGGAGGAGGGGCAGGTCTCGGAGTAGCGGACGGGGTCCCAGAGCATGGGCGACGCCTGGACCTTCTCCAGGGTGATGTCGTGCTCGTGCAGGTGGGCGTACGGGTTCTTGAGCGCGTTGCGGCGGTCCTTGTACGCGACGAGGGAGCCCACTGTCTCGGGTGCGCCGCTGCGGCGCATGTACGCCCGGATGTGCGGCGCGAAGAATCCGCCGGCCCCGGCGAGCAGGGGCTGCTGGAACGGGACGGGCAGGGACAGACCCCACATGGCGTTGGACTCGGACTGCTTCTCGAAGGCGAGGGTGAGGACCGTGCCGTGGACACGGGCGGCGACGAGGTTGGCGGCGACGAGGGCGGTGGAGCCGCCGACGGAGCCGGCGGTGTGGACGCGGAGCATCGGCTTGCCGACGGCGCCCAGCGCGTCGGCGAGGTAGAGCTCCGGCATCATCACGCCCTCGAAGAAGTCGGGGGCCTTGCCGATGACGACGGCGTCGACGTCCGCCCAGTCGAGCCCGGCGTCGTCCAGGGCGCGCCGGGCCGCTTCGCGTACGAGACCGGCGATGGAGACGTCCCGGCGGGCGGCGACGTGCTTGGTCTGGCCGATGCCCACGACCGCTACGGGCTCCTTGCCCGTGGCTGTCCTGCTCATGACTCCCCCTCCAGGACTGCGACGAGGTTCTGCTGGAGGCAGGGCCCCGAGGTGGCGTGTGCGAGCGCCCGGTCGGACGCGCCGCGGTGGATGCGGGCCGCCGCCTCGCCGATCCTGATGAGCCCGGTCGCCATGACGGGGTTGGCGGCGAGCGCCCCGCCGGACGGGTTGACCTCCACGTCGTCGCCCAGGCGAAGCGCCTTGCGCAGGACGACCTCCTGCGAGGTGAACGGCGCGTGCAGCTCGGCGGTGTCGACGGGCGCGTCGAAGGCCCCGGCCCGCTCGGCCGCCCGCCGGGCCGACGGGGATTCGGTGAGGTCGCGTACGCCCAGGCTGTGCGCCTCGATGCGGTGGTCCATGCCGCGGATCCAGGCGGGCCGCTCGCACAGCCGGCGCGCGGTGTCCCCGGCCGCGAGGATCACCGCCGCCGCGCCGTCCGTGACGGGCGGGCAGTCGCCCTTGCGCAGCGGCTGTACGAGGTAGTCGCCCGCGGGGACGGGCCCGCTGAGCTGGGCATGCGGGTTGGCCTCGGCGGCAGTGCGGCTGCGGGCCGCGATCGCCGCCAGGGCGGGTTCGTCGGTGTCGCCGGCGTCGATCAGCGCCTGGGCCTGGAGGGCGGCCAGGGACACGGAGTCCGGCCAGAGGGGGGCCAGGTAGTACGGGTCGAGCTGGCGGGTGGTGACGTCGCGGATCTCACCGGGCGAGGTCTTGCCGTACGCGTAGACGAGCGCGGTGTCGGCCTCGCCGGTCAGGAGCTTGACCCACGCTTCGTACAGCGCCCAGGCACCGTCCGTCTCCACGTGGGACTCGGAGATCGGCGGCCACGCGCCGACCCCGTCGAGGGCCATGGTGAAGGAGAAGGCGCGGCCGGCGAGGTAGTCGCTGGAACCGGAGCAGGTGAAGCCGATGTCGCTGGTCCTCAGGCCGGTGCTCGCCAGCACCTCGTGCAGCACCGGCATGAGCATCTCGACTTCGGACAGCTCGTCGGAGCGCCGCCGGTGGCAGGTCTGCGCGAAGGCGACGACGGCGACCTCGCGCGCCGGGGGTGTCGCGGGCGTCGCGGCCATCAGATCAGCTCCTTGTACGCGTCGTAGTCGGCGTCCGGTTCGCCGGTCGGCCGGTAGTGGTCGGGGTACCGGCCGCCCTCGGTCCACACCGGTTCGACGCGCAGCCCCATGCGCACCTGGTCGTAGGGGATGCCGCCGATCCGGCCGTGCAGGGCCAGGTCGGCGCCGTCCAGTGCGATGTGCCCGTAGACGTACGGGACTTCGATGTCGAGGTTGCGCGCCTTGATGTTGACGACGCAGAAGGTGGTGACGGTGCCGCGCGGGCCCACCTCGACGCGCTCGGCGGTCGCGATGCCGCAGGTGGGGCAGGCGCCCCGGGGCGGTACGTACACCTTGCGGCAGGAGGGGCAGCGCTCGCCGACGGTGCGCCGCTCGGCGAGCGCGCTGATGTAGTCGGTGGGGGCGCGGCCGGGGCTGTAGGTGTAGTCGAGGCGGGCGGGGGTGACGATGCCGGTGACGGGGTCGGCGAAGCGGCCGTCGTGCGGGGTGGCCGGGCCGCCCGGTTCACCCGCGTACGGTTCGAAGCAGGCGATGTCGGTGATGGCTCCGGTGGGTTCGGCGGCCCAGCGGATCCGGACGCGCAGGCCCGTGCGCACGGCGTCGGGGCCCGGCGCGTCCAGGACGTGCAGGAGGGCGGTGTCGGCCCCGTCCAGCTTCACCAGGACCCAGGCGAACGGCGTGCGCAGGGGCTGGCCGCGGCGCGGGGCGGGGTTCCAGGCCCAGGTGGTGACGGTGCCGGTGGGGGCCACCTCGACGAGGTCGCGGAGTTCGCCGGCGGTGACCGGGTCGTACTCGACGGGCGGCACGAGGACGTTGCCGCCGGAGGTCCGCACGCCGAGGACGGTGCCCGCGCGCAGACCCGTGAGAAAGGCGCTCTGGACGGGTCCGAGGGAGCGGGTGAAGGGGAACTCGACGACGAGCGGGGCACTGAGGACATCCGGCATGTACGGCTCCTTCGCGGGCGCCGTGCTCAGGCGCGGCGGTAGTGGGGATCGCGCTTCTCGGCGAAGGCGCGGGCGCCCTCCTTGGCGTCGGCGGTGCCGAACACCGGCCAACCGCGCTCGAGTTCGGCGGCGAGGCCGTCCGCCTCGGTCATCTCCGCCGTCTCGTACACCGACGCCTTGACCGCCTCGACGGCGAGCGGGCCGCAGGCGTTGATCCGTTCGGCGATGGCGAGGGCCTTCTCCAGGGCCGTGCCGTCGGGGACGACATGGCCGACGAGCCCGATGCGTTCGGCTTCCTCGGCCGGGTACGGGCGGCCGGTGAGCAGCATCTCCAGGGCGTGGGTGCGCGGGATCTGGCGCGGCAGGCGCACGGTCGAGCCGCCGATCGGGAAGAGGCCGCGCCTGACCTCGAAGAGGCCGAAGGTGGCGCTCCGTCCCGCGACACGGATGTCGGTGCCCTGGAGCATCTCCGTACCGCCGGCGACGCAGTACCCCTCGACGGCGGCGACGACCGGTTTGCGGGGGCGGTGGTGCCGGAGCATGGCCTTCCAGTGGAGGTCGGGGTCGGCCTTCATGCGGTCGCGGTACCGGTCGCCGCCCATCCCGCGGTCGCCGGCGAGGGCCTTGAGGTCCATGCCGGCGCAGAAGTCGCCGCCCGCTCCGGTGAGCACGACGGAGCGGATCGCGTCGTCCGCGTCGGCGGCGAGCCAGCCGTCGTACAGCCCCACCAGCATCGGCAGCGACAGCGCGTTCTTCGCCTCGGGCCTGTTCAAGGTGAGCACCAGCGTGGCGCCCTCGCGCCGAACGGTGAGGTGTTCCGTGCCACCCATTGACTGCCTCCCGTCTCAGGAACGAGAACAGGTTGCAGTAGGGCGGCGCCCACTTCAATAGTTTCCTGACAGCCAGTCAGTTTTCTTCGGCGCATCCCCTTCCCACTTGGGGCGGGCTTTGCTCTGATGACCGTCGACTGACGAGCCATTCCGCAGCCCGGGTCAGGAGGAACGGTGGAGTACAACCTTGCCGACCTGTTCGAGTCTGTCGTCGACGCGGTCCCTGACCGTGAGGCGCTCGTGTACGTCGACCACCCGGGCACCGGCGCGGAGCGCAGGCTCACCTACGCCGGACTCGACGCGGCCGCCAACCGGATCGCCCACCACCTCGTCGACTCCGGCGTGAAGCCGGGCGAGCACCTGGGGCTGCACCTCTACAACGGCGTCGAGTACCTCCAGACCGTGCTGGGCTGCCTCAAGGCGCGTGTCGTGCCCGTCAACGTCAACTACCGGTACGTCGAGGAGGAGCTGGCCTACCTCTACCGGGACGCGGACCTGGCGGCGCTGGTCTTCGACGCCGAGTTCACCGAGCGGGTGGCGGCGGCCCTGCCCCGGGCGGAGAAACTGCGGCATCTCGTACGGGTGGGAACGCCGCCGGCCGGCGCGCCGGAGCCCGCCGTCCTCCCGGTGCCGTTCGCCGAGGCGGAGGCGTCGGCTCCGGACCGGCGGGGGTTCGGGCCGCGATCCGGCGACGACCAGTTCATCATCTACACGGGGGGCACCACCGGCATGCCGAAGGGGGTGATGTGGCGCCAGGAGGACCTGTTCTTCGCCGGGCTGGGGGGCGGCGCGCCGACCGGCGAACCGGTGAAGTCCCCCGAGGAGCTGGCCGAGCGGGTGGCGGCCGGCGGCGACGGGATCACGTTCTTCCCCACTCCCCCGCTGATGCACGGCACGTCGACGCTCACCGCGTTCATCGGGTTCTTCTTCGGCCAGCGCGTCGTCGTCCACCGCAAGTTCGTGCCGCACGAGGTGCTCCGTACGATCGAGAGGGAGAAGGTCACCAGCGTGTCGCTGGTCGGCGACGCGATGCTGCGGCCGCTGATCGACGCGCTGAACGGGCCGCTGAAGGGCGCCGACTGCTCGTCGCTCTTCAGCGTCTCCTCGTCGGGGGCGATCCTGTCCCAGACGGTGCGCGAGCAGTTCCTGGCCCTGGTGCCGAACGTCGTGCTGCTGAACAACTTCGGGTCGTCGGAGTCCGGTTTCAACGGAACGGCGACGGACGACTCGGGCCCGGGCAGGGGGTTCCGGCTGCGGGTCAACTCCCGTACCGCCGTGGTCGATCCGGCGACGCACGCACCGGTCGCACCGGGGGACGTGGGCCGCGTCGCGCAGCGCGGGCACGTCCCGCTCGGGTACTACAACGACCGGAAGAAGACCGCGGAGACGTTCTTCGAGGCGGACGGCGAGCGGTGGGTGCTGCTGGGCGACATGGCGACGGTGGACGCGGAGGGCATCGTCACGGTGCTCGGGCGGGGTTCGCAGTGCATCAACACCGGCGGCGAGAAGGTGTATCCGGAGGAGGTCGAGCAGGCGCTCAAGTCCCATCCGGACGTGTACGACGCACTGGTGGCCGGGGTGCCCGACGAACAGTGGGGCAACCGGGTGGCGGCGGTGGTGCAGCTGCGCGGGGGCGCGGACGCCCCAGGGCTCGACGCCATCCGGGCCCACTGCCGCGGCCGGCTCGCGGGGTACAAGATCCCCCGGCAGCTGGTGATCGCGCCGGAGATCCAGCGCTCGCCGAGCGGCAAGGCGGACTACCGGTGGGCCCGTTCGGTCGCGGCGGGCTCCGGCGACGCCGGGGTCCGTGCACCGTCGTGAACGGCCGGCGGGTCGAAGGCGGCGGAGCCCGATGACGGGCCGCGGGGCGCGAGGGGCGGCGTCCGCGGCCCTGATCAGACCCCGACCGCTCCGTCGATCCGCTCGCGGATCAGGTCGGCGTGTCCGTTGTGACGGGCGTACTCCTCGATCATGTGGATGAGCACCCAGCGCAGGCAGACCCTCCCCCGCCAGTCGTCGCGCCCCTCGACGTCGAGGTGCGGCGCCCCGGCGACGAACTCCCGCGCGAACGCGACCTCGGTGCGCCAGGCCGCCCAGGACGCGGCGACGACGCCGGGGTCGGGCCCGGCGCCGTCGAAGTCGCCCTCGGGGGCGTCGGCGCAGGAGAAGCGCAGTTCGACGTCCTGTCCGGCGAGCACGGCCCGGAACCATCGGCGCTCCACGTCGGCGAGGTGCCGGACGAGGCCGAGCAGGGAGAGCGAGGACGGGGACACGGACCGCCGGGCCAACTCCGGTCCCAGTCCGGCGCACTTCAGCTCCAGGGTGGCGCGCTGCGCGTCCAGCACGGCCGCGAGCATGCTGCGCTCGTCGCCGACCGCGGGGCCGCTGAAGCGCTGCTCGCTGCCGGCTCCGGCGAACAGTTCGATCCGTCGGTCAGGAACCCTCATGCACACATCATGGACTGCTCGCCACTCCGCCGTGCGCGCCACGGTCGTGCGCGGGTTCGGACGGGGTACCCGGCGTTCATGAATCTGCCGAAACCCTTGGAGACCGCTTCACTGCTGCTCGGCGTGTACGTGGCGTCGGTCCTGATGCTCCGGTTCGGGCGCAACGGCATGGAGTGGGACCGGGCCCTGGTCGTCGGCCTGGTGACGGCGCCCGTCGCACTGCTGTGGTTCCACGTCCGGGACCGTATGAACGAGAGGGCCCTGACAGCGGGCCGGCGGTGGCGCGCGAAGCGTCAGAACTGACCGCGCGCCGCTGCCGGCCCGCCCGGGCGCCGGACGCGCCCGGACGCCGTGCCGCGTCAGTCGCGGTCGACGTCCTCGCTCAGGATCTCGCCGGTCGTGGCGTCGATGTCGAACGTGGTCTTGTTCCAGTCGTCGGTGGACACGACCTCGACGGACCAGACGACGTCGCCGCTGTCGGCGTCGTCCAGTTCCATGGAGGTGACCGTGCCCTTCTTCCGGTCGGTGGCGGCCTTGGCCACCTTCTCCGGGGTCTGCTTGATCTTGGTGAGCCAGTCGGCGCGCTCCGCCTTGTCGTCGGCGTCCTGACCGGCGTCCGTACGGGAGCGGAGGACGTCGCCGGACTCGGCGTCGATACGGACGGTGTGCTCGGTGCCGTCCTTCTCGGAGACCTTCGCGACCCAGACGGGCCGGACGGCGCGGGGGCTCGGGCTGCCGGTCGGGCTGGCGGTCGGGCTCGGGCTCGCGCCGGCTTCGCGGCGCAGGCGCTTCAGGTCGATCGAGAGCAGCGTACTGCCCGACACCTCATCCACCGCCGTGGCGGCCGCCTTGTCGGCGGTGACCTTGGCGGTCGGGACCAGGTTCTTGCGTGCGGCCTGGTCCTCGGTGAGCCGGGCGGAACCCGAGGGGCTCGGCGACGTGGTCTGCCCGGCTTCCGGCCGGCCGGGCGCGGCGTGCGACGTATTGGCGTCACCGCCGCTCCCGCACCCCCCAACGAGCGCGCCGACGGCTGCGGCGCAGAGGGCGGCCATACGGACGCGCCGGGCACGGGGGCTGCCGGCGCGGTTCCTGCGAAGGTGCTGAAGGTTCATGACCGCACGATTAACCTGCCCGCCGCCCCGCCATGTCGGCCGACGCCAAGAGTCACCCGATCGCACGGCCGTTCGCGGCGGCCCGCGCGCGCTTGGCGGAGGATCCGCAGCGGGAAACACGGACGCGGGGAACGCGGGAGCGGCGAGCACGGGGGCGGGGCCCGCCAGGGCGGGAGCGGGCGGGCGCCCCCGGCGGTCACCGGCCGGTCGGGGAGCCGAGCAGCCCCTTCAGCGCCCGCCCGAAGACCAGACGTCCCGCGCGTACGACCGCCCCGTCGAACGCCCCGGGGAACCCCCGCAGCCGCAGGTCCTCCGTCCAGACCGCCACGGCCCCGCCGGGCGCCGGACGTACGGCGATCTCGGCCCACCCGAGCACGACCGCGCCCCGCTTCTCCAGCCGGCAGTGACCGGCGCCGGCGCCCGCCGGCGGCTCCCAGGCCACCACCTCCATCGGGTCGTCGAAGCCGAGGCGTCCGAGGCCGGTGCGCGCCACGACGAGTGTGCCGACGCCCGTCGGCGCCGGCGGGCTGACGGTGATGCGGGTGAGCGGGACCTGAGCGGCGTGGTGTTCCCACGCGGTCAGGCGCCGCCATGCCTCGTCGGCGGACAGCTGGGTTCGGCGTTCGACACGGAAGAGGGCCACAACCGGAACCTTAAGGACTGCGGGGCGGCATGCGGCGTTGCAGGATGGGGGCATGCTGCTGGCCACACTCGCCCGGGCCTCCCGGGAGATCGCCTCGACGTCCGCACGCTCCCGCAAGACCGCGCTGCTGGCGGAGCTCTTCCGCAGCGCCGGGCCCGACGACGTGCCGATCGTGATCCCGTACCTCGCGGGCCGCCTCCCGCAGGGGCGCATCGGGACGGGTTGGAGCGTACTGCGGGAACCCGTCGCTCCCGCCGCCGAGCCCACGCTGACGGTGCGCGACGTGGACGCGACGCTGACCGCGTTCGCGGGGGTGTCGGGGTCCGGCGCGCAGGCGGAGCGGACGCGGCTGGTGCGGGAGCTGCTGGGGGCGGCGACGGTAGAGGAGCAGAAGTTCCTGTTCGGTCTGCTCACCGGTGAGGTGCGGCAGGGCGCGCTGGACGCGCTGGCGGCGGAGGGTCTGGCCGCCGCCGCGGCGGTGCCCGCGGCCGAGGTGCGCAGGGCGGTGATGCTGAGCGGGTCGCTGGTCGCGGTCGGGCGCGCGCTGCTGGCCGAGGGGCCCGGGGCGCTGGCGGAGTTCAGGCTGGAGGTGGGCCGTGCGGTGCCGCCGATGCTGGCCCAGCCGGGGCAGAGCGTCGGCGCGGCGGTCGGCAGGCTGGGGGCGTGCGCGGTCGAGGAGAAGCTGGACGGCATCCGCGTGCAGGTGCACCGCGACGGCGAGCGGGTACGGGTCTTCACGCGCACCCTCGACGACATCACGCACCGCGTGCCCGAACTCACCGAGGTGGCCGCCGAGTTGCCCGGCGACCGGTACATCCTGGACGGCGAGGTCCTCGCGTTCGGGCCGGACGGCAGGCCGCTGCCCTTCCAGGACATCGCTGGCCGCGTCGGTTCCCGCCTCGACGTGGCGGCGGCGCGCCAGGCTCTGCCGCTGTCCCCCGTCTTCTTCGACGTACTGGCGCTCGACGGCGAGGTCCTGGTGGACCTGCCCTACCGGGAGAGGTACGAGCGGCTGGGGCGGCTGGTGCCCGAGCCCATGCGCGTGCGCCGGACGGTGGTGGCCGGCCCGGACGAGGCGCCGGCGGCGCAGGAGTTCCTCGCGCGGACGCTGGAGCGCGGACACGAAGGGGTGGTGCTCAAGGCCCTGGACGCGGCGTACCAGGCGGGCCGGCGCGGCGCGTCCTGGCTGAAGGTGAAGCCCGTGCATACGCTCGACCTGGTGGTACTGGCCGCCGAGTGGGGCCACGGCCGGCGGACCGGCAAGCTGTCCAACCTCCACCTCGGGGCCCGGCGGCCCGACGGCACCTTCGCCATGCTGGGCAAGACGTTCAAGGGCCTCACCGACGTGATGCTCGACTGGCAGACGCAGCGGCTCGGGGAGCTGGCGACCGGTGACAACGGCCATGTGGTGACCGTGCGTCCGGAGCTGGTCGTCGAGATCGCGTACGACGGGCTCCAGCGGTCCACCCGCTACCCGGAGGGCGTCACCCTGCGGTTCGCGCGGGTGCTGCGCTACCGGGAGGACAAGCCCGCGACCGAGGCCGACACCGTCGCCGCCGTCCTCGCGATGGGGCCGGTGCGGGCCGAGGAGTGAGCGGCCGTCGCGCTGTCGGGGAGCGCGCCCGCTAGCCGTGGTCGCCGTCGGCCGATGAGCGGATCCGGCGCAGTCCTGCGGCCCCGACCGCACTGGACCGGGTCCAAGTGCCCGGCACTGTTCCACTTCGGGAACTACAGTCGCGCGCATGGCCGAACACGATGCCCTCAGTGCCACCCGCGACGCCTACGACGCCGTTGCCCCCGCGTACGCGCAGCTGTTCCGCGACTCGCTGCGGGAAAGCCCCCTGGACCGCGCGATCCTGGGCGTCTTCGCCGAGGTCGTCAGTGCCCGTGGGGACGGTCGGGTCGCGGACCTGGGGTGCGGGCCCGGCCATGTCACCGCCTATCTGGCCGAGTTGGGGCTGGCGGCGTTCGGCGTCGACGCCTCCCCCGCGATGATCGAGCTGGCTCGACAGGCCGGCCCGGGACTGCGGTTCGAGGTGGGCTCGATGGCCGCACTGGACATCGCCGACGGTGTACTGGACGGCGTCCTCTCACGCTGGTCCGTCATCCACACTCCGCCGCGCGAACTCCCTGCCGTCCTGGAGGAGTTCCACCGTGTGCTGGCTCCCGGCGGCCACCTCCTGGTCGGCTTCTGGGCAAGCGAGGGCCCGTCCCACCCGACGCAGGTCTTCGATCACACGGTCGCGCCGGCCTATCGGTGGTCGCCCGACCACCTCGCCGCGCTGCTGCGCGAGGCCGGGCTGGCCGAGGTGGCCCGCGTGGTGCGGGAGCCGCAGCCCACCGACCGACGGCAGTTCCAGGAGGTCCACCTCCTCGCCCGCAAATCCTGCGCAGCGCTTCCCGGTTGCGACCCCGAGCGGGGCCGGCGTCCACCGGCGGGGTGTACCGGGCACGCGACGCGGCCGACGGCGCATGGTGCGGGCCGGACGGGCAACCTGTAGAGCATCGGATCCCACCTCAGCAGAAGGGCGTCGACCATGCCGATCACATTCCGCAAGAGCTTCCGGATCCTCCCGGGGGTGCGGCTGAACATCAACCGCCGCTCCTGGTCCCTCACCACCGGTGGCCGCAACGGCCCCCGCCGTACCACCAGCAGCACCGGCCGCCGTACCACGTCGATGGATCTGCCCGGTCCCTTCGGCTGGCGCAGGACCACGCGGACGCGCCGCCGTTGACGGCAGCCCGGCGTCGACCGCGCCGGCCGTGACCCCGCGGGTGGGTCAACGTGCGGCGTCGCGCCCGACCTTGGCGGCCCACAGGACGAGCGGAATCTGGAGCGGGAGCCGGGCGTAGGCGAGGGACCTGAGCTTGACGGGCCGGTGGCGCCAGTCGTACGCCATCTTCACGTTGGCCGGGAACACGCCCGCGAAGAAGCAGGCGGCGGCGGCCGCGCTGACGCGGCGCGTGCGGGGCACCGCGACGCCCGCCGCCAGCAGGAGTTCGGCGACGCCGCTCGCGTGCGTCCAGGTGCGCGGGCTGCCAGGCAGCACCTCGGGGATCGTCGCGTCGAAGGGCTTGGGCGCCACCATGTGCGCGGCCCCCGCCGCGGCGAGGAGACCCACGAGCAGACGCGCGGAACGGTCGGTGGCGGTCAAGGGAACCTCCTGGGCGGTTCTGGATGAGCGGGCACGGGCGCACGGGTCGAGCACGTTCCGGCGCCGTGAACGGCGAACCGGCGGTCCGGCTCGGCGCCGTGACACGGCAGTCCGGCAGTCCGGCAGTCCGGCAGTCCGGCAGCATGATTATTACCAGCTGGTACGCCACATTGCTAGACAGCGCGTCAGCAGCAGCCCACCGCCCTGAGCTCCGCGAGGAACTCCTCGGGCGCGTTCTCATGGATCAGGTGACCCGCGTCCACGGTCACCAGGCGGCAGCCGGGGATCAGTTCCGCCATCCGCGCGAGCCGGTCCTGCGGCAGATGACTGGAGGGGCCGCCCGCCACCACGAGCGTCGGCGCGGTGACGCCCGGCAGTCCGTCCGCCCACGCCGGGTCGGGCTCGTTGTACTGCGCGTCCGTCGCCGGCACGACGTCCCAGTCGAAGTCGAGTTCCCCGTCCGGGCGGGACGGAACCGGACGCCGCGGTTCCGCCGGGAACGGCGTCGGCGGATCCTCCAGCACGAGCCGTCCGATCCGCTCCGGACACGCCTGGGCCACCAGCAGCGCCACCATGCCGCCCATGGAGTGCCCGACGAGGTCCGCCCGGTCCAGTCCCAGCGCGTCGAGGAACCCGCGGACGTCGTCACGCATCCCGGGGTACGTGTAGCCGCCCGGCCAGTCGCTCATTCCGTGCCCGCGCAGATCCGGTGCGTACACCCGGCGGGTGGCGGCCAGCCGCTCCGCGACGTACGTCCAGTCGGCACTGTTCCCGGACCTGCCGTGCAGCAGTACGACCGGTGGCGCGGCGGGGTCGCCCCAGGCGCGGTACGCGATCCTGATGCCGTTCGCCCGTACGCTCCGGAGTCCGGCGTCGAGGAACGCGCCGACCGTGCGGACGAACCAGCCGGGGTCGTCGAGCCACGGGAAGTGGCCGCCGCCGGGCTGCACGGCCGACTCGGCGGCGGGGAAGAGCGCCGCGATCTCGGCGGCGCGCCGCGGGGTGGGCACGCCGTCGCGTTCCCCGGCGAGCACCAGGACGGGCGCCTCGAACGCGGCGAGCGCGGCGCGGGTCGCCGGCGGGTCGAAGTCGCTCTGCGTGGCGAAGACCTGCGCCGCCGCCCGGTTCACCTGCCGCGGGCTCGCCGCGGCGTGCGCCTCGGCGGCCGCGTCCCAGCGCCCGTAGAAGAACGGGTAGGCGGAGCCGTCCGTGTCGACGCCGCGCAGTTGCGCGTCGAGCGCCGCGTACGCCTCCTCGAACCACGGCTCGCCCTTGCGCAGCCGCGCCGCGGAGAGCCGGTCCTCGGCCGTCACCGCCACCCCCGCCGCCCACGCGGTCGGGGTGACGAGGGCCAGGCGGCGGACGCGGTCCGGGTGGGCGGCGGCGTACAGCATGCCGAGACTGCCGGCCGCCGAATGGGCCAGCACGTCCACGCGTTCCAGGCCGAGGTGTTCGCGCAGTGCCTCGACGTCGTCGACGAGACGCTCGCAGCGGTACGTCGCGGGGTCGTCCGGGACCGCGGAGTCGCCCGTGCCGCGCAGGTCGAGCAGGACGAGCTGCCGGTGCGCGGCCAGTCCGCCCAGGTCGCCGAGGTAGGCGGAGGCGCGCATGGCGCCGCCGGGCAGGCAGAGCACCGGCTCCCCCGCGCCCACGAGGTGGTAGGCGAGTGTGGTTCCGTCGTACGCGCTGAACGTCCTCGTGGCCCTCATGTGCAAGATCCTTACAAGTACCGGCCGCACAGGGCAATTCCTTTGCCTTGACGCCCGGCCGGCGCCCTGGGTTACTGACCTCCGGAAGATCAACCGAATGATCGGTTGTCCGGTCGGTACGGGAGAGTCACCTGTGACGGTTCTGCTGGACGCGGCGGAGAAGCTCGGACGCGACGAGCTCGGCGCGCTGCAACTAGAGCGGCTGCGGACGACTCTGCGGCACGCGTACGAGAACGTCCCGTTCTACCGCCGTTCCTTCGACGAGGCCGGCCTGCGTCCTGACGACTGCCGGTCGCTCGCCGACCTCGCGCGTTTCCCCTTCACCGTCAAGAGCGACCTGCGGGACAACTACCCCTTCGGCATGTTCGCCGTCCCGCGGTCCGCCGTCCGCCGCGTCCACGCGTCCAGCGGCACGACGGGACAGCCCACGGTCGTCGGCTACACGCAGCGTGATCTGGACATGTGGGCCGACATGGTCGCCCGCTCGATCCGCGCGGCCGGCGGCAGGCCCGGCCACACCGTGCATGTGGCGTACGGGTACGGCCTGTTCACCGGCGGGCTCGGCGCGCACTACGGGGCCGAGCGCCTCGGGTGCACCGTCGTCCCGGCGTCGGGCGGCATGACCGCGCGCCAGGTGCGGCTCATCCAGGACTTCCGCCCGGAGGTCGTCATGGTGACGCCGTCCTACATGCTGACGCTGCTCGACGAGTTCGAGCGCCAGGGCGTGGATCCCCGTACGACCTCCCTCGAGGTGGGCATCTTCGGCGCCGAACCGTGGACCGAGGAGATGCGGCGCGAGATCGAGGAACGGTGCGCGATCGACGCCGTCGACATATACGGGCTCTCGGAGGTCGTCGGTCCGGGGGTCGCCCAGGAGTGCGTGGAGACGAAGGACGGACTGCACATCTGGGAGGACCACTTCTATCCGGAGGTGGTCGACCCGGTCACGGGTGAGGTGCTGCCGGACGGCGAGCAGGGCGAGCTGGTGTTCACCTCGCTCACCAAGGAGGCCATGCCGGTCGTCCGCTACCGCACCCGCGACCTCACCCGGCTGCTCCCGGGAACCGCGCGTCCGGGCTTCCGGCGGATGGAGAAGGTCACCGGCCGCAGCGACGACATGGTCGTCGTGCGCGGCGTGAACCTCTTCCCCACCCAGATCGAGGAGATCGTGCTCCGGACGCCCGGGGTCGCCCCGCACTTCCAGCTGCGGCTGACGCGCGAGGGCCGTATGGACGCGCTGACCGTACGGGCGGAGGCGCGGCCCGGTGCCACCGGGGACCAGCGGGCCGCCGCCGCGGCGTCGATCGCGACCGCCGTCAAGGAGGGCGTGGGGGTCTCGGCCGGAGTCGAGATCGTCGACCCCGGGACGCTGGAACGGTCGGTGGGCAAGCTCAGGCGGATCGAGGATCTCCGGGAGAGGTGAGCGCGCCGAAGCGCTCCCGCAGTTCGCGCTTGAGGACCTTGCCGCTGGCGTTGCGCGGCAGTTCGTCGACGAGGACCACCCGCTTCGGCGCCTTGAAGCGGGCCAGCTTCTCCCGGGCGTGCGCGAGGAGCACGGCCTCCGTCACGTCGCCGCGCGGCACGACGAAGGCGGTGACGGCCTCGATCCACCGCGCGTCGGGGAGGCCGACGACCGCGGCCTCCGCGACGCCGGGGTGGGTGTGGAGGGCGTCCTCGACCTGACGCGAGGCGATCAGCACACCGCCCGAGTTGATGACGTCCTTCACGCGGTCGACGATCGTGAAGTACCCCTCGCCGTCGCGCGTCGCGAGATCCCCGGAGCGGAACCAGCCGTCGCGGAACGCCTCCCGGGTCTCGGCCGGCTTGTTCCAGTACCCCTCGCACAACTGCGGTGACCGGTAGACGATCTCGCCGGCCGTGCCGTCCGGGACCTCGGCGCCGCTCTCGTCGACGACCTTCGCCTCGACGAAGAGCACGGGCCTGCCGCACGAGTCCATCCGCCCCTCGTGCTCGTCGGGCCCCAGCACCGTCGCGAGCGGGCCGATCTCGCTCTGCCCGAAGCAGTTGTAGAACGCGAGAGCGGGCAGCCGCTCGCGCAGCCGCTCCAGTACGGGCACGGGCATGATGGACGCGCCGTAGTACGCCTTGCGCAGGCCGCTCAGATCGCGGGTGGCGAAGCCGGGGTGCCGGGAGAGGCCGATCCACACCGTGGGCGGGGCGAAGAGGCTGTCGGCCCGCCCCGCCTCCACCAGGTCGAAGATCTGCTCCGGGTCCGGACCGTCGATCACGGTGTTCTCGGCCCCGACAGCGAGATACGGCAGCAGGAACACGTGCATCTGCGCCGAGTAGTACAGCGGCAGCGAGTGGACCGGCCGGTCGCTCTCCCTCAGGTCCAGCGCGGTGACGGCGCTGACGTACGCGTGGACGAGCGCCCGGTGGGTCATCATCGCCCCCTTGGGGAGCGCGGTGGTCCCGGAGGTGTAGAGGAGCTGCACGACGTCCCGCGCGTCCCGGTCCGGGTCGAACTCCCGTGGCGCGGCGAGCGCTTCGAGCAGCGATCCCCCGGCGTCCCGCAGCGGCCGCACCGCGACGCCGCCGGGCAGCCGGCCGGCCAGGTCGGGGTCGGCGAGGACCAGGGCGCTGCCGGAGTCGTCGAGGATGTACGCCAGGTCGTCACCGGTGAGGTGCTGGTTGACCGGCACGTGGACGAGCCCGGCCCGCGCGCAGGCCAGGAAGGCGATCAGGTACGCGTCCGAGTTGTGGCCGTAAGCCGCCACCCGGTCGCCGTCTCCGAGGCCGTGGGCGACGAGTTCGGCGGCGGCGGTGGACACGGCGGCGTCCAGCTCGGCGTACGTCCAGGAGCGGTCCGCGTACCGCAGGGCGGTGCGGTCCGGGGTCCGGCGGGCGCTGCGGCGCACGATCCCGTCGACTGTGCTGCTGCGTGCGTCTGTCGTCATGGCGTGATCCTGGGTCGCGGCGGCGACAGGGGTCAAGGGGCCGAACGGGCCGGGCGGCGGGGTGGAACGGCGCGGACCCGACGGGATACCGAACGGGATGTTGACATGTGCGCGCCCGGCTGCGTGCATGGACCAATCACTGCGCAACTTCTGTGCACCACAGTCGCTCTGGGAGGCACGTTGCACTTCCGCACCCGCCTGAGACAGCTCGCGCTCACCTCCATAGCCCTGGCGACGGCCGTGGCCGCGCTGCCGCCGGCCACGGCCGCGGCCGGCGACGCCGGTTCCCGCGACCGGCACCCGTCGTCCGGCGGACTGTCGGCCCTGATCCGCTACACGGAGTACGGCGTCCCGCACATCGTGGCCAAGGACTACGCGAACCTGGGCTTCGGCACCGGCTGGGCCCAGGCGGCCGACCAGGTGTGCACGCTGGCCGACGGCTTCGTGACCGTGCGCGGCGAGCGCTCGCGCCACTTCGGCCCGGACGCGGCGCCCGACGGCTCGTTGTCGTCCGCCACCAGGAACCTCTCCAGCGACCTGTACTTCACCGGTGTACGGGAGGCGCGCACGGTCGAGAAGCTGCTGGCCACGCCCGCCCCCGCCGGCCCCAGCCGGCGGATCATGGAGTCGATGCGCGGCTGGGCCGCCGGGTACAACGCCTGGCTCGAACAGAACCGTGTCACCGACCCGGCCTGCGCGGGCGCCGACTGGGTGCGCAAGGTGACCCCGCTGGACGTGGCCAGGCGCGGCTTCGCGATCTCCGTGCTGGGCGGCCAGGGACGCGCCGCGGACGGCATCACCGCCGCGACGCCGCCGGGCTCCGCGCCCGTCGGCCGGGTCGACCCCGGGCGGGCGGCGGTGGCGGCGCGCGAGCTGTTCGCGTCGGACCGCGCCGACATGGGGTCCAACGCGGTGGCGTTCAGCGGGAAGACCACCGCCAACGGGCGCGGACTGCTGCTGGGCAACCCGCACTACCCCTGGCAAGGGGGTCGGCGGTTCTGGCAGTCGCAGCAGACCGTCCCGGGCGAACTCAACGTCTCCGGAGCGTCGTTGCTCGGCACGACCATCGTCAGCATCGGGTTCAACGACAAGGTGGCCTGGAGCCACACGGTGGCGACCGGCGTCACGCTCAACCTCCACCAGCTGACCCTGGCCCCGGCCGACCCGACGACGTACCTCGTGGACGGCAGGCCGGAGCGCATGACGAAGCGGACGGTGTCCGTGCCGGTCAAGGGCGGCGAGCCGGTCACCCGGACCCAGTGGTGGACCCGCTACGGGCCCGTCGTCACGACGCTCGGCCCGTCCCTGCCCCTGCCCTGGTCGGCGACGACGGCGTACGCCCTGAACGATCCGAACGCCGCCAACCTGCGGGGCTCCGACACGGCCCTCGGCTTCGCCAAGGCCCGCTCCACGCGGGACATCCACGCCACGCTGCGCCGGGTCCAGGGCCTGCCGTGGGTCAACACCGTCGCGGCGGACTCCGCGGGACACTCGTTCTTCAGCCAGTCGCAGGTCCTGCCGCGGATCACCGACGAGCTGGCGACGCGCTGCTCGACGCCGCTCGGGAAGGTGACGTACCCGGCGTCCGGGATCGCCGTACTCGACGGGTCGCGCGCCGACTGCGCGCTCGGCGCGGACGAGGACGCGGTGCAGCCGGGCATCTTCGGTCCGTCGAGGATGCCCGTGCTCAAGGACGCGCCGTACGCCGAGAACTCCAACGACAGCGCCTGGCTGACCAACGCCGACCGGCCGCTGACGGGGTACGAGCGGATCTTCGGCACGGTCGGCACGCCCCGCTCCCTGCGCACGCGCGGCGCGGTGGAGGACGTGTCGGCCATGGCGGAGAAGGGCCGGCTGACCGTCGGCGACCTGCAGCGCCAGCAGTTCGCCAACCGGGCACCCGCCGGTGACCTGGCGGCGGCGGACGCGGCGAAGGGGTGCGCGGCGCTGGCGGCCGAGCGTCCCGGCGACGGTCTCGAGGAGGCGTGCCGCGTACTGGGCCGGTGGGACCGGACGGTGAACACCGACAGCGCGGGCGCGCTGCTCTTCGACCGGTTCTGGCGCAGGCTGGTCGGGGCGGTGCCCGCCGCGGAGCTGTGGAAGGTGCCGTTCTCCCCCGCCGATCCGGTGCGTACGCCGAACACCCTGAACACGGCCGCGCCCGGGTTCGCGACCGCCCTCACCGGCGCGGTGGCGGAGCTGAGGGCGGCGGGCATCGCGCTGGACGCGCGGCTGGGAGAGCACCAGTTCGCCGTACGGGGCGGCGAGCGCCTCCCGCTCCACGGCGGCACGGAGTCGCTCGGCATCTGGAACAAGATCGAACCCGTGTGGGACCCGGCGGGCGGCGGCTACCCGCGGGTGACGACCGGTTCCAGTCACATCCAGGCGGTCGGCTGGGACGGCGGCCGCTGCCCGGTGGCGCGCACCCTGCTGACGTACGCCCAGTCGTCGAACCCCGCGTCGCCGCACTACAGCGACCAGACCCGGCTGTACTCGGACGAGCGCTGGGTGCGCTCGCGGTTCTGCGAGAAGGACATCCTCGCCTCGCCCGACCTGCGGGTGGAGCGGGTGCGCGAACGCTGACATCTCGGTGTGGCGCGGCGGCAGGGCCCTCACCGGTGCGGTGGGGGCCCTGTCCCGCGTGGGGGGCGGAAGGTGGTCACAGGGCGCGCTCGTGGCCCTCCCAGTACGGCTCGCGCAGGCGGCGCTTGTAGAGCTTGCCGTTCGGGTCGCGGGGCATCGTCTCGATGAAGTCGACGCTCCTGGGCCGTTTGAAGGCGGCCAGGCGCTGCTCGCAGTGCGCGAGGACGGCGGCGGCGAGCGCGTCACCGGGGGTGTGGCCCTCGGCGGGCTCGACGACGGCCTTGACCTCCTCGCCCCAGTCCGCGTGGGGGATGCCGAAGGCGGCGGCGTCCGCGACGGCCGGGTGGCTGAGGAGGGCCGCCTCGATCTCGGCGGGGTAGATGTTGACGCCGCCCGAGATGATCATGTCGATCTTGCGGTCGCGCAGGAAGAGATAACCGTCCTCGTCGAGCACGCCGAGGTCCCCGACGGTGAAGAAGTCGCCAATGCGGTTCTTCCTCGTCTTGCCCTCGTCCTTGTGGTAGCTGAATCCGCCGGTGCTCATCTTCATGTAGACCGTGCCGAGTTCGCCGGGCGGCAGGCGGTTGCCCTCGTCGTCGAACACGGCGAGTTCGCTGATGGGCCACGCTTTGCCGACGGTGCCGGGCTTCTTCAGCCAGTCCTGTGCGGTGGCGAAGGCGCCGCCGCCCTCGCTGGCGGCGTAGTACTCCTCCACGCAGTGGCCCCACCAGTCGATCATCGCCCGCTTGACGTGGTCCGGGCAGGGCGCGGCGCCGTGGATGGCGTGGCGCATCGAGGACACGTCGTACCGCGTGCGAACGCTCTCGGGAAGGGCGAGCAGCCGGTGGAACTGGGTGGGCACCATGTGGGTGTGCGTGCACGCGTACCGGTCGATCAGGCGCAGCATCTCCTCCGGCGCCCACTTGTCCATGAGAACGAGCGGATGACCGATGTGCAGGGCCGCGCCGGCGAACTGCAGCACGGCGGTGTGGTAGAGCGGTGAGCAGACGAGGTGGACGTTGTCGTCGAAGGGGCGGATGCCGAAGATGCCGAGGAAGCCGCCGAGGTAGGACTCCTCGGGGAGCCTGCCGGAGAGCGGGCGGCGGATGCCGCGCGGGCGTCCGGTCGTTCCCGAGGTGTAGTTCATGACCCAGCCGAGGGTGCGGCCTGCGGGCGCGGAGTCGGGCTGTCCGGCGAGCAGTTCGGCGTACGGACGGAACCCGGGAACGTTCCCGACGGCGTAACGGCTGTTCCCGGGAAGCTTCGCCTCGTCGGCCGCGTGGGTGGCGGCTCCGGCGAAGCGCTCGTGCGCGACCACCACCTTGGCGCCGGAGTCGGCGACGATCCAGGCGATCTCCGGGCCCACGAGATGGTGGTTGACGGGGACGAGGTAGAAGCCGGCCTGGGAGGCGGCCAGGTAGGCGGTGAGGAACTCGACACCGTTGGGGAGGACGACGGCGAACGCGTCGCCCTCGCGCAGGCCGGCCGCGCGCAGGCCGTGGACGAGCTGGTTGACGGCGCCGTGCAGCCGTCCCGCCGTCCACCGCTCGCCGTCCGGGGCGGTGAGCACCGTACGGCCGGGATCCGCCGCCGCCTGGGCCCAGAAGCCGTTGGGCGGCTGAGTCGCGGTCATGACCGGCCGCTCCTTCCCGCGATACGGGCGACGCGCTCCACGGCGCGCTCGAAACCGCGCGTGAGGTCGTCGAAGACGGCCTGCACGCTGCGTTCGGACGTCATACGGCCGACGATCTGGCCGACGGGCGTGCCGAGCAGCGGCCCGACCTCGTACTTCTGGATACGGGAGACGGCTTCGGCCACGAGGAGCCCCTGGAGCGGCATGGGAAGGGGGCCCGGCCCGCTCGGGTCGTCCCAGGCGTCGGTCCATTCGGTGCGCAGCTGGCGGGCGGGCTTGCCGGTCAGGGCGCGGGAGCGGACGGTGTCGCCGGAGCCGGCGGCGAGGAGCTTGGCGGTGAGGGCGCGCGAGTGCAGGTCGGCCTCCTCTGTGGTCAGCCAGATCGAACCGAGCCAGGCGCCCTGGGCTCCGAGGGCGAGACCGGCGGCTATCTGTTCGCCGCTGCCGATGCCTCCGGCGGCGAGCACGGGCAGGGGGTGGACCGCGTCGACCACTTCCGGCACGAGGACCATGGAGGCGATGTCGCCCGTGTGGCCGCCCGCTTCGTAGCCCTGCGCGACGACGACGTCGATGCCCGCGTCGGCGTGGTGCCTGGCGTGCCGGGCGCTGCCGGCGAGGGCGGCCACGAGGACGCCGTGGTCGTGGGCGCGGGCGATCACGTCGGCGGGCGGCGAGCCGAGGGCGTTGGCGAGCAGCTTGACGGGGTAGTCGAACGCGACGTCGAGCTGGTTGCGGGCGACCTCCTCCATCCAGCCGGTGATGCGCCACCCCGACGTCTCGCCCTCGGCGAGTGCGGGCACGCCGTGTTTCGCGAGGGTCTCCTCCACGAATCGGCGGTGCCCGTCGGGGATCATCGCCTCGACGTCGGCCTCGCTCACGCCCTCGACCTTCTTCGCGGGCATGACGACGTCGAGTCCGTACGGCTTGCCGTCAGTGTGTTCCGTCATCCAGTCGAGGTCGCGGGCGAGTTCGCCGGGCGCGGTGTAGCGGACGGCGCCGAGTACGCCGAACCCGCCCGCACGGGTGATGGCGGCGGCCACCGCGGGGAAGGGTGTGAAGCCGAAGATGGCGTGCTCGACACCCAGTTTCTTGCTCAGCTCCGTCTCCATGGGCGGCAGGATGCCGCAGCGGGGCGGACGAGGGAAGAGATTTTCTGATGCCGTGTCAGCTTTCTTGGGTTCCTCGCGGTGGTTGACACCACCCGAGCACTGCAAGAAAGTTTCATCTGTTGAGCGTGTGGCGGAAGTTACTTTCACAAGGGGTGGATCGTGACCGACGGTGCGGCGGACGGGGAAGCGGAGGCGGTCAGTGGCATCAGCCGGCGCAGGCTCGGCGGCATCGTGGCACTGGGCGGCGCCCTCGTGCTCGCGCCGTCGGCGGCCGGACGGGCGGACGCGGCGACCGGGCGGGCGGGAACGGCGGCCGGCGGCCCGGACGCGGCGGCGAGCCGCCCCGGCGGCCGCCCGACACTGCGCCGCGGTTCACCCGAACGCGCCGGGCTCCTCCCCGGCCCCCTGGACCGGCTCGTCACGGACGCCGAGCGCTTCCTCGGCCCCTCCCCCAAGTACCCGTGGTACGCGGGCGCGGTCCTGCTCGCCGGGCGGGGCGGCACGGTGGCGCTGCATCGGGCGATCGGCTCGGCGGTGCGCTACGCGGCGTACGACGAGAAGACCGACACGGCGGTGGAGTTCCCGGCGGACCAGCGGATCGCCATGGCCGAGGACACGGTCTTCGACCTGGCGTCGGTCTCCAAGCTGTTCACCTCCCTGCTCGCCGTGCAGCAGATCGAGCGCGGCACGCTGGAACTGGAGGCGAAGGTCGCCACGTACCTCCCGGAGTTCGGGGGCGCGGGCAAGCAGGACATGACCGTGCGGCAGCTCCTCACGCACACGTCGGGGTTCCGGGCGTGGATCCCGCTCTACAAGGAGCCGACCCGCGAGGGAAAGCTGCGGCTGCTGTGGAACGAGGCGCCGGCCAGTCCCCCGGGCACCACGTACCTCTACTCGGACCTGAATCTGATCACCCTCCAGCTGGTGCTCGAAGAGATCACCGGTCGCACGCTGGACGCACTGCTCCACGACGAGATCACCGCTCCGCTCGGGATGCACCGCACTCGTTTCAACCCGCCGCCCTCCTGGAAGCTGAAGATCGCCGCCACCGAGGACGCCAGACAGCCCTGGTCGGGCCTCGACCGGGGGCTGGTGTGGGGGGAGGTGCACGACGAGAACGCGTACGGCCTCGGCGGGGTCGCCGGCCACGCCGGCGTCTTCTCCACCGCCTGGGACCTCGCGATTCTCGCCCGTACGCTCCTCAACGGCGGCGCGTACGGGCGGGCGCGCGTCCTGCGCCCCGAATCGGTGGAGCTGATGTTCACCGACTTCAACACCGCGTTCCCCGGTGACGAGCACGGCCTCGGCTTCGAGCTCTACCAGCACTGGTACATGGGCGCCATGGCCACGCCGAGGACGGCCGGCCACACCGGTTTCACCGGCACCAGCCTGGTCCTCGACCCGTCCACCGACTCGTTCCTCATCCTGCTGGGCAACTCGGTCCACCCGGTGCGCACCCACCGCTCCGGCAGCGCCCCGCGCGTCGCCGCGGCCAACCACCTGGCCCGCGCCGTCGCCGTACGCCCGGCCCACGGCCGCACCGCGTGGTTCTCCGGCACGGCCTCGGCGACCACGGCCACCCTCACGCTGCCCGCCGTGGGCCTCGCCCCCGCCGCGCGGCGCCCGCGACTGCGCTGCTCGCTGTGGTGGGACACCGAGCCGGGCTCCGACCGCCTCTTCCTCGAAGCGTCTGGGGACGCGGGCGCCACCTGGCAGGCGGTCCCGTTCACGACGGTACGCAAGGGGCGCGAGCCGCAGGCGCACCCGACGGGGGCCGTCAGCGGATGGTCGGGGCGCGTGTGGCACCGGCTGGACGCGGACCTGGCGGCCTGGCGCGGCAGGGAGGTACGGCTGCGCTGGCGCTGCCTGACCGACACGCTGTACGTCGGGCGCGGGGCGTACGTCGACGGACTGCGGGTCGACGACGGCCGTCGCACCCTCTTCGACGAGGCGAGGGCCGCGGACGCCGCCCGTATCGAGGCGAACGGCTGGACGGCGTCCGAGGACTGAACGAGAGGGCCTGGGGGGCGGAGGAGCGCGGAATGCCGCGCGTCCCCATACGTCGGCCCCACTCAGCCCCTCTCAGCCCCTCTCAGCTCCCCTCGAATCCCCTCGGCCCCCTCGAATCCCCTCGGCCCCCTCGAGTCGCCTCGGTCCTCAGCGGCCGAGGACCGCCATCGCCGCGTTGTGGCCCGGGATGCCGCTCACGCCGCCGCCTCTGACGGCGCCCGCCCCGCAGAGCAGGACGTTGGCGTGCGCCGTGCTCACGCCCCACCGGCCGCCCGCTTCCGGCCCGTCGGCGAACGGCCCGTCGGCGAACGGGAAGGCGAGCGGGCGGTGGAAGATGTTGCCGCCCGGCAGTCGCAGCTCCCTTTCGAGGTCGAGCGGGGTCTTCGCCTCGACGCACGGGCGGCCGTTCCCGTCGAGCGCGAGACAGTCGGCGATCGGCTCTTCGAGATACGTGTCGAGCTGCGCGAGGGTGGCCGCCAGGAGTTCGGCGCGGACCGCTTCGTTGTCGTGCGCGAAGAGACGGGCCGGGGTGTGCAGGCCGAACAGCGTGAGGGTCTGGTAGCCCTGTGCGGCGAGGTCCGGGCCGAGGATCGAGGGGTCCGTCAGCGAATGGCAGTAGATCTCGGAGGGCGGCGCGCTCGGCAGCCGTCCCGCCGCGGCCTCTCCGTAGGCGGCCGCCAGCTGGCCGTACCCCTCCGCGACATGGAAGGTTCCCGAGAACGCTTCCTTCGCTTCCACGGAACGGTCGCGCAGACGCGGAAGCCTGCGCAGCAGCATGTTGACTTTGAGCTGCGCCCCTTCGGTCGGCGCGGCGGCGGCTCCGGGGGCGGAAGTCGTGTCTCCCAGGAGCGCCGCGAGCGTGTCCGGGGAAGCGTTCACGAGAACGTGCCGGGCGGCGACGGCGCCCTCTCCCGTGTCGCCGCGGAACGTCACCTCGGCACGGCTCCCGTCGGTGTCGACACGGGTCGCCTCGTGGCCGGTGACGATCTCGGCGCCCGCTGCCCGGGCCGCGTCCGCGAGCGCGTCGGTGAGCGCCCCCATGCCGCCCACGGGAACGTCCCAGTCACCCGTTCCGCCGCCGATCACGTGGTAGAGGAAACAGCGGTTCTGGAGCAGCGTGGGGTCGTGCGCGTCGGCGAACGTGCCGATGAGGGCGTCGGTCAGGACGACGCCCCGTACGAGATCGTGCGCGAAGTGCTCCTCGATCGCGACGCCGATCGGCTCCTCGAAGAGCATCCGCCAGGCCGCGTCGTCACCGATGCGCGCCCGCAGCGCCTCCCGGGTGGGCAGCGGCTCGGTGAGCGTGGGGAAGACACGCTCGGCCACGTGGCGCATGACGCCGTAGAAGGACTGCCAGGACGCGAACTCCCTGTCGCCGCCCGTGAGCCGGGCGAACGACTCGCGGGTACGGTCCGCGCCGCCGCCGACCAGCAGGCCGCCGCGCCCGCTCGGCGTGTACGACGAGACGGTGCGCTTGCGCACGGCGAAGTCGAGCCCCAGGTCGCGGACGATCCGTCGGGGCAGCAGCGACACCAGGTACGAGTAGCGGGAGAGCCGGGCGTCGACGCCGGCGAAGGGCCGGGTGGACACCGCCGCGCCGCCCGTGCGGCCGAGGCGTTCCAGCACGAGCACGGAGCGTCCCGCGCGGGCCAGATAGGCGGCGGCGACGAGGCCGTTGTGTCCGCCGCCGACGATCACGGCGTCGTAGCTGTCCTGTACGGGCATGGCGTGCGCACTCCTGTCGCTGAGGGCTTCCGGCTTTCGCGTACCCGCGTCGGCCGCTCTCCCGTGCCTGTGTCCCTGTTTCCCTGTGTCCCCGTGTCGCCGTGCCCCTGTTCGCCGCACCTGTAGGTACCCCGGAACGGGTCACAGGCTCTCGGCGCCGCGCCGCTGCCGCAGGGCGGCCACCCGCCGGTACAGCTCGACGGCCTCCGCGCCGCGCCCGAGCTGCTCCAGACAGTGGGCTTCGTCGTTGCGGCTGGCGAGGGCGTCGGGATGGTCGGCTCCCAGGACGCGTTCGCGTGCGTCGGCGACCTGCCGGTAGACGGCGAGCGCGTCGGACCACCGGCCGAGCCAGCCGAGGCCGACGGCGACCTCCCGGCGGCTGACGAGCGTGTCCGGGTGGTCGGCGCCCAGGACGCGTTCGCGGATCGCGCACACGTCGCGGGCCTCCGCCAGCGCCTCCTCCCACCGGGCGAGGCGGCCGAGGTTGACGCCGAGGCCGTGCCGCGCGCGCAGCGTCTCGGGATCGGCCGGCCCGTGCACCCGGGTGCGGTCGTCGACGAGCGCCCGGTAGAGCTCCAGCGCCTCCGCGCTGCGACCGAGCCGCCCCAGGCTGATGCCCACCTCGTAGCGGGCGGCCAGCGTATCCGGGTGATCGGCTCCGAGCGCCTGCGCACGGGCCTGGGCGACCTCGCGGTACGCCTGGAGAGCCTCCGTCCAGCGCCCGAGCTGTCCGAGTGCGTACGCCACCTCGTACCGCGTGACGAGCGTGTCCGGGTGCGTCGCGCCGAGCACCCGGGCGCGGGCCGTCGCCACCTCGTGAGCCATGCGGTACGAGTCCTCCAGGCGGCCGAGCCTGCTCAGATTGAACGCCAGGTTGTGCCGGCACCGCAACGTGTCCGGGTGATCGGCCCCCATGGTGCGTTCCCGGGACGCGAGGACCGCGGCGTACACCTCGTGGGCCTCGAAGTGCCTGCCGAGCTGGCCGAGGACGTACGCCGTCTCCTGACGCGCGGCGAGGGTCTCGGGGTGGTCGGGTCCCATGGTGCGCTCGCGCCCCTGCGCGACGCGGTCGAACTCCCGCAGGGCGTCGGCGGCGCGTCCGGTCCTGCTGAGGGTGAAGCCGACCTCGTAGTGGCTGGCGAGGGTGTCGGGGTGATCGGGGCCCAGGGCGTGTTCGCGCTCGGCGGCGACGGCCCGGTGCACTTCGCCCGCCTCGTCCCAGCGGCCGAGCCGGCCGAGGCTGAGTCCTGCGTTGTGCCTGCTGTTGAGTACGGCCAGCACCTCGGGCGCCGGCGTGGGCCGCTCCGGCCGGCGCGCGGCGGGAACGGCCGCAGGCGCCCGCATGCCGGCCCCGGTGGTCCACTCCCCCGTCAGCCCCGCGGAATGGTCGGGCGGGGGCAGCGGAAGCGGCCGTGTGCCGCTCGCCTTGTGGCCGGTGGTCATGCCGCGTGTCCAGGAGGGCAGCCGGGGCGCGCGGGACGGCGGCTGCTCGGGGCGCGCGGTCTGCGGCAGCGGGCCGAGAAGGGCGACGGGGCCGGACGTGCGGCCGGCGGTCAGCCGGTGCGCCAGTTCCCTGGCGTCGGCCGGCCGCTCATCGGGGGTTTTCGCGAGCAGGTCGAGCACGGCCCGGTCGAAGAACGCGGGAAGCTCCGGCCGGTGGGTGCGCGGCGGCTCGGGCCGGGTGTCCCGGTGGCCGACGAGCACCGCCCAGGCGTCGTCGAGGTCGAACGGCGGCACGCCGGTGGCGATCTCGTACAGCACACAGCCCAGCGAGTAGAGGTCGCTGCGGTGGTCGACCTCCACGCCGCTGATCTGCTCGGGCGACATGTAGTGCGGGGTGCCCATGGCGATCCCGGTGCCGGTGAGCCGGGAGGTGAACCCGATGTCGTGCCCCAGGCGGGCGATGCCGAAGTCGCAGATCTTCACCGTGCCGTCGGCGAGCCGCATGATGTTGGCGGGCTTGAGGTCCCGGTGGACGATGCCCTGCTCGTGGGTGTAGGCGAGGGCCCAGGCGACCTGCTCGGCGATGTCGACGACATCGGCCACGTCCAGCGGGTGCGCCTTGTTGTCCTCAAGGAGCTGGCTGAGGTTGCGCCCGTCGAGCAGTTCCATGACGAGGTAGAGGACGCCGTCGTGCTCGCCGAAGTCGTGGACGACGGTGACGCCGCGGTGCTGGAGGGCGGCCGCGACGCGGGCCTCCCTGCGGAAGCGTTCGCGCAGCACTCCGGTGAACGACGGATCATGCTGGGGGCCCACCGGCTTGAGGCACTTGACGGCGACCTTCCGCCCCAGTGACTCATCATGGGCACGCCACACCTCTCCCATGCCCCCGCGCCCGATCTGGTCGAGCAGCCGGTACCGGCCCTGGATCAGCCTGGTGTCCGCCATCTCCCGCTGTCGCCCCCGTCACTCCGCTGCGCCCTCCCCGGCCCGTCCAGTATGGACGCCTGTCTGCGGACTTTGTACGGTGCGGGGCGCGCGTCGGGGCCGAGGCGGGCCGTCGCCCCTGACGGCGGCGGGGCCGGCGGTCGCCGTCGCACAGGCGGCGAGATCAAGTGCGGGGCCGTTCCGGGTCGCGGCACGCGGGCGGGCGGCGGTCTCCGGGCCGGGTGCGGGGTGTTCGAACAGCTCACGGGCGCAGGGAGGCAGCCAGGCGTACGCGAGGCCGGCCACGCGCCGTCGCCGGGCCGTGCGCGCCGCTAGCGGCCGAGCCAGAAGCCCTGCCGCGCACCGTCCGGGGGCGAGCTGCCGGTCCGGCGGACCGCGGGCGCCCAGCAGGACGGGACAGTGGGCGCCAGCTGGGTACTGGAGGCGTGGAGGCGGTCTCCGTAGCACCGAACCGGCCGGAGACCCCCGTGGCCGGTGCGTCGATCGGGAAGGAGCCGCAGTCGTGTTCTTCGTCGACACCCTGGAGACCAAGGGGCTGGGCAACCGCAGCTACCTGACCGGCGGGGCGGACACCGCCGTCGCGATCGATCCGCCGCGGGACGTGGACCGGGTGATCACCGCCGCGGCCCGGCGGGGGGTGCGGATCGCGTACGTGCTGGAGACGCACCTGCACAACGACTACGTCACGGGCGGGCTGGAACTGGCCCGTGTCAGCGGGGCCCGGTACCTGGTCCCGGCCGGCGCCTCGGTGTCGTTCGACCGCACGCCGGTCGCCGACGGGGACAGCGTCGAGGTCGACGAGGGGCTGACCGTTCGGGCGCTGGCCACGCCCGGCCACACCCCGCACCACACCTCGTACGTCCTGCGCGAGGACGGCCGCGAGGTGGCGGCCTTCACCGGTGGTTCCCTGCTGATCGGCACGGTCGGGAGGCCCGATCTGGTGGAGCCGCGACTCACCGGGCGACTGGCCCGCGCCCAGTACGCCTCGGCCCACCGTCTGGCCGACGAGCTCGACGACGACGTGCCGGTCCTGCCCACGCACGGCTTCGGCAGCTTCTGCTCCTCGTCCCAGGCCGGCGGTGACGCCACCACCATCGGCGCCGAACGGAAGCACAACGCGGCGCTCACCCACGACGCGGACACGTTCGTCGCGCGGATGCTCGCCGGACTCGACGACGTACCGGCCTACTACGCGCACATGGGCCCGCTCAACGCGGCCGGCCCCGCGCCGGTCGACCTCACCCCGCCGCGTGAGGCCGACGCCGGGCAGATCGCGGAGCGGCTGTCGGCGGGCGAATGGGTGGTGGACCTGCGCAGCCGCGTGGCCTTCGCCGAGGGGCACGTCGCGGGATCCTTCAACTTCGAGGCGGAAGGGAAGCCGGCCACCTACCTGGCGTGGCTCGTCCCGTGGGGCAAACCCGTCACCCTCCTGGCCGAGACGCCCGAGCAGCTCGCTGACGCCCAGCGGGAACTGGCCAGGGTGGGAATCGACCGCCCGGCGGCCGCCGCCACCGGAGACCCGCGGCGTTGGGTGGTCGAGGGGGAGGAACTGCGGTCCTTCCCGCGTGCCACGTTCGCCGCTCTGGGCGCCCGCCGCGCCCGCGGACAGGACGTCGTGGTGCTCGACGTACGCCGTGACGCGGAACGTGCGGGCGGGTACCTCGACGGATCGGTGCACATCCCCGTCCACCAGGTGCACGGCCGGATCGGCGAGGTACCGGCCGGAGAGGTGTGGGTGCACTGCGCGGCCGGCATGCGCGCGGCGATCGCCGCCTCGCTCCTGGACGCGGCCGGCCGCACCGTGGTGGCCGTCGACGACGCCTTCGACGCCGCGGCGGAAGCCGGGCTGCGCGTCACCCGGCCGGGCACGGACTGACTCACGGGCCGCCTCCCCCGGGCGCCACCGCGACGGCGCGCCCACGACCTGTCGCGCCGCCCCGCGGGAGCGAAACCGCCCCGCCGCGCGGGCACGTGCAAAGACGGCCAGCAGGCCGGCCGATCAGCATGGGTCGGCGACCTCCACCTCGAGCATGGGCGACCGTGCTGGACACCGGTCGCTCCTATGCCGCCCCACTGCCGCACTGGCGCCCCCTCGTACCGCTCGTAAAGCCCGAAGCGGCAGGACGAGGGCATCTTCAAGAGTTCGGATCGGACCTAGCTCTCGCGGCGTACAGATGTCGCCGTGGCCACGAAAGCAGACGCCGCCGCGAGACTGGCAAGCACCCCGAACAACTCCGGGTAGCCTCCCAGAGCCGCGGCAAGGGTGGCTGCCGCGAAGGGTGCGAGAGCTGAGGCTGTCATGGCCGGGGCACTGAGGATCGCGGAAAGCCGACCGTAGTGCTGTGTGCCCCAACGGTCGGTGATCGCCGTGGCCTGGAGGAGGGTGAGGTTGCCCCGGACCATGCCTGACGCGATCGACACCGCGATCACCAGGCCGTACGGGCCCGGCGTGACGGCGAGAGCCGCCGCGGTCAGGGCGCCGAGTGCGGTGAGGGCTGTGGTGCGGACTGCCGTACCGGTATGGCGGGCCAGCGGCGCGTAGAGGGTGCGGCCGAGAGTCTGGCCTGCGCCGCCGAGGCCAAGAGCCCAGGCCGCTTGGGCTGTGGTGTATCCGCGTTCGAGCAGGAGCGGGACGAGAGTGACGACGACGGCGGACATCGCGAAGGCCGAGAGCGTGAACGCGACAGCGAGCAGGAGGAACGGTCGGCTTCGGGCTACGGCGCCGGGGTTCGCGTCCGTACCGGCCGGGGAGGGTACCGCCGGGGGCCAGGGGGCTCTGAGCGCGATCGCGTGGGCCGGGAGCGTGACGGCGGCGAGGATCGCCGCCAGCACGAGATAGGTCTCGCGCCACGACAGCAGGTCAGCCAGGGCGGCGGTGAGCGGGGCGAAGACGGTGGAGGCAAGGCCGCCGGCGAGGGTGACGATCGTGAGGGCGCGGACGTGATCAGGGGCCCACCAGCGGGTGACTGCGGCGAACGCGGGCTGGTAGAAAGTGGCCGCCATGGCGCACCCGCTCAACAGCCACCCGGCGAAGAACACCGGCAGGTTCGGCGCCAGGGCCACGATCACCAGACCCAGGACCCCGGCCACGGAGCCTGCCGTCATGACCGTGCGCGGGCCGCGATGGTCGATCATGCGCCCCACACGGATTCCGGCGATCCCGGAGACGACCAGGGCAAGTGAGAACGCGGCCATCGTGTCGCCGGTGGACCAGCCGCTGTCGGCGGTGATCTGCGGGTTCAGGACCGGGAAGGCGTAGTAGACGATGCCCCAACTGGTGATCTGGGTGGCGCAGAGAGCGGGCAGGACGGCGCGAGGCCGCGACCGGTTCCCTGCTCCGGTCGCGGCTCCGCGGGTCTGAAGGCCGGTCATCGAGAGATCAGCAGCATCCGCCGGCAGCAACCGGTTCTGTCGCATCGCTGCCGGTGGTGGCGGCCGTGCCGGCGCAGCAGGTGCTGCCCTGTTGCTTGGTCAGAGTGTCGGCGTCGGCCTTGACGACGTACACCTCCCACGGTTCGCGGCCGGGGCCGTGGACCCACACCTTGTCCTGGAGGGCGTAACAACAGGTGGTGTCTTTCTCCTCCGCCGTCGGCAGACCGGCCTCGCCCAGGCGGGCGGTGGCGGCGTGGACCGCCTCGGTGGTGCCGACCTCCACGCCCAGGTGGTCCAGACGAGTGTCCTCGTTCTCGGCGCCTTCGATGAGGACGAGCTTGAGCGGCGGTTCCACGATGGCGAAGTTGGCGTAGCCCTCACGGAGCTTGGCCGGTTCGGTGCCGAAGAGTTTCGTGTAGAAGGCGACGGATGCCGCCAGATCGGGAACGCGCAGGGCGAGCTGTACACGGGACATCGTGTTCCTCCAGCAGTGGGTGGGTGGATGGGGACAGGGTCAGCAGCCGCCGGAGGCGGCCGAGGGCTCCGACGCCGATCCGGAGCGCCGTCGGCGTCGCGCAGCAGCCGCCGCCGGTCGTAGTGTCGGCGGGCTGCTTTGATTCGACGTTCGTCGATCCGCGGCTTCAGCATGGCACTTGATTCGACATCCGTCAACATAGACATTCATCGAATCCACGGCCCGAGCGCTCGCCGATGGAACGAGGCGGCCCGACCGCATGGGGCGCGCGGCCAGGCGGCACAGCGGCGAGCAGTTTCGGCCGAAAGCCGGTGGCGACCGTGATGGCGCTGCCGGCAAGCCCCGCCACTGCGGATGGCTGTAGCGGGTGGCGGTGCGAGTGGACCTTCCACAACAACCAGATCGAAGTCGACAACGGCCCCAACCGAGCCGGCAGCCAATCGCGGGTATGGATGCACGACGGAAACGCCGACGGCTCCGCCATCGCGGCGTACATCCAGTGGCAGAACACCCTGGCCTACTCCGACCAGATCGACGACAACGGCTCGGGCAACCCCGGCAAGGCCGTGACGCGCACCGAGGACGTACTGCGGGTCAAGTTCTGCTTCTGCAAGAACGGGGTGCGCGTCGACTGCGAAGACGCGCCATAGCGATCCCGGCCGTCGTCCGGCCGACCCTTGGGCGCCGGTTCGACGCGTGTCAGAAGCTGAAGGAAGCCGGGCTGCTCTCCTCGGAACGGCGTGGCACCTGGGTCTACTACCGCGTCGAGCCCGCCGTCCTCGCGGCCATGGGAGCCCTCCTCACCAAGGCCGCCTCGGCCTGACCCGGCGTCACGGTCGCCAGGGCGTCTCGGGCACAGTCGCACGGCGCCGCTCACAGGTGAACCACGCACCGCGCGGCCGAGCGGCCATGACCGCACTGAAGCGCAGGTTCGCGCCGAGGGCGGCGGCGCCGAACGTCAGGAGACCTGGGCCGCCAGAGAGACCTCTTCCTTGCCGGCCTTCTCGGTGTCGGCGAGAAACGCGCCCAGCGAGGCAAGGACGCCGGGCGCCGGGCGGTAGTAGACCCAGGTGCCGCGCCGCTCGGAGGTGAGCAGGCCCGCTTCCCGGAGCTTCTTCAGGTGATGGCTGACCGTGGGTTGAGATACGCCCACGTCGGCTATGTCGCAGACGCATGCCTCGCCACTGGGGTGTGAGGCCACTCGGGACAGGAGGCGGAGCCGGACGGGGTCGGCCAGCGCCTTGAACATCGCCGCCATGATCTCGGCGTCCCCTTCGGACAGCGCGGCGGTCACGATGGGTGGGCAGCAGGCAGCAGCGGTCGCACCGGATATGTGCGGGGTCGACTTGGTCAAGGGGCCGGTCCTCACGCCGAGGCCGCGGGGCGGCCCATGACTGCGTCGGCAGCACTGGGGAAGCAGGCTACGCAGGCGACATTGATGGAGTAGAGCATCGAGGTCCCCTGGCGCTCGCGCAGGACGAACCGCACGTCGGCGAGCAGCTTCAGGTGGTGGGACACCGTCGACTGCCCGACGCCCATCCGGTCCACGATCTCACCGACACTCATCGGCCCGGCCGCCAGCGCGAGGAGATTGAGGATCTGCACGCGGGTGGGATCGGAGAGGGCCTTGAACCAGGTTGCGTAGGACTCGGCCGTGCTTCGGTCGATCAGCTGGGCATTCATCGTACCGCTCATGATCCATCGATGTTATTCGATGACCACCCGCGACGGCAAGGTTCGTTCCGCGTAGAGCGGGCCCGCAGAGGCCCGTCGGTGCCTCATGTACGCCCGGAACACCTGACACGAGCGACTGCATGTAGGCACCACATGGAAGGCGGTCACGTCGATGCGACCTGGCAACAATCCCCACTTCCTGGCAGCCGCCACCGAAAGTGCGGGACGGGCCCCTTCGGCGCGACGAGGGACATCGGATCCCCATTGCCGGTCATCTCTTTAATCGTCTATCATCGATATTCGATAAAGGGGAGGTCGATCGAGCCTCCCCACGCGGCTCGCCACGTCCCCCGTACGTACCTTCACGGCGCCGCTCCCCTCATGTGTCACCGTCTCAGAGAGGTTCGCCTGTGGACGAATTGCGGGCCCTTGGCCTGTTCATCCTGTTCGAGGTGCTGCACTATCTCCCGTGGTTCCTGGTCGCCATCGTCCTGGGGATCGCCGTACAGCGTCTGTCGATCGACGTGGTCGCGCGCCGCAGCTTCGCCCACGGGCGCAGGGGCATTCTCGGCATCGCCATCGTCACGGCCATCGGAGCGTTCAGTCCTTTCTGCTCCTTCACCGTGATCCCGCTGATCCGCCGCTTCCTGATAGCCGGGGTCCCGCTCTCGGCGGTCATGGCGTTCTGGATCGCCTCCCCTTCCATGGACCCGGAGATCTACGCGCTCTCCGCCGCCCAGCTCGGCTTCCCCGTCGCCACCACCCGCCTGATCGGTGCTCTGGTACTGAGCTTCGGCGCGGGTCTCATCGTGCTCGCCCTGGAACGGCGCGGCCGGTTCGCGGACCCGTTGATCGCCTCCACCGAGGAGAAGGCGTCTGCGAAGAGTTGCTCACAGGCGGCAGTGCCCGAGCCTGAGACCGCGTGCTCGGCGGCGAAGGCGACCGTGCCCGAGACCGTGTCCGTCGGAGGCGGCAGCGGCGGTGGCGCTGCGGGCGGGTGCGGCGGCGCCGCCCAGGAGCCCGAGCCCGCGTCCGAAGCCGGTGGCTGCTCCACGGCCGCACGGAACGACGCGGACGACGACGGCACCCCGTGGCGCGTGCTCGTCCGGCGCGACATCAAGAACCTCCGTGCCGGCGAGATCCTCAAGGAGATCGTCAGCGACTCGCTGATCCTGGGCAAGTGGCTGCTCCTGGCCATCGTCCTCGAAGCCCTGATCGTCCGCTACGTGCCCACCGACGTCGTCTCGAGCATCCTGGGCACGGACGGCGTCCTCTCCGTACTGATCGCCGGGCTCATCAGCGTTCCGCTGTATCTCAACGGCGTCGGAGCGATCCCGGTCGTCGAGGGCCTTCTGGACCAGGGCATGGTCGCTGCCGCGGGTGTCACCTTCCTCCTGGGCGGTGCCATCACGACGATCCCGGCGATGGTGGCCGTCAAGAGCGTCGTCAAGACGAAGGTCTTCGCCTTCTACCTCGGCGTCGGCCTCCTCGGCAGCATGGGCATCGGTCTCGTCGCGCTGCCCCTGCTCTGACCCGTCCCCCTCCTCACCCCCACCCACGCTCCTGCGGCGGCCCCCGGCGCCGCAGGAGCGTCGCCGTACCCGCCGACGAAGACCAGCGCATCCCGCCAGGGGCGCGGCGAGGCAAGGAGCACGCATGGCAGCACCCCCGCACCCGGGCATCACCCTGGTCCGGATGACCGACGACCACGCGTCCTCCGTCATGGCGATCTACCAACAGGGCATCGACGAGGGAAACGCCATGTTCGAGACCACCGCTCCGCCATGGAGCGCCTTCGACACCGCCAAGCTCGCGGCACACCGGCTCGTGGCGCTGGATCATCAGGGACGGGTGGTCGGCTGGACCGCGGTGTCGCGTGTCTCTTCCCGGCCCGCGTACGCGGGGGTCGTCGAACACTCCGTGTACGTCTGTCCTACCGCGCGCGGAACCGGTGTGGGGCGCACGCTTCTGGAGGCCTTGATCGCCTCTACGGAGAAGGCCGGGCTCTGGACGATCCAGGCGGGCATCTTTCCCGAGAACTCGGCGAGCCTGGCCCTGCACGAGTCCGTAGGGTTCCGCGTCCTGGGCCGGCGGGAACGCGTGGCCCGCCACCACGGCGTCTGGCGCGACGTCCTGCTCGTGGAACGCCGCAGCCCGGTCGTGGAATGACTGATGCCGGTCACCCTGGCGACCGGCATCAGTCCGCACGTGCACTCGGTGTGGATCCGGCCCGTTCCGATCGCCGTGTCAGGAGAGTTCGAACGGCAGGTCCATCCCGTCGAGCGCTGTCGCGCACGCGCATCGCCTCTCGCGGTCCAGGACGTCGACGGTCTGCAGGACCAGGGCTTTCAGACGTTCCACGTTCGCCGCGAACACGTGGAACACCTCGTCCTGCGACACGCCTTCTCCGTGCTCCACGCCGGCGTCGTAGTCGGTCACCAGGGCTATGGAGGTGTAGCAGAGGGCGAGTTCACGGGCGAGGACGGCTTCCGGGTGTCCGGTCATGTTGATCAGGGACCAGCCCGCGGAGGCGTACCACCGGGACTCCGCCCGGGTCGAGAAGCGGGGCCCCTCGACGACCACCATCACACCGCCGTCGTGAACGTCGGCACCGGCCTCACCCGCGGCCTTGAGCACGGCCGCGCGACCCGAAGCGCAGTACGGGTCGGCGAAGGAGACGTGCGTGGCGCCGTGGTCGTAGTACGTCTGCACGCGGCCCGCGGTCCGGTCGACGAGCTGGTCGGGAAGGACCACGCTTCCGGGGCCGAGGGAGTCGCGCAGCGAACCGACGGCGCAGGGCGCCAGGACCTGCCGGACCCCGAGCGAGCGCAGGGCCCACATGTTGGCACGGTAGTTGATGCGGTGCGGGGGGAGTTCGTGGTGGCTGCCGTGCCGGGGCAGGAAGGCCACCAGGCGGTCGCCCACGGTGCCGACGGACACCGCGTCGGAGGGTGCGCCGTACGGGGTGGTGACCTCGACGCGCTGTACCGACTCCAGGAGTTCGTAGAATCCGCTGCCGCCGATGACCGCGATGTCCGCCGTCGGTGTCTCGTCGGATGGATCACTCATCGTTCTGGTCCTCCTGCGTGGGCGTGTGACCCGGCGCCGTCGGCCTGCCCGGGCGGGGTCGGGAAACGAGTGGGGTGAGGGCAGCGACGGCTTCGTGGCCGGGCACGGCCGCGCGTTCGTCGTCGGGGCGGCGCACGGCCACGGTCTGCCAGCCGGCCGCGGCGGCGGCGTCGAGCTCGGCGCCGACGTCGCTGACGAACAGCAGGTCGCCAGGTGCGTGCCCCAGTTCCGCCGCGATCGCACGGTAGGAATCGGCGTACGCCTTGGGGCCGATCGTCGTCAGGTCGAAGTAGCCGTCGAGCAGCGGACGCAGGTCCCCGTGCGCGGTGTGGCCGAACCAGTCCCGCTGGGCTGCCACGGAGCCGGACGAGTAGATGAATCGGCCTGTGCCCCGCGCCTTCCAGCGCTCCAGTGCGGGCGGGACGTCCGGGTACACATGACCGTGCAACTCGCCCGCCGCGTAGCCGCCGGACCAGATCAGTCCCTGCAGCGTCTTCAGCGGCGCCGCCTTCTCGTCCGCGTCGGCCCACTGCTCCAGGAGGGCCAGAGCTCTCGCCTCGTCGTGGGCCGTTCCGGTGTGGGCGGTGACCGCATCGAGGACCTGCTCCCATGGTGCGCTGCCGCGGTGCTCGGCGAGCCAGGAGGCGAGCCTCGCACGGGCGTAGGGGAAGAGGACGTCCCGTACGTGGCTGAGGGAGCCGGTGGTTCCCTCGATATCGAGGACCACGGCCCGGGGCCCGTTCCCGGGAACTCGGGCCTGCCGGCTGCCCGGCATCAGTCTTCCCGCAGGAGTACGTCGAGGCGGGGGAAGCCTTCGGCGATGGGCTCCTGGGTGAAGTCTCCCACCCAGCCGTCCTCCTTCTCGAAGAACCGGACGGCACAGAAGTCCGGCACGGGTCCCATGTCGAACCAGTGCCGCGTGCCGGCCGGCACCGACAGCAGGTCACCGGCCTCGCACACCACGGCGTACACGCGGTCGTCGAGGTGCAAGTAGAAGCAGCCGGTCCCCTGGGCGAAGAACCGGACCTCGTCCTCGGCGTGCCGGTGCTCGTCGAGGAACGTCGAACGCGCCTTGGCCGCCCGCTCCTGCCACTCCGCTCCCTCCTCGGGGTGGAGCCGGGCGACATCGACGAGGCGCAGCCCCCGGTCGGCGCACAGTTCGTCGACCTCGGCCCGGTAGGCGTCGAGCAGTTCCTCGGACGACGTCCGCGGCGTCACCTGTGCGCGTAGCGGCCAGCGAGTGAAGGAGACCGCCCTCTCGCGCAGGGCTTGTGCGATGGTCTCCTCGTCCTGCGTGCGGAGCAGCACGGTGTCCGGTGCGTCGTCCGGCATGATCTGCAGCAAGGTCATGGCGTGGTCCTGTCGTCGGGTCCGTCAGGCACGGGAGACGTGCAGCTCGGACTGGGAGAGCACGAGCAGCTGGCAGAGCGACTCGAGGCATTCGAGCCGGTTCTTCGCCTGGCCCGGCGAGTCGCCCCACGTGGTGATGCCGTGATCGGCCAGAAGCAGGCCGGGCGGGCCTTCCCGGTCGACCGCGAGATGGGCGGCGACGTCGTCGGCGATCCGGTCGACCTGGGGCCAGTTGGGGAACACTGGCAGGTCCGTGAAGGTCGGGTCCTTCAGTCCCAGTCCCTTGAGCAGCTCGAAGCGATCCACTCGTACCGAGGAGACAGCGTCCAGGGCAGCGGCACGGTGGGCGACGACGGTGGCGTACGGGGAGTGGACATGGATGACAGCGTGGGCTCCGGTGACGCGGTAGACCGCTGCGTGGATGCAGGTCTCCGCCGAGGGGCGGTCCTGGCCGGGATGGGACGCCTGACCTGTGCGGGCGTCGACCTCGACGACGTCCCGGGCGGTCAGTTCGCCTTTGTCCCGGCCGCTCGCCGTGATCAGTGCCCGGCCTGGATCGTCGGGCAGCCGCATGGAGATGTTGCCGGACGTGCCCGGCATCCATCCGCGCGCGTACAGGGTGCGGGAGATGTCGGCCAGGTGCTGGGCGGTCTGCTCACCGGCGGTTGTGGACGGCGCGTAGCTCATGCCCTCACCTCGGATGCGTGGTGGACACCGCGCTCGGAGACGATCGCGGTGATCAGGGAAGCGGGGGTGACGTCGAAGGCGGGGTTGTACGCGCGTGTACCGCGCGGCGTGGTGCGGACCCCGCCGTAGGAGGTCACCTCGTCCGCGGCACGTTCCTCGATGACGATGTCCCGGCCGTCGACCAGAGATCTGTCCCACGACGCCTCGGGGGCGACGACGATGAACGGGATGCCGTGGTGGGCGGCGGCGATCGCCAGTCCGTAGGTGCCGATCTTGTTGGCCACGTCGCCGCGCGCGGTGATCCGGTCGGCTCCGACGAGGACGCAGTCGACGAGCCCCCGGCTCATGGCCGCGGCGGCCGCGCTGTCGACGCATACGCGGTGCGGCACGCCGGCCTCAGCCAGTTCCCAGGCCGTCAGCCGGGCGCCCTGCAGGAGTGGCCGAGTCTCGTCGACGAGGACCTCGGTGACCTTTCCGGCGTCGGCGAGGGCGAGAATCGTGCCGAGGGCGGTACCCACGGCCGCGGTCGCGAGCCGGCCGGTGTTGCAGTGGGTCAGGAACCGCAGGGACCGCTGCGGGCAGCGGTCCAGTACGGCCCGGACCGCGTGGGCGACCATCTGCCGGTTGACCGCCCGGTCCTCGTTGATCATGACGGTGGCTTCCGAAAGGACCGCGTCCGGGCCGTCGGCGAGCCTCCCGAGAACCCGGCCGACGGCCCAGGCCAGATTGACGGCCGTCGGGCGGGCGGCTGCGAGCCGCTGTGCGTCGGCGCGCACGGCCTCCTGCCCGTCGCCGGTGCCGCCGGGCGAGCAGTGTGCGTACGCCGAGAGCGCGACGCCCAGGGCGCCCGCGAGGCCGATGGAGGGGGCACCCCGTACCGCGAGTGTCGTGATGGCGGTGATGACGTCGTCCACGGTGTCCAGACGCAGGAGCCGCCTCTCGTGCGGCAGCGCGCGCTGGTCGACGGTGACGATCGCGTTGTCTTCCCAGCGCAGTGACGGCTGGTCGGAGGGCTTGCTCACGGGCGGCGGCTCCTCGGGGGCCTGAAAGGTGGAACCGGTCAGTCGGTCAGGGGGCGCGACCGCAGTTCGACCAGGGTGGGCGCGGCGTCCACGTCGGCGGTCACCTGCTCGTGGTCCTCGCCGACGGCGATGACGTAGCCGTACCGGTTCATGTACGCCCGGGGCGGGAGGACCAGTCGGGTGCCGGGACCTGCCGTCGCAACCGCGCTGTGCACCGTGCGCCCGAAGAGGTCGTTGCGGACGGTCACTTCGACCGCCTCACAGTCGGTCTCCGGGTAGAGGAACCTGATGGCGGCGGTCCTCTGTGCCTTCGGCGCGGTGTCGGGGGTGAGCCCGGCCGCCACGTGGGCGGCGGCGACGGCGGGATCGGTGCCGGTGGCGAGCATTCCGATCAGGGGGATGAAGTCGCCGCCGAGGCGCGCGTTGATCTCGACGAGGCGCGGTCCCTTGGGGGTGAGCTTGAACTCGGTGTGCGTGGCGCCATGTTCGAAGCCGAGCGCCTTGTGGATGCGGTGCAGTTGGTCCAGGAGTTCAGCGTCCTGGAGGAGGGGGTCAGCAGCGTCGACGGTGTGGCCGGTCTCTTCGAAGTACGGGTCCATGCCGACCTGCTTGCGCGCCACGATCATCGGGGTGCACACGCCGTCGACGACGACCGCGTCGATGCTGATCTCGGGACCGGTGAGGTACTCCTCGACCAGGACGTCGGCGTCGTAACGGGGTACTCCGGGCCAGTTGGCGGAGCTGGCCGCCTCGAAAGCCGCTTCGACTGCGTCGCCGTGGTCGGCCCGGACGACACCGAGGCTGCCTGCGAGGCCACGGGCCTTGACCACCACGGGGTAGCCGGTCGCGTCGGCCGCACGGCGCGCCTCGGCCGCCGTGGAGACCGGGGTGCAGGCCGGCTGCGGCACGTCGGCTGCCGTCAGCCGTCCCCGAGTGGTCGCCTTGTCGCGGCAGGCGAGCACCGCGTCGGGCGCGCTTCCGGGCAGGCCGAGGGCTTCGGCGAGGCGCGCGGCGGCGTGCACGAGGGACTCGTCATAGGTGAAGACCCCGGCGACGGGATGCTGTTGCATGACCTTCTTCGCCTCGGCGAGGAGTTCGTCGAGGTCCTTGGTGTCGAGGAGTGAGGCCCCCTCCACGTACGGCAGTTGCCAGCTCGGCTCGTGGGCGTCGAGGAGCCACAGGCGGAAGTGGCGTGAGACGGCCGCCACGATGTACTCCCGGTAGCGGCGGTCACCGCTGCCCATGAGGAGCAGGACCGGTGCCTCGGTGGTAGACGAGTGCGGGTGGGGCGTGGCGGCCATGGTGGGAAACCTTTGTGTCGACGTGTGGTCGGGGCCGGGGCCGGCCGACAGGGCGGGGCGGAGCCCAGGCCGGCAACGGCACTGTCGGCCGACGGCCGGAACCATGCCAGTGTCAAGCGATGTATGTCAATAGATCGATGAATGACCGAAGGGCCACCCCTTGCCAGGCGTCACCGCCGCACGGTGCCCCTGCCCCGATTCGCCCGCCTCTGTTGGTGCTTGAGAACGCCAGTCAGGTTACCCAGTGTGGGTGTTCATGCAGATGAGCCCGGTGAGGACAAAGAGTGTCCCCGCGCCTTGCGACTCCTGCGGGTGCCGTCGTCCGGACTGTGAGAAGGCACCTGGGCGGCGCGACGCGCGGCGAAATTCGATCGGCGGCCATCGATGATTCACATGGCGGATGGCTCGTGGTGCAACCTGCCCGGCGCGGTCGCCTGCGTGGTCAAGCCGCCTGCATCGGGGTCGCGAGAGAGGCGGGGAGAGAGTAACCTTCGCGCACGGATCGCGACCCGCAGCCCGCGGGGTCACGGGCGAGTGGACGTCGAGACGTCGCGGGCGCTCCGAAGGAGAAGCGGCCGGACTTTCAACCGCAAGGCCGCCGGGCCACAGAGGCTTCGTGCCCTCCGTCGGCCAGACCGCCGAAGAACGTGGCCAGATCGGCCAGCGCCTCGGGGCGCAGCCGGTAGTAGGTAAAGCGCCCGCAGGGCTCGCCCTCCACGACACCCGCTCCCCGGAGAACCCGGAGATGGTTCGACAGATTCGTCTGCCGCGCGCCCGTCTCCTCGACGAGATGAGTCGTACACAGCGACTCACGGGCGAGCAGGCACACGATGCGGAGCCGCAGAGGGTCCGCCAGGGCCCTCAGCAGCTCCGCGTTCACGGACGTCAGCATGGCCTGATCGTGACACACCGAGCACAACCAGTGTCAACCAACGGATTCTTGAACGCCCTTGTATCGCAGCCCATTTGAGGAGACGTAGGTGCCCCGGATGCCCTCTGTCCTGTTCGTCTGCATTCACAACGCCGGTCGGTCCCAGATGGCCGCCGCGTGGCTTCGCCACTTGGCCGGCGACCGGATCGAGGTCCGTTCGGCGGGCTCCGCGCCGGCCTCGGCGGTGAACTCGGCGGCGGTCGAAGCGATGCGCGAAGTCGGCGTCGACATGTCCGCGGAGGTCCCCAAGGTCCTCACCACGGAAGCCGTCAGCGAGTCGGACGTGTGCGTCACGATGGGCTGTGGGGACACCTGCGAGGTCTTCCCCGGCAAGCGCTACCTCGACTGGAAGCTCGACGACCCGGCCGGGCAGGGGATGGAGGCGGTGCGCCCCATCCGCGACGCCATCAGGGGCCTCGTCGAGAACCTCATCGCGGAGATGGACGCGCCGTCGGCGCGTTGAACCAGAACGGTCAGAACGGCGAGCAGTCGACACCTCGGGGGAAGGCATGCTCCCTGAGCCCCTGAAGAGCATCCCAGCGGATCGAGAACCAGGCCCAGGTTCCTCGCTGTTCACGGCGCAGCAGCCCTGCTGTGGTGAGAATCTTCAGGTGACGGCTCACCGTGGGCTGCGCCAGGTCGAGCGACTCGGTCAAATCGCAGACGCAGAGTTCTCCGGTCGGCGACTGGTCGATGAGGTGGACGATCTGCAGGCGGGTCTGGTCGGCCATCGCCTTCAACTGCGCCGTCAGCACCTCGACTTCGCCCCGGTCGATCAGCAGCCCCGGGGAGCACGGGACACAGTGCTCCGCACTCACGTCCTCGACCGGTACACCCGCCACAGGAATTGCCATCCTGACACCATACGAGCCGACAAGATCCCACGGCGAATCCGAGGACCGATATCCGTCAGGCGTTCACCGTTCGTTCACCCGCGCCGCATCAGCGCAGAAGGGCCGCGATGGCGCGCGCGGCTTCGCGCGCGGGACGGCCGACGCCAACAAGGGTGGCAGAGGCGGGCCCGGTCCAGTCGCCGTACCCGAGCAAATGAAGTCGGGGCTCTCCCACAGCCTCGGTATCCCGGGTGGGGACATGTCCGCGAGGACCGCGGAGCCCGAGCGGGGCGAGGTGGGCGAGAGCAGGACGGAATCCGGTGCACCAGATGATCGCGTCGGCCTCCGCCCGCGTACCGTCCGCCCATTCGACACCGGTCCCCGTCACACGCGTGAACATCGGCTGCGCCTTGAGGAGGCCCGCATCGCGGGCTTCGCGTACCGGCGGTACGGCGACGATGTCACCGAGCGAAGCGACTCCCCCGCCGTCGGCAAGGCCTTCATCGAGAGCACGGCGGCGGGCGGTGGCGTGGTCGAAGAGGGCACGGCCGTCGATGTCGTCGGCCAGGAACCGCGCGGGTCGCCGCGTGACCCAGGTGAGGTCGGTGTCGTACGCGAGATCGGCAGCGACCTGCGCTCCGGAGTTCCCGCCTCCGACGACGATGACCCGCATTCCGGCGAACTCACCGGGAGTGCGGTACTCGGCGGTGTGGAGCTGCCGCCCCAGAAAGGAACCGCGGCCCGGGACAGAGGGAAGGAAAGGCCGTGACCACGTTCCGGTGGCGCTGACGACGGCGCGGGCGCGCCGGACACCGGAGTCGGTCTCGACGCGCAGGTGCTCGCCGTCGCGGCGGACCGCCTCAACCCGAACGGCCCGCTGTACGGGGAGCTCGTATCGCCGCTCGTAGTCGGTCAGGTAGTCGACGACGTGGGCGGCCTCGGGGTACGTCTCCCCCTGCTGCCGCGGCATGAGGCGACCGGGCAGGGAGGAGTACGCGGCCGGCGAGAAGAGACGCAACGAGTCCCACGCGTGCTGCCAGGCCCCGCCCGGCGCGGACTGAGCGTCCAGGACGGTGAAGTCGAGGCCGCCGAGGCGGCGCAGGTGGTATCCGGCGGCGATTCCAGACTGGCCACCGCCGATCACGACGACGTCGAGTGCCTTGCTCATCTCCTCGGCTTCCCTTCATAGGGCTGCGCCTCGCCCCGGCCGGGGGGCGAGGCGCACAGTAGCGACACGGCGGGGCTACTGCTGGACGGGGGCGAACTTCTTGCGCCAGGCCAGCGACACGTACACGAGCGCGACCAGGACCGGGACCTCGATGAGGGGGCCGACGACTCCGGAGAGCGCCTGCCCGGAGGTGACGCCGAAGGTGGCGATGGCGACGGCGATGGCGAGTTCGAAGTTGTTGCCGGCGGCGGTGAAGGCAAGCGTTGCGGTGCGGTCGTACTTGAGGCCGATGGCTTTGCCGAGGGCGAACGTGCCGAACCACATGACCGCGAAGTAGACGAGAAGCGGGAGGGCGATCCTTGCGACATCCATCGGCTGCGAGGTGACGGTCTTCCCCTGCAGGGCGAAGAGGATGACGATCGTGAAGAGCAGCCCGTAGAGCGCCCACGGTCCGATCTTCGGCAGGAACTTCGTCTCGTACGACTCCCGACCCGTCCGCTTCTCACCGATCCGTCGGGTGAGGAATCCGGCCACCAGCGGGACGCCGAGGAAGATGACGACGTTCAGGGCGATCTTCCACATCGAGATGTCGAGCGTCTCGCCCTCGCCGAGGCCGAGCCGGCCAGGCAGCAGGTCGAGGTAGAACCAGCCCAGGACACCGAAGGCGATGACCTGGAAGACCGAGTTCAGGGCGACCAGGACAGCGGCGGCCTCGCGGTCGCCGCAGGCAAGGTCGTTCCAGATGATCACCATGGCGATGCAGCGCGCCAGACCCACGATGATCAGGCCGGTGCGGTACTCGGGCAGGTCCGGCAGGAAGATCCAGGCGAGGGCGAACATGAGCGCCGGACCGAGGATCCAGTTGCTGACGAGCGACGAGACAATGAGCTTCTTGTCGCCGGTGACGGCGTCGAGCTTGTCATACCGGACCTTCGCGAGGACCGGGTACATCATGATCAGCAGACCGACGGCTATCGGCAGCGAGATGCCGCCGATCTCGATCGCGGCCAAGGCGTCATTCAGGCCGGGGACCAGCCGCCCGAGCCCGAGGCCGAGGCCCATGGCAAGGAGGATCCAGACGGCGAGGAAGCGATCGAGCGTCGACAGCTTCCCGACGACCGAGGAATCCGCCGCCGGAGCGGGCGCTTGGGTGGGGGTCACGGACAGGCCCTCTTGTTCTCGGCAGCGGTACGGGCGCACTCGGCCAGGTCGGCGAACTGCCCGGCGAGCCGGGCGATGACGTCCGGCTTCAAGCGGTAGTACGTGAAGCGACCACAGGGCTCGGTCTCCACCACACCGGCCTCACGCAGCACGCGCAGGTGGTTGGAGAGGTTGGTCTGCTTGGCGCCCGTTTCCTCGACGAGGTGGGTGGTGCAGAGGGTCTCGCGGGCGAGCAGGGTCACGATCTGGAGCCTGAGGGGGTCAGCCAGAACCCGGATCAGATCAGTGTCGACTGACGTCATCATGGACTGATACTGTCACATCACTCGCTGCTGATACCAGCCGGGGCTGACCTCTTGCCGGCAAGGAAGAACCGATGACCACCGCTCCGCTCGCCTCCGTGCTCTTCGTCTGTGTCCACAACGCGGGCCGCTCCCAGATGGCCGCCGGGTTCCTCAACCACCTGGCCGGCGATCGCGTCGAGGTCCGCTCCGCCGGTTCGATTCCGGGCGACCAGGTCAACCCGGCCGCCGTCGAGGCCATGTCCGAGGTCGGCGTCGACATCTCCGACCAGAAGCCGAAGGTGTTGACCACCGAGGCCGTCCAGGCGTCCGATTACGTCATCACCATGGGCTGCGGCGACGCCTGCCCGATCTTCCCCGGCAAGACGTACCTCGACTGGGCCCTGGAGGACCCGGCCGGCCAGGGTGTCCAGGCCGTCCGTCCGATCCGCGACGAGATCATGGGCCTGATCGAGGGCCTCATCGCCGAGATCGACGCGAAGCAGGAGGCGTGACCCCCTTGACCGACTCGGATGCAGCGGCCGGGGCGACGTCCGTGAGGTCATCGTCATAGGCTCCGGCCCGGCCCGATGCACCGCAGCTCTTTACACCGCCCGCGCCCCGAACTCCTCACCGGCCAGGTCGACCTCGACGACGAGGGCTACATCAAGGTGGAGGCGCCCTCCACTCGTACGAACCTGCCGGGAGTCTTCGCCGCCGGCGACGTCGTCGACCACACCTACCGTCAGGCCATCGCTGCGGCAGGCTCCGGCTGCCAAGCCGCACTCGACGCGGAGCGATACCTGGCCGCCCCTGCCGACACGAGTAAGGCCGCCGCCAGCGTCGCCGTTACAGCCTGAGGCCACACCGAAGCCCACGCTGTCGACCCTCCCCATGAACACCAGCTCCTGCCGGTCACGTTGGCGGACCTGACAGGCAGGAGCTGGCCCTCTGCTCTACGGCCACGAGCGAGCACAAGGAGCCGGCGACGAGACTCGTCGCCGGCTGATCTGCTCTGCCCACTGCTCCGGCCTGCGACCTGTACGAGGCCGCCGCACTCGGTGGTCAAGCGTTTATGCCCTGAGGAGGACCCTGCTTCCGAGGTGAATGCGGACGGAGGCCGACGAGTGCGGCACGGCAGCGGCCGAAGAGGGCCTTCAGCCGGATTCCGGCTCCCGGCAGGAGTGGGCCTGGGCGCCGATGAGGATGTCGGCGGCGCTGGGGAACTCGGTGATGCAGCGGGGGTTGATGGCGTACCGAATGCTGGCACCGGCACGGCGCCTGGTCAGGAAGCGGGCAGTGTGGAGGATCTTCAGGTGGTGCGAGACGGTCGACTGGTTGAGTCGAAGATGAGCGACGATCTCACCCACCGGCACGGGACCCGGCCGACTGCTCAGGAACCGCATGATGCGGATGCGCGTGGGGTCGGCCAGGGCTCGGAACCAGCGGGCGTACTCCTCGACGATCTCCCGGTCGAGTGACGTTTCGGACATGGGAATCCTTAGCGGACCACGAGGATCACCGCCGCCGCGCCGACCGCGGCGAAGGGCGGGCCGGCCGGGTAATCAGGAGCAACGAGTCCGTGGCGACGCCGTTACCCCTGTTGGCCGATACACGCGCGGGGATCGGCACACGGGCGAGCACCACCGTGCACATCGTGGCCGGAGCTTGAGCTCCGGCCACGGCTCGGGTGCGACGACGTGGTCAGCAGCAGGTGCCGCCGGGCGCGCACTCCTGCGCGCCGGCGGTGCTGTCGACCGGCTTGTGGGCGCGGATGATCGCGGCGTGCAGGCCGTCGGCCGCTTCCTGCGTGAAGACGACCTCGGCGTCCTTCAGGCCGACCGCGTCGAGGAGTTCCTTGTACTCGGCGACGGACAGCGCGCCGGCGATGCACTGACTGTGTCCGCCGCGCTCGGCCCGCTCCTCGGGGCTGAGCCGGTCCTCGGCGACCACGTCGCTGATGCCGAGGCGTCCGCCGGGGGTGAGGACACGAGCCATCTCGGCGAAGACGGCGGGCTTGTTCAGCGACAGGTTGATCACGCAGTTGGAAATGATCACGTCGACGGTGTCTGCCGGCAGCGGGATGGACTCGATCGTGCCCTTGAGCAGGACGACGTTGTCGATCTCGGCGTCCTCAACGTTGCGGGCGGCCAGAGCGAGCATCTCCTCCAGGAAGTCCAGGCCGAAGACGCGGCCGTCGGGGCCGACGCGCCGGGCACTGAGGATGACGTCCAGGCCGCCGCCGGATCCGAGGTCCAGGACCGTCTCGCCCTCGCGCAGTTCGGCGACGGCGCTCGGGTTGCCGCAGCCGAGGCTGGCGAGGAGAGCGGCGTCGGGCGCGGTGCCGGGGCCGATCTCGTCGTATGCGGCGGGGCCGAAGGTCTGCGGGTCGGGCGAGCAGCAGGCGCCGCTCGTTTCGGCTTCGGCGGCCTTGGCCCGGTAGTACTGCCGGACCTCTTCCTGCAGGCTGCCGGCCGTGGTGGTGTCGCTCATGACGGGTGGTCCTTCTCGGTCAGGCGCCGGCGGGGGCGAGGCGGTGTACGGGGCGCGGGTAGGAGGGCTTGAACGACACCGGGGTGGTCGCCGAGGAGGCGACGGCGGTGGCGAGGTCGGCGGCCTGCACCGCCTCGGTCACGGCCGCGTCCAGAGCGTCGGGCTCGCAGGCGACCCGGGCGTTGACGACAGCGCGTCCTGACGGCGCGTCGGCCTCGGTGGCGCGGTCGAGGGTGGGCTGTGCGCCGGACTCGGTGAGGCTGAGTTTGGCGAAGTCGCCGTCGGCCGTCTCCACGGTGATCTTGGCGTGGCCGATCACGGCGTCGTGCTCCGAGGCCCAGGCGGAGAGCTCCTGCAGGACGGTGCGGGCCCAGGCGGTCGCGTCGAATCCGTCCCCGGCGGCGGTGAGGTCGAGCTCCTGGTTCATCCATGCGAGCTGGGCCTCGGCGGCGGCGTAGCGGTCGTAGTCGATGTCGAGGACGACGTCCTCGTTCGTGGCCGGCGCCTGCCACGCGTCGAGGAGCGTCTCCAGGTGAGCGCCCGTGGTGGCGGAGTATCCGACGACGGTCGCCTTCGGGTTGCTCGCCCGGAGCGAGGCGAGGAGCTCCTCGGCCCGGTCCGCCTTGATGGTGTCCAGCTTGTTCACGGCGATGACATCGGCCTCGGTGACCTGCTGGCGGAAGAGATACGACAGGTCCGACTCCGGCCCGCCCCGCTCGGCGGCGCGGGCGAAGGCTAGGTGTCGCAAGGGGTCGACCACGGTGGTCAGCGGCGCGACGACCATGTCGTCGCCGTAGTACTGGCGCAGCGGCCGTACGACGGTGGCCTGGAGGTCCGTGCAGCTGCCGACGGCCTCGGCGATCACGGTGTCGACGCTGTCGGAGGCTACCAGGGCGACGATGGCCTCGACGAGGTCTTCGAACTTGCAGCAGAAACAGCCGCCGGTGACCTCGGCGACGCTGTCGAGCTTGCTCCGTACGAGTTTGGTGTCGACCAGTTCGACGCCCTGGTCGTTGGTGATGACGGCGACCTTGCGGCCCTGCGCCTGGAGCGCGAGCGCGGCGGCGGTCATGGTGGTGGTCTTGCCCGCCCCGAGGAATCCGGTCAGGGGGATGAAGGTGATCATGGGGTCCTTCTCGTCCTTGTCGTGGAACCGGGCGGGGTCAGCCGCAGCAGCCGCTGTCGCCGGAGGCGTCCAGGAGGGGTAGATTCGCGGGCTGGGCCGGGGCGGGGGACGCGGTGCCGAACGCGACGCGCCTGGTGTTCCCGAAGGCGTCGAGCCAGGCACTCGCCTGCGGCCGCAGCGCCGGGTCCGACAGCAGCATCGACGTGGTGACTTCGCGCGGGGTGCAGCCGCGCAGGGCCTTCGCCTGGTGGGCGCCGGCGCCGAACTCGACGGTACGCAGCCCCTCGGCGTAGGCGTCGCGGACGGGCGCGTCGAGGACGAGGGCGAAGTAGATGCCGCTGCGCTCGCCGATCGCGGCGTAGTCGAAGCCGGCCCACTTCGGGAACAGGCGGTGGTTCTTGCGGACAGTGACGCAGGTGGCGACCAGCGCGCCGTGCTTGTAGCCGAGGTAGGCGCGGACGTCCGCGCCCTCGTCGATCAGGGCGGAGAGGATGCCGACGATGTGCTCGGGTTCCTCGCCGGCGCCGTTCTTCTCCCGGTTGAGGCAGGTGAGTTCGGCGATGCGCGCGATGTACGGGCGGATGTCGGTGCCGTCGACGCGCTCGATCGTCACACCGGCGGCTTCGGCGCGGCGCACGTCGCCCTTGATGCGCTGGCGCTTCTTCAGCGGCAGGGCGGCGAGGTGTCCTTCCCAGTTCGGAGCGTCGAGGCTCATGAAGTCCTCGTAACCCCAGAAGGTGCTGGAGGCACCGGCCGCGTTGAGCGCGTCGACCAGGGCGTCGTTGCCACGCCGGCTGGGGATCCAGGGGGCGACGATGCATTTGATGCCGGCCTCGAACGCGGCCGGGACCAGCTTGTCGACGATGGCGCCCATCAGGGTGGGCGTCCAGAAGTTGTAGGCGACCTCAGTGCGATAGCCCAGCGGGGATCCGAGCAGGAGCGTCGGGAAGAAGGGCTCGGTTCCCAGGGCGCCGACCTCGGCGCTGCGGGCGGCGTCCGTCTCGGCGCCGCAGCACACCTCTTCACCGGAGGGCGCCTGCCACCCGAGGTAGGTGCGCGGCTCGTGGTCGACGACCGGCGGGGTGGTGAGGATGTAGCCGGGGAGAAGGGCCAGCTCGCCGCGGGCGCGGTGGGCGAGGGTGTGCCAGGGCTGGACGTCGGGCAGTACCTTCTCCGTGGCGCGGAGCCAGGTGGGTCCGAGGTACGGCCACGAGTCGGTGAGGCCGGCGAGCTCGCCACTCCAGTCCATGTCGGGGAGCGTCTGGCCGGTGGAGATGACGACGCGGGGTGATCCACCCATGTCAGTGTCCTTGTCGTGTGATCGGGCGGGTCAGCACTTCACGCAGCAGCGGATCTTGCCCGCGTCCTCGGCGTCGGTCCGGCGCTCCTGCCAGAGCTCCTCGACGCGCTTGTCGGGGTGAGTCCACTCCACCCAGAAGCCGCGGTCGACGGTGGCGATGTCCTCCATCCACGGGGAGGAAAGCAGAGGGGAACCCTTGAAGAGCAGCAGCCGGGTCTGCAGTGCGGTGGGGTCGGTGACCCGGGCCAGGCCCGTGTCGACCAGCCAGTCCTCGAAACCGAGGAGCTCCTCGTATTCGATCCACGGGGTGAACGGGATGAACGTCGGGTACAGCTCGAAGCCGATGCGCTCAGCCTCGGCGACCGCCTCGCGCATGTGGTCGACGTCGATGTGCTTGTCGAAGATGCGCAGGATGCGGTTGGAGGGGAACTCAAGCGCGCAGGTGACGCGGCGCAGCCCCAGCGAGACGAGCTTTTCCAACTCCTTGGTGTAGTCGAGGACGTGGTCGACGCGCGTCGTGAACTCGAACGTGATCGGACCGATGGCCTCGACGAGCCGCTCGACCACACCGATGCCGATGGTGCGTGAGTTGAAGAACTCGGCGTCGATGAAGCAGAAGTGCCGGACACCCTCCTCCGCGAGCTGCAGGGCGTCGGCCAGGACGCTGTCGGCGTCGTAGGCGGCGACACCACCGTCGTACGCGCCGTAGACGGAGCAGTAGGTGCACTTGTGGTGACAGCCCCGGGACGCCTCGATATTGCCCATCAAGCCGAACTGTGAGTGGTGTGCCGGGTAGTGCACGAGGGAGGGGAACAGGTCACGGGCGGGCTTGGTGACCGAGATGCGCCGGCGCGGGGGCTTGGGCCGCATGCCCGTCCGGGTCATCAACGCGGGTACCGCGTCGAGGGCGATGGTGCCGGCGGCAAGCTGCGCCAGCTCCTCGCTGATGAGCTCGGGCTCCTCCATGATGATGCCGTGGGCGACGTCGAGGAACTCCCGATGGTTCATCTGCGCGTACTGGCCGAAGGTCACGACCGTGGTGCCGTACGCCTCCGAGACCCTCCGCGCGAGGGCGATTCCGCGCTCGAGACCCTCGAACTGCTGGACCGAGACGAGCGTGAGGTCGAAGGGGCCTTCCGGCATGGCGTCGGGAAGCAGGTGCGCGTCCCAGCCGACGACATCGGCGCCATGGTGCTGCAGAGCGGCCGCCGCACACGCGGACGTCAGGGGCTGGAGCTCCGCTTCGAACGCGGAGGCAACCAGAACACGGGGACTACTCACACTTCCCCCCAGGGAGTGATCAAAGAGCGTGACAGATTGAGATGGGGCCGGGTCAGAGCCCTGGGCCGGCAACGAGGTTTTCGGCCGACGGCCGGAACCCTGCCAGCGTTGAGCGATGTATGTCAATAGATCGATGAATGACGAAGAGCATCCCTCCACCCCGCAGTCACCACAGAAGGCCGCTGCCCCGATTCGCCCTCGTCTGTGGCTGGTTGCGACGAGGGCAGCCGACCGCTGAACTCCGGTTAAGGTCACAGCCTGAAGCCGTCCGGGCGAAGGTGCCGGACGGCGACCCACTCGGCTTCGGATTTCGTGGCCGCCCCCAGGCAGCGCACTCACCGCTCCGGCGCGTGGCCACAAATTCAATCGCCGATCATCGATGATTTCGTCAGTCAAGATGTCGCCAGGGCGACGCAGAGGCGGTAGCGTTCGCCCACGGCATCGCGCTCCGCACCTGGGGTCAGCGGGTGAACGGGTACCGATGCCAAGATGCGTGAGGCCCTTCAAAGGGGAGTGGGCCGAGCACCAGTTGTTCAGGGCGCATCAGCGCCCTACGGCAGCCCCCTATGGTCCGGAGCGAGTTCGACGGGGAACGCGAGAAGGATCGCAGGGGCATCCGGCTGCAAGCCGTAAGCAGCCGTCGCCCGGTGTCCACCGCGCCGCACTCCCCGAGCACCTGCAGGCTCGTCCGGCGTCCACTCGCCTCGTCCACGCGGCAGTTGGTGGCGTCGGCGGGAATGCCTGCCGCACTTCTGCGTCCTGACGGCCGACCGCGGACCAGCACGCCACAAGTCGGCGATCCGCCATCTGTGTTGTTCCCCGATTCCCACCCCTTCCATCACCGCAAAGGCACCGCCATGTCTTTCATGCCCACTGAAACCCGCGGCACGGCAACACGCCTCACCGGACGGCGTGTCCGCCAGGGCGCCTCCGTCGCCTCCGCCGCTCTCCTGCTCTCCGCCGCCCTGACGGGCTGCGCCGACTCCGCGAAGGCAGGTTCGGACGCCGTCCAGGCCAGTGGCTCCACCACCGTCGCCCCGGTCGCCTCCGACGCCGCCGAGGCGCTGAAGGCCAAGGGCCTGAACATCACCGTCGCCACCCAGGGCGGCTCCGCCGGCGGCATCTCCCAGCTCGGCACCGGCCAGATCAACATCGCCCTCAGCTCCAAGCCCCTGTCCGACGAGGACCACAAGGCGTACCCCGGCACGGACTTCGTCACCACGCAGATCGGTGCGGACGCCGTCGGAGTCATCATCACCAAGGAGGTGGCCGACGGCGGGGTCAAGGGGCTTTCCAAGGCTCAGGCGGCGGGCCTGTTCGAGGGAAAGATCACCAACTGGAAGGAGGTCGGCGGTCCCGACCTCCGTGTCTTCGTGTACGACAAGGAGCCCGGCCGCGGCACCCGTGAGGTGCTCGACAAGTTCATCTACGGCGAGGGCGAGCCGCCGGCCCCGCCCAAGTCCGCGAACTACGCCATCGTCGGCGGCAACCTGGAGACCCGCAACAAGCTGAAGTCCACCCGCGGTTCCATCGCCCCGCTGTCGACCGGCTTCATCGAGGGGCACCCCGAACTGGTCGCCGTGCCCCTGGAAGGCGTTAGCCCCACCCTGGCGAACGTGGCGTCCGGCAAGTACCCGATGACCCGACCTCTGTACATGATCACCAATGGCCGGCCGAAGGGCACCGTCAAGCAGTACATCGAATACATCCTCTCGGCCGAGGGCCAGAAGCTGCTGCCCAAGCACGGCTACCTCACGCGCGAGCAGATGGGCCTCTGACCATGGGTCTCACTCTGGAGCGCCCTGCCCGGGCGCCCGGACCCGCCGTGTCGCGGCCCTCCTCCGGGAAGGGCCGCGGCAACCGGGCGAGATGGGTCTGGGGTTGGGCGTACAGCGGCATCCTGTCCGTGCTGCTCACCCTCGCGGTCCTGCTCGGCTACCTGGTCACGGGCATCGGGAGCGGAACCGTCGACTGGACGGCGCTGCTCACCTCATCCACCTGGAGTCCGGGGAACCTCTCCTTCGGCGGCCTGGCCATGATCTACGGCTCAGCGGTCGTGTGCGTCCTGGCACTCATGCTCGCCGTCCCGATCGGCTGGGCGGCGGCCGTGGCCCTGTCCGAGTACCTGCCGCCCCGCCTCGCCAAACCGCTGCGCCTGAGCATCGAACTCCTGGCAGCGGTCCCCTCCATTGTCTACGGCCTGATCGGCATCATGGTGATCCGGCCGTTCGTAGCGGACCTCGGTGACGTGCCGGGCGGTGACAGCCTGCTCGCCGCCGGCATCGTCCTCGCCGTCATGATCATGCCGACGATCGTGGCGGTCAGCGTGGACGCACTGGCCGCCGTGCCCGACCGTTACCGGGAGGCCGCGTACTCCCTCGGCCTGACCCGCCGCGAGGTCGTCCGCTCCGCCGTCCTGCCCCAGGCCCGTCCGGGCATGCGCGCGGGCGTCCTCCTCGGCCTCGCCCGGGCACTCGGTGAGGCCATCGCGGTCTTCATGGTCATCGGCCGCGCCGACGGACGGCTCCCGGATTCGCTGGGGAACTTCTTCTCCTCCCTCACGCGCCCCGGTCAGACGCTCACCACCAAGCTGGCCGGCCCTGAGCCGATGCTCGCGGGGACCTCCGGCCCGTACTTCGCGGCCCTGTGCGGGCTGGGCATCGTGCTGCTGGCCCTGGTCGCCGTCGCCACCGTGTGGGGCACCCGCGGCTCCACGGGACGGATCCCGCGCGCTCCACGTGCCCGCTGGTCCTCCGCGTGGCTGCGCACTCCGAAGGACCGGCTCACCACCGTCGTCCGACTCGGCGCCCTGCTGCTGCCGGGGGCCCTCCTCGTCGGCATGCTCGGCATCCTGCTGACCCGCGGCGGCGCGGCACTCAACCCAGTGTTCTGGTTCTCGGCCTCCGAGGGCGCGGCGGGGGGCGGCATACGCGACCAGATCCTCGGCACGCTCCTGCTGCTCGCGACCACGGCGCTGATCGCGCTGCCCCTCGGTTACGGAGCGGGCATCGTGGTCGGCACGCGTGCCTCCCCGAAAACCGCCCGCGTCCTGGAGACACTGACCGTGGCGATCGGCGGGACCCCCACCATCTTGCTGGGCCTCGCAGGGTACGTACTGTTCTGCACGACCATGGGCTGGGGCCGTTCCTGGCTGGCCGGCGCCGTGGTCCTGGTGCCCGTGGTGGTGCCGGTGGTCGCCCTCACCACCGCGGGCCGGATCCGGAGCATGCCGGGGGAGATCACCGAGGCCGCACTCGCACTGGGCCTCACCAGCTCCCAGTACGTCCGCTCCGTCGTCATCCCGTACACCTGGCCGGCCACGCTCACCGGTCTGCTGCTCGGCCTGGCCCGCGCGGCGGGCGAGACGGCCCCCCTGATCTTCACCGCCACGGTGTTCTTCGGGGCACCCGCCCTCCCGACCGGCATCGTCAACGCTCCGGTCCAGGCCCTGCCCACGCACATCTTCACCCTGTCGCAGGACTCGGGCGCCCCCGAGGCGATCGCCCAGGCATGGGGCAGCGCCCTCGTCCTGGTCCTGATCACCGCGGGTCTGCTCAGCCTGGCGGTCTTCCTGCGCAACCGCTTCGAAGGAGCACGACGATGGACGACGTGACAACCGGTGTCACGACCATGGACGAAACGGTCGACACGACTGTCATCGCGGTTCGCGACCTGCAGATTTTCGACGGCACGAAGCGCCTGGTCGGACCGGTCACGTTCGAGCTGGCCACCGGATCCACCACCGGCCTGTGCGGCCCGTCGGGCGCCGGCAAGTCCACGGTGCTCCGCGCCCTGGTCGACCTGCTGCCCCACGGGCTCCGCCGTCAGGGCGAGGTGGCAGTGCTCGGCCGTCCCGTCCGGTACGGCAGGGGCGACTCCAGCCTGCGCAGCACGGTCGTCCTGGTACCGCAGACCCCCGTCGTCTTCGGCGGCAGCATCCTGGACAACGCCCTGTTCGGTCTCCGTCACCTGGTGCGGGCGTCCCGGACGGAGATGCAGGACCGCGTGGAGCAGGCACTGCGGGAGGCAGGCCTGTGGAGCGAGGTCTCCGACCGGCTGGACACGCCGGCCCAGACGCTCTCCAACGGGCAGCGTCAGCGGCTGTGCCTGGCCCGGGCCCTGGCCCTTGAGCCGTCGGCCCTGCTCCTCGACGAGCCGACCAGCGCCCTGGACGAGCGGAGCCGCGACGCGGTCGAGGAGTCCGTGGCGGCCCTGCGGGGCAACCGGACCGTCCTGCTCGTCTCTCACGACCCCGCACAGGTGGAACGGCTCTGCGACCGGACGGTCCGTATCGACCTGCCGCACTCCTGCGAGCCTTCCCGGGCAGCGGTCTGAGCGTTCGTCCACTCCGCACTCCGTGCCCACTCGGACCTGGGCCCGCCGTCACGTGGAAGGCGCGACGGCGGGCAGCAGGAGCACGACCGGGATCCGGCGGCTCCGCCGGCCAGCCCGACGGCAGGCGGCGCCGGCCAACTGAGAATCCCCGTCACAGCACGTCAGCGGCGTACGCGCGGCATTCCCAGGCCGATCCACGAGATGATCTCGCGCTGGATCTCGTTGTTGCCGCCGCCGAAGGTGAAGATGACCGCGCTGCGGTAGCCGCGTTCCAGTTCGCCGCGGAGGACCGCGCCCGCCGATCCTTCCTTCAACGGACCGGCCGCGCCGACGACCTCCATCAGCCAGGCGTAGGCGTCGCGGCGGGCCTCGGAGCCGTAGACCTTCACGGCGGAGGCGTCCTGCGGCGTGAGCACGGCGTGCTGGAGGGCGGAGACCATCTGCCAGTTGAGGAGCTTCATCGCGTCGAGCCGGGTGTGGGTCCTCGCGAGCCGGCCGCGGACCCAGCCGAGGTCGATGACGCGGCGCCCGTCCGCGAGCTTCGTGCCCGCCGCCCAGCGCTGGACGTCGTGCAGCGCGCGGACGGCCATGGTGCCGTGGGCGGCGAGGGTGACGCGTTCGTGGTTGAGCTGGTTGGTGATGAGCCGCCATCCCTTGTTCTCCTCGCCGACGCGGCGGGAGACGGGGACGCGGATGTTCTCGTAGTAGCTCGCCGTGGTGTCGTGCGAGGCGAGGGTGTTGATGAGGGTGCACGAGTAGCCGGGGTCGCTCGTCGGGACGAGCAGTATGGTGATGCCCTTGTGGGGCGGCGCGTCGGGGTCGGTGCGGACGGCGAGCCACACCCAGTCGGCGGTGTCCCCGTTGGTGGTCCAGATCTTCTGTCCGTTGACGACGTAGTGTCCGGTCGTCCCGTCTCCCTCGCGCACGGCGCGGGTCTTCAGAGCGGCGAGGTCGGTGCCCGCGTCCGGCTCGCTGTAGCCGATCGCGAAGTCGATCTCCCCGGCGAGGATCCGGGGCAGGAAGTACGCCTTCTGCTCGTCCGTGCCGAACCGCATGAGGGTCGGGCCCACGGTGTTGAGGGCCATCAGCGGCAGCGGTACGCCGGCCTGCGCGGCCTCGTCGAAGAAGATGAACTGCTCCATGGGCGAGAGCCCCCGTCCGCCGTACTCCTCGGGCCAGCCGACGCCCAGCCAGCCGTCCTTGCCCAGGCGGCGGACGGTGGCGCGGTAGAAGCGTTTCCGGGCCGCCGGTTCGGCGTACCGGGCGTAGGCGTTGTCGGGTACCAGTTCGGCGAAGTACGCACGCAGGTCGGCGCGCAACCGCGTCTGCTCAGGCGTGTATGCGAGGTGCACGGCCCCTCCAGAGTGTCGCGTTCCCTACGGGCGGCGCACACACTAGAACGTGTTTCAAGAATCTGGAAGGGCTTCCTGCACCCAGTCGCGGTCGCCGTACGGGTCCTGTCGGCGCGTCAGGCCCGTCAGAAGGCCGGACATCGTCTCGGCCGCGTCGACCGACGCCCGCGCACAGCAGTTGTTGAACAGGACGTGGACCTGTTCCGCGCGCTGTGCGAGGGCGCGGATACGCGGGACCCAGCCCCTCAGTTCGTCGCGGGTGTAGTGGTGCCGGTACTTGCTCTCCTTGGTGCCGGCGCCCCAGTGCGGGCTGCGTCCGTGGAACCGCACGACGGCGAGCCCGGGCGCCGTCGCCTCCGCGACGGGCGGCACCGAGTCGGGCAGTCCCTGGAGCGTGTCGACGGCCACCAGCGGTATGCCCCGGTCGCGCAGAAAACGCGTCGTCTCGGCGACACGGTCCGGCGCGAGCCACTGGGGGTGCCTGAACTCGACGGCGATCGGCCCCCCGGTTCGTTCCGCGCACTCCTCTATGTACTCCTGCGCACGGGCTCCCGGGCGGAACCAGGGGGAGAACTGGAACAGCACGCTGCCCAGCCGGCCGGCGTCACGCAGAGGCGCGACGCCGACCCGGAACCTCTCCCACAGTTCTTCCACCGCGCTCGGCGGCATCCCTGACCTGCGTACCCACGCGGCCGGTTCGAGGCCCGTCGGCCGCAGCGCCGCCGGCAGCGCGCCCACCCGGGCGCCGTGCCCGGTGAGGAGGGCGAACGCCTTCACGTCGAAGAGGAAGCCCTCGGGGGTGCGTTCGGCCCACAGGGCGCTGACCCGCTCGGCGGGCAGCGCGTAGAAGGTGCTGTCCGCCTCGACCACGGGGAACCGGGAGGCGTAGTGCCGCAGCCGCCCCTCGGCTCCCCTGGCCCCCGGCGGATACCAGCCGCTGGACACCAGCGCGGGATCGGTCCACGAGCAGGTGCCGACGAGGATGTCTCCCATGGTCAGTCGGTGGACAGGGCCTCCAGAAGCTCACCGACCCGTGGTTCGGGCAGCGCCCTGGCCACGTCGGCCTGGGCGATCATGCCGACCAGGCGGTGGTCGTCGATGACGGGGAGCCTGCGCACCTTGTGGCGCGTCATCGTACGGAGCACCTGCTCGACGTCGTCGTCCGCGCGTACGAACACCGCCTCGCCCCGGGCGAGTTCGGCGGCCTTCGTCGTGTTCGGGTCCTTGCCCGCGCCGAGTGCCCGCACCACGATGTCGCGGTCGGTGACCATGCCCCTGAGCTTGTCGTCGGCCCCCCAGACGGGCAGCGCACCCACACCGAGCCGCGTCATCAACCGGGCGGCGTCCGCGAGGGTTTCCTGCTCGCCCACGCACTCCGCGCCCTTGGACATGATCTGGCGTGCGGTGGTCATCGTCCCTCCCGAAGTGGATGTGACGGTCTGTTCGCTGCAGTCCGTCGGGTGCCCGGACGACGGGCGGGCAACCGTCCTGCGGCGATGACTGGTGTCGCACCAGGGATAGCGGCGGCTGCGCCGGCACGTGCAGACGGCCACCATGAACCGGTCGGAGCGGGCGGTCGTGCCGTCCGCCAGCGTGATCTCCACCGGCCCCTCGACGAGCACCGGCCCCTGGGGGTCGACGACGACCCGCCGGGCCGGGGGCGCGTCCCGCGTCTCGGACTGCTCAGGTGCGCCGGGCACGGATCACCACCAGCTCCTCTTTCGTCTCTCCCGGGTCGACCAGCCCCTGGGTCTCCAGCCACGCGGCGTGCCGCCGCATCACCGGGCCGTACGGCACGGTCTCCCGGGCCACGGGTTCGGCCCGCAGCCCCTGGGCGGTCAGGGCGTCCACGGTGGCGCCCACGCCGCACAGCGCCGACTGCACGAGAAGGATCACGCCGCCCGGCCTCAGCAGCGGCGGCGCCTGTACGCACAGCCGGTCCAGCACCGCCCGCCCGTCCGCGCCCGCCCACCAGGTCAGGTCGGCGCTCCTCGCCGGCACGTCGCCGGGCGAGGCGACGTACGGTGGATTGGAAAGGATCAAATCGAAGCTCTCCCCCGCGAACGAGGTCAGCAGGTCCCCGCGGCGTACACGGATCGGATGTCCCCGCAGCCGGGCGTTCAGCCGGGCGGCGAGGACGGCTCTGCGCGACAGGTCGGTGGCGGTGACGCTCGCGGCACCGCATTCGGCGGCCGCCAGGGCGAGCGCACCGGTGCCGGTGCCGACGTCGAGCACGTCGGCGCCGGGCGTCCGCGGTTCCTCCCGCGTCACCCGTGCGAGCAGTTCGGTGTCTTCCAGTGGGGCGTAGACACCAGGTGGTCTGAGTAGGCGCATGGGACGGGGGTACCTCAAAGTGCCCTGGTCATAACGGCCCCTGCCGTAAGGAGCAGCAAATGAGGGATGTCCCCGACCGCCCCTTTTCGTACTGGATGGAATACGGCGACGCCGAGGCACACCCCCCGCCGCCCGACGGGCTCGACGTGGACGTGGCGGTGATCGGTGGAGGCATCGCCGGGATCTGCACGGCCTGGGAGCTCGCACGGGCCGGAAAGAACGTCGCTCTGCTGGAGGCGGGCCGCATCGCCGCGGGCGTGACGGGCAACACCACGGCCAAGCTCTCGGCCCTGCACGGGCTCGCCTACCAGCGGCTGCGCAGCACGCGCGGCAGCCAGAACGCGGCCCTGTACGCGCGCTCGCAGCAGGACGCCATCGGCCACGTGGTGGCCGTGTGCGAGGAGCTGGGGATCGACTGCGACCTGGAACGCACGCCCGCGTTCACGTACGCCGAGGCGCCCTCGGAGGCGTCCACGGTCGAGGCGGAGGCGGAGGCGGCGCGCGCCGCCGGGCTGCCCGCGTCGTTCGTCAAGGAGACGGGGCTGCCGTTCCCCGTCGCGGGCGCGGTACGCGTCGAGGAACAGGCCCAGTTCCATCCGCGCAAGTACCTGTACGCCCTCGCCGCCGACCTGGAGCGGCGCGGCGGGCAGATCTTCGAGGGGGCCAGGGTCGTCGGGCTGCGCGAGGGCGAGCCGTGCCGGCTGACCATCGAGGACGGGCGCACGGTCGTGGCCCGCGACGTCGTGGTCGCCACGCACTACCCCGTCTTCGACCGCTCGCTGCTCTTCGCCCGGCTCAAGCCGCACCGTGAGCTGGTGGTGGCCGGGGTGATCCCGGCCGCGCAGGATCCGGGGGGCATGTACCTCACGCCGGAGGGATCGACCCGTTCGGTGCGAACCGCGCCGTACGGCGAGGGGGAGCGGCTGCTCATCGTGACCGGTGAGAAGTTCACCCCGGGAGCGGGCCGTGTCGAGGAACGGTACGAGCGGCTGGAAGAGTGGACCACGCGGCGCTTCCCCGACGTACGGCTGACGCACCGGTGGGCGGCCCAGGACAACGAACCGACGGACGGCGTACCGTTCGTCGGCGCACTCCACCCGCGCGCGCACCACGCCTACGTCGCGGCCGGCTTCAACGGCTGGGGCATGGCGAGCGGCGTGATGGCGGGGAAGCTCCTCGCCGCCCGGATCACCGGGCAGAAGCTGCCCTGGACCGACCTGTACGACCCGGTGCGCCTCCAGCCGCTCAAGGAGGCTCCGGCCCTGATGCGCTTCCAGGCCGCGGCGGCCGGGCACTTCGTGGGCGACCGGCTGCCGTTCGTGACGGGCAGCGGGCCCGCCTCGTCGATCGCGCCCGGCAGCGGCGCGGTGGTGCGCTGCGGCGCCCGTCACGTGGCGGTGCACCGTGACGACGCGGGTGAAGTGCACGCGCTGTCCGCCCGGTGCACGCACCTGGGCTGCCTGGTGCGGTTCAACGACGGCGAACGCACCTGGGAGTGCCCGTGCCACGGCTCCCGGTTCGGCGTCGACGGCGAGGTGCTCCAGGGACCCGCCGTACGCCCCCTGGAAAAGATCGACGACTTCGAGGACGACCACAAATGACAGCTGTCGCTGAGCTGCCCCCCTCCCGCGGGCCCCTGTCCGCGGCCGTCCGGGACATATTGCTCGGCTCTCCCCCGGACGCCGGGCCCCTGCTCGACGAGGCCGCTTCCGCCGACCCCTTCGGGGACGATCTCCAACTGGCCCTCTACCTGGCGTACGAACCGCACTACCGGGGCTTCCGGGGCGTTCCCGACACGCGGGAGTGGGACCTGGACCTGCTGCGGCTGCGCGGGGCCCTGGAGGACGCGTTCCTGGACGCGCTGCGCGCGGCGGCGGGCGGCGAGGACGACGTGGACGCCGAACTCGACGCCCTGCTCGTCGAGCCGGTCGAGGGGCACGGAGTCTCCCACGAGCTGATGCACGACGGCACCTGGGAGCGGATGCGCGAGTACCTGGCGCACCGGTCGCTCTACCAGCTGAAGGAGGCGGACCCGCAGGCGTGGGTGATTCCCCGCCTCGAGGGACAGGCGAAGGCGTCCCTGGTGGCCGTCGAGTTCGACGAGTTCGGCGCCGGACGCGGGGCGCACGTGCACGCCCGGCTGTTCGCCGACCTGATGGAGGGGGCGGGGCTGGACGCGCGCTACGGGCTGTATCTGGAGTTCGCGCCGGCCGTCACCCTCGCTCCCGTCAACGCGATGTCCCTGTTCGGCCTGCGTCGCGCCCTGCGCGGCGCCCTGGTGGGCAACTTCGCGACTCTGGAGATCACCTCGCCGCCGGGCGCGCGCCGGATGGCGAAGGCACTGGAGCGGCTGGGCGCCGGTGAGCAGTGCACACGGTTCTTCACCGAGCACGTCGAGGCCGACGCGGTGCACGAGCAGGTGATGCGCCGCGACGTGATCGGGGACCTGCTCGCCAGGGAGCCGGAGCTGGCCGGCGACGTGGCCTTCGGCATCCGGGCGAGCGTGCTGCTGGAGTCCCGCTGGGAGCAGCACGTGCTGGACGCCTGGCGGGAGGGCCGGAGCTCGCTGATGCCCGGCGCGCCGGGCATCAGCCGCCCCGCACCGCCTCGATGAGCTCCAGGGCGTGCGCCAGGCCCTTCGGCCGGTGCACGCCCTCCGTGGGACGTGTACGGCTCCAGCCGGGCCCCGCGACCAGTACGGCGGATCGGGTGCGCGCCCCCTTGATGCCCCAGGCCGTGGCCCGCAGGAGACGGGGCAGGGCGCGGTCGGCGGTGGGGCGGGTCTGGGACCACAGGACGACACCGGCGGGCCCCGTCCTGCGTACGGCCTCGGTCAGGGCGCGGGCGGGCACCGCCGCCCCGAACATCCGCACCGGCGTCCCCCGTTCGCCGAGGGCCGCCGCCAGCGCCTCCAGCGCGAGGGTGTGGCCCTCGCCGGGCGCGCAGGCGAGCAGGACGGGGCGCCCGTCCCGCACGTCCGCTCCGTCCCGCTGCTCGTGCGCGCCGTCCCGGGGGCGGCGCAGGGCGCAGGAGATGTGCCACGACAGGAGGTGCTCGGCCTCGACGTACCGCTCGGCCGCCTCATCGCCGCTCGCTGCCCAGGTGCGGCCGATGGCGCGCAGGGCCGGCGTCATCACGTCCTCCCAGGCGGCCACGAGACCGCGATCGGCGACGGCGGAGACGAGGAGTGCGTCGAGCAGGGGCGAGTCGAGCCGTACGGCGGCCCGGCACAGGCCCCGCGCGACCCTCGCCGTGTCCGCCGGGTCCGGCCCGCCCGCCGAACGGGTCCCGTCCGGCCAGGCGACGCCGCCCGCCGCCGGGCGGGGCGGCCGCGCGTCGTGCGGCGGCGTCCTGTCGCCGGTGCGCGGGCCGGGGACCGGCGCGGCAGCGGGGCGGGGCGCCGGGCAGTCCGGGCCGGCGTCCGGTGTACGGGCCAGCCTGGCGGCCTCGGCCGGGGCGACGCCCCGCGCGGTGAGCCGGCACATGCGCTCCAGTACGGCCACGTCGGCGGGCGTCCAGCGCCGGTGCCTGCCCCCTTCGCGGTCGGCGGGCCCCAGCCCGTAACGCCGGTCCCAGGACCGCAGCGTCGTCGGTGCGACGCCCAGCCGCAGGGCGAGCGCCCCGGTGGTCAGTCCGGCGTCCTGCGAAGGCTGTCGTACCACGTCCATGCACGGACGATACGACGCACGAACGACGCGAGTTGCCCGCTCCCGGCAGCCGGTCCGAGGGTGGTCACGCGAAGGACGGCGGCAGGTCCGCGGCTCCGGGGCATCCGTGCGGTCGGCCGTACGGATGCCACCGGGCGCGCCGTGCGGGGCACGCCGCCCGCAGAGGCGTCACCGGAACAGCGGCCCCGTGACGCCGAGCGGCCGCCCGGCCCGTTCCAGGGCTCCCCCCGGGGCCGGGCGGACCGCACCCGCACTCCGCCCCGCACAGGACGGCCTGTGCGGGGCGGAGTGCGTGAGTGCGGGTGTGGTGTCGGAGTGCTCTAAGGAAGCTGTGTGTCGATCGCCGCCCGGCCCTCCTTCTCCAGCCGGCGCCGCGCCCACTCCAGAGTCGCCGGGGTCACGTCGCGCCCGGAGGAGAGCACCAGGTCCTCGGGCGTCACGTCGTCGGTGGCGCCGGTGTGCAGCAGGCTGTCGGGGGTGACCTCCGACGGCTTCGGCCTCGCAACGGATTCCTCGCTCATACCGCCTCCTTGTTTCGTCGATCAGTCGGCATTCTGGTTCCCGCGTACCCGCGGCGCATCCGGTGAACATTCCGGAAACCGGGTGTTCTCCCGTTCCGGATGCGAGGGGCGGCCGCCTGCGGGAGCGTGGGCAATGTGGGGCAGCCCAATCGGGCCGAACGAGGCACGGAGCGGGACATGAGTGAAGACAACACGGTTCCTCCCGAGGACGACGGAGTGCTCGACGCGCAGGACACACTCGAGAGCGACGACCTGGAGTACGACCCGCTCGACGCGGGGCTCGCGCCCCCCGAGCACTGGTCGCCCGCGGAGTTCTTCGGCAACACGGCGGAGGAGGCGCACCGGGGCGAGTCGCTGGACCAGCTTCTCTCCGAGGAGGAGCCGGACATCGATCCGGACGCCCCCGACGACGACGAGGAGGAGGACGAACTCAAGGGCCTCGACGAGGAACTCGAAGAGCTCGGGGGCCTCGACGGGGAACTGGAAGACATGTAGCCGGGGAAACGCGGCCGGCGGCTGCGCGGACTACTGACCCCGGCCGGCCGGATCGCCCTGCCCGCTCGCATCGCCGTCGCCCTGCCCTTCCGGCCCATACCGCCGCTCGAAGCGCGCGACCCGCCCCTCCGTGTCCACGGTCCGTGCCTTGCCGGTGTAGAACGGGTGGCTCTCCGAGGAGATCTCGACATCGACGACGGGATACGTGTTGCCGTCGTCCCACTCGATGGTGTTCTCGCTGGTGGCCGTCGACCGGGTGAGGAACGCGTATCCCGCGGCCCGGTCCCGGAAGACCACCTGCTGGTAGGAGATGCTGGCGTCCGGCTTCACGGCTGGCTCCTCGCCTCGTGGTGCGGGGGAAGTACGCGCTGACGGATCGGGTGCTCTCAGGCTAAGCCGGACTGCGCCCGTCGGCATCCGTCGCCGCCGCGCCCGCGTTCTCCCGGGCCGTCGCACCCCGGAACGTGGCGCGGTAGGCGCTCGGCGACACGCCCAGGGCCGTGTGCAGATGCTGGCGAAGGGACACCGCCGTACCGAAGCCGACCGCCGTCGCCACCCGGTCGACCGGCAGGTCCGTCTCCTCCAGCAGATGGCGGGCGCGGTCGACGCGCTGCCCGGTGAGCCACTGGAGCGGCGTCTGCCCCGCCTCCTCGCAGAACCGGCGGGAGAACGTGCGTGTGCTCATCGCGGCGCGGTCGGCCAGGTCGCGCAGGCTGATGGGGCGGTCCAGGTGGTCCAGCGCCCAGGTGCGGGCGGGTTCGGTGGAGGACCGGCGCGGGGCGGTGACGGGGCGCGGGATGTACTGCGCCTGGCCGCCGTCGCGGTGCGGCGGGACGACCGTGCCGCGGGCCACCTCGTTGGCCACCTGCGATCCGTGGTCGCCGCGGATCATGTGCAGACACAGGTCGATGCCGGAGGCGACGCCCGCCGCCGTGAGGACGCCGTCCTCGTCGGTGTAGAGCACGTTCGGATCGACCCGTACGTCCGGGTGCAGCCGCTGGAGGTCGGCGGCCGAACGCCAGTGCGTCGTGGCGCGCTTCCCGTCGAGCAGCCCGGCCGCCGCGAGGACGAAGGAGCCGGTGCAGATCGAGGCGATGCGGGTCCCGGGGCGGATCCGGGCCAGTGCGCGCGCCAGGTCGGACGGCAGGTGGGGCGCCGTGCGGGGCGTGTAGTCCTCGTCGGAGGCCGGGACGATCACGGTGTCGGCCTCGGCGAGGATGTCGGTGCCGTGCGCGACACGGACGGTGACGTCGGCGTCCGTGCGGAGGTCGCCGGGCTCGGGTGTGCACGTGCGGACCTCGTAGAGGGGCTCCCCCGCCGCCGACCGGGCCTGCCCGAAGAGGCGGTGCACGATGCCCAGTTCCATGGTCACCAGCCCGTCACGGACAAGCACGGCGACGCGGTGGGGGCCTCCGGGGCCGGCGAACGCCGTCGCGGCGCGCTGGTCTGACATGGCGAGATTCTTTCACACCATGGCGATCTCGCCACTGGCGGCCGGTGCGCCGACGGGCGCAGGGTCGGACGCATGGTTCGGATCGCGGAGATTTCCAGCAAGCGTCCGCCGGTACGGGCACGGGTGCACCGCGCCTGGCTCGTCGTCGCGGTCGCCGCCCTCGCGATCGTGGTGGCCGGGGTCTTCACCACCATGGCGGGCCTGCTGACCGGCCCGCTCCACCGGGAGTTCGACTGGTCTCGCTCGGTGATCGGGCTCGGCGCGTCGGTGAACATGGTCCTCTACGGCCTGACCGCGCCCCTCGCGGCCGCCCTGATGGACCGCTTCGGCATGCGCCGGGTCGTCGGCGGCGCGCTGGGCGCCGTCGCGGCGGGCGCGCTGTTCACCGTGGTCATGACGGAGCCATGGCAGTTCGTGCTCGCCTGGGGCCTCCTCGTGGGAACGGGATGCGGGTCGATGGCGATGGCGTTCGCCGCGACCGTGACCGACCGCTGGTTCGCGCGCCGCCGGGGGCTGGTCACGGGCGTGCTCACGGCGGCCGGCGTGTCCGGGCAGTTCGCGTTCCTGCCGGCGCTGTCCTGGACGGTCGAGCGGTACGCGTGGCGGGCGGGAACCGTCACGCTCGCGGCCGCGGCGCTGGCGGCGCTGCCGCTCGTACTGCTGGTGCTGCGCGATCGTCCGAGGGATGTCGGACTACGGCCGTACGGCGTTCCCAGGAACGACACGTGTGCGTCCAGGGAACGGCCGACGAGTGCGTCCCGGGAACGGCCGACGCGCGTTCCCGGGGCGGCCCGGCGGACCGTTGACGTGCTCGCACGGTCGGCGCGCACGGGTCCGTTCTGGCTCCTGGCGGCGACGTTCGCGATCTGCGGCGCGTCGACGAACGGCGTCATGTGGACACACTTCACCCCCGCCGCCCACGACCACGGCATGCCCCCGACCGTCGCCTCCTCGCTGCTGGCCGTGATCGGCATCTTCAACATCGCGGGAACCGTGGCCTCCGGCTGGCTGACGGACCGGCTCGACCCCCGCCGGCTGCTGGCCGCGTACTACGCGCTGCGCGGCCTCACGCTCTTCGCCCTGCCCCTGCTGCTGACGGCCCGCGTGGAGACGCCCCTGGTCGCCTTCGTGGTGCTCTTCGGGCTGCTCGACGTCGCCACGGTGCCGCCCACGCTGGCCCTGTGCCGGGAGTTGTACGGCGACGACAGCGCCATCGTGTTCGGCTGGGTCGCGGCGGCCCACCAACTGGGTGCCGGGCTGGCCGCGTTCGCGGGCGGCGTGGCGCGGGACGCGTTCGGTTCGTACGACCCGCTGTGGGTCGGCGTCGGCGCGCTGTGCGGGGCGGGCGCGCTGCTGGCGCTGACGGTCGTACGGCCGGGGGCGCCGTAAGGCGCGAGTGGGTGGCGTGAGGCGCGGGAGCGGCGTGAGGACGACCCTGCCACCTACCCCGCCCGGGAAGCGGACAAGCCACGACCGGCAGAATTCAGGCAAAGGCGTTACTACATAAGGAAACTGACAGTAATCGGCCTGTACCGTGCCCGGCATGGACGGGGTCCGGGGCGCATGCTCCTTCGGGGAAGAACTGCGGCGCCTGCGGAGCGAGCGCGGCATCTCGCTCACGGCGCTGGCCCGGTCGATCCACTACAGCAAGGGCTACCTGAGCAAGATCGAGAACGGCGGCAAGCCGCCCACGCCCGACGTGGCCAGGCGCTGCGACGAGGCGCTGGAGGCGGGCGGCGCCCTGCTGCGCCTCGTCGCCGATGTGCCGCCCGCACGGCGCCCGCCGTCACCCTCACCGTCTGCGTCACCCGCACCGTCTGCGCCGGCCTCGTCGCTACACCTGCCCGACCCGGCCGACGCGGTGTGCCCGTACCGGGGTCTCGCCGCCTTCGGACCCGAGCACGCGCAGTGGTTCTTCGGCCGTGAACGGGCCACGGCCGACCTGGTGGACAGGCTCGCCGATCGGGCCGGCAGCGGGCCCCTCGCGGTGGTCGCCTCTTCGGGAGCGGGCAAGTCGTCGCTGTTGCGGGCCGGTCTGGTGCCCGCGCTGCGGCGCGGCGCGCTGCCCGTCGAGGGGTCGAGCGGCTGGCCGGTGGTGGTGTGCACGCCCACCGCGCACCCGTTGAAGGAGCTGCTGCGGTGCGTGACCGAGGCACTCGGGTCCGGGCTCGCGGTGAGCCCGGAGTCGTTGCGGGCGCGGCCGCGGGCCCTGGCCGAGGCCGTGCGGCCGGTGCTGACGACGCGCCGGCTGGTGCTGCTGGTGGACCAGTTCGAGGAGACGTTCACGCTGTGTGCGGACGAGGCGGAGCGGCGCGCGTTCGTCGCCGCGCTGTCCGCGCTCGCCACCCCCGACGCCGCGCAAGACGGGTCGCACGACGCCTCGCACCTCGAATCGCACGACGTCTCGCAAGGCGGGTCGCACGGCGAACCGCCCCCCGCCGCGGTGGTGCTGGGCGTACGGGCCGATTTCAGCGGCCGGTGCCTCGACCACCCGGAGCTGGCGGCCGTGTTCACGCACGGCCTGTTCGCGCTCGGCCCCATGACCGGCGCCGAGCTGCGCGAGTCCATCACGCTCCCCGCCCGGCGCGCGGGCCTGACCCTGGAGCCGGGCCTCGTGGGCCTGCTGCTGCGGGACGTCGGCGTGGGCGGCACCGGCCGGGGCGGCGGCCCCGAGGACCTCACGCCCGCCTCCCCCGGCGCACTGCCCCTGCTCGCCCACGCCCTGCTGGTCACCTGGCAGCAGCGCACCGACCGCACGCTGACCGTCGCGGGTTACGAGACGACCGGCGGCATCCACGGCGCCATCGCGCGCACGGCCGAGGCCGTGTTCACCCGGTTGCGCCCCGCCGAGCAGGAGATGGCGCGGCGGGTCCTGGTGCGGCTGGTGCAGGTAGGCGCGGGGGACGGTGACGACGGGGGCGGCGACGCGGCGACCCGGCGCAGGGCGAGCCGCGAGCTGCTGCTGCGGCAACTGCCCGACCGCCAGGCGGTGGAGACGGCGCTCGACGCGTTCGTCCGGGCCCGGCTCGTGACGGTGGACAGCGACGCCGTGGAGATCACCCACGAGGCGCTGCTACGGGCCTGGCCCCGGCTGCGCGGCTGGATCGGCACCAACCGGGCCGGGCTGCTCATCCACCAGCAGCTCGCCGAGGCCGCCGCCGAGTGGATGCGCGAGGACCGCGACCCCGGGCTGCTGTACCGGGGGACACGGCTCGCCACCGTGCGGGAATGGGCCGGGCAGACCGACGGACGCGCGGAACTCGGCCCGTACGAGCGCGCGTTCCTCGACGCGAGCCGGGCGCAGGAAGTGGCCGGCAAGGAGGCCCAGCGGCGCCGGATCCGCACCCACCGCAGGCTGCTGGTGCTGCTGGGGGCGCTGCTCGTGCTGGCGCTCCTCGCGGGCGGGACGGCGTTCCACCAGCGCTCCCGCGCCGTCGACGAGCGCCGGGTCGCCCAGTCCCAGGCGATGGCGGTACGGTCCGGCGCGCTGGCGTCGGGGCAGCCGGAGGAGTCGATGCGCCTGGCGGCCGAGGCGTACCGCACGGCGCCGACCACCGAGGCACGCGGCGCGCTGCTCAGTACGCAGGCGCAGCACTTCGCGGGCCGCCTCGTCGGGCACACGGGACCAGTCAACGCTGTGGCGTTCAGCCCCGGCGACGCGCTGCTGGCGTCGGCCAGTTCGGACGGCACGGTCCGGTTGTGGGGCGGGGCGGACCACCGCCGCGCGGTTGACACGCTGACAGGCCACGGCGGCCCGGTCCTCTCCGTGGCGTTCAGCCCGGACGGGCGGCTGATCGCGTCGGCGGGCACGGACGGCACCGTCCGCCTGTGGGGCGTCGCCGAGCGTCAGCCGGCCGGGACCCTGCTCGGCCACGGCGGGGCCGTACGGTCGGTCGCCTTCGGCGCGGACGGCCGCACCCTCGTGTCGGGCGGCGCGGACCGTACGGTGCGCGTCTGGGACGTGCCGCGGCGGCGTGTGCGGGCGACGCTGCGGGGCCACCGGGACAGCGTGTACGCGGTCGCCGTCAGCCCGGACGGCCGCCGCGTCGCCTCCGGCGGCGCGGACCGCACAGTCAGGCTCTGGGACGCGGCGGGGCGCGGGACGCCGTTCACGCTGCGGGGGCACAGCGACGGGGTGCTGGGGCTCGCGTTCAGCCCGGACGGTCGCAGCGTCGCTTCGGGCGGCGCGGACCGCACGGTCCGGATCTGGGACGTACGCGGCCACCGCGCCCGGGCCACCCTCACCGGGCACAGCGACGACGTCAACGCGGTGGCGTACGGCGCGGACGGGGCCACCGTCGTGAGCGCCGGCGGGGAGGGCGCGGCGAAGGTGTGGGACACGGCGAGCCACCGGGTGACCGCCACACCGGCGGGACATACCGACTACGTGCTGGGGGTCGCCGTCAGCGGCGGCAATCTCGTGGCGACGGCGGGCTTCGACCAGTCGGTGGTGCTGTGGGACCTGGACCGGTCGGCCCTGACGGCGCGCCCGTTCGCCGAGGTCTGGCAGTCGGCGGTCGCTCCGGAGGGCCGGATCGTCGCGTCGGCGAGCGTGGACCGTACGGTCAGGCTCTGGGACCCACGCCGCCACGCGCCCCCCACCGCCCTCACGGGCCACACCG